>CBFHLG010000001.1:0-1461 GCA_965656625.1 Puniceispirillaceae bacterium (SeqCode)
AGCCACGTTGTTTTCATGATCTGATTGTCCAGGTGGCGATTGTCCGCCCGGGCCCCATTCAGGGTGATATGGTGCATCCCTATTTGCGCCGCCGCGCCGGACTTGAACATATCGACTACCCGTCTGATGAGCTGCGCTCTGTTCTGGATCGCACATTGGGGGTGCCTCTGTTTCAGGAACAGGCGATGAAAATAGCGATTGTGGGGGCTGGGTTCAGCGGCGCAGAAGCAGACAGGCTACGCCGCGCGATGGCCACGTTTCGTAAGAACGGGGATATCCATAAATTCTTCGATAAGATGGTCAATGGCATGATCGAACGTGGTTATGATGCTGAATTTGCCCGCCGCTGTTTTAAACAAATCGAAGGCTTTGGCACCTATGGGTTTCCTGAATCGCATGCCGCCAGCTTTGCAGTTCTGGTTTACGCCTCAGCCTGGCTGAAATGCCATTATCCTGAAGTCTTCACCTGTGCACTGTTAAATGCCCAGCCGATGGGGTTTTACAGCGCGTCCCAGCTTATTGCTGATGCCCAGCGCAGCGGGGTAGAGGTGCGTCCTGTTGATCTTAACCATTCTGCATGGGAAACCACCCTTGAGGCTGCGCCGCAAGCCCGCCATGCTTTGCGTCTGGGGTTGGGTTTGGTCAAAGGGCTTAACGCGGCTGAGGCCGGGCGGATAACCTCCTGCCGCGGTAAGGGATACAGCTCTGTTGAAGAGGTGCTCAGCCGATCAGATGTGTCGGCCAAAACCATTGAGCTGATCGCTGCGGCAGACGGGCTGCGTTCTCTGGGGTTGAACGCGCGGCAGGGATTCTGGCAGGCCCGCAAGCATGGCCGTTTGCAGATCAGCAAGCTGCCGTTATTTGCTCATCTGGACCATAAGGACAAAACAGATCAGCAAGCTGATAACAGCCATACCCATCTGCCGCCCAGCCAGTTTGGTGAACAAATCGCTCAGGATTATGCCGCAACAGGGCTGTCGTTAAAAGGTCACCCGGTTGACAGTCTGAAGCCCTGGTTTGAAAAGGACAGATGGCAGAGCTGTTCTGTGATAGAGGAGATGCCGAATGGCCGGCGGTTGCGCCTCATCGGGCTTGTCACTATGCGCCAGCGTCCCGGCACCGCTAAAGGCACAGTGTTTGTCACTCTGGAAGACAGCCTGTTGTCTGTGAATGTAATTGTCTGGCCGCATATTGTTGAACGGGACAGAACAGCCTTGTTGGGCGCGCATCTGATGGGGGTGTATGGCCGTCTGCAACGACAGGGCCCGATTACCCATTTTATTGCAGATGCGGTGCATAATTGCGATTCCTATCTTGGGTTTCTGCAGGCCGCTGGTCAGGAGCAGCCGCGCCTGAAAAGTCGTGATTTTCATTAACAGCTGGGCCGCGCTAGTTTTAGCCTGCGTCCGTTACAGACGCGGGCAGGGCGATACAAGCCTCCCCGGCAGATAACAGAGCCGC
>CBFHLG010000001.1:1558-51219 GCA_965656625.1 Puniceispirillaceae bacterium (SeqCode)
GGACCGCGCTAGTTTTAGCCTGCGTCCGTTACAGACGCGGGCAGGGCGATACAAGCCTCCCCGGCAGATAACAGAGCCGCACAGGCTGCCCGGGCGCGGTTTTCATCCAGATTGCGGAACCTTACCCGCCATAACGGCAACCCGCCTCTGGTCACAAGGGACAGCTCAGCCGGGGTCAGGTTAAGCTCATCACGGGCGGTGCGGCGGGCCTTAATCGCGGCCTTATGGGCAGAGACACGGCGGGTGAAGCTGCCCACCTGAATAGACCAGAATGGCAACGGGGCAGAGACCTGCGCCACAGCGTCATCTATCTCGCCAGAACGAGAGCCAACATCTGTCGGGGGCGGGGCAACAGAAGCAATCTGCAGGCTGTCCGGTGCCGCAGATTTGGGCACCAGGTTTTCTGGCCGTGATAACGGGGCAGCGGGCAGCGGTGTTGATTTGACCTGGATCGGTTTGACCCGTTTGAACTGGCGGCTGAGGAGATTGATCATATGTTTATCGCGGCTCTTGCCTGTCCTGCCGCCAAAAACCACACCGACCAGACGCACCCCATTGCGTTCTGTAGTGGCGACAAGATTAAAGCCGGACGCGTTGGTATAGCCTGTCTTGATGCCGTCTGTGCCGCTGAATTGGGTCAGCAGCTTATTATGGTTTCTGAACTTGCGCCCCTGCCAGTTAAAGCTGGTCCGCTTGAAATATTTGAAATAGTGCGGGAAGTCCCGTCTGATGGCCACGCCCAGACGGGCCATATCCCGGGCTGTGCTCAACTGGGCCCGGTTTGGCAGGCCAGAAGCATTTTTAAAGATGGTCCGCTTCATGCCAAGGGCTTTTGCTTTGCGGGTCATTTTTTTGGCAAAGGCCCGTTCCGTGCCGCCCAGATGTTCAGATACAACCGTGGCCACATCATTTGCTGATTTTGTGACCAGCGCCAGAATGGCGTTTTTCACGGTGATGCTCTGCCCGGGTTTCAGATATAACTTGGAGGGTGACCGGCTGGCCGCAACCCGGCTCACTTTCATGCGGGTGTCCAGGGTCACCTGGCGGTTCTGCAGCGCTTCAAACAGCAGATACAACGTCATGATTTTGGTCAGAGAGGCCGGGTAGAGCTGTTTATCTGCATTGCGGGAATACAGAACTTTACCGCTGGATTCTTCAATAATGATGGAGGCATATTTCGGGTTCGCCTCGGCCTGAGAAGGAGCCAGCAGACTGAGGCTGAGGGCCAGGCACAATACCATCACAAGTTGGCTTGCGGCCTGCCAAAGCGAATGGCTGGCCGGTACGACCTGTCCAGGCTGAGCTATATCTTGCGGCATGCACTTCATTACGGTCCTAACCATACTATATCTCGTATCAGATACAAGTGGCTGTCAGCGCATCGGGGGGCAAAATGATAAAATTTCCCTCACGATGCGGATTTTTGCGGCCTCACCGCTTCAATTATTCAATTTGAATGCCAATATAATAGAGATGAAGGTGAAAAAGGGACAGTGAGCAAACAAGGTGCAGAGCAAGTCAAAATGAGCAAAGATAATCGCTTTGAAGATGATGCTGATGGTGGTGTTCTTCTCCAGAAAAAGGAGAAAACTAAAAAGCCGTCTCTGTACCGTGTTCTGATGCTGAATGATGATTACACGCCGATGGAATTTGTGGTCCTCGTGCTGCAAAGGTTCTTTGGCCACAATCATGAAGCAGCCCAGCAGATCATGCTTCATGTTCATCAGCGCGGTGTGGGTATCTGCGGTGTATACACGTATGAGGTTGCCGAAGCCAAAGCCAGCCAGGTAATGAATTTCGCGCGCCAGAACGAACATCCCCTGCAGTTGCAGTTGGAAAAGGAGTAACATCGATATGCTGTCACCGGAACTCGAAGAAACGCTGCGCCGGGCGCTGTCCATTGCCGGCGAACGGTCGCATGAGTTTGCCACGCTTGAGCATTTGCTGTTGGCGCTGATAGATGATGAGGACGCGTTACAGGTTCTGCAGGGCTGTAAGGTGGATATCGCCCAGTTAAGAGATCTTCTGGTCAGCCATATTGAAGATGAGCTGTCGTCTATCGTAAACCCGTCTGAAAATCTGGAGGTTCAGCCAACCGCCGGTTTCCAGCGTGTGGTCCAGCGGGCAATTATTCACACCCAGTCATCTGGTCGCGGGGCGGCCACCGGGGCCAATATCCTAATCGCGATGTATTCTGAACGTGAAAGCTACGCGGTCTGGTTCTTGAGCTCATTGAACATGACTCGCCTTGATGCGGTCAGCTTTGTCAGCCATGGCAGTGGGGAGCCGGTACAGGGGGCAGACCATTCAGATGAGGGCACCAGCGAAGGTGAAGCCGGCAAATCAGACCCGCTCTCAGAATTTGCCGTTGACCTGATGGTCAAGGCCAGAGATGGCCGGGTGGATCCGCTTATCGGCCGTGACAAAGAAGTCGACAGAACTATTCAAGTATTGTGCAGGCGCACCAAAAACAATCCGCTTTATGTGGGCGATCCGGGGGTGGGAAAAACCGCGATTGCCGAAGGGCTGGCCTTGCGGGTGGTACAGGGTGATGTGCCTGATGTGCTGAAATCTGCGGTTATCTATGCGCTTGATATGGGCCAGTTGCTGGCCGGTACACGTTATCGCGGTGATTTTGAAGAACGGCTGAAGGCGGTGATGAAGCAGGTCGAACAGGATGAAAACGCGATCCTGTTCATTGATGAAATTCACACCATCATCGGTGCCGGGGCAACCTCCGGCGGGGCGATGGATGCATCTAACCTTCTGAAACCAGCGCTGCAGACAGGTGGCCTGCGGTGTATCGGGTCAACCACTTATAAAGAGTTCAGGTCATATTTTGAAAAGGACCGCGCCCTTGCCCGCCGGTTCCAGAAAATTGATGTCACGGAACCGTCTGTGCCAGACAGCATCAGAATTCTGCAGGGGTTGAAGTCGCGTTATGAAGAACATCACGGGGTAAGGTTTACGGCCGCGGCGCTGAAACAGGCTGTTGAGCTGGCGTCACGTTACATCAATGACAGAAAGCTGCCGGACAAGGCTATTGATGTTATTGATGAAGCCGCCGCGGCCCAGAACCTGTTGCCGCCGTCACGGCGGAAGCAGGTCATCGGCCAGAAGGAAGTTGAAGCGACAATCGCGTCAATGGCGCGGATTCCCTCAAAGCAGGTCAGCCGCGATGATAAATCCGCGCTGAAAACGCTGGAGACTGACCTTCAACGTATGGTGTTTGGCCAGGATCAGGCGTTATCAGCATTGGCGTCAGCGATTAAACTGTCTCGTGCTGGTCTTCGTGACCCGGAAAAGCCGATTGGCAACTATCTGTTTTCCGGCCCGACAGGTGTTGGCAAAACTGAAGCCGCGCGCCAGCTTTCAGAGATACTGGGCGTGAAGCTGATCCGGTTTGACATGTCTGAATATATGGAACGTCATACCGTCAGCCGTCTTATCGGTGCGCCGCCAGGCTATGTCGGGTTTGACCAGGGCGGTTTGTTGACAGACGCTGTTGACCAGACCCCGCATGCCGTACTGCTGCTTGATGAGATAGAAAAAGCGCATCCTGACCTGTTCAATATCCTGTTGCAGGTTATGGATCATGGCCGCCTGACTGACAGCAATGGCAAGTCGGTGGATTTCCGTAATGTTGTTCTGATCATGACAACAAATGCAGGCGCGTCCGAAATGGCAAAACAGCAGATCGGATTTGGCCGTGGCCAGAAGCTGGAGGCGGGGAGCGAAGCGATTGAAAAAGCCTTTACCCCTGAGTTCAGAAACCGTCTGGATGCGGTGATCCCGTTTGCCCCACTGGAACCTGATGTGGTGCGCAAGGTGGTCGATAAATTTATCATGCAGCTGGAAGTCCAGCTCAGCGACCGCCAGGTGGATATTATGCTGGATGATGAGGCCCGCAATTGGCTTGCTCTTAAAGGATATGACAAAGCCTATGGCGCGCGCCCGTTATCGCGTCTGGTACAAGAACAGATCAAAAAGCCGCTGGCTGACCATCTCTTGTTCGGCGATCTGGAACAAGGCGGTGTGGTTGAGGTAAGCGTTGTTGATGAGGCGTTAAAGGTCAGCGTTGCTGCGGCCGGCTCCAGATCAGCTGAGGGCGGGTCTGGGCAAAAGGCCAAAGCGAAATCATCCAAACGCAAGCCGCGCGGCAAGAAGACGCTGAGTAAGGTCTAGCGGTCAGCTCTTGTCTGTCTCACCAGTCTGCCGGTAGGGGCTGATCTCTTCAATAGAACGGGCGTCCTGTTCGACGGCCTGCTGTTCTTGCCGCAGAAACCGGCCAATGGCGTCGGCGAATGGCTGTTCTGCTACCCAATGGGCTGAATAGGTATAGACCGGCAAATACCCTCTTTGCACTTTATGCAGGCCTTGTGCACCAGCCTCAACAGTGGTCAGGCCGCGGCTGATGGCAAAATCGATGGCCTGATAATAACAGGTCTCAAAATGCAGATTGGGGACCTCTTCAACACATCCCCAGTTGCGGCCGTAAAGCGTCTTCTGGCCAATAAAATTCAACGCCCCGGCGATAAACTGTCCATCGCGCTGTGCCATCACCAGCAGGATTTCATCCGCCATACTGGCGCCGATCTGATGAAAGAACGTTTCCGTCAGATAGGCCCCGCCCCATTTCTTTTCAATGGTGGCCATATAGAACTGATAAAACCTGTCCCAATGGTCTGCTGTAATGGCATCGCCGGTCAACTGATGGAAGGTTATGCCGTGCTGCTGCAGGCTCTGGCGTTCTTTGCGGAGGGTTTTGCGCTTGCGTGAGGTCAGGCTGGCCAGAAAATCATCGAAGGTTTGGTACTTGTTATTCTGCCAGTGGAACTGAACCCCGGTGCGGATCATCCACCCCTTATCTTCTAAGATGCGCCGGTCATCATCAGTGATGAAATTCATATGGGCAGTTGAGATTTGGTTTTGTCTGGCAATGGTTTCGAGTGCGCTGAGGAGGCTGGCCGCGATTTCAGGATAGTTCTTGTCATACAAAAGACGCGGACCAGGCACAGGGGTAAACGGGACCGCGCATAACAGTTTGGGATAGTAACGCCCGCCCGCCCGTTCAAACGCATGTGCCCAGCTATGGTCGAAAACATATTCACCATAAGAATGATGTTTAACATAGACGGGCAAGGCCCCGGCCAGTGCTCCTGAGGCTTCATCCCGTGCGGCCAGAAACAGCATGTCCCAGCCGGTCTGCTCGCCGACTGAACCGCTTTGTTCAAGTGCACTCAGGAACGCATAGCTGAGGAAGGGGTGAGCGGTGCTGTTCAGCCGGTCCCATTCTTCTGCTGTAAACGCTGTTAATGTGGTGTGAGCGGTAATGCTCACGCTGTGCGCCGCCAGTTCATCCATGTCATAAATATGGCCTTGCCAGCCTGTCTGGCAAGGCCTGAAACATCTCGTTGTGCTGATGTTTATTCAGTCAAGCTGGCGGCCTGGCTGGCCGGTTAGCTCAATCGATAAGGAAAGTGCCTTCAACCTCAACACAAGTACCGCGAGGCAGCGTGTTGGACCCGACCGCAAAACGGGCATGACGACCGGCATCACCAAACACCTCTACCATCAGATCAGACGCCCCATTTACCACCTCAGGCTGGGCTGTAAAATCATCTGTGCAGGCGACAAAGCCGCCCAGTTTGACGACCTGCTTAACACGCGAAAGGTCACCTTCGCACGCGGCCTTTAGCTGGGCCAACAGATTGATGGCACAGAGCCTGGCTTGCTGGGCAGCCTCATCGGTGCTGACATCCTTGCCGACATGGCCGGTGACCGACAGCTTACCGTCAACCAGAGGCAGTTGGCCGGAGATAAACACCATATTTCCGGCAATGACATAGGGTACATAGTTGGCAGCGGGGGCCGGGGCGTCTGGCAGGGTTATGCCGAGCCGGTTTAAATTATCATCTGCAGAAGTGCTCATTGAAGGGCTCCTGTGAAAGATTTGCATGTAGACCAGACCCTAGCACCAAGATAACCAGACGGTTCAGTCTTTAAGCGACAAAAAACGGACAGCTTTACCCAAAAAAACAGGCCCAGCCTGGGAGGGGCTGAGCCTTGTCTTTGTTATTTATGTTTGTTTTTGTATATGTTTCAGGCGCGTCTTAGCTGCAGCCAGTGGTTGACCCGCAAGTGTTGCATTTAAGACAGGTTCCGTTCCGCACCAGCGTAAAGTTCTGGCACTCAGGACAGGATTCGCCTTCATAGCCCTGAAGGCGGGCTTCCTTCACCCGGTTTGCCATAACATCCTCGCTTGACGCGGACTGGGCCATCGCCTCGCTCGCCACCGCTTTTGCCACGCCAGCCCCTGTTGTTGCGGGCTTCAGACTGGTCGGGGCGACCTGGTCAGTGGCCACTGCCTGAGCGGCTGAGCTGTCATTTGAATAGACCACAAGTCCTTGTTTGCGGATAAAGCCGCGGCTGGTCACTTTGTTCACCAGTTCGGACTGTACCTCACCGCCGCCAGTAGTATCCACATCCAGATCATCAGCGCTTACATGGCCCAGATCATGTCTGTCGAGGTAGGAAATAGCCAGCTCACGGAAGGTGTAATCCAGAATGGATGTAGACATCTTGATAGCATCATTACCCGTGACGATGCCTTGCGGCTCAAACCGGGTAAAGGTGAACGCCTCAACATATTCTTCCAGCGGCACACCATACTGCAGACCGATAGACACCGCGATGGCAAAATTGTTCATCAATGAGCGGAAGGCCGCGCCTTCTTTGTGCATATCGATGAAAATCTCACCCAAGCGACCATCTTCATATTCGCCTGTCCGCAGATAGACCTTGTGGCCACCAACCGAAGCTTTCTGGGTGTAGCCTTTGCGCCTGTCTGGCAAGCGGTGACGCTCTTCATTGCGAACGATACGCTCAACAATCTTTTCGACCACTTGTGTGGTTGGCGCGGTCGCCACCTCTTCTGGGTCTGTATCCTCATCATCTTCAACAAGAGCAGAGGACAGAGGCTGGCTGAGCTTGGAGCCGTCCCGGTACAACGCGTTTGCCTTCAGGCCCAGCTTCCAGCTTTGCATGTAGGCTTCACCACATTCCTGAACAGTAGCGCTGTTCGGCATGTTGATGGTCTTTGAGATTGCCCCAGAGATAAACGGCTGTGCCGCGGCCATCATTGTGATGTGGCTGCCGACAGACAGGAACCGCTTACCAATCCGGCCACACACGTTGGCGCAGTCGAAAATCGGCAGATGCTCATCCTTGAGGTGAGGGGCCCCTTCGAGGGTCATCGCCCCGCAGACATGGATGTTTGCAGCTTCAATTTCTTCTTTTGAAAACCCTAAGGCCTCCAGCATGTTGAAACTGAAATCATTCAGCTGGTCATCAGAAAAGCCGAGCGTGTCTTTACAGAACTCATCACCAAGGCTGTAACGGTTGAACGCAAACTTGATATCAAAGGCGTTTTCCAGTGCGCCGGCCAGACGCTCAAGGATCGCATCTGTGAAGCCTTTATCCTTCAGCGCGTTTACCGAGATAGCCTGACAGCTTTCCAGATTGCCATGACCAACCGCATAGCGGGTGATGTCTTCAATTTGGTCGGCTGTGTAATCAAGCCGGGTCAGGGCCTCAGGCACCACGCGGTTTATGATCTTGAAGTAGCCGCCACCGGCCAGTTTCTTGAATTTGACAATTGCAAAGTCAGGCTCAATACCGGTGGTGTCACAATCCATTACCAGACCGATGGTGCCGGTTGGGGCAATCACGGTGGATTGGGCGTTACGGTAACCATGCTGTTCACCCAGTTTCAGGGCATCATCCCAGGCCGCCTTAGCATGGGCGATCATATCCTGGTCTGGACAGTTGGCATAGTCGAGCGGCACCGGCAGAACAGACAGGCCTTCATAGCCTTTTGTTTCCGAATAAGCGGCGCGGCGATGGTTGCGCATCACCCGCAGCATGTGATCAGCGTTTTCAGCATAAAGCGGAAACGGCCCGGCTTCTGCGGCAAGCTCTGCTGATGTGGCGTAAGACCGGCCGGTCATAATCGCAGAGATTGCGCCGCACAAGGCGCGCGCTTCATCACTGTCATAAGAATAGCCCGCCGCCATCAACAGCCCGCCGATGTTGGCAAAGCCCAGGCCCAGTGTGCGATAATCGTATGACCCTTGGGCAATTTCCTTTGACGGGAACTGGGCCATTAGCACTGAGGTTTCCAGTGTAATGGTCCAAAGCCGGACCGCATGTTCGAACATAGGAATATCGAAGCTGCCATCTTCACGGCGGAACTGCATCAGGTTCAATGACGCCAGGTTACACGCGGTGTCATCCAGGAACATGTATTCAGAACAAGGGTTGGAGGCATTAATGCGCCCACCCTCAGGACAGGTGTGCCATTCATTGATGGTGGTGTCATACTGCAGGCCAGGATCAGCACAAGCCCAAGCCGCGTGCGCGATTTTATCCCACAATTCTGAGGCGTTCACTGTTTCGGCCACCTCACCATCGATGCGCCGGATCAACTGCCAGTCACCTTTATCAGCAACCGCGTTCAGGAATTCGTTTGTGACCCGCACAGAGTTGTTTGAATTCTGGCCAGCAACAGTCAGATAGGCTTCAGAATCCCAGTCTGTGTCATAGGTCCTGAAGCTAATCTCGGTAAAGCCCTGCTGGGCGAACTGAATCACCCGCTGCACATAGTTTTCCGGGATCATTGATTTGCGGGCGGAAAGGATAGCTTTTTTCAGCTCTTTGTTGACCTTGGGGTCATATTTGTCAGTGTCGTTCAGCTCAGACGCGTTCACACAGGCCGCCATCACTTCTGACATGTGCTTCTGGGCCAGCTTTGAGCCGGCGACCAGAGCCGCGACTTTCTGTTCTTCAACCACTTTCCAGTCGATATATTCTTCAATATCCGGGTGGTCGATATCAACGGTGACCATCTTGGCGGCCCGGCGGGTTGTGCCACCAGACTTGATGGCCCCGGCCGCACGGTCACCAATTTTCAAGAAGCTCATCAAGCCGGATGACTTGCCGCCCCCTGACAGGCGTTCGCCTGAGCCGCGCAGGCGGGAGAAGTTTGACCCTGTGCCCGAACCATATTTAAACAAGCGGGCTTCGCGCACCCACAAATCCATGATGCCGCCCTCATTCACCAGATCGTCGCTGACGGACTGAATGAAACAGGCATGAGGCTGCGGGTGTTCGTAAGATGATTTTGATTTGACCATCTTGCCGGTCTTGTAATCGACATAAAAATGACCCTGGCTGGGGCCATCAATACCGTATGCCCAATGCAGGCCGGTATTGAACCATTGTGGTGAGTTTGGCGCGGCCATCTGGCAGGCCAGCATATGGCTCATCTCATCATAATAGGTTCTGGCATCATCTTCGCTGGAAAAATATCCAGCCTTCCAGGCCCAGTATGTCCATGTGCCGACAAGCCGGTTAAACACCTGCTTCGCTGAGGTCTCACCGCCATAGCGCTCATCCTCAGGCAATTTTTCCAGTGCCTTTGTGTCTGGCACAGAGCGCCACAACCAGGACGGAACATCATTTTCTTCAACACGCTTCAGTTGTGCAGCAACACCAGCTTTGCGAAAATATTTTTGCGCCAGAATATCTGTCGCCACCTGGCTGTACTGTTCTGGCACCTCAATATTTTCAGCAGAGAACACCACTGTCCCGTCAGGGTTGCGAATCTCGCTTGATGCTGACCGAAATGGGATCTGCTCGTATGTCTCTTGACCAGCTGTCGTGAAGCGTCTTTCGAATTTCATCTTTGCCCTCTAATAACCTTATGTAAAACGAAAAAAAACCGTAACTTAAGCTGTGACTCTTAACAGCTTAATAACACAATATGTAGTAATCCTGAGCCATTAGGCTACATGATGTAGGGGGCAGTTGCAATCAAACAAACTCTGTTTTTTTGACTTTTTTAGCACCTTTTTTCACCCGCTTGCCCTTGACTTTGACAAAACTGAACCCGTGTCTGGCATTGTGGTTTCGGTTGATAAAAACCCGGCTTCGGATTATAAGCGTTAAAGATAATGATATGGCTTTCGGGGTCCGCGCTTAAGGTCATATGATATCGGGGAACATAACGGGCGGATGGCAACATACCATGCATTTACTTTCCAAGCTGATGATACGGCTGACGACACAGAAGATTGGCAGCGATGAATTCGGGAACCAGTATTTTGAATCCCGCAAGGCGGGCCGTGGCCAGCGAAAGCGTCGCTATGTGATTTATAACGGCCAGGTGGAGGCCAGCAAGGTGCCTGCGGACTGGCATGGCTGGCTGCATTACACCGAACAAACGCCGCCGCCTGAGGCCGGATATGTGTCGCATGACTGGCAACAACAGCATCTGCCAAATCTGACCGGAACAAAATATGCCTATCGGCCGGCGGGTCATGTGCTGAAAGGCGGTAAGCGCAAAAAGGCTACCGGCGATTATGAGGCCTGGACACCGTAAACCCCTGTCAAAGGAGAACCCGCCACGGGCCACGCGGCCGGGATAAAGCGAAGCAGGATTGGGTTAACAGCCAGATAGAGCTGGTGAAACATAAGTGAGGCATCAATGCTGAAACGAAGTACGCTTGAGATTGTCATGGGTCTTGTTGTTCTGGCGGGGGCAGTTATTTTTGCCGGGCTGGTCTATCAAGCCTCTGATATCAAATCGGCTGACGGCTATCTGCTGCATGCTGAATTCGGCACCACAGGCGGCCTGTCGGTCGGTGATGAGGTCAGATTGTCAGGGATTAAAGTTGGCCAGATTGTCGGCCAGTCGCTTGACCCTGTAACTTATGCGGCCCGCATCGATATGCGTATAGATGAGGCGATACAACTGCCTGCGGACAGTTCAGCCCGCATTACCGCGGCGTCTCTACTAGGCGGCAATTTCCTCGAACTTCTTCCCGGGGCTGGTGATGAGATAATGCCAGAAGGGACTGTTATATTTGACACCCGCGACCCGGTCAGCCTGTCTGACCTGCTGGGCAAAATTGTGTTTCAGGGTAATGAGAGCTGACCTGAACAGATATAAAAGACTGTTTTTCGGTCTGCTTCTGCTGGTCTTTCACGGCGTCCTGCCGGTCACGGCTCAGGCGCAAAGCTGGCTGGCTTCAGAACAGGCGTTTCTGCAGACTCTTGATAAAATCACCGCCCGGATTGCCACAGTTGAGGTCAGTCTAAACCAGCCGGTGCGGTTTGGCACGCTGGAGATTGAGCTGAAACATTGTGCCTTCAGACCACCAGAAGAACCGCCTGAGGCGGCGGCATTCCTCGAAATTCGGGACGTTGGCTTTGCCGGCGATGACAGCCAAGACGAAAGAGACGCCCAAAACAAAATAGACGCCCAAGACAAAATAATTGTGTTTTCGGGGTGGATGTTTGCCTCCAGTCCGGCGGTATCCTCGCTTGAACACCCGGTTTATGATGTCACGCTTTTGGCCTGTGCAAGATAGGCAAAAATATCATTTTCTGACGCTGTAAACGGCCAGTCGATGTGGGTTTCAAGGGCTGAGTTTAACATCCCCTGAAATTGTTGTTTGGTAATCTCAACCAGACCGAATTGAAGCAGATGGTCATTGCTGAACTGGGCATCCAGAAGGGAAAAACCGGCATAATGTAACCGGGCCATCAGATGGGCCAGGGCCAGTTTTGAGGCGTTACTGCGGCGCGAAAACATCGATTCGCCAAAGAAGACAGAGCCCAGATGAACGCCATATAGCCCGCCGATAAGTTCTGAGCCGTCCCAGACTTCAAGGGAATGCGCAAAACCCAGCTTATGCAGACTGAGATAGAGCCGTTTGATCTCTGGGTTTATCCAGCTGTCCTGCCGGTCAGCACAGATTTCAGAACAGCCGTCAATAACAGCCCGGAAATCACGATCTAAGCTGATGGTCCATTTGGTCTGCCTGACCAGCCTGAGCAGACGGCGCGGTATATGCGGCGGCGACAAAGGCAGGATACCGCGCTTGTCCGGCTCATAAAAGTAAATCTCGTCAGCATCATGGGCTGACGCCATTGGAAACACACCCAGACTGTAGGCCTTGATAATCGTTTCTGGTGAATAGATGAAACGGTCTGTCATCCCCTGCCTCAGTCGTCGGCTGAGAAGAATTCCTTTTCCAGCCACTTAATTGAATAGTTACCAGACTTAATTGCCGGTTCATCAACCAGACGCTTATGAAGTTCAAGCGTGGTCGGGATCGGTTCGATCACGAACTCCTGCAAAGCCAGCCGCAGCCGGGCCAGCGCATGATCACGGTCACGGCCATGGACAATCAGCTTGGCAATCAGGCTGTCATAATAGGGCGGGATGCGGTAGCCGGAATACAGAACGGTATCCACGCGGACACCTGCCCCGCCGGCCGGGTGATAAAAATTCACCGTGCCCGGGGTTGGCACAAAGGTTTCCGGGTGTTCAGCGTTAATCCGGCATTCAATTGCATGACCTTCGAACTCAACCTCGTCTTGGGTAAAGGGCAGGACTTCGCCCGCCGCGATACGGATTTGTTCGCGGACCAGATCGATGCCGGTAATAGCTTCGGTAATGGGGTGTTCGACCTGCAAGCGGGTGTTCATCTCAATGAAGAAGAACTCATCATCCTGAAACAGAAACTCCATTGTGCCGACGCCCAGATAACCCATTTCCAGCGCGGCGTTTGCCGCAATCTGGCCGATGTTCTGACGCTGGGCTTGGGTAATCGCCGGTGAGGGGGCTTCTTCAAACAGCTTTTGATGACGCCGTTGCACAGAACACTCACGCTCGCCCAAATGGACTGCATGACCATGAGAATCAGCGATAATCTGCACCTCAATATGGCGCGGGTTATCCAGATAGCGTTCCAGATAAACAGTATCATCACCAAAGGCGGCTTTTGCTTCAGACCGCGCAGAAGAAAATGCTTCTGCCAGTTCATCTGGTGTGTTCGCCACCTTCATGCCGCGCCCGCCGCCGCCAGAGGCAGCCTTGACTAGTAACGGAAACCCGATATCAACAGCCAGCTTTTCGGCCTCTTCCAGCGTATCGACCGCACCAGGAGAGCCTGGCACCAGCGGCAGGCCCGCTTTGGCTGCAGTGATTTTGGCCTGAACCTTATCGCCCATCTGGCGGATATGGTCAGGTTCCGGGCCGATGAAGACCAGACCGTGGGCCTGAACGATTGAGGCAAAATCGGCGTTTTCCGCCAGAAAACCAACCCCGGGATGAACAGCATCACAGCCGGTTACCGCGGCAGCCGATACCAGGTTCGGGATGTTCAGATAGGATTGTCCAGCCGCCGCCGGGCCGATGCAGACAG
Source organism: Puniceispirillaceae bacterium (SeqCode) (assembly GCA_965656625.1). GTDB lineage: Bacteria > Pseudomonadota > Alphaproteobacteria > Puniceispirillales > Puniceispirillaceae > JADHLI01. Next base: position 14,833 of record CBFHLG010000001.1, read on the forward strand.
ATTCGTCAGCCAGCCTGACCGGCATTGAGTCTACATCCGCTGTGGAATGTACAATCACGGTCTGGATGCCCATTTCTTTGCAGGCGCGCAGAACGCGCAAAGCAACATCACCTCTGTTGGCAATAAGGATTTTCTTGAACATGGTTATTCTATAACTGCAAGCGGCTGGTCAAATTCGATAGGCTGGGCATTGTCCACCAGGATTTTGGTGACTGTCCCGTCGGCAGGAGCGGTGATAGGGTTCATTACCTTCATCGCTTCAACAATGAACAGGGTCTGGCCCTTTTTCACCGTATCGCCTTCGCTGACAAAATCAGCTGCCCCGGGTTCAGGGGCCCGGTAAACGGTTCCCACCATAGGCGAGCGTAGTGCCCCTTCATGCGAAGCGAGGTCGGCAGCAGAAGCTTGCGGGGCTGGCTCAGCGGTGGCTGGTGCGCTTGGTGCAGCTGGGGCCTGTGCAACAGGAGCGGCCATTGGCTGCGGCATGCTCAGCATAGTCTGACCCTGCTGGCCACGCGATAGCCGGATGGAAATCTGGTCTGTTTCCAGTTCCAGCTCGGTCAGCTCCCTATCATCGAAAATCGCGGCCAGGTCCTGAACCAGCTTGGTTTCGGTTGCGAAGGATTTTGCTTTTGATGTTGGCGCCATACTGCTCTCTTTTGCTTGCCTGAAAATTATGCCTGTTTCACTTGGTCGGTGACGGCGCGGACGGCCATCAGATATGAATTCACCCCAAGACCGATAATGATGCCATCACAAACAGCTGAAATATAGCTTTCATGACGAAACGCTTCCCGTTTCATGACGTTAGACACATGGACCTCAATCTTGGGTCCTGAAAATAAAGACAACGCATCACGCAGCGCAACCGAAGTATGGGTATAGGCAGCCGCGTTGATGACAATCGCCTTGGCTGTGCCCGGACTATCAGGAAGGGCGGCATTCTGGATACAGGTAACCAGTTCTCCTTCATGATTAGACTGGAAAAACCGGCAGGACATACCAAGTTCTGTGCACAAAGCTTCAATTTTGGCATCGTAATCAGCCAGCGTCTCAGCACCGTAAATCTCCGGCTCACGCATGCCGAACATATTCAAATTCGGTCCGTTGATCACAAGTATATCGGTCATGACGGCAGCCTTGAGGTTATTGTTCTGGTGGGGGCTCGACTTGCCGCCACGCGTCCGCATTGATCAGTTTTTAGCGATCCTGGCCTGATTTATCAAATCCAAAATTTCAGACTTGCTGATCGCCCCGGGGATGAGCCTGTCGCCGATAACAAGTGCCGGTGTGCCTCTGATCTCCAGCGCGGCGGCGGCGGCTCTGGTTCTGGTGAGGATGGACAGGGTAAGCTCATCTTCCATATCGTTCTGTAATTGGCCCACATCCAAGCCGGCTTTGCGGGCAGCAGAGCTTACCGCCTCATCATCTATTCGCCCGCGCCAAGTCATCATCGCGCGGTGAAAGTCGGGAAATTTTCCTTGCCTTTGTGCGGCAATGGCGGCCTTTGCGGCCACAACAGAGCTTTCGGCAAGGATAGGGAATTCTTTAACCACCAGCTTCACATCAGGCTGTTCGGCCAAGACTGCCTGAAGGTCGGCGAAAATCCGCTTGCAATAGCCGCAGTTATAGTCAGAAAATTCGTAGATGGTGATCGCGGCGTCAGGCTGGCCGATAACCGGGTCATCTGCATCTTCCCGCACCAGCGAGAAGGCGGCTTGTTCACGCGCGGCCTGTTCTGCAACTGCCAGTTCGGTCAGCACATCACGGATCATCTCCGGATTCTCTGCAATAAACTCGCTGATGATGGCCTTAATTTCAGCTTTGTCCTGATCTGTTAAGCTGGCCACAGCCTTTTGCGTTGGCATCACAAAGCCTGTCAGCACACAAAAGCCAATGAGAAGAAGAGGGATAAAGCGGGGCATGGGTCTGGTCCTGTTTGCCGTGAGAAGAAGATAAGGCTGTTGGCTTTTAGAAATTTGCCGCCTGTGCGCCTGTTGCGGAAATCACCGCTAACATCAGAAGGCCGGACCAGTATAACCGGAAACAAGCGCCGCAGACACTACAAACATCACTTTTCTGCAGGCTGAACATTCAACTGGAACAGAATATCTCTGGCCCGTGACCGGATATGGGGGGCGGCGGTCTCCTCAGCCAGGGTCCGGTTAGCCATCTGTGCCGCGCGGGGCTTGTCGCCGGCCAACAGGGCTTCTTCGGCCAGGGTAAGGTCAGCTTCTGCCACTTGGCCGTTCCTCCCATAGGCGATTGCCAGCTGGCGCTTCACAAATCCCCAATTCGGCTCACCTTCATTGGCTGACTGCAGTGCTTCTATGGCTTCCGGCAGATATGTCCGGTTATTGCTGGCGATAAGCGCCCGGCCCAGGCTCAGGCTGATTTGCGGGCTGTCTGGGCGCATCGATAAGGCGGCCCGATAATGCGCGGCGGCCTGTTCTGGGCGGGCAGCCGACATATCCACATCGCCGGCAAATTCTTCCAGCCAGGGGTCATCGGGTGAGACAGCAAGGCTGTCTGTAATAAGCTTATCTGCGGCGGCCAATTCACCCCGCCTGAACAAGGCGATTGCTTCAGCATAACGAAGGCTTGTCTCATCTGGTACAACTTTGGCCGGGTCAGACGAGGAGCGGGTCCAGTCAATCCGAAACGGGGTGTTGCGGGTCCGGCTTGGCGGCTGGGTATAGGCCGCCAGCTTCAGCACAATGCGGGCAAGGCGCTGCAGGTCGGCCGCGCTTAATTGCCGGTTTTGTGTGGCTATCTGGCTGGTATGGTCGGTAAAGGTGGCCAGCCGTTCTTTTGCCCCGGGGTGGGTGGTATAATATTCGCTCTGGCGGCTTTCTGGCAGGATCCGCTGGCTGGCCTGGCGTCTCATGAAATCGGTCAGGCCATGGCTGGAAATTCCGGCGCTGTCCAACAGGGATAAGGCCCATTCATCCGCCACTGATTCGTCCTTGCGAGAGACCGCCAGATAGCGGCGTTTGGCTCTGTCAGAACCGCCGATAGCAACGCCGAGAGCCGCATCCGCAGACCCGCTTGCCGCAACGGTGGCCGCGGCGATTGCGGTCAGCGCGGTTGCCAGGCTGGCTTCTTTCAGGGCTTCTTCGCGCAATGGCGCATGACCCGCCGCCAGATGGCCGATTTCATGAGCGATAACGCCCAGAATTTCTTCTGCTGAACGAGCTGTCAGCAACAGGCCGCTATGAATAAACACGGTCTGCCCGCCAACCACAAATGCGTTATAGGAGGGGTCGAGAATGACCCTGATTTTTATGCCCTCTGGAAAGCCGGCCTGCTTCGCCATGTGCAGAACTGAATCCTGCAGGACTTGCTCAATCTCAGTGTCTCTTATCAGACCGCTGGCAAACGCCGCACTGAGCTGAAAGGACAGCAAGAAAGCCATAATATAGGCAAATTTACGACAGAATGCTGCCATATGGTGCGTTTACCTTTACATAACAGAATTTTATTTATCTAATTTGTATAAATTGTAAAATTTGTTGCGTTGACTGAAATTGACTTCAGGGGGTAATGGTGTTTTGTTGCGTTTAAGGGTTGGGGTAAAAGCAGAGCAAGGTCCGCAAAAGCGCGGGCCTGTTTTGGTTCTCTGGCCAGTAGGTTAGCGCATGCTGAGCTGAAATTACAGGATTAAAATGAGAGGTCCGGGAAAACAACACCCCGGTCTGAACAAGAACAAAGGTTGCACAAGCCATGGCTTCAGGACTGAAAACATCAAAACGGTCACAATTTCCGGCGTTTCTGGCTTTGGACGTGATGCGTCAATCGACTGAATTGGCGGCGCAGGGCGCAGATATCGTCCATCTTGAGATCGGTCAGCCGTCAACCTCGGCGCCAGAGGCGGTTAATCAGGCGATGATGCTGGCGTTGCAGGAGACCGCCACACATGGCTATTCGCTTGCGTTCGGCCAATTGCCTTTGCGCCAGCGCATCACCCGGTTTTATGATGAGTGGTATGGCACTCAGCCGCATACAGATAATGTTGCCGTCACTGTCGGTTCGTCCACAGCCTTTGCGCTGGCGTTTTTATCGGCCTTTGATGAGGGCGATCGGATTGCTATTCCGAACCCGGGTTATCCGGCCTATCGCAATTTAATGATGGGATTGGGTCTTGAGCCGGTTCTGTTGTCCGCCGGTGCGGAACAGGGCTGGAAGCCTGTACTCGCGGAAATGGAAAGGTGGGACAGCCTGCCAGACGGGCTTATGATCGCTAGTCCGGCAAATCCGACTGGTGCGGTGTTGAGCGATGCCGAGCTTGCTGAGGTTTGCAGATGGTGTGATGAGAAGGGTGTGCGTCTAATCTCAGATGAGATTTATCACGGCCTTGTTTATGGGCACAGATGTGATACCGCCCTGAATTATACCAAAAATGCGATTGTGATTAACAGCCTGTCGAAATATTTTTCCATGACCGGCTGGCGGATAGGGTGGATGATCCTGCCTGATGACCTGTTGGGACCGGTTGAAAAGCTGGCGCAAAACCTGTTTATTTCAGCCCCAACACCAAACCAGATTGCCGCGGTGTCCGCATTTGATTGTGAGGCAGAACTGGACAGGCATGTTGCCCGCTATGCGCAGAACAGGGATATTCTTCTTGCCGGCTTACCCACGGCAATAACCGAAGGGGCCGCCCCCTGCCAGGGCGCGTTTTATCTGTTTGCCGACATCAGCCCGTTCAGTGACAGCTCACTTGATTTTGCGGCACGTTTGCTGGCTGAACAGGGTGTTGCGACCACCCCGGGTGTTGATTTTGACCCGGTAAATGGTCACCGCTATCTGCGCCTGTCCTTCGCCGGAAGCACCGCCGATATGCATCAAGCGGTCAGCCGGTTCAACAGCTTCATTTCCGGTTTAAAGGTTGATGCCGCCTGACCGGGCCGGCCAGGCCTGAACAACAGCAAAAGGTGAAGGTGGCCCGCTATTAGCGTGACCACCACCCTTTTTTCTTCTTTTCTGCAGACGGCGCGTCATCAATATTGACAACCGTCATCTCTACTGAGCTTTTCGGGCTGCGATCCTGTCCGGCATCGCCGGCTGTATCGCTCTGACCTGCTTCAGCCTTCTCAACAGGAGCCTTGTCTTCTGCAGCTGTTTTTGCCGCAGCCCCAGTCTTGGTCCCAGTTTTGGTCCCGGTCTTAGTCTCAGCCTTGGCTTTTGTCTTTTTGGCCCCAGCTTTGGTTGCGGCTTTCTTAGCCTTGGTTTTTTTGGCTGCAGCTGTGCCGGTCTTTTTCTTGGCTTTGGTTTGCTTTTTCGCAGGTGCTGCCTCATCAGCATGGCTCGCCGCTTCGGCGTTATCAGCCGCCGTTTCCGCTGACGGCTCACCGGTTTTATCATCCTGTTGCACAGCTTCAGCTTTGGCGGCCTTTGCTTTGGTGCGCCGGCGTGGCTTTTTGGCTTTTTGTTCGCCTGCTTCTGCACCCGCATCTGTATTATCTTGAGGCGCAGGTTCAGCATCGGCCTGTGCCTGTGCCTCTACCGCTGATGTTTCGGCTGCATTTGTCTCTGCTGAGGTTTGTGCGTTTGCCTCAGCTGCTTCTTCATTGCCGCGTCTCTTCCGCCGTCTGCCGCCGCGCCGTCCGCGCCGTTTACGCTTGGGCTGCTCATCGTCATCTTCAGGGCGTTCCGCCTCTGCCTCAGGCTGGGCTGGCCGTTGTGTTCCTGCCTCATTCTGATTACGGGCTGATTTGTTGTTTCTGCCGCCTCTGGACCGGCCGCCGCCATTTCCATTGTTGTTATTGCCGCGTGAGGCGGGTTCAGCATTTTCGCCGCCCAGTCTGTAATCAGGCGGGATCAGTGCCGCGTCAGCCTCAATAAGGATGGAGATGCCGAACTGTTCCTCTAAGCTGGCCAGGCTGGCCCGCTTTTGGTTCAGGATGTATAACGCCACATCTGGGTGAACAAAGATGGAAATATCTTCTCCAGGACGACTGCCTGCCTCATCCTCAACAACCCGCAGAATTTGCAGAGCCGCTGAGTTGATCGATCTGATCCGACCTGTACCTGCGCAATGCGGACAGGTTTGCGATACAGATTCAGCCAGGGATGGCCGCAGCCTCTGGCGTGACATTTCCAGCAAACCAAAATGGCTGATTGAACCAACCTGAATACGGGCGCGGTCATGCCGCAACGCGTCTTTCAGCTTCCGTTCAATCGCCGATTTATTACGGTTCTCCTCCATATCGATGAAGTCGATCACGATAAGACCAGACAAATCCCTTAATTTCAGCTGGCGGCCGACTTCTTCGGCGGCTTCCAGATTTGTTTTCAGGGCTGTTTCTTCGATATTCCGCTCACGCGTGGCCTTGCCAGAGTTCACATCAATGGCCACCAGAGCTTCGGTTTGGTTAATCACAAGATAGCCGCCTGATTTCAGGGTAACCTCGCCCTGATGAATGGTATCCAGTTGTGGCTCAATCCCGTATTTCTGAAACAGATGTTCGGTGCCTTCATATTTTGTGACCCGCTTAGCATGGCTTGGGATCAGCATTTTCATCTGCGCCTTGGCCACCTTGTAGCTGTCCTCGCCCTCAATCAGGACGTCTTCCACATCATTGGTGTACATATCGCGGATGGCACGTTTGACCAGTGAGCCTTCCTCATGGATCAGGGCCGGGGCTTCTGACTGCAGCGTTTTTGAGCGAATCTCATTCCATAGTTTGGACAGATACGCATAGTCGCGCTTGATTTCTGTCTTTGTGCGTTTTGAACCAGCGGTTCTGACGATCACCGCCATCCCTTTCGGGATATCCAGGTCACTGACCACAGATTTAAGACGTTTGCGATCAGCGACGTTGGTGATTTTGCGGGAAACACCGCCGCCTCTGTTGCTGTTTGGCATCAGAACGCAATAACGCCCGGCCAAAGACAGATAGGTCGTCAGGGCCGCGCCTTTATTGCCGCGCTCTTCTTTGACGACCTGAACCAGCAAAATTTGTTTGCGGGTGATGACTTCCTGGATTTTATACCGGCGCATCATCGATTCAGAGGATTGAGAGCGATCATCATGCTCATCATCGCCGCCGATTTCCTCAGGCGTGCCATCTGATTTCGAGCCGTCTTCAGACGCCTCAGCACCTGTAGCAACCCCGTCCTCGCCCTCAGCAGAAGATGCATCTTCTGTTTCTGCGGCCAGAGCTTCTCTGTCTTCGACAGGGATGCGATAGTAATCGGGGTGGATTTCGCTAAAAGCCAAGAACCCCTGGCGGTTACCGCCATATTCAACAAACGCGGCCTGCAAAGACGGTTCCACGCGGGTCACCCGGGCCAGATATACATTTCCTTTTAGTTGAACAAGGCTATTATTCTCGTAATCAAACTCTTCGATTTTGTTTCCGTTGAGCAGAACAACCCGTGTTTCTTCGGGCTGATGTGCATCGATCAGCATTTTCTTTGTCATTAGTGGAGCTTTCTGTCGCCTGTTGCTGTCGAGAGAGCAGACAGGACATGATTTTCTCAGGTATCTGAGGCTCAGACACCCGGTTTAACTGAACAGCAGATGCCAGGAACGCAGAAAAGCCGGATACCATATCCGGCCGCTGGCTTGTGCCAATGCGTTCGTTTGTCAAGGAAAGACAGCTCATCTGTGGTCAACTCGATTTTGTTGTTTTGCCAGACCGTAAACAGATAATCAGCTACTATGCTGTTCTCAGTTCACGCCTGACAACGTCGTTTGCAATTGGTCTGGCCCGCCTTTTTCAGCAGCGCTTTATGTAAATTGCCCCGCCGGAAGCAAGGGCACAGAACCAAGTTCAAAATTCTGACTTCACTATACAGTAAATTTCGGAAAAACAAAGTCTTTTTAAAAACCTGCGTTGGTTCGGTTATGCTCAGGTCTTACAGCAGAGCAGCAGGCGAATTGTTGTTCGTAAACACTAAATTGGTGCTGGTCAGCGCGCGGGCCTTGCTCTACTCTGGCGTCACGAAATCTGCGGTCATCAGGATGCTATGACGATTATGGTTAACGCTTTGGGCCGGGTGTTGGGTCTGTTTCTTCTCTTGCTGATGGGGGCTGGTGTCGGGCAAATCGCCAAGGCAGCAGACAACCAGCTGACGGGTATGCGTCTTGGCCTGATAGATCTTAACGATACGCCCGCTCTGCGCGTTGTTCTTGAAACCAGCCAGCCTGCCCCGGCTCAGCTTCTGCTGCTTGATGAGCCGTGGCGGCTGGTGATCGACAGTCCTGATCTGGGTTGGGGTGTGTCCGGCCTTCAGTCTGCCGGGCCCTTGTCAAGCGGGCCTGCCACCGCCTATCGGTTTGGCCATCCGGAGCCGGGAACCGGCCGTCTGGTCATAGAGATGAGCGCGCCGGCCTCACCTGAGCGGGCCTTTACCTTGCCGCCACGTGAAAATGGGGGCTACCGTCTGGTAATCGATTTGGTTGATAAAGGGCCAACGCGCTTTAAGCTGGCCCAACGTTCGTTGAAAAAAGACCGCTACACGATCGCATCAGCTGGTCATCTGCCGCCTGATGATACCGCCCCCCAGCAGACAGATTTGCGGCAGCCCTCGAACCAGCAGGTGGCGGTGCCCAGTCCAGTGCCCAGTCCAGTGCCCCGGCCGGCCCAGTTAAAGCGGAAATGGATTGTCGCGATTGATGCCGGGCATGGCGGCAAGGACCCGGGTGCGTTGGGGCGCGGCGGAACCAAGGAAAAAGAGATTACGCTTGCCGCCGCCAAACAACTGGCCTCAGATTTGAACAAAACCGGTAAGGTGTCAGCCCGCCTGATCCGGTCATCTGATAAGTTTTATAAGCTCAGACAGCGTATTGCTATGGCCCGCGATATGGGGGCGGATGTGTTTATATCGCTGCATGCCGATTCAGCCCCTCGCAAGGCAGCCCGCGGTATTTCAGTGTTCACCCTTTCAGACACCGCCTCTGATAAAGAAGCAGCCTATATCGCCAGACAGGAAAACAAGGCTGATCTGGTTGGCGGGCCGGACCTGGCGGTTGAGGACCCGGCGGCGGCCAATGCCCTGCTCAGCATGTTTCAGCGCGAAACAATGAATGAATCCTCCCGCCTTGCCGCCGCTATCCTGAGCCAGATCAGGGATTTGCCAGGCGGGGATAAGCGCGGCCACAGGTTTGCCGGATTTGCCGTTCTAAAATCGCCTGATGTGCCGTCGGTTCTTGTTGAAATGGGCTTTTTGAGCAATGCAGAGGATGAAAAAAACCTGAATTCGGAGCGTTATAGACGCAAACTGACTCAAAGATTAGCCAAAGCCATCGTTACCTATCTTGCCACGCCGTCATCGTGATGCCACAAGACGGCCTCAATTCTGCATAATAAATAAGCTGTCATGAAATATCTTATCGGTCTGTTCATATTCTCGCTACTTTCTGCTGTGGCTGCTTTAGGCGGGCTGTTGTGGGTCTTCTGGACCTGGGGACAGGATTTGCCGGATTACTCGCAACTGGCCAAATATGAGCCGCCGGTTGCCACCCGCATCTATGCCGGAAACGGAGCATTGCTGGCTGAATTTGCCACACAAAAACGCCTGTTTGTGCCGGTCAAAGCGATGCCGCCACAGCTGATCCATGCGTTTTTGTCTGCCGAGGATAAATCCTTTTATTCCCATCCGGGGGTTGACCCGGTCGCCCTTGTGCGGGCCAGCCTGACCAATGTAGCGGCGCTGGGGTCTGGGCGGCGGCCGATAGGGGCGTCAACCATCACCCAGCAGGTGGCAAAGAACTTCCTGCTTACCAATGAGCTGTCTTTGGACCGAAAGATAAAAGAAGCCATTCTGGCGATCCGGATGGAGCGAGCCTTCACCAAACACCAGATCTTGGCTCTGTATCTGAATGAGATTTACTTGGGCTATGGCAGCTACGGCGTTGCCGCGGCGGCCCTGAACTATTTCGATAAAGCCCTGGACCGGCTTGAATTGCATGAAATAGCCTATCTGGCGGCGCTACCAAAGGCACCGTCAAATTATCATCCGGTGCGGCGAACCAAGGCGGCCATCGGCCGGCGCAATTGGGTTCTGGAGCAGATGAGGGAGAACGGCTATATTTCAGCAGAACAGGCTGAACTGGCCAAATCCCAGCCGCTCAGTGTTGAGAAGACCTCAGGTTCAGACAACGCCAACGCGCCTTATTTTACCGAAGAAGTGCGCCGCCAACTTGCAGATATCTATGGCAGTACAGCCCTTTATGAAGGCGGGCTTTCGGTGCGGACAACCCTGGACCCGGATTTACAGCTGAAAGCGCAACGGGCTTTGCGTGAAGGGCTGGAGGCACTGGACAGGCGTCAGGGCTGGCGCGGGCCACTGGCGCGGCTGGAAGCAAGCAAGCCTGTGGATGACCAGCTTCAGACCTTGACAGACCAGTTGCCAGCAGAGCGGTTTGCCGCGCTGGTGACACAGGTTGATGACAAGCAGGCGCAGATTTATGTGCAGGGCCAGAGCGCCGTGATCCCGTTCGCGCTGGCCGCCTGGGCCTATCCGCCGCGCCGCCCAGACGGGGTCAGGCCGCCGAAAATAACATCCCTGAAACAGGCCTTGTCTGTTGATGATATTGTGATCGTCCAGCGACCCGAAGAAGCCCCTGATTTGCTCAAAGATAACCCTGTGTTGGGTGAAGGCAATCTTTATGCGCTGGGCCAACGCCCGTCGGTTGAAGGGGCTATTGTCGCGCTTGACCCGCATACAGGACGCCTGCTGGCCCTTTCTGGGGGATATGATTTCAGGGTATCAGAATTTAACCGGGCAACCCAAGCCAGACGGCAACCGGGCTCTGCGTTCAAGCCTTTTGTATATCTGGCGGCTCTTGATCAGGGCTATACCCCCACCACACGTATTCTTGATGCGCCGTTGGTTGTGGATCAGGGGCCTGGCAAGCCGAAATGGAAACCGGCTAACTACACCAAACGGTTCTATGGCCCGTCTATCATGCGGGTGGGAATAGAAAAATCGCGCAATCTGATGACCGCCCGTCTGGCCATGGCGGTGGGGATGCCGGTGGTTCAGGATTATGCCCGTAAATTTGGAATTAATGCAGACCTGCCGCCGTTTTTGTCTATGTCCTTGGGGGCCGGTGAGACAACCTTGTTGCGACTGACCGCGGCCTATGGCCAGTTGGTAAATGGCGGCCGGAAAATTGATATCAGCCTTATAGACCGTATCCAGGACCGGTTTGGCCAGACTATCATGCGCCATGACAAGCGGGATTGTTCTGCTTGTGATGCGCCTGTCGGATGGGATAATCAGCAGGTCCCCGCGTTGACAGATTTGCGTGAACAGCTGACCGACCCGGCCTCAGCCTATCAGATGGTGTCTATGCTGGAAGGCGTGATTACCAGGGGGACTGGCCGCCGCATCGCTGATGCGGGTCTGGTTGTCGCGGGTAAAACCGGGACCACAAACGATAACACCAATGCCTGGTTTATCGGCTTTTCACCTGATCTGGTGGCCGGTGTATATGTTGGCTATGATACGCCGCGCCCGTTGGGTAAACGTGAGACCGGTTCTACCGCGGCGGTACCAATTTTCAAGCAGTTTATGGTTGATGCGCTTGCTGAACAGCCGCTGATCCCGTTCCGGCGGCCTGGCGGGATAACACTTGTACCTGTCCATGCTGAAACAGGGGAACGGGTGCTGCCTGATCATGAAATGGCCGTGCTGGAAGTGTTTAAACCCGGGCAACGCCCGAAATCCACGCGTGTGATTGATCTGCCGTCTTCCCCTAGCCGGACGACAACAGTTGACGCTCCTGCTCTGTATTGATACCTCCATCTGAACAGATGTTAAGATAATGAAAAGGCTGATATCACCATGCAGGCTGAAACTCAGGCCGCTATTGAAGCGATTAAAACCGCAATAGAGCTGCTGCGCAAACATGTAGGTTGGGACACAGCGCTTGACCGGGCAGCTGAATTTGAAGCGCAGATATCCGCTCCTGACTTCTGGGACAGTCAGGAAAAAGCCCAGAGCGTGATGCGCGAGAAAACTCACCTTGACCAGCAGATAGCCGCCATTACCGAGCTGGAAACCAAGCTGCAGGAACAGATCGATATGATCGAGCTGGCAGAAGAAGAAGGTGATGCAGACCTTGTCGCTGAGGCCAATGCGGAGGTCGCTCGTCTGGCCGAAATCGCTGGCAAGAAACAGCTGGAAAGCTTGTTATCCGGTGAGGCTGATGCCAATAACTGTTTTCTGGAAATCCATCCCGGGGCAGGAGGCACAGAAGCCCAGGACTGGGCGGCGATGCTGTTGCGGATGTATTCCAGATGGGCTGAGGCCAGAGGGTTCAAGCTGGAAGTAATCGAAGAAAGTGATGGGGAGGAAGCGGGTATTAAATCAGCTACCCTGCGGGTGATGGGCGTAAATGCTTATGGTTGGATGAAAACCGAATCTGGTGTGCATCGCTTGGTTAGGATTTCGCCGTATGACAGCTCGGCCCGGCGGCATACCAGCTTCGCCTCTGTCTGGATTTATCCAGAGGTTGACGACAATATCGACATCCAGTTGGAAGAGAAGGACTTGCGGGTTGATACCTACCGGGCATCCGGGGCTGGCGGTCAGCACGTCAACACCACTGACTCAGCTATCCGGATTACCCATATCCCGACCAATATTGTGGTGCAGTGTCAGTCAGATCGAAGCCAGCATCGCAACAGAGCAACCGCCCTGAATATGCTGAAAGCCCGTATTTATGAGCTTGAGCTGCAGAAGCGTGAACAGGCCGCGATGGATGATAATGCCACCAAGTCTGATATCGGCTGGGGCAGTCAGATCAGGTCTTATGTTCTGCACCCCTACCAGATGGTCAAGGATTTGCGCACCAATGTTGAAACCGGCAACAGTCAGGCGGTTCTGGACGGGTCTCTGGATGACTTTATTGAGGCCAGCTTGGCCGCCAGGGTCGGCTCAACCCGCACTTAATCAGCCGCTTCGTCTGCCGTCTTTTCCAGAGGTTGAAGAGACGGACGGCCTGCGGCAAGAGGGCCATAAAAAGCAGCAGAAAAACGGGCCGCAGTGCGGGCTTTGATATTGAAGGGCGGCTTTAAATCCCCTTTGAAATAGTGCCGGACCAACCCTTGCCAGCTGCTGATAGGGTCTCGCCGTTCACAGCCGCACACAAAATCAAACCATCTTTTGCCCGTGGCTACATGGCCAACTTCATCTTCCATGATGATTTGCAGGATAGCGGCGCTGTCCTCATCACCCGCGCTGTTCACCTTGTCGATCAGTTGCGGCGTGACGTCCAGCCCTCTGGCCTCTAGGACAAGCGGCGCAATGGCCAGACGGCCCGCCAGATCATCACGTGTTGCCAGTGCCGCTTCCCAGAGCCCGTCATGAGCGGGCAGCGCGCCATAAAAACTGTCCAGACTCTCCAGACGGTCACTTAGCAGCATGAAATGCTTGGCCTCATCATTGGCAACAGACAGCCAGTCCCGCACAAAATCAAACGGCAAGCCGTAGGCCGCATATCGCCCGGCCATATCAAGGGCCAGATCAATCGCGTTCAGCTCAATATGGGCGATCGCATGAAGCAGGGCGATGCGGCCTGTCTTGCCGGTTGTGATGCGCCGTCTGGGCACATACCGGGGGGCGAGCAGTTCGGGCCGGTCAGGGCGGCCTGGTCGGTCTGGGAAGGGATGCGGGAGGACGCGGTCATATACGCCGTTGCCTAAGTCACTGAACAGGGCTCTGGCTTTCGCGGCCTTCAGTTTTGTGTCTGCACAACTGAACGCATCCAGAAGAAAGGGGCCAATATCTGTCATCTCAGCAGCCTAAATGAGGGCGTCATCACCCGCCGGCACGCAGATGGTCCAGAACATCTTCTGCATGGCCAGCGACTTTTACTTTTGGCCAGACTGTGCCGATTTTACCATCTGCATTGATAATAAAGGTTGCTCTTTGGATGCCCATATAGGTCCGGCCATACATGGATTTTTCCACCCACACACCGAACTGTTCACACACATCACTGTTGAAATCCGCGCCCAGCAGACAGGTCAGCCCATGTTTGGCTCTGAACTTGGCCTGCTTTTCCGGGGTGTCTTTTGAGATGCCTATGACAAGCGAATTCGCCGCCTCAAATTCTTCTTTCAGAGCGGAAAACGCTATCGCCTCTTTGGTACAGCCTGAGGTATCCGCTCTCGGGAAAAAGAACACAATCACATTTTTGCCATGATGGTCTGCCAGATTGAAAGCTCCGGTGTCAGTCGGCAACGAAAAAAGCGGGGCGGTTTGGCCGGTCGTCAGCATGCTTTTGTCTCCATTTTTCATCAGCACAAGAACTGTCTTCTGATTTCATATAGTATGATAGCCAAAAAAGTCATATAAATTTGCAGGAAAACATGAGTAGTCTGTACATTGATAATCAGTCACGTCAACCGGGGAAACATTTGTATCATTTTGCTTCCATGATCAAGGCACCACGCTGTGGCTGAACAGGATAACCTCACCGCCGCGCCTGCCCCAGAGACACCGCGGAAATCTGGATCATCGGTCTGGTTGAAGCGGCTTGTCTTCACCTTTTTTGGGTTTTTTGTTCTGGTAGCTGTTGCGGCGGCGTCTGCGGTATATGTTATTGATCGGCGTGGCGGGCTGGAACAAATCATTGCCGATAAAATCTCAGCTATGTTGCCCGGGATGCAGGCCGATATTACCGCGCTGAGCCTCACTTATGATCTGGATAGGTTCCAGCTCATCCTGAGCGGGCATGATACCGACATCAGCTATCAGGGCCAGCATGTCAGCCTTGAGACGGTTGAGCTTATATTCGGCCTGTCCTCCCTTCGCACCATTTTGCCTGAAGAGATTGTTGTGCAGGCACGGTCTATCACTGTGGAAGGGCAGGGCAAAAGCTGGAAATTTTCAGATGAATTCAGTTGGCTGAACCAGTTGGCGGGGGTGCTGAAGGCAGGTGCAGATAACCGGTCGTTACAGCAAACAACAGGCAGGACCGGATTAGCCTGGCCGTCTGGGCTGGGCAGATTAACCCTGACCGCAGATGAGTTTACGGTTTTATCGGCTGCTGGTGCGCAGCATGAAGATGGCCGGTTTACCGATCTCAGCCTGTCCTTCTGGCCAGAGGCAGATAACAGCTTGTCAGACAGGCTTAATGCGTCCCTGCGTCTGTCTCAGTCAGTAGACGCTGGCCAGATCACCCCGCAAATCAACTTGTCTGTCACCGTTAATCTCTTGTCTGAGTTGAGCGTATTTGAGTTGCGGACCAAGCATGTTGATGTGACCAGCCTGCTGAAAATGGCAGGCCAGCAGGCTATTCTGAGGCAACAGGCGGTCGGCAATGTGGATGCTAATCTGTCTGGTACATTTGATGGCACTACCCTCAGCATGCTCAGCGGTGAGGTGAGGTCAGCCGCTGGTAGGCTTTCAGCCCGGCAGGCAGAGGACCGCTTAACAACTGTTTATTCTGATCTGGTGGCAAAATTCGACTACAGCGCAGAAGAACAGCTTGTCATTATCCACAATCTGTCCGCACAATTGTCTGATGGTCAGACGCTCAGTTTTGCCGGGCGGCTAGCCCAGGTGCATTCAGCCCAAGTCGGCTATTCAGGCACGGTACTGGGTGAGGATATCTTCATTCCTGATCTTCTGGAAATTTGGCCGGACCAAGAAGCACCAGAGTTACGAGCCCTTATCACGCAGAATTCAGCAGGCGGGCGGTTCAAGACTGTGGCTGTGGAATTTGAAGGCATGTTGATGCGCGATCAAAGCAGGCTGACTTTCTCACAGTTGAACCTGTCAGGCGAATACGCCAATATTCGGTTATCATACAAAGATAAACAATATGAAACGGTCGTCGGCACTTTGAACGGCTCTGTTGATGTGAAGGTCGGGACAGATGGACAGGTGCAGTCCGCCTCAACAATCATGTCAGTTCGTAACGGGTTTCTGCGGGTGGCGGGATATGGGCCGACTATCAGGGTGCCGTCTGTCGATCTGGTGCTCAGACAGCAGGGCAGCGAGACCGTACTTCAGAACCTGTTTGTTGATCTGGACCAGATGGGCCGCTTCAGTCTGAATGCAACCCGGCGCAAACCAGACCAGACGTTTCTTTCAGAAATCAAGCTGGAGGCAGATTTTCTCGATGCTGAATTGTTTCAGCATTTATGGCCAAAAAAACTGGCCCCGAGAACCATGTCATGGATGCGGCGCCATATCTCTGGCGGGGCCTTTGGCAAAAGTCGCCTCAGCCTTGGCTTTTCTGAACAGGATGGTCTGCCGAAACTGGCGTCTGTTGACGGCGATGTTTTATTCAGTGAAGCGCGCTTCGGTCTGTATCAGGATATGACCGCGGCAACAGGCCTGTCCGGCCGGATGAAATTTGAAGATAACCAGCTGGTGGTGAATGTCGAACAAGGCGATATTGATCAGCTGTCTGTTGCCCAGGCACAGGTGCAATTCGGCCCGTTGTTGCCAGCTGGCCAAGACCGTGAACTGGCCTTCAGGCTGAGCGCGTCTGGAAGCGCTGATACCGTCATGGATATCCTCGGCCATGAAAAGATAAATCAGCTTCAAAAGCTGCAACTACATGACAAAGACATCGCAGGCGATATTGAATTCTCGCTTGATCTGGCCGCTCGGGCAGAGCCGGGCAAACGGCTGAAGGTAACCGGCGTTGCTTTTGATGGCAGCATGACTGACACGGCGGTGCAGAACCTGCCTCTGCGCCATGACCTAGAGCAGGCTGCTCTCGTGCTGACCTATCAGCAGGGCGAGGTGCACATCTCCGGCTCTGGGTTGTTGGCGGGTATTCAGACAGATTTTGCCTATCAACGTGCGGCCGACAGCTCTATGTCGCTTAACCTGAAAACAGCCAATGAAAGCGCTGTGGTTGCTTACTTGCAAGAGAGGTTTAACCTGCCGGTTGATGGGGCAATGCGCCTGAAGGTGGCGGTGACCGGCCAGCCGCAGCAGGCCAAGTTCAGAGTCGGCATCAGCGCAGACGCCAAGGATACATCGGTTTCGGTCTCGGCCTTTGACTGGGCAAAACTGCCTGGTGAGGCCGCGGCAGCGAATATGCAGCTGATTTTTGAGCAGGGGCAATTGCGCCATATTGAAGCGATTGATATCAACGCGTCGAGCCTGAAGGCAAAGGGGCGTGTGGCTCTTGACCCTGATTTGTCGATAAACCACGGCTATCTTGAACAGGTGGTTCTGCCCGGTAATCGGGTGGATACCATCTTGCTGGACCGAGATGAAAACGGGATGATGCAAGTCACCGCAGAAGGCGAGCAGATTAATCTGGTTCCACTGCGCCGTAATGAGGGGTTGGCTAAAGGGCGTGACCTGAAATTTGATGTCACTTCCGAAAACCTTATCCTTGGCGCCGACATCACCTTTAACGGGCATCTGGAAGGCCAGACAACAAAAGAGGGCGGCGGGGAGGCGCGGCTACAGGGCAGCCTGATGGTGAAGGACAAACCCCTGTTGAGCGAAGGAACTGTTGAAACACTGTTCGGGGCCCAGGGTGAGTTTCTGTCAGCCACCGGGGTCATTGGCGGTGCAGAGGCAAAACTGACCTACAGCCCGTCTGATACAGGCCAGAATATTTTACTGATCACCTCAAAGAATGGCGGCCGCACACTGGATGGTTTGAACATTACGGACGCTGTAAGAGGCGGCGAATTGAGGCTGGCAACAACCTTTTCAGCAGATAGTCTGTCATCTCATCGAACCGAGATTGAGATTGTCGATTTTCATGTTGTTGAGGCCCCGCGCGCTATCCGGGCATTCTCTGTACTTTCTGTTGCGGGCCTGCAATCGCTTGTTGAAGGAGAGGGCACTCATTTCTCAAAAGGGCAGGCCATCATTGAGGCAGATGGTCCCTTTTTCAGGCTGGAGAAAGTCAGAGCTGTTGGCGAGGCGGTCGGCGTGCATCTGCTGGGTACCTATGACAGGGAAAACAAGCAGGTTGACGTGAGCGGGGATCTGGTGCCGCTGAAACAGCTCAGCAAGCTGATCGGTTATGTGCCATTCTTCGGGGAATTGCTGACCGGGGTGGATAAAACCGGCATATTCTCTACCCAGTTTACTTTGAAAGGTGATGCAGATGACCCTGAGGTGGGTGTCAATCTGTTTGCGCTGGCCCCGGGCGTGTTGAGAGATATCCTCAGCCCGGACTGGCTGGGAGGTGAGCGCCGCCGGATACTGGGCGTAGACGAATAGGCCCGCTGGTAAGCGGCGTCTGTCTGTCTTAAGCTGTGGGGCTAAGCGTGGGCCCGCTCTCTAGCTGGCAAGGTGAAGCACCGCGCGGCGCTTTTTGCCAGCGGCTATAAGGGCTTTGCCGTCATCATCAAAATCAGCTGCTTCAACGGTTTTGTCTTCGTCTGTGAAGGCCTGATTATTGAGCCGGGCGCCGCCGCCTCTGATAAGGCGTCTGACCTCACCTTTAGAGCTGGCCAAACCGATTTGAATGAACGCATCAATCAGGCTCAGTGTTCCCAGGTCTTTTTCGGTTATCTCTAGAGTTGGCAGACCATCGGCGATTGCGCCTTCAGCAAAACTCTGCCGTGCGGTCTGCTCAGCGGCTTGTGCGGCGGTCTCACCATGGCACAATGTAGTCACTGCGTTGGCAAGGGCGATTTTGGCTGTGTTGATTTCAGCCCCTTGCAGGGCTTCAAGCTGTTTAATTTCCGCTTCTGGTAATTCTGTAAACAGACGCAAAAACCGGCCAACATCGGCATCTTCGGTATTGCGCCAGAATTGCCAGAAATCAAATGTGGATAGCTTGTCTTCGTTCAACCAAACCGCCCCGGCGGCCGATTTACCCATCTTTGCCCCGGAAGCGGTGGTGATCAGAGGTGAGGTCAGCCCAAATACTTCCTGGCCATCAACCCGCCGGGTCAGATCAATGCCGGTAACAATATTGCCCCACTGGTCAGATCCACCCATCTGCAACGCACAACCATAACGGCGGCGCAGTTCGCGAAAATCATAAGCCTGCAGAATGGCGTAGTTAAACTCAAGGAAGGACAGGTTCTGTTCACGCTCAAGCCTGATTTTAACAGACTCCATCCCCATCATTCGGTTGATCGAAAAATGACTACCAAAATCGCGCAGGAATTTAATATAGGCCAGGTCATCAAGCCAGTCGGCATTATCGACCATAACCGCATCCGACGGCCCGTCCCCGAAGGTCAGATATTTTTCAAAAATGCGGCGGATGCCCGCTTTGTTTTTCTCGATATCCTGGTCAGACAGTAATGGACGCGCTTCATCCTTGCCAGACGGGTCACCGACCTTAGTTGTACCGCCGCCCATCAGCACAATGGGTTTATGGCCATGTTTCTGTAGCAGACGCAGCATCATGATCTGGATAAGGGAGCCGACATGAAGGCTGTCCGCGGTACAGTCAAACCCGATATAGGCTGAAATCGGCTGCTGGCTGGACAGGCTGTCCAGCCCGTCCAGATTGGTGGCCTGATGCATGAAGCCGCGACCGATAAGCTCAGTCAGAAAAGCAGATTTTGTGGTCATAATATTGACGATCGCTCACTCTTCACTGATGGCCGAATTGGGCATCTTGCGGCCATCATCGGTTCTGTCCAGATACGCCGAAATAGACTGCATGGCTTCATCAAGATGCGTGCTGAAGAAATGATTGGCCCCGTCGATTGTATCGATATCGATGGTCACGCCCTTTTGTTTGGAAATTTTCTCCACCAGAGCTTCAACACGCGAAGCTGGTACCAGCTCATTTTCGCCGCCCTGAATGATGAGGCCGCTTGCCGGGCAGGGCGCCAAAAACGTGAAATCATGTGTAGAGGCTGGCGGTGATAAAGAAATAAACCCGGTTATTTCCGGCCGTCTCATCATCAGTTGCATGGCAATCCAGGAACCGAAGGAAAAGCCGGAAATCCAGCAGACATTAGATGACGGAAACTGAGCCTGTAGCCAGTCAATCGCTGTTGCCGCATCTGACAGCTCGCCCTCACCTTGCTCGTAACTGCCTTGTGATCTGCCCACACCGCGGAAATTGAACCGCATCACCGCAAAACCACGCGCCTGAAACAGCTTGTAGGTCGCAAAGGTCACCCGGTTGTTCATGGTGCCATTTTTGTCAGGTTCCGGATGAAGAACAAGGGCGGTTGGCGAATCTGATGTTGCGCCAGGCATATAGCGGCATTCCAGCCGGCCAGCCGGACCATTGATGATGACTTCAGGCATTCAGCTTTGGCTCCCTTGCGATTCAGGCATTAAGGCTTATATCTTAATCAAGCAGCTATTCCAAGCCTGTTCTGCTCTAATGAGCCGTAACGCCATGGGCTGATAGTATTGGTGCTTTGATGGGTCAGCGTTTCCCGGTAAGATAATCTAGCGGTGTGTCATGGGATGGGCGCGTCTGCTCACAAAAGGAAGGTCTTATGTTCGCAAAATTGAAAGCTGATTTAAAGGCAATCCTGGAGCGCGATCCGGCAGCAGGCGGATTGCTGAGCGCGATGCTGCTTTACCCGAGCTTCCATGTCATGGTCGCGCATCGTCTGGCTCATCCGTTATGGAACGCCGGTCTGCACACAATATCGAGGCTGATGATGCAGATTGCGCGGTGGCTGACCGGTATCGAAATTCATCCCGCCGCCAAAATTGGTGCCGGATTCTTTGCTGACCACGGCATGGGGATTGTAATTGGCCAGACCGCTACTCTGGGTGCCAATGTTACCTTATATCATGGCGTGACCCTTGGCGGGGTGATGCCAGCGGTTGATGCAAAGGCACAGCGATCTGTGAAACGCCATCCTACGGTGGAAGATGATGTCATTATCGGGGCCGGGGCACAGATTTTAGGGCCGGTCACCATCGGCCGATGCGCGCGTGTTGGCGGCAATTCTGTTGTGACTAAAGATGTGGCAGACGGCCAGACCGTGGTGGGTATTCCGGCAAAGCCGCTTCGCAAGAGACGCGCAGACAGCCAGTTTGAGCCTTATGCTGTCAGCAATATGCCCGCTGATGACAGCCAGTCCCGGACCATATCGGCCCTGTTTGCCGAGTTAGAGGCCCTGCGGACACAAATTGAGGCTTTGGGTGATGGCTCAAATGAGGGGTTGTCTGATATTGCGGCGTCTTCGGAGGCGCCGGATACGCCGACCCCGTCCTCAGATTAGGATGACGTAAGACCATGTTGGCAGGACAGCCTGTCTATCTTGATTATAACGCCACCGCCCCATTGCGGCCAGAAGCGGCAGAAGCTGTTCAGCAGGCGCTGAGCCAGCCCGCCAACCCGTCTTCTGTACACCAGTTCGGGCGTGCGGCCCGTGCCCTTATGGATCAGTCCCGACACCACATCGCTGCCGCCCTGAAGGTTAGGCCGGGTGAGCTGACCTTTACCAGTGGCGGGACTGAGGCGAACAATATGGTTCTGGCCGGCTATCAGATCACCATGGCATCGGCGGTGGAACATGATGCGGTTCTGGCGGCCTGCCCTGAGGCCAGGCTGATTGCGGTAGACCGTGAGGGTGTGGTGAATCTGTCTCATCTGGAGCAAATGTTGGCTGTGCTGCCTGAGGTGGACAGACCCTCGACCTTGGTGTCTGTGATGGCGGCGAATAACGAGACAGGCGTAATACAGCCGCTTGTTGAGGTTGGCGCCTTATGCCAGCGTTATCAGGTCGCGTTTCATACCGACATGGTCCAGGCTTTTGGCAAGCTGGCTGTTGATCCTGAAAAAGCGGGTATCGATTTTTTGACGGTGTCTGGGCATAAAATTGGCGGGCCAACCGGTATTGGGGCGGTGTGGACCCGGCCGGGGAAGCGTTTGCAGTCCCTTCTGGCAGGGGGCGGCCAGGAGCAGGGACGCCGGTCCGGGACGGAAAATCTGGCTGGTATTTGCGGGTTTGCAGCAGCCGCGCAGGTGGCTCACCCCGAAGAGTTGGCGCAGATAGGCCTCTGGCGTGACGAGGCGGAGCAGATGATAACCGCTTCTTGTCCGCAGATAGAAATCATTGGCGCCAGAGCAGACCGGCTGGCAAACACATCTTGTTTATATCTGCCGGGGCTTGCCGCGCAGACAGCGATTATGGCCCTTGATCTGGCGGGATTTGCGGTCAGTTCCGGTTCGGCCTGTTCGTCTGGAAAGGTGACATCAAGCCATGTTATAAAGGCGATGGGCAGAGACGATGCCGCCGGTCAAGTCATCCGCATATCTGCAGGCTGGCAAAGCACGAAAGATGACCTGCTCGGGCTTGCACAGGCTTTGATTGATCTTTATAAGCGCAAGGCGCAATAACACCTGAAGCTGACAGCTTTTCGAACAGAGAGATTAAGAAAAACCATGCCAACGATTACATTCATTAAAGCAGACGGAAGCGAGCACGCGCTGGACGTGGAAAACGGAACCACATTGATGGAAGTCGGCCGTGACAATAATATGGGTCTGGAAGGTACCTGCGGGGGCAGCCTGTCCTGTGCCACTTGTCATGTCTATTTCTCGGATGCTGATTATGCCCGTGTCGGGGCCCCTTCCGATGATGAAATGGATATGCTGGAATTGGCGTTTGGCCTGACCGAAACATCGCGGCTGGGGTGCCAGATCAGGATTGATGATAATTTGGATGGTTTGACCGTTAAAGTGCCAGACGATCTCTAATCAGGGATAAATCCCCTGCTGGAGGCAGGCAGAAGGGTGATATGACCAATTCGGTGGACATAAACGCATCACAACTCAATTCTCTGGGGTTTGCCAAACCGCCGGCTGAGACCCGTGTTGTCGTGGCGATGTCCGGCGGTGTTGACAGTTCTGTGACCGCAGCCTTGCTGGCTGAACAGGGCTATGAGGTCATAGGCATCACCCTGCAGCTGTATGATCACGGCGTTGCTGTTCAAGCAAAAGGGGCGTGTTGTGCCGGGGCAGATATTCATGATGCCCGCATGGTGGCCGGCAGCCTGGGCATTCCGCATTATGTGTTGGATTATGAAAGCTTGTTCCGTGAACAGGTGATGGATGATTTTGCCGACAGCTATCTGGCTGGGCACACGCCTATCCCTTGTGTGCGCTGTAACCAGACGGTGAAATTCAAGGACCTTCTAACCACTGCCCGTGAACTGGATGCTGACTGTCTGGCGACGGGCCATTATGTGCGGCGCGAGATGGTGGACGGAACAGCCTGTCTGCAACGGGCGGTGGATGACAGCAAAGACCAGTCTTATTTTCTGTTTGCCACCACACCAGAACAACTTGCCTATTTGCGGTTTCCGCTTGGCGGCATGACCAAGACAGAAACCCGCGCGCTGGCTGAAAGATTTGACCTTGTTGTCAGCGATAAGCCGGATAGTCAGGATATCTGTTTTGTGCCGAATGGCCGCTATGGTGATGTGGTCAGGAAGCTGCGTCCCGGGGCGATAGAACCAGGGGCGATCCGGCATCTGGACGGTACCGTTCTGGGACAGCATAACGGCGTTATCGATTATACTATCGGTCAGCGTCGTGGGCTGGGGATTGGGGGCCGCAAGACGGACACCGAAGATAACAGCCCGCTTTATGTGGTCGGTATTGATGCGGGCAAGCATGAGGTGATTGTCGGCCCGCAATCCGCGCTGGCCTGCAGCGATGTGTATTTGACAGAAATGAACTGGATTTCACCGGGCCTGATGGATATGCCGGCTGCGCACTCACCAGACGGGCTGCCGGTGAAGGTCAAGTTGCGCAATACCGCTGCGGCGGCAGAAGCGCGTCTGCTGATACCCTCTGGCAGTGAGGCCCAAGATGTGCAGATAAAGCTGGTCGAGCCAGAATTTGGTATCGCCCCTGGCCAGGCTGGCGTGATTTATGATGGCGGCAATGACCGGCTTGTGCTGGGTGGGGGCTGGATCAGCCATGCCCCGACCAGAGCCTTCGCCGTATCGGCGTAACAGCTGACCATAGCGGGCAGGTTTTGTGCCAGCCAGCGTATTTTTGGACTTGACCAATGGTGGGTGAAACCTTAAGACAAACGCTCATTATATGTCGAACCTTGCTCGCTATCAACGCAAGGCGAAATACATTATGGCGGAGTAGCTCAGGTGGTTAGAGCAGCGGAATCATAATCCGCGTGTCGGGGGTTCGAGTCCCTCCTCCGCTACCATTTTTCCAGCTCAAGAAACCTTAAGCAAACCGCTGGTTCCAGCCCTTACATATTTTCAGCTTGATGGCCCCGGCCTTACTCGTCCTGATCTGCTTTAATTGTGATAGCTGTGACACCATCGGGACAGATTTGGTTTGCTGTTGTGACTGAGGGTAGCAGGTAGGTAAAATTTGGTTCCATACAGTCCAAAAGACATCCCGAGGAGGCAGACACAAACACAATATCAAAAAGACCGTTAAAGGGTTGATTGGTTGTTGTTATTGATGTTGTGTCCTTAAGAGGTGGTCGTAGAGGACCCATCCCTGTTATTTAGCCCTTGGTTCTTTGCAATTCAGCCTTTAAAGGAATAAGGATGCATAAAACAATTCTCATTACCGGGGCCACGGACGGTATCGGATTGCTGACTGCCCAGAAACTTGCCAGTGACGGCCATCAGGTTCTCTTACATGGCCGCAGTGAAGACAAGCTGGCAAAGGCCGCAGAACAAACTGGCGGGGCGCCCGCTTATCTGGCCGATTTCAGCCGCAGGGGTGAGGTGGTGGGCTTAGCAGAAGCGGTCCGGGCTGAACATCAACAGATTGATGTGCTGATAAATAATGCAGGCATTCTGAAAACAGTTGATACGCAAACCGAGGCTGGCCGCGATATTCGGTTCGATGTGAACACGATAGCCCCTTATATTCTGACCCGGCGTCTGTTGCCGATTATGCCAAAGAGCGGACGTGTGGTGAACCTGTCATCAGCAGCACAGGCCCCGGTTGACATCAACGCGATGACCACCTTTCAGCCGATGCAGGACATGAGCGCCTACGCCCAAAGCAAGCTTGCTATCACCATCTGGTCAGCAGAAATGGCGCGCGAAATGCCGGATGGACCGGTGATACTTGCTGTAAATCCAGGCTCTTTGCTGGCGTCCAAAATGGTTAAGGATGGGTTTGGTATTGAAGGTAACGATCTGAATATTGGCGCTGATATTCTGGTGCAGACGGCCCTTTCACCAGACTTTGCAGACGCGACAGGTCAATATTTCGATAATGACAGCGGTGTTTTTGCCCCGCCGCATCAGGCCGCAGATGATCCGGTACATGTTCGCGCTGTTATGGATGCATTGGACGCGCTTATCACGCGCCCATAATCGCCTTTACTTCCAGAAATTCTTCCAAGCCCCATTCGGCTTTTTCGCGGCCATTGCCAGACTGCTTATAGCCGCCAAACGGGGCATCCGCCCCGCCTGAGCCGTAATTGATATGGACCTGGCCTGCACGCAGACGCCGGGCTATTGCGGTCAGTTTGTCCTTGTCCTGGCCGGAAACATAGGCCGCCAGCCCATAGTCTGTATCATTGGCGATCGCCACCGCATCATCAATGCTGTCATATGTAATCAGCGACAGTACCGGCCCGAATATTTCTTCACGTGCGATGGTCATATCATTTTTAACATCACCAAACACAGTTGGCTTGGTGTAGTAGCCCCTGTTCAGGCCTTCTGGTTTGCCGGTGCCCCCGGTGAGCAGATTTGCCCCTTCTGCAATCCCTGTTTCGATCAGCTTCTGGACCTTCTCATACTGGATATCGCTGACCAGAGGGCCAATGACTGTGCTCTCGTCGCTTGGGTCACCCACCACAACTTTTTCGGCTGATGCTGTAGCGATTGCGTAGGCCTGATCTTTGCGGCTGGCGGGGACCAGCATCCGTGTTGGTGCGTTACAGGACTGGCCGGTATTGTTCATGCACAGGTTCACACCCGCGCTTATCGAGGCTTCAAATTCATTGTCATCAAGGATGATGTTGGCTGACTTGCCGCCCAATTCCTGGCTGACACGCTTCACACTGTCTGCTGAGGCTTTGGCAACGGCAACGCCGCCGCGTGTTGAGCCAGTGAACGACATCATATCAATATCGGGGTGCGCGGACATCGCTTCGCCAACCACAGGCCCCATGCCGTTCACGAGGTTGAAAACACCAGCAGGCACACCCGCCTCGTGCAGAATATCAGCAATGACAAGTGAAGACAGAGGCGCTATTTCAGACGGTTTCAGGACGGCCGTGCAACCAGAGGCGAGGCAGGGGGCCAGTTTTGAGACCACCTGATTCACTGGCCAGTTCCATGGTGTGATCAGCCCGCAGACGCCAATAGGTTCATGCCGGATAATAAAATCACCATGCTTATATTCAAAATTATGATTGCTGAGAGACCGGATTGCTGCCTTCAGATGCGCGAGGCCAACCATGGCCTGGGCGCCTTTTGCAAGGTAGCTTGGCGCGCCCATTTCAGTTTGGATGGCATCGGCTACATCATCAACGCGGCGCTTATAGACCTCTCTTATGGTGGTCAGCAACTCAATCCGCTGGTTAACAGGTGTCTGCGAGTAGGTTTCGAACGCCCGGCGCGCCGCAGATACAGCCCTGTCAACATCCGCGCTGCTGCCAAGCGATATCGTGGCGACAGCTTCTTCTGTGGCAGGATTAATGACGTTGAGTGTATCAGCGTTAGCAGGTTTGACCCACTGCCCGTCGATGTAAAATTCAAGCTTTTCCATTAAAAATCCCTCTCGCAAGATGGCTAGTTCTCTAGCCCCTAAACTCCATCTTCTATGCAGTAACATTTTATCTTGCTGCGGTAAATAAGGACTAAGGATGACCGTCGTTTCAGCGTAAAACTGAGGTCCTCTGCACGTCCTATCTCGCTGGGCGTGCGCTGAGACTTATGACAGGTTTTTCGCCTTTACAACACGTTCCTTCAGTTGAAATATCAAGCTGAAGCCATTTGAATTCTGCCCCATCTGTGTCAGGGTGGAGGCATGAAAGCTCGAGACGTTCGTACACAAAGCCAACCTGATTATGTGCCAATGGCAGAAGCAGATTTCATCGTGGTCGGGGCCGGGTCAGCGGGGTGTATTCTGGCCAACCGGTTAACCGAAAATCCGAACAACTCTGTTATTCTGGTTGAGGCCGGCCCAGCCGACACCCATCCTTTCATTCATATCCCCGCTGGCTTTGTGAATTTGATGACCAACCCGTCTGTGAACTGGATGTTTTCCACGCGCCCGCAAGACCATCTGAACAACAGGACAATCGGCATGCCCAGAGGCAAAGTCCTTGGCGGTACATCCTCAATAAACGGGATGCTATATGTACGGGGGCAGGCGCAGGATTTTGATAGCTGGGCGCAGGCCGGAAATACCGGCTGGTCATTTTCTGATGTTCTGCCCTATTTCAAAAAATCTGTGCAGACACATCTTGTACCTGAACAAATCGATGAGGGGCTGCAGGGCAGCTCAGGTGAGATGCATATCTCTGCGCCCCGGACAACCTACCCGGTTTTGGACCAGTTTATCGCGGCCGCCGGCCAGTGTGGGCACAGAACATATGTGGATTATAACGGGGTGAGCCAGGATGGGTTCAGCTACTTCCAACTGGCCCAGAAGAACGGGCTCAGGCATTCAAGCTATCAGGCCTTTATTGCCCCTGTGCGGAATCGCCCGAACCTAACACTGCTGTCCAAAGCGCAGGTTTTAGAGCTGTGTTTTGATGATGACCAGCACACCACAACCGGCCTTGTCGTCCTCCATCGCGGCAAAAAATCAGTCCTTAAGGCCCGCCGGGAGGTGGTCTTATGTGCCGGCGCATTTGGCTCACCACAGCTTCTGGAGTTGTCCGGAATTGGCGCGGCAGAGCGGCTCCAGGACACCGGGATTGCGCCGCGGGTAAACCTGCCGGCTGTTGGCGAAAATCTGGCCGATCATTTCCTCACCCGCCTGACCTGGGAGCTGACGTCTGGTGACAGTTTGAACACCTCTCTTTCTGGATTTGGGTTGATACAGGAGGCAGCCCATTTCCTGTTCCGCAGAAGGGGGGCTTTGACTATGCCTGCTGGAATAGTTGGCGGCTTTGTGGCCAGCCGGTATGCGACAGACAACTGCCCTGATATCCAGTTTCATGCTGCCCATGCCAGCTTTGCCAATCCGGCAAAACGTGTGTTTGATAAATTTCCCGCCCTTTCAATTGGCCCATGCCAGCTTCGCCCCCACAGCCGCGGGAGCGTCCATATCACGTCTGCGGACCCGAATATGCCGCCGGACATTGACCCGCGCTACCTTGAGGAGGAGATCGACCGGTTGGTGTTGCTGGAGGGGATTCATATTGCGCGCACCATCATGGCCTCTTCGCCCATAAACAGCATCGTTAAGGCTGAGGCGCGGCCAGGTTCGGATTGTGTCACAGATGATGAATTGCTTGATTTTGTCAAACAGACCGGCAATACGGTTTATCATCCTGTCTCGACATGCAGAATGGGTCCGGCCGGCCAGTCTGGCCACGTTGTGACCCCTGATCTGAAGGTCAGGGGCGTGGACAGGTTGCGCGTGGCTGATGCGTCGGTAATGCCGTTTATCACATCTGGCAACACCAACGCCCCGACCATGATGATAGCCGAAAAGGCCGCCGATCTCATTCTGGACTCATGAGCAGTTGCTCTTCTTTGTGATTTTCTTTCCCTTCGTGGTTTTTCAAAGGTAGGCTTTAAAAAGGCTGTTGGTGGTGGGGCCCGATGCAACCACAAAACATGTTATTTTGAAGAGAGTGAACAGGGTAGAGTTATGGGTAAAGCCTTTATTGTTTCGATATATCTGGGTAGTCCGGCGCCTGAAAATCTTGCTGAATATGCCGGTCCGGCCCGCAAAGCCATAGAGGCAAATGGTGGCCGGTTTGTTGTGCGCGGGATGCCCGCCCATATTTACGAAGAGGGTAAGGCGGAACGCACAATAATCATTGAATTTGACAGTGTTGAGAGGGCCAAGGCGGCTTATGAAAGCCCGGATTATCAGGCCGCCCGAGAGCTGCTCGGCGCAGTGGCCCGGGATATACGGGTGGTCGAGGCCGTTGACTAGGCTTTGTGTAGTTATTCTCATCAATGGTTTTGGAGCAGGTATATTTTTTAACGAAGGGAGCAGAAGATGGATGATGTATTGCTGGAGACCCTGAGGTCTGTTGACACGCCGACCGTGTGCAATGCGATTGAGGCAGCAGAAGGACAGCGCGGCTTTAACAATTTCACCAAGGGAACCATGTTCTCATCTGCCCCGGATGCGAAGGCTGTAGTTGGTTATGCGCTGACAGCGAAAATCGCGGCCAAAGCCCCGCCAGAAGAACCGCCAGAGGTCATCAAAGAACGGCGCATGGGCTATTATCGCTCCATTGCTGAGGCCCAAAAACCAGCGATTGCCGTGATAGAAGATTGCGATTATCCCGATTGTGTTGGCGCGTTCTGGGGAGAGATAAACACAACTGTGCATAAAGGCCTTGGTGTTTCAGGTGCGCTGACAAACGGGGTGATGCGCGATTTGGGTGATGTGCCCGCAGATTTTCCTGTAATCGCCGGATCAATCGGCCCGTCACACGCGTTTGTCCATGTAAAAGAAGTGGGCACACCGGTTGAGGTAATGGGCCTGTCTGTTAAACAAGGCGATCTGGTCCATGCTGACCGGCACGGGGCCCTTGTGATCCCATCGGCGGTTATCCCGTCTGTTTCTGCGGCAATTCAGAAATTGATTGAAACAGAACGGCTGGTGCTTGACCCTGCCCAGGCTCCGGATTTTGATTATGAGGCGTTTGAGAAAGCCTGGGCCGCGTTTGAGTCGGCCCGAACCTGAGCTGTCACCAGCTCGTAGCTAGTAGGTGGCGCGCCCACCTGATATGTCAAAAGTGGCCCCTGTGGTGAAGGAGTTTTCAGCTGAGGCCGCCCAGGCAATCAGGTTGGCAACTTCATCTACGGTCACAAATCGGCCGCGCGGAATTTTGGACAGCATATAATCAACAAATTCCTGAGTGATTTGTTCAAATATCCTGGTCTTTGCGGCTGCCGGGGTTACGCAGTTTACCGCGATATCATGCCCTGCCAGTTCTTTACCCAGAGATTTGGTCAGCGCGATTACAGCGGCTTTTGATGCTGAATAGGCAGAGGCGTTCGGGTTGCCTTCCTTTCCGGCTACCGAAGCAATGTTCACAATCCGGCCATAACCAGAGGCCACCATATCGGGGACAACAGCTTTGCAGCAATGGAAGGTACCATCCAGATTGACGGTTTGAACCTGACGCCACAGGTCAACCGGATAATCTGCCAGCGTATGCGTGGGACCGGCAATACCGGCACTGTTTATCAGCACATCCACCCGGCCAAAGGCGGCTTTGGTCTGCGCCAGCGCGGCTGAAACACTGTCATAATCACTGACATCAGTCTGGATAATCTGACAAGAATCTGCGGGCAGGGCGGCTATCGCCTCTTCGCAGTTGTCCGGGTCCATATCCCAGATGCTCAGCTTCGCACCAGAGTTGATCAGTCTTTTTGTGACGGCGGCCCCGATGCCATTACACCCGCCGGTGACCACAGCCGTGCGGCCAGAAAAATCATAAGTGTTCATTTCAGCTATATCCTTCAGCAGATCTGAGGTTTGTCTGCGTTTCTAACAAAATCATGGGTTAAATAAAAAAACAGGCAGCTCGCATATCACAAACCGCCTGTTTTAAAATTTAGCGAAGGGGAGGATTAGTCAAGCAGACCAATTTTTTTCATGTAAGCCAGATTGGATTCCAGAGCTTCTTTGGCAAGCGGGCTCTTTTCGGCCATGGCATACCAGGCTTCAACAGCGATTTCACGGAACTTCTTCCGCTCTTCAACCGACCAGTCAATTACAGTGATGTCTGGGTCGGCTTTGTCTTTAGCAACCTGCTCTAAGCCCTCAAGTGTGGCATCGCGCAGCTTACGCTGCCATGTAGAATGTACCCAGGTTTCAAGAATGGCCTGATCCTGTTCGCTCATACCATCCCAAACGCGCTTGTTGATGATGGTCTGCAGGTTCGCCATGGAGTGAATCCCAGGATAAAGCGGGAATTTCGCGATCTTATGGAAACCAGATGCATGGTTGTTGATGTACACTGACGCATCAGCGGCATCGACAATCCCTTTTTCAAGTGATGTATAAACCTCTGAGAATGGGATAGAGGATGGTGACGCGCCGGCACGGCGGAACACGTCAGCAGCCAGGCCTTCAGGAGAGCGCAACTTCAGACCTTTGAGATCATCCACGCCATAAAGCGGAACCTTTGCAACAAAGGCTTCTTTACCATAAGGACCACAGCCCAGAACCTTGATCTTGCCAGGCATCAGCGTGTCGTAAATTTTTTGCAGCATTTCTTTGCCGCCGCCATGCATACAGTAATCTTGATACTGTTCAGGCGTATCATAACCAGCGATCAGGTCACCCATGATAGCAAAGGCCGGGTCACGGCCTGAGAAATAGGCGATCGCGTTCATATCGCCATCAAGAATGCCATTGGCCACTGCGTCAATTGTCTCTCTGTGTGGGACAACAGACTTTGTTGGCAGGGCTTCGATTTTCATGCTGCCGCCTGACATTGTTTCCAACATCGGTGCGGCGTCATTCAAATAAGTATGGGCCCAGTCACCAGCGTTTGAACTGATTTGGAATTTTAACGTTTTTGCATCTGCGACCCCTGCACTGGCCATCAATGCAGCTGCCATGGTTAGCGTAGCTAGCCTTTTCATTTTCTATCCTCCACAGATTTTTATATTATTTCAGATTTATCAACTGAAGCCGTCTGCGAGGGCAAACATAAGATAGACGATCCCCAAGGCCAGCACAAAACCGGCAGCCGGGGCCCAGTGGCCATAGGTTGTGACACTGTCAATGCGTGTTGGCTCACTCATCTCATTATCCTCCCCACATGCGGGCAACACCCGATATGTTTATGCTTGAATAAAATTTTATTTACTGCAAGCATAAATTATCAGAAATATAAATTAGGCAGGCATGAACTGCTAAAAAAAGCCCTTTTTAGAGTAAAAAATTGCATTAGGGGCTTATAATTGGGGGAAGTAATGACGAATGTTGATAGGGTCATAGCGCCGAAAGATACGCACGTTTTTAAGCCAGAGCCAGGACCATTTCGGTTTATTGACCATTTCAGCAAGTTCTCCGGTCTCGCCGTTTCTCAGCTATATCTGTTAGCCGCTTTATGCACCATCTATGAAGTTGTCTCGCGCTATGTGTTCAACGCGCCTACACAGTGGGCGTTTGAAGTGGTGATGGTGTTATGTGCCACCGCCTGGATGCTGTCTGCCGGCTATATCACCCTTCATAAACGCCATATTTCTATCAATGTTCTCTATCTCATGGCAGGTGACAAGGGGAAGTGGTATCTTGACCTGTTTGCCTATGTGGTCGGTATTCTGGCACTTTGGCTTTTGGCGGATGATGCGATTGTCAGGGCCATGGAATCTATCCGCATGGTAGAAAAGATGGGGTCGGCGTGGAATTCACCTCAGCCAATGATTCTGAAAACCATGCTTGTGGTCGGGGCCATAATGTACCTTGTCCAGCTGCTGGTTAATCTCCACCGACATGTCACCTCACCAGCTGCGAAGGCTGTTGTACTGGCGATTGCGGGTTTGATTTTTATCCGGTTGGTCAGTGTTGTGGGCGCACATTATTTAGGTGAAAGCAATATCCTGTTTGGCAGCATTAACGGGCTTTACGCTTCGGTTGGTTCTACAGTTGACCCATCTGGTCTGATTGACATGCGTGAGATGGGGATAGCGTCAGCCAGCATGTTGATTGTTGGCTTGATGATCGCGCTGATGATGACCGGCATGCCGCTGGGGATTGTGACTTTGATTGTCTCGATCCTTGCTGCACTATTCTATTTTGGCTATGGCGGCATGTATCTGGTCTCCACCAATGCCTTTGGTTTGCTGGAAAAATATCCACTGATCGCTGTGCCGCTGTTTGTGCTGATGGCATCGATCCTGGAACGGGCCGGGGTTGCTGAAGACCTGTTTGATGCGATGTCTATTTTCGCTGGCAAGCTGCGAGGCGGCGTTGCCATTCAGACGATCGTTGTGGCGGTTATTCTGGCCGCGATGTCCGGTGTGATGGGCGGTGAGATTGTGATGCTGGGGCTGGTTGCTCTGCCGCAATTGTTGCGCCTTGGTTATGACCGGAAGATGTCCATCGGTTTGATTTGTGCGGCCGGGTCTCTGGCCACGTTAATCCCGCCAAGCATCATCATGATCATTTATGGCCTGGCAGCGCAGGTCGCGATTGGAGATCTGTTTATGGCAGGGGCTATCCCTGGTCTTCTGCTGGCGACATTCTACGCAATATATGTGCTGACCCGTGTTAATCTGAACCCGTCAATGGCCCCGACAGCCGAAGAAGTGGCAGCGGCGAAGGGCACGGAAATGAAGCTGTCAAAAGAAAAACTCATGGCCGTGGGTTTAAGTATTTTTCTGATCTTCTGCGTGATGGGCTCAATTTACGGCGGTATCGCCACGGTGACTGAGGCGGCCTCGGTTGGTGTGGTCGGCGCGATTATTGTGGCGTTCATCCGCAACTCATTCAGCTGGAACCTGTTGCAGGTTGCCTTGGCCGGAACCATGTCAACCGTGGGCACAATTGTCTGGTTGATTTTGGGAGCGGTCTCTTTCGTCGGTATCTATAATCTGGTTGGCGGCGGTGATTTCCTGCGCTCGCTGTTCTCAAATCTGGGTCTACCTGCCCTTGGTATTGTCTTTGTCATGATGGCCATTCTGGTGGTTCTGGGTACCTTCATGGAATGGATTGCCATTGCCTTTATCACCGTACCGGTGTTTGCCCCTGTTGTGGTGGGGATGGCCCCTGAATTGGGGCTGGAACCAGAATGGGCAGCTGTTTGGTTTGGCGTGCTGTTTGTGATGAACATTCAGATTTACTTCTTATCGCCGCCGTTTGGGCCTGCCTGTTTCTGGCTGAAATCAGTGGCCCCACCGGACATCACGCTGCAGGAGATTTTCGCCTCTGTGCTGCCGTTCATTGCTTTGCAGATAATCGGTATGTTGCTGGTGATGTTCTATCCTGAAATTGCGCTATGGCTGCCGAAAACCCTTACCGGGTAGCAGGCTAAACAACTCCTCAGCGGCATCAGGTGGAGGACCTGCTGCTGCTGAAGGGGGGCGGTGGACGGAAATGAGGACAGGTAGTGATGAAGACGGTATTGGTAACAGAAAAAATCCATGAGGCAGGCCCCGACCTGTTGCGTGAAAAGGGCTTTGATGTCATTGAGGGCTGGCGCGTCAGCGCAGAGGACCTCGCTTCCCGCTCAGAGGAGATAGACGCCATTTTAGTCCGCACCAATCGGGTCTCCTCAGAACAAATTCTATCCATGCCGAATCTGAAGGTGATATCAAAACATGGCGTTGGCTGTGACACCATTGATGTGGCCTGTGCCCGCAGCCAGGACATTACCGTGGCGATTGCGTCTGATGCCAATGCCCAGTCTGTTGTTGAGCATACCTTCATGTTCATGCTGAATATGGCCAAGAACCCTGTTTACATGGATCAGGTGGTGCGCACAGATTACAGCCGACGTGCCACTATAAAGGCCTTTGATATTGGCGCGCGCACGCTGTTGGTTCTGGGCTATGGCCGCATCGGCACAAGGGTGGCGGCGTTGGCCCGGGCGTTCGGCATGACGGTTTTAATTTGTGATGAAAAATTTGAGCCCGGCGTCAGGGAAGTGGACGGCTTTGAGGTTGTTCATGATCTGAATGAGGGGTTGCGGCGCAGTACCTTCCTGACACTCCACATACCGCTGACAGACAAATCGGCAAACCTGATCGATAAAGACAGGCTCTTGTTAATGCCGAAAGGCAGTTATCTGGTGAATTGTGCACGGGGCGGCATTGTGGACGAGGAGGCCTTGGCTGAGTTGACCCTCTCAGGGCATATCGCCGCTTCAGCGTTTGACGTGTTTTCGGTTGAACCAATTGTCCAGGATAACCCGTTGCTGGGGGCAGACAATACACAACTCAGCCCGCACGCCGCCGCCTTTACAGCAGAAAGCCTGTACCGGATGTCCTATCAGGCGGCCTCAAATATCTGTGATTATTTTGATGGCGGGGTGCCTGCTGGCAACATCTACGATCTGGACGCCTTTACGGCCTAGCCTGTCTGCCAACGAAAGTCAGGATCAAGATAGGGCGAGCCCGGCGGGATCAGCTCTACCGGTATAGGGATGATAAACCGCCCCAGCAGAATATAGCTTAAGGTCTTGCCATGCCGGTCGACTGAACGGGACGCGTTCACACCGCCATCCAGCACATCATCTATGACAAAATTGAACGCAGAGAGCCGCGGCAAATCAAAGCGCGTAACATGGCTCGCGCCCAAATGAGTATAGAGTTTCAGTACTTTTTCAGCGGTAACCTGTTCTGCCAGAAAATCATACGCCTCTGGCCGATAAGCGATTAAGGAAATATTACTGACATTGCCTTTATCGCCCGCCCGGCCATGGGCGATAGCATGAAGCGGCAGAAGAGGTGGTTGCAGTGCGCGGCTCATCTGTCGATGACCTCAACCGTGATATGCGGTTCAATCAGGGCCCTGTCCAACAAGATGGACGCTGATGCCATCTGCGGGGTAACGCTACCGCGAAACCCGCCGCCAGCAGCAGGACCGGAACAATACAAATGCTGCAGCTCATCACAAAGCTGTTGTGCCGGCTCCTTAGCGGCTGAGATCAATGACAGGCGCACCCGGTAATCGCCGTCAAAAGGCAGATGGTCAGATGAAGACATCTGGGGTGTCCCGCCATCAAGCACGGAGAACGCGCCTATTATATCCCGCCGGATATCGCCATTAAAGCCTGACTTTTTCATCCGTTCAATCACCACATCACCAGCCAGTTGTGCCCGGGCAAGGCTGTTCAGGCCGGCATAGCTCAATTCTGTTTCGGCCATATAGCCGCCATCTACGCAAACCGTGGCCTTCAGTTCAGCCGGCCCCGGCTTACCTTTAATGCCTTTGACCAGTATTCGGTTCTCCGCCTGTTCTGTGAGATGAAGGCCGGTTACATCAGCACAGACATCCGGCACAACATAGCAGGCCGGGTCATGCATTTCATACAACAGCTGTTCGGTAACCGTGGCGGTCGTTACACACCCCCCGGTTCGCTCAGGCTTTGTGATCACGAACGCGCCGCTCTCAGATATCTCGGCAACCGGAAAGCCCACCTCAGCCAGAGCCGGCACATCCTTAAAGCCCGGGTCGGCAAAATACGCCCCGGTAACCTGTGCCCCGCATTCCAGAAGATGGCCGCAAATTGTTCCGGCCGCCAGCCTGTCCCAATCATCCTGTGGCCAACCAAATTCATGCAACAACGGCCCCAGAACCAGCGCGCTGTCTGTGGTCCGGCCAACCAGAACCATATCCGCATCGCCTGACAAGGCTTTTGCCACCGCCTCTCCGCCGAGGTAGACGTTTGCTGCTTTCAG
>CBFHLG010000001.1:51316-157454 GCA_965656625.1 Puniceispirillaceae bacterium (SeqCode)
AACTCTCTTCCGGACAGCCGATTTCCTTCCATCGTCGGGGCTTGTAATATTGTCTGCTGATCCAGATAAGAGGACAGATCATCACCCAGCAGGACCGCAATTTTAAACGGCGGTAGGCCTAATTCTGCGGCCAGCCTGTTGACATGACGGGCCGCCGCCATCGGATTGGCTGCGCCCATGTTTGATACAATTTTGATATTGTGGGCCTTTACCTGCTGCAAAATGGGCCGAAGATAGGCCTCCAGATAGGGCGAATAGCCAGCGTCAGGGTCTTTACTCTTGGCGATTTGGGCAAGCGCAATTGTTCGTTCAGCCAGAACCTCAAAAATGAGATATCGCGGCCCGTTGCAATCGGCCAGATGGGCGACAAGAGGCACAGCGGCATCAAATCTGTCGCCTGAAAACCCTGCACCACTGGCAATGAACACCTTTTTTGTCATCTGTTCTGACTATTTTTTTAAAAACGGTAACTGCTTCCATCAAATCTGGAAGAAATCAGCCTGTCAAGGCTGTTACAGGTGGCGCGTTTCTGTGTAAACTTAACAGACGATGAGTAAACCAAAACGCTTCGGGGCTGTGGATTTGTGCGTGAACTGTCTCACTTTATGAAACCTGTAACTGGGCTGTTCATGGTTGCGGTGATGCTCACGATGCTGCTGGCGCGGGCGACGGACATCTCTATCTTCAGTATTATTTCTTATATCGCGGCAGGCGGTGTGTTCTTATGCAGCTGGCGCTTTGTTGGCCTGCGTGAAGTTTATCTTCTGGCGTTATGTTCCGGCCTGACCGGTGTCGCCTTGTTTGGTCTTGATATGCCTTGGTCGGTGTTTGAGGCGGCTATAAGCCAGGCTGTCTTCTTGATGGGCTTTTTGCTGTTATTGGCGCTTTTGCATGAAACAGCTGTCACTTCCCCTGCGGTTACGGCCTGCGGTCAGTATCTGACCCGCCAGCCACCGGCAAGACGTTATTTTGCCGTGTATGGTGGCACCAATTTCATGTCAATCCTGTTTAATCTTGGCATCATCAGCTTGCTTACCCCGTTGATCCGAAAAGGGGTTGAAACCGAACAGCCAGATATTGCCGCGGTCCGGGAACAACGCCAGTTGACCGCGATGTTGCGGGGGTTCAGCTGGGGGGTTGTCTGGTCACCGACCGCAATTGCCCCGCTGGCTGTGTTGGAACTGATAGACGGTATCAGCAGGGAATTATGGACTGCCTACGGCCTTGTCTGTGCAGTTGTGATTTGCGTTGTTGGCTGGGCAGAAGACAGATGGCGGTTCCGTCATTTACGCCGGTCCCAGGCGCGGCCCCGGCAACAAGCGGTCCTGCCACTGCCCGCCTTGCTCGGTTTTTTGTCAGTCTTGTTACTGTTGTTCAGCCTGACGGTTCTGATTTCCTCTCTCTCAGGTGACAGCTTTGTTTTTGGCTTATTGGTGTCTTGTCCGGTGGTCATGTTAGCTTGGCTATGGGCCCAGAACCGGCATAGTGACAGACCGCCTGTAACCGCGGTAAAGCTGGCTGGAACTATTTGTCTTAATCGGTTGCCTGATAACGCCAAAATTATGCTGGCTCTGGCTTCGTCTGGCTATATCGGGCGGCTGAGTGCAGAGATGGTTCCGGCAGAAGAACTGGCCACGATGCTGGGGCTTATGGCGATGCCTGACTATGTGGTCTTGATCTGCCTTGCGGTTATTATGATGCCGTTTTCCTGGCTGGGCGTCAGCCCGATTATGATGGCGGTCTTTTTCGGCACACTTCTGGGCAGCCTGCCTGTACTGCCGGTTGATCCAACCTTGGCCGCGCTGGCCATTTCGTCTGGTTGGGCGCTGTCAATGACCACATCACCCTTTGCAACGGTGGTGTTGATGATGTCGTCAATGAACGGCAAACGCCCGCTTCAGCTCACTCTGGGCTGGAATTTCACCTTCTCTGCGCTGGCAACGCTCTGTCTTTGTGTCATCTTCTATATTCTGACAGGCGGGGCGTAAGCCGCATCAAACGCCAAGATATCTGTTGACGATCTCAGGTGCGGAAAGCAGCTCAGCTGAATTGCCCTGCCAGGCCAGACTGCCCTTATCCAGAATATAATGTCGGTCTGCAAGCCGCGTGATTGCCTGGATGTCCTTATCCACGATCAGAATTGATTGGCCCTGCTGTTTGATTTGGTCAAGACAGGTCCAGATTTGCTTGCGGATCAGGGGGGCCAGCCCCTCTGTTGCCTCATCCAGGATCAGCAGTTTGGGGTTTGTGATCAAAGCTCGCCCGATCGCCAGCATTTGCTGCTCACCGCCGGACAGATGATTGCCGGAATGATTGAGCCTGTCCTGCAGGCGTGGAAACAGCTCAAGAACGCGCTCAAAGCTCCATTCACCGTCCCGTTCCCACTGGGCAGGGCGGAAGAAGGTCTTCAGGTTTTCAGCGACCGATAAATTGGGAAAAATCAACCGTCCTTCTGGCACAAGCCCAATGCCGGCGCGGGCAATTTCAAAACTTTCCAGGGCCGGGTTATCGACCCCAAAGCGCTGGATATGTCCGGACTGAAGCGGAAGCTGGCCCATGATCGCACGGATGGTTGTTGTTTTGCCCATCCCATTGCGCCCCATAAGGGAAACACATTCACCAGCCTCAATACGAATAGACAGGTCAAACAGAACCTGACCTGCCCCATATCCGGCGTTGACCTTATCCAAATGCAGCATCATCATCCTCGTTGCCGAGATAGGCTTCACGCACGGCCTTGTTCTGGCTGATCTGCTTCGGCGTGCCACTGGCAATGGCCGCCCCTTCAACCAGCACAGTAATTCTGTCCGCCAGAGCAAACACGGCATCCATATCATGCTCAATCAGCAAGATCCCATGGTCTTTGCGTAAGCCGTTAATGATTTGTGTCATGCGCTGGCTTTCTTCTGCGCCGGCCCCGGCCATAGGCTCGTCAAGCAATAGAAGTGACGGGGTCGTGGCCATCGCCAAGGCCAGCTCAAGAAGCCGTCGCTCACCATGAGAGATAGTGGCAACAAGACGGTCTGCGCCCTGTTCTAAGCCGACCGCCGCCAGAATATGTCTGGCCCCGTCAATCAGGTCAGAATCGCTGAACGCCGGCGCGAAAAACCGGAAGGCTTGGCCGCGCCGGACCTGCTCTGCAATGATGGCATTCTGTAACACCGTGAAGTCCAGCAGGACATTGCTGATCTGAAAAGACCGGCCGATCCCCTGTTTTACCCGGTATGAGGATGGTTTTTCGTTGATAAGCTCACCGCCAAGCAGAATTTCACCCGCGTCTGGTGTTTCTGAGCCATATATTTGTTTGATCAATGTTGTTTTGCCAGCGCCGTTCGGGCCGATAAGGGCGTGAATTTCGCCATGTTCAACTGTTAGGCTGAGGTTACGCGTTGCGTGCAGCGCGCCATAATATTTACTTACACCTCTGAGCTCTAAGACAGGCGGGGTCATTTTGTCTGCCTCCTGCGCGCGGCCATCTGACTTAGCTTGTTGAGGGTGCCCATCACGCCGCCCCTGGTAAACAGCACGACAGCGATTAGCAGAGGCCCGAATATAATCATCCAGTTCTCGGTATAATCAGGGGCGATGATGTGTAACAGCTCAGGCAAAAACTCTTCCAGCAGAAAAAACACAATCGCGCCGATAAGCGGACCTGACAAATAGGTCAGCCCGCCCAGCACAACAACGATCATTAGCTCACCGGACCGTGACCAGTGCATGATGTCCGGCGATACATATTCTTGCCAGCTGGCAAATAATACGCCTGCCAGGCCGCATATCATTGCCGAGATCACATAGGCCGTCATCTTGTAACGGAGCGGGGCCAGACCCATCGCCTCAATGCGTGATTCATTATCCTTTATGCCCTGCAGAACAACACCGAAGCGCGAATTGATCACCAGCATCAAAAGCAGGCAGATCACAGCCAGGCTGGCCCAGATCAAATAGTAGAGGCGCAACGGTTCCCACAAATCAATGACAATGAATTCAGCCCTGTCCACACCCATGCCGTCATCACCGCCAAACAGCTCGAGGCTGACAAAGAAGAAATAGAGCATTTGCGCAAAGGCAAGCGTGATCATAATGAAATAGATGCCGCGTGTCCGCAGGGCCAGAAATCCGATAACAAGGCCCAGGCAAGCACAGGCAGTAAGCGCGATCACAATATGCAGCCAGCCATTATCCAGTCCGTAAAACTGGCTTATCCCCACACAATAAGCCCCGATGCCAATGAAGGCTGCGTGCCCGAATGACACCATCCCCCCAAAGCCCAGAACCAGATTCAGGCCCATCGCCGCCATGCCAAGAAGCATGATACGCATAGCCACATCATTCCAGAACGGCAGGTCAGCCAGGCTGGTGTAAATCGGGAACAGACCAAATCCTGCTAACAATAAAAGCAGCGATGGGGAGCGAGTGATAAGCGCGATAATGGCTGTGAGGGTCTGCATCTCTCTAGCCCTTTGGCGGGAACAGGCCGGTTGGCTTAAACACCAGAATAACGGCCATTAAAATGTAAATCATCATCGATGCCAAGGCTGGTCCGGCCCCATCGGCAGCAGACTGATCCATGAAACTGCGCAATATCTCAGGCAGGAAAACACGGCCAACCGTATCTACCAGCCCCACAATAATGGCCGCGATAAAAGCGCCGCGGACAGAGCCTATGCCGCCGATAATAATCACCACGAGGGAGAGGATAAGAAGCGGCTCTCCCATACCGGGTTCAACCACAGTCAATGGGGCCAGCATCATGCCGGCGATGCCCGCAAGGCACGCGCCAATCGAAAAAATAAGGCGGCGCAGCATATGGATATTCACGCCAAGCGCGGCGGTCATATCCGGGTTGGTGGCGCCCGCCCTGACCATTGCCCCCATGCGGGTCTTTGAAACCAGAAAATAAATTCCAACCGCAATCGCAAAGCCAACCAGAATAACCAGAACACGAAACATCGGATAGGGTGTGTCCGGCAGGATATAGACAAATCCGGAGAGAGATGGCGGCAGGTTTGAGAACAGCGCGGCGGGGCCAAAGCCAATGCGGGTCAGCTCATTGAAAAACAAGATTAAGCCAAAGGTCGCCAACACCTGTTCCATGTGGTCACGTTTATATAAATGCCGGATAATCAGATATTCCAGAATATAGCCACTGGCGAAGGTCAGCGGAATGGCCAGCAAAACGCCAAGGTAGAAATTATCGGTCGCAAGGGTAATCGCTGTGGCGGCATAGGCCCCAATCATTACCTGAGCCCCATGCGCAAGAAACACCAGATCCATAATGCCGAGGATAAGCGTCAGACCAGCCGCAACCAGAAACAGAGTGACACCGGACTGAATGCCGTTAAAAACCTGCTCCAACAAAAGCGTTATCGTCATTTGAGGCGGTGTCCAGAAAGCTCAGATATGAAGAGAAGAGGGCCAGCCAGAGGTTGTTCTGGCTGACCTTGAGGTGCGGTTGTGCTTACAGCGTGCAGTCCTTGGCATAAACATCGCCGTGATTTTCCAGCACGGTACCGATGACCTTCAAGGTGGCCACGCCATCGCTGTCCAGAACCACTTCACGCAAATACACATTCTGGATCGGGAACTGGTTCGTGTTCATTGCCAGAGGTCCGCGTGTTGTGGGAATATCGCCCTTTGCCAGAACCGATCGCATCGCTTCTGCGTCTGTGCTACCGGCCATTGAAATGGCATGGTCGATAGCCATCATGGTGTCATAGGCCTGTGCGGCATAGAATGATGGATAGACCCCATGAGCCGCTTTATAGTCACGCACAAATTTCTTATTCATCGCGTTATCCAGATCAGGTGACCAGGTCTGCGTGCTGATTGTGCCCAAGGCGGTTTCTTTGAGGGCAGGAAGCGAAATCCCGTCAACAGCAAAAACGGTGTAGAGTTTGCTGACTGAATCCATGCCGCTCTGGTTCCACTGTTTAACAAAGTTCACAGCCATGCCGCCAGGCTGGAAGATGAAGGTGGCTTCAGGATTGGTTGAGCGCAGGGTTGACAATTCGGCCTGAAAATCGCTCTGGCCAAGCTTGGTATAGACTTCACCGACAATCTCGCCTTTGAAGTGACGCTTGAACCCGGTCAGCATGTCTTTGCCAGCCTGATAGTTTGGCGCCATCATATAGACAGATTTGATACCGGCATCCTGCATATATTTGCCCATCCCTTCAGAGGTTTGGTCGTTCTGCCAGGACATCGACACGAAATTCTTATGGCAATTTTCCCCGGCCAGAGGTGAGGGCCCGGCATTTGAGCTGATCAAAAGGGTGTCTGAGCGCGTAACCTGCTTATGGATGGCCATCAGAAGGTTAGACCAGATAACCCCCGCCACAACATCAACCTTGTCTCTTTTGATCAGACGGTTGGCCAGCTGTTTCGCCACGTCAGGTTTGCGTTGGTCATCAACAAAAATAACTTCCGCGTCACGGCCACCTAGTTTGCCACCGGTATGATCTAAGGCCAGATTAACACCGTCCTGCATTTGCTTGCCGATGATGCCTGCAGACCCTGATAAGGTTGTCATATAGCCCACTTTGACAGTGTCAGCCTGAGCCAAGCCGGCTGTCATTACGAATGAGGCAGCTGTGGCTGCAATAAATAGATGTCTCATGAGGTCCCCTTCCGTGCGTTGCGTTGCAATGCCTGTGCTGTGGTGGCCAATTTTGCCCTGTTTGTTTCGTTCCGCCTGTTTCATCACCAGGTCAGTCATGAACGGTCATCCAAACCAAAAATACAGCCCCTCACTATAATTGGGTAGCATAAAATGACAATGATAATTTGCGGGGAACGTGGCGCTAAAAAAGGGGAGGCGCCGCAGCTATGCAGGACTGGAGGCCGGTGTCAGCGCTCTATAATTCCAGAACGCTGTGCGATATATCGTAAAAATCGATTTTGGCAAAGGCTGACGCTTTCCATGCCTCAGTCGCGTCTTGCTTATTTTCATGAAACGATAACACGGTAACAATGGCAGGGCGTACGGAACTGTCCACTTCGACCAGTTGATATTTAGGAGCATGTGTCTGTTTTGCGAGGTGCTTTGTAAGGGACATTGTTTTAACTCCTGCCTAGCCGGTTTGCTGGTGGCATAACAGAATTAACGATTGATCTCAATATCAGACTGCACGCCGCTAAAACAGGTCAGCCTTTGGCGGTGCGCGATTTACTTACCCAGCCTAAAAACAGCGGCGTCAGATAAAGCGGTACCTGATACATCGCAGTGAACAGGGCCATCACCGGATCATATGGAAGCGCGGCATAATACAGTCCGACATTGCGATTGCCGGTAATCACCGCCATTACGTTCAAGGTGTCGTGAATGTGTTTTGCGCGCAGCAGACCCGCCGCACCTATGATGCATAGCTGGCTGCCAAAATTCATTAACAAGGCCAGCCCCAGCAAGTGGGCCGCCAATAAAGGAGAGGCTGATATCTGTGTGCTGATGCCATTGAATACGGGGATCAAAAACAGCAGCATGGCCAGTGTGGACACACCATCAAAGGCGCGTTCGTTCTGCGCTATGGTCTGGCGCCCAAAAATACGCTGGCCGATAATGGCAAGTCCCGCCCCGCCAATAATCATCAAGGCCAGCCGCACAAACAGATCAAATGAATCGATTTGCACCACTTCGGTTAAGAACAGGCTGCTGAGGAACGGGCCGGAAAAAGGCGCCATAAGGCTGGTGATCACGACCAGCTCCATTGCCAGCACAGGTCTGAATCCCAGCAGCAGGCACATCCACACCGTTGAGGCTATTGGCGGG
Organism: Puniceispirillaceae bacterium (SeqCode); assembly: GCA_965656625.1. Taxonomy (GTDB): domain Bacteria; phylum Pseudomonadota; class Alphaproteobacteria; order Puniceispirillales; family Puniceispirillaceae; genus JADHLI01. The sequence continues at coordinate 59,085 of CBFHLG010000001.1, forward strand.
GCCACCGCATACCAGACAAGCACGGACAGAAATTCAGCTGGCAAGTCCACCGCCTTCGCAAGGGCAAAAAACAAGCCGGGTATGAGCACAAGGATGAACAGGCTCAGGCCGATATTTTGGGTGATGCGCCGGGGCTGCACAGACCCTTTCAACACCTCCCATAAATCCAGCCTGATCATGGCTGATGCATAGATAATGACGATAATGTACGGTACAATATGTCTAAGCTGGCTGCCCATATCAGGCAGAATAAGCGCAACCACAATCCCGAGAGGCAGGCACAGGCGGGCATGTTTGCCCAGAACATTTAGGCCGCTGATAAGGCTCATAACAGACAACGATACACCAGTTCAGGCCGGTCTTGTGCGCAGGCCGGGCAGAATAAATCCGGCCAGGAAGATAAGACAAGCGATCAGGCTCATCACCGAGAATAAATCTGACATCTGGTAACCTGTCTGCAGCATATAGCCGCTTAGGGGCAGGACTGTCGCCCCGATACATAAATTCAACAAGAACTTTATGCTGAGAATGCGGCTACGCCAGCTGTCAGGGACATATTTTGACATAACCGCATCTGTTATCGGGATTTGGCCAAACACAAAAGACATCGCAATCATCATAAAGAAAAATAAGGCCAGGTCAGAAAAGGACGCGGACAGAAACACAAAAACAACTTGCCCGACCGCCACAGACAATAACACCAGCTTGGCAGAGACTCTGTCAATCAGCCAGCCCACCCCGACTTGTGCAAATGAGGCAATGGCATAGACAACAGAGGCCAGCAGGCCGGTCAGCGCTACCGATGTGGTCAGGTTCTGCATCTCCAGCTCAAAATAGCGGGGCACCAGAAAGGTCATGCCGCCGAAAACGAAACCGCCAGCAGAAGTGATCAGCGCCAACGCGAACAATGCGCGCTGCCAGCCATCAACAAAGCCGTGTTTGTTCTTCTGTGTAGGCTTTTGCGGTGGGCGTTCAGTATCGTCTTCCAAGTTGCGGGCAAAAACAAATCCATAACCAATGCAGAATAAGCCAGACAAGCTGAACCCCGTTCGCCAGTCGCCATACAGCAGAATGAAGCCGATGAGAAGAGGCGCAAAGGCCACCCCCATATTGCCAAACACGCCATTAATGCCGAGGCGCAGGCCAACGCTCCTCTCCCGCTTTAACAGCATGGCAATACCAACCGGATGATAAATTGAGGCAAACATCCCGACCACAGCCAACCCCATCATCAGCTCATAAGGGGTACGGGCAAAAGAGGTCAGAACAGCGCTGATCCCAATGCCGAAATGATACACCACCATCATAAGGGAACGGGAATATTTGTCTGCCAGCCTTGCGGCTAGCGGTGCACAGGCCCCGAACAGGACGAGCCCCAGCGTGCCGTAGCTGATAATCTGCTCATAGCTGAGGCCGAAATACCGCCCGGCATCATAGGCCGCTTTGGCAAAAATCAGCATGATGAAATGATCAAGAAAGTGACTGATATTGATGAACAGGTCAGGTACGGTTTTGTTTTTGACGATTGATACCATTATCGAACAGCCTTCATTTATCGTTTAAACCGGAATTTAAAACAGGTCTTGGCATTGCCAGAGGTGAGGGAAATATCAGCCTGATGCAGGGTACAGATTTCCTTTACAATCGCCAGACCAAGGCCTGTGCCTGTTCGATTGTAACCGGCTGGAGACAGGCCTTGTTCGAACCGTTCAAACAGATGTCGCCGGGAAGAAGGTGGTATGGCCGTACCATCATTGCAAACTGACAGATAGATATAATTACGATCTTTTCTGGTGGTCACGGTTATAGTCTTCAATTTATCGCCGCCATGAACCAGAGCGTTGTCGATTACGTTCAACAGGGCCTGTTCGACCAGCGTGGCGTCTACCTCCACAGCTGCGCCGCCGCATTTGCCCGAAAAGGACAGCTCAACCTGCGCATCAACCACCTTGTTGGCAATGGCGGACAGAATATCCGCAACGAACGTGTCAAAGGTGTGCGCCTGTTTGCGTACCGGGCTGTTCCGCAAACGTTCATAAGACAGCAACTGTTCGGTCAGTCTGGCAAGAGACCGGCTGGCGTCAACCAGCTCATTGTTCCGCTGTTTTGCCTCAGCTAGGTTCGGGGCATCCTGCGCCACTTCTGCCAGTGACTGAATGGCTGCAATCGGGTTGCGCAATTGATGGGCGGCGTTGGATATGAACCTGTCCCGGCTGGCCTGCTCTTCGGTTACGTCACTGAATAATTTATTTAAGCGGCGCACAATATGGCGCACCTCAACAGGCACGTTGCGTCTGATTGGCCTGAGATCTGTGCTTGACCGGATGCTGATCGCCTGTTCAACCGATGATAAGGGCTGCAGGCCCAGCCTGATGCCAAAGACCACCACCAGACAGACTGTGCTGATCAAAAACAAAGCGGTTAATCCGTTCTGGATCGCAAGATTGGTCGCCAGAGTCTGTCGCTGTTGTAAATCCTGCCAGACAGACACAAGGACCAACCCTTCCAGCCCGTCAATTGTGGCCCGTTCCATAAGCTGAACCACCTGCACCGGCTGGCCGCGGTGTGCAGAGGTAAACAGGGTCGGGGTGTTTAAGGCCAGTTTTTGGTCCAAAGGGCGCAAGGGCGGCGGTGAATAGCCGGTAATAAAGCCGCCATCAGGGCCTCTTACATGATAGGAAAATTGCGAATCCGCCGCCTCTTCAAACAGGGCTTTTGTTGCGGGCGACAGCCGTTCGCCATTGGTGACCAGCAAATCCCGGTAAATCGCCAGTGCCATGATGGATAATTTTTGGTCAAATACATCTTCAGCCAACTGGGCTGATTTCCGGTACTGCCAGGCCAGCCCAATCGCCGCTGCCAGAAACAGCGGTACCAATATCAGAACCAACAAGCGCAAACGCAGTGAGGTTCGCAACAACATCACAAATCAGCTTTCAGAAAATAACCCAGCCCACGAACCATATTAACCTGTACCCCATGCAAAGACAGTTTCTTGCGCAAGCGCGAGATCAACACTTCAAGCGTAGTCTCGTTCACGTCCTCACCCACGCCGTAAACATAATTTATCAAGCTGGTCTTAGAGACCAGACGGCCATGCGATTCGGCAAGGCATTCAAAGGCAGCGAATTCTTTTTTTGCGAGGCCGATATTCTCACCCGCGCAACTGACCTGACGGTGTTTATGATCAATCACCAACGCGCCAATGGCCGCCTGCTCTGGCTGGTTGCTGGGCCGGCGCCTGAGAATTGCCCGCACACGCGCGTCCAGTTCGGCCATTTCAAAGGGCTTGGCCAAATAATCATCTGCTCCGGCATCCAACCCTTCTATGCGATCTTGCGTGCTGTCTCTGGCGGTCAGCATGATAACGGGCGTGTTTACACCGGCGGTGCGTGATGAGGACAGAACCTCAAGCCCGGACAGGGACGGCAGATTGATATCAAGTATGCAGAGCTCAAACTGTTCCTGGGTCAGAAATTGAAGACCCACCTCACCATCATGAACCATGGTAATGGCATGTCCCTGGTCACTGAAATGATGTCGCAGCGCCTGAGCCAGAGGGAGATGATCTTCAATAATCAATATGCGCATAATGATGTTGGTTTCATGTAAGGTCCGTGAGATACAACCTAAAGCCTCACGCTGGGCTTGTCTATTTTAGTGAGAAGGGGGCGGCTCAGCAGACTTTTTTTCGTGGAGGAAAACTATGAAAACCTTAACTCGTTTTGTTGCTGGCACAGCCCTTGCGCTGAGCATGACAGCAACCGCTCATGCCGATGTTGATTTCAGCGGTAAGACAATTGAATGGACAATCCCGTTCTCAGAAACTGGTGGTTCAGCAAAATGGGCAAACTTCTTTGCCCCGCTTCTGTCTGAAAACCTGCCCGGCAATCCAACTGTTGTTGTGAAGTTCATGCCTGGTGCAGGGTCAACCAAGGGGGCGAACTGGTTCCAGAAACAACAGCATAATGACGGTACAGTGATGTTCGGCTCATCAGGGTCAACACAGTTCCCGTATCTGCTGGGTGATCCAAGAGTGCGTTATGAATATGCCGACTGGAACCCTGTAATGGCATCTGGTACAGGCGGCGTAGCTTACCTGAACCCTGAAGCTGCAAAGAAGTTCAACGGCTCTACCAATAACATGCAGGGCATGACCTTCATTTACGGCAACCAGGGCGCAACACGCCTTGATCTGATCCCGGCTCTGGCGTGGAAGATGCTTGGTTTGAACGTCGAACATGTGATGGGTATCAAAGGCCGCGGTGATGGCCGTAAGATGTTCGAAGCTGGTGAAGCCACAATTGATTATCAGACATCGTCTTCATACCTCAAAGGTGTTCAGCCGCTTGTTGAAGAAGGCAAAGCTGTACCGATGATGACGTGGGGCGCGCTGAATGCAAATGGACAGATTGTCCGCGATCCAACGTTCCCAGACGTGCCAACATTCAAAGAAGTTTGTGAAGCAACATTCTCTTGCTCAACAACAGGTGCTGAATTCAAGGCCTGGAAAGCATTCTTCATTGCGGGCTTCCCTTCACAGAAAATCGCCTTTCTTCCTGCTGGCACACCTCAGGATGTGATCGATACATACACAAAGGCGTTTGCCGCTATCAGAGCGCGCAGCGATTTCGCTGAAATTTCTGCAAAGCGTCTGGGCAAATACCCAATGTATGTTGGTGATGAAGCTCAGTCAGCTCTGAACGGGGCGATCACTGTTGATGCCTCAGCAAAGAGCTTTGTGACAGGCTGGCTGCAGTCTGAGTTCGGTGTATCGCTGAAGTAATCACATAAGACATGTAAAATTTTGCTGCCCTGTCTTCCCTTGTTAAGGGGGGAGGCAGGGCGGCCCTTTATTTCCTTTTTAAATTTAACATCACCGTTGTGAACAATGGACATTTTCAGCATTGCATTTCCGGCATTTATTGAAGGCTGGCAACTGATTATCCAGCCGCTTGTGCTGGGGTATCTTGTGCTTGGCGTTACGCTTGGGCTGGCAATTGGGGTGTTCCCGGGACTGGGCGGCATTGCCGGTCTGTCATTGGTGCTTCCGTTTATGTTCGGGCTGGACCCGGTTTTGGGGTTGGCCTTAATGGTGGGCATGGTTGCGGTGGTACCGACCTCTGATACCTTTGCCTCTGTGCTGATGGGCATTCCCGGCTCTTCAGCATCACAAGCGACTGTACTTGACGGGTTTCCCATGGCCAAAAAAGGGCTGGCGGCCCGCGCCCTTTCCGCGGCCTTTGCTTCGTCTTTGTTTGGCGGCATTGTCGGGGCCAGCTTTCTGACCTTTTTTATTCTTATTGCCCGGCCCATTGTTCTGGAATTCAAATCTCCTGAATTGTTGATGGTCTCCGCCTTTGGCCTGTCAATGGTGGGTATTCTGGCTGGCCGTGTAGCCTTAAAGGGGATTATGGCAGCGGGTGTTGGCATGCTGGTCGCCTCAATCGGCGAGGGCCCGTTTAATGGTGAGCTGCGCATGTCCAGCTATGATGTGCCGTATTTCACTGATGGGCTGAAGCTGGTGATTGTCGGGCTGGGTATTTTTGCTGTACCGGAAATTGTCGCCTTATTGCGAAAAGATAAAGCGATTGCCGAAAAAGCCAGTCTGGGGGCAGGCTGGCTGGATGGGGTGAAGGACTGGTGGCAGCATAAATGGCTGTCTGCGCGTTGTGCTCTTATCGGGGTTGTTGTCGGGGTGATCCCCGGGCTTGGCGGGTCTGTGGTGGACTGGATTGCTTATGGCCATACCGTGCAGACAAGCAAGGACAAGGACGGTTTTGGAAAGGGTGATGTCAGGGGCGTGATCGGGCCGGAAAGCTCTAACAACGCAAAAGAAGGCGGCGGCCTGGTCCCCACTTTGTTATTTGGTATTCCGGGGTCCGGGTCTATGGCCATATTCATCGGCGCGCTGGCCCTTCTGGGCTCTGGTGAGCTGGAAGTCGGCCAGGTGATGCTGAAAGATAATCTGGACTACACCTATGCGATTGTCTGGCTGCTGGCTCTGGCGAATGTGTTCGGGACGATCTTGTGTATCGCTCTGTCCGGTCAGATTGCGAAGTTGACCACAATTAGGTTTGCGCTGATTGCCCCGTTTATCTTTATGATCATCTCTTTTGCGGCGTTCCAGTCTGGTCAGGACCTGATGGATCTTGCGGTTCTGTTTGGGATTGGCTTTCTGGGTATTCTGATGCGGCGATTTGACTGGTCGCGGCCGGCGTTTCTTATCGGCTTTGTGTTGGCCAATCCGGTCGAGAATTATTCAAACAATGCCATCCAGATTGCCGGTATTCGGTTCCGCCAGGGGGCTGAGGCCGGCTTTGATTATATCGCCAGCCCTATCGTGTTGACGCTTCTGGCAATCACGGTTGTGTCTATTATTGTCGGGCTGAAACAGGCCAAATCCATCAGAGCAGAAGGTGAGGTTGAGTCCGGATCGAAACGTTCGCCTCTGGTCTTTCTGTTGTGCGTTACAGGTTTTGTTGGCTATGCGCTGTATGATGCGGCAACTATTCCGTCCTATGCTTTTGTTGATGCGGTGTTTCCGCTCACAGTGGCGATTGTCTCGCTGATGTGCGGGGTTGTGTTGCTGGTGCAGATGCGCCTGAAGCCGGAAACAGACCCCCTGTTTGCAGACCGTGAACGGCATGACCCTGACGGTGAGAACATTTATGGGCTGTGGCAGACATTGGCCTGGTTCGCCGGCTTGCTGGTTTTGACATCACTTGTTGGGTTCATCATGGCGCTCGGGGTGTTTCTGGTTACCTTCTTCGCTCTTCGGGCTGGCCAGTCTGGGGCAAGAACAGCTCTTCTGTCTGCCGCCGGGATCGGGTTCATGTGTTTTATGGCCTGGTTATTAAACCGTGATTTCCCGCCAGGTTTGCTGCAGGCTAGCTATAATCTGCCTTGGCCTCTGAGCTGATCAAAACAAGAAGAGGAAGACGATGACACAGACAGGCATTCCGTTTTTGTTTATGCGTGGCGGAACATCGCGCGGGCCCTATTTCAACCGGGCCGATTTGCCAGAAGACCGTGATTTGTTGGCGCAGGTTCTGATTGCCGCGGTCGGATCTGGCCATCCGTTGAATATCGATGGTATTGGTGGCGGCAACGCTGTGACCACCAAGGTTGCGATGCTGTCAGCCTCTGATGATAGCTGGGCCGATATCGATTATTTCTTTGCCCAGGTCAGTGTTGAAACCCGGCTTGTTGATTTCAAGCCCACCTGCGGCAATATCCTGTCTGGTGTCGGTCCGGCAGCCCTTGAAATGGGCCTGATAGCGGCAGAAGACGGCGTAACAGAAATTAAAATCAGATCTGTGAATACAGGCGCGCGCGTGCTGGCCCGGGTGCAGACACCAGCCGCAGAGGTGGTCTATGACGGCACAACCCAGATTGATGGCGTACCCGGCACAGCCGCACCGGTTGAGCTCAATTTCATGGATGTTGCGGGTTCCTCCACCGGGGCGTTCCTGCCAACCGGCCAGGCAGTGGATGTTATCGATGGGGTCGATGTGACCTGTATTGATGTGGCGATGCCGATGGTGATTGCCAGGGCGGCTGATTTTGGCCTGACTGGCCGGGAAAGCCGTGAGGAGTTGGACGCCAACCGGGCATTTTTTGACCGGATGGAAGCGGTGCGTCTGGCGGCGGGCCAAAAGATGGGTATGGGGGATTGTTCAGAATCGGTCACCCCAAAATTTGGGCTGTTGGCCCCGTTGCCGGACCAAGGTCATATTCTGGCGCGTTACTTCATGCCATGGGAAACCCACCCGACAATGGCAGTTACGGGTAGTCAGGCGATGGCTTCATGCGCGCTGACCCCAGGCACAATCGCTGAGGGCATGATGGCGCTTCCGAATGAGCGGCCGGCGAAAGTCACGCTGCAACACCCGATGGGAGAGATGGAGGTGTTGGTCGATTTTGAAATTGAGGACGGTCAGTTCATCCATAAATCTGCTGGCCTTCTGCGCACCGCCCGCAAGCTTGCTGAAGGGACTTTGTTTGTCCCGTCATCTGTGCTGGGTTGAAGACCTAAGGTTTTGTCGTTTCCTCAAGCAAGTCGTCAACAGTTGCAGGCTTGTCATCATCAGCTTCATCCTGGTTCGCTTTATCAGCTGCCTCTTGGTCTTCTGATGCTTGTTCGCGAAGCTCTCTGTTTTTGACTTCCAGATTTCTGATGAGGCCGGTCAGCCGCTTGATCTGATGGGAATGGGTGTCAACAGATTGTTTCTGCCGTTGGGTTTCGTTCAGGACCTGCATCAGAAAACTGCCCAGGATGAACACACTGATGCCCAGGATAACAACCGCCCATTCCAGCCAGTTAAACTGTGTCATTCTTCCTCTCCTTTCCTGTCATCTGCAGACGGCTGGTGATGGCCCTGTTCCTTTAGACAAGCTGCGTCAATCCCCAGAGCAGATACAGCGCAAACAAGCCTGACATGATGGCTTCAAAGCGGGTGATCTCAAAGCCGGCAAAGGTGAAGAGCGGCTTTGGTTTGGTCTTGGCTTTTTTTGCCGGATTGAACGGTCCTATGCCTAAGGCCCGGCCGATACGGCTGACACCAGCCCATAATGCCACCAGAACCGCACAAAAAATTATCAGCTTGCCTATCATGATGGTGGTATCTGCTCAATCTGTTCTGTTTATGTGGCTTCAGGGGCAAACAGGGCGCGTGCGGCGGCAACCCTAGCGGTGTTGTCTTTCGCTATCGTTCCGTCTGGCATGAACAGTGAATTTTCAAAGCCGACACGGACCTTACCACCTTTTGATACCGCTTGTTCAAGACATGTTTGTTCTTGTTCAGCAAAGGCGCAAATTGCCCAGTCAGGTGACAACCTTAACTCGGCTAATCTGTCCAAAAACGTGCTGATCATCTCCGGGCGGCTGACCCGGCCTGAATAATGGCCTATGGTAAACAAGCACCAGATATCATCCTCCGGCAGGCCTGCCTTATCGACAATCTGGCGCACAATATCTAAATGTTCGGGAAAATAGCAAATATGCTGAATCCGTGTTCCCGCCTCATATAAGGTTTTATAGAGATTTATATCTTCTGCTGTTGGCTGGCCATCAGGGATCATTTCGATAATGCCGATAGAAATTCCAGGCGGCATCACCGCATGGGCCAGTGCGCGCATATCCTCTGGGCTGTAGCGGCCGACGCATTCCGTGGTGATCTGAAGATGCATGTCTGGTACCGCTGTTTCCAGCTCTGCCAGCGCTTCTTTATACAGTCCGGCATCCAGCACATGCTGTTGGTCTGCATCACGGACATGAAAATGCATTGCCCCAGCCCCGGCTGCATAACAGGTCTGGGCGGTGTTAACCGTCTGCTCAATAGTTACAGGTATTGCCGGGTGATCAGCAGTGGTCCGGCGAGCCCCGTTCGGGGCAACCATAATCTGGGGCAGGGTGTCGGGTCGGGCAAAGGCCATGTCACGCTCATTCAGTTGAGGTTGGCTACAGGTACGCTTTCAGGTTCAGTCTAGCTGTCCTGATTCAGCGCGTCCATAGCTGGAATTTCCTCCTCACGGCGGGCAATATAGGCCAGCAAGGCCTCATTCAGGCCAGGGTCAAGGTCAGGCTTTTCGTAGTCCCTCAGCATCGATTTTGCGGTGGTCAGGGCTCTGGTTGCGGTGTCCTGCTCGCCGTCAACCACCCACTGTTCAAACGCGTTATTGTCAAACAGCTTGGGCATGAAGAAAGCGTCTTTGAAATGCTCTTGCGTATGCGGGTGGCCCAGATAATGACCGCCCGGACCAATATCGCGAACCGCCGCCAGCGCGTCATCAAAATCATCCCATTTCAGCCCTTCAGCCATGCGGTAGCCCATCGCGCACTGTTCTGCATCGACGATAAACTTAGCTATCGAACAATGCATGCCAGCCTCATTCCAGCCCGCAGAATGCCAGATATAATTGGCCCCTGACAGCAACACCGCCATCAATGTGGTGGCCGATTCATACCCTGCCTGCGCATCAAGGGTTTTTGCCCCGCCCAGCGTGTTGGAGGTGCGCCAGGGAATATTATAGTGACGGGCCATCTGGCCGATCATGAAATTCATCAGGCTGATCTCTGGGGTTCCGGCCATCGGCGCGCCAGACTGCATCGATACAGTTGACAGATAATGGCCATAAATTGCCGGGCATCCGCGCCGTATAATTTGTGTATAAGCAAGCGCAGATAAAGCTTCGGCATTTAACTGGGCCACGGTGGGCACGGTTGAGGCCGGCGTGTTTGCCCCGCCAAGCACAAAAGGTGAGCATAACACGGGCTGGTTACGGCGGTTAAAGGCCCGCATCGCAGACAGCATGGTTTCATCCCAGACCAGAGGGCTGTTGCCGTTACAATTGCCGACAACAACCGGGTGCGTTTCCAGATATTCTTCGCCAAATAATATCGCGCACATGTCCAAAACATCCTCAGCGTTTTTGCCTGAGGTGGTCATGCCCATAAAGGTTTTGTCAGAATGGATGATAGAAGAATAGGTAATCCGCAAATGCCGGTGTGAAACCGGGTGATCCATAGGCTCTACGATATGATGGGCTGAGGAATGCAGGGCTGGCAGCATATGCGATAATTTATGAAAGGTGGCTAAATCCTCCAGCGTTGGGGCCCGCCGCACATCATCAAGGTCGCGCAGATAGGGCGCGCCGGTCATGGGCACAAAGATAGCGTTGCGATCGCCTAACCGAACGGTCTTTTCAGGGTTGCGCGCATGCAAGGTAATCTGAGAAGGGATTGTGCTGATAAGATCTTTGACCAGATGCCTGTCCAGATGCACCCGCTCACCTCTGACATCCGCGCCAACGCGCCGCCAGTCTTCAAGCGCGATATCATCTCTGAATACCACCCCAACATCTTCCAGAATATCAAGAGAGGCAGCGTCAATTTGTTCAATCTGATCCTGGCTCATCGGCTGTGTAAACGGCAGCCTGTTGGTCAGATGCGCCAGCATATCATGGTTTGGTTTGGTTCGGGCTGAACGCCGCTCTGTCCGGCCGCCTCGTCGTGAAGATGACATGGCTCTGTTCCCCCTTTTCACTGTTGCGTCTCAGGCGGCCTGTATGCGCAGACAAACCTCTATCAAAATAACTATATTGTATACAAAACAGACGCACCTTATAGTCAAGCAGATTGAGATAATTTTACAACATGCGGGCGCCAGCATAACAGATGGATTTCTACGGTATTTACACCCCTGTCATCACCCCTCACCACGCCGATTTCAGCATTGATGAGGCAGGCTTTGCAACGGTGATCGACCATCTGATCACATCAGGTGTGCATGGCATTGTGATCGCCGGGACAACAGGTGAATATTATGCCCAGTCAATGGCTGAACGTGAACGGATGCTGGCGCTGGGGTGCGAGATTGTTGCCGGCCGTGTGGCGGTAATTGGCGGGACGGGCAGCATTCGGCCTGATGAATCTATTCATCTGGCTGGTGTGGCAAAATCCGCCGGGGTGGATGCGCTTCTTATCACCACACCGCCTTATGCTGCGCCAACTGGCCGTGAAAATGCGCTGAATGCGCTGGCAATTGAACGAGCGGCTGATTTGCCGGTGATGCTGTACAATTATCCCGGCCGGATGGCGGCAGAGATGGACGAAGAGTTTCTGGATCGGGTTGGTCAGTCATCAAACTTCAGGGCGATTAAGGAAAGTTCTGGTGATATCAATCGGCTGCATCTTCTGGCTCGGCGTTATCCGCATATTAACCTGTCCTGCGGGATGGATGATCAGGCGCTTGAATTTTTTGCCTGGGGCGCGCGTTCATGGGTGTGTGCAGCGTCCAATTTTGCCCCGTTTGCCCATCTGGCGTTATGGCAGGCTTGTGTGGTTGATGGTGACTTTGCCACTGGCCGCCGCATCATGAGCGCCATGCTGCCATTGATGCAGGTCCTGGAACAGGGCGGAAAGTTTATTCAGTCGGTAAAATATGGGGCTGAGCGCATTGGCTTGCCCGCCGGTGTGCCGCGTCCGCCCCTGAAGTCTCTGAACAAGGATGAAAAACGAACACTTGATCAGGTTATAGACCGGATGAACGCGACCATTTCCCATATTCTGGATGATAAGCAGGCCAGCAAAATGCCTGCGGAAGGAGCCTGATAATGTCAGATTTGCTCAGTTTTGATGATTATACCGCACTGGCAAAACAGATTGATCTGCCGAATGCCTGTCATATTGAGGGCAGCTATCACAATTGCTCAGGGCCGGCTCTGCCCGTTCATAATCCGGCTTCTGGTGAGCTGTTATGCTCTATCAACATGGCAGCTGATGCTGATGTTGATCTGGCAGTGGCCAAGGCCAGAGAGGTATTTGACAACGGGGATTGGTCAAAGGCCCATCCGGCTGATCGCAAACAGATTCTGATCAAGCTCGCCAAACTGATGCGTCGTAACCGTCACGAACTGGCGGTCATCGAATCCATTGATTCAGGAAAGCCGATTTCCGATTGTGCGCAAATTGATATTCCGGAAAGCATCAACACGCTGTTATGGCATGCTGAAGCTATCGACAAAATCTATGATGATGTCGCCCCGTCAGGAGATGATGCGCTGGCTGTTATTGTGCGTGAACCTGTGGGGGTGGCGGCGTGCATCCTGCCGTGGAATTTCCCTTTGTTGATGCTGGCGTGGAAACTGGGCCCGGCGCTTGCGGCTGGCAACAGCGTGATTGTCAAACCCGCAGAACAAACCCCTCTTTCGGCCCTCTATCTCGCCCGCCTTGCTGTTGAGGCTGGCCTGCCACGGGGCGTATTGCAGGTTCTGGTCGGCGATGGTCCGATCACCGGTCAAGCTCTGGGCTGTCACAATGATGTGGATATGGTCAGCTTCACCGGTTCAACGCAAACAGGAAAGCTGTTTTTGGGCTATGCTGCGCAGTCAAACCTGAAGAAGGTCACGCTGGAATGCGGCGGCAAAAACCCGGCGATTGTGCTGGAAGATGCCGAAGATTTGGAACCTGTTGCTCAGCATATCGTTACTGGCGCGTTCTGGAACCTTGGCCAGAATTGTTCAGCGGTGTCCAGATTGATTGTGCATGAAAAGATAAAAGAAGAGCTGGTTACAAAGCTGAAAGCGCAGATAAAAGACTGGCGTCAGGGCGACCCGCTGAACCCGTCGAACCGGCTGGGGGTACCGGTGGATGCCTCACATGGCGCGAAGATACAATCTTATCTGGATCAGGCAAGGGACAGGAAGCTGGCTGTGCTGGCCGGGTCACTTGACGGCCCTAATTGTCCGGTCATTCTGGATGTGCCGCAGGCCAACTCGCCCTTGGCGGCTGAGGAAATTTTCGGCCCGGTTCTGGTGGTGCATACCGTAAAAACGCTGGATGAAGCGATACAACTGGCCAATGATACTCCCTTTGGTCTGACGGCTGCCGTATTTTCGAGCAATATCAAAAAGGCTGTTCGGGCCGCCAGAGCGATTAAGGCAGGTACAGTCACCGTCAACAGCTATGGGGAAGGGGATATCACAACGCCCTTTGGCGGCTATAAACAGTCAGGTTTTGGCGGGCGGGATAACGGTCTGGCGGCGCATGACCAGTTTACTGAAACCAAGACCATTTGGCTTGATCTGGCAGATACCGCACCGGATCAGGTCTGATGGCCCTGTCCCGCACCGTCACCCGGCGTCCTGTTGATCCCGGTCCGGCGGCCTGGGATGAAATACTGGGCTCCGGGCGCAGCTACCCCCAGGCAGATGGCCGCATCAGCGCAGACTGGCTGGTTATCGGCGGCGGATTCGCTGGGCTGGCGGCGGCCAAGCGGCTTTTGGAACTGCGGGGCGGTGATAAGGTTGTTCTTTTGGAAGCGGCTAGAATAGCCTCTGGTCCGGCAGGTCGCAATTCAGGCTTTATGATCGATTTACCACATGAGTTGGGCGCGGATAGCTATGCCGCTTCACAAGACGCAGACCGCAAGCAAATCACCCTGAACCGCCACGCACAGGCGTTTGTGCGCGCCTGTTCTGAGCAGTATGAAATGCCTGAGGAAGCCGCTCGTCCCACCGGCCGTATCAATGGTGCGGTGAATGCCCGCGGGCAGACCCATAATGACGACTATGCCCGCCATCTGGACGCGCTGGGAGAGGGCTATAAACCTTTATCTGCCGGTGATATGAAACAGATTACCGGCTCAGATTATTACAGCTCAGGGCTGTTTCTGCCCGGGGCGATGATGCTGCAGCCTGCTTTGTACATCCGCTGTCTGGCTGAAGGGATAGCGCATAAAGAGAAAACCCCGGTGCAGATTTTTGAGAACAGCCCGGCGGTATCTTTTGAGCAGCAAAAAGACAGCTGGCTGGTTCACACACCCTCTGCCCGGATCGCCGCAAAACATATTATTCTGGCAGTCAACGGTCATGCTGAAAGCTTTGGTTTTTTTAAAGGCCGGTTAATGCATGTGTTCACCTATGCATCGATGACAGAGGCGTTAAGCGATGAGCAAAGCCGGCGTCTGGGCGGCCAGCCCAGTTGGGGCATCACCCCGTCTGATCCGATGGGCTCTACCCTTCGCCGGCATGACGGTGTTGGGGGTAACAGGATTGTTATCCGCAACCGCTGGACCTTTAACCCGTCTATGACCACCTCGAAGGCGCGCATAGAGGCGTTCGGGCGGGATCAGGATAAGGCGCTTTTACGCCGGTTCCCGATGTTGGCGGATGTGAAGATGGCCTATCGGTGGTCAGGTCGGTTGTGCTTGTCACGCAATTCATCGCCTGCCTTTGGTGAGGTCGCCCCGTCCTTGTATTCAGCCTGTTGCCAGAACGGATTGGGGACCGCAAAGGGGACCTTGTCCGGCATTGGGGCTGTTGAGCTGGCAACCCGATCAAACTCTGAGATTGTAACAGATTTGCTGTCCTATGCGCCACCGCAGAAACTGCCCCCTGAACCGGTTGCGACAATTGGGGCCAATCTTGTCTTAAAATGGCGGGAATTGAAGGCAGGGCGCGAAATCTGAGCGGCCGTCTTGATCTTCAGCTGGGGGTGTGCTGCGCGGCAACTCTTGACAGACGGGCGCCTGCTTCATAACTCTATCGTGCAGGTGCAACAACCGGTTATGTTCGGGGAAAGAGCGTTGATGTCGTCATTATCAAGCCCTGAGGTCAAAGGATTTTTCGACCCAGACAGTAATACCATCAGTTATGTGGTTTTTGATCCAGACAGTAAAGACTGTGCGCTGCTTGATTCTGTGCTTGATTTTGATTACGCCTCCGGCACGATTGGCTATGCGCTGGCCGATGAAATGATTGCCTTTGTTCAGGCGCATAAGCTGACTGTTGTCTGGCATATTGAAACCCATGTTCATGCTGACCATTTGTCCGCCGCGCCCTACCTTCAAAACAAGCTGGGCGGGCAGATCATGATATCTGAGCAGATCACCGCCGTGCAGACCATATTTGGCAAAGTGTTTAACGCGGGTACAGAGTTTGAGCGTGATGGTAGCCAGTTTGACCGGTTGCTTGAAGACGGCGACAGCTATACTCTTGGCCAGTTCACTGGGCGGGCCATTCACACCCCCGGTCACACCCCGGCCTGTATGGCGCACCATATCGGTGATGCTGTGTTTGTAGGGGACACCTTGTTTATGCCTGATGGCGGGACCGCGCGCGCAGACTTCCCCGGCGGGGATGCGCGAACCTTATATCGGTCTATTCAGAAAATCCTGAGCTTGCCAGACAGCACGCGGCTGTTTGTTTGTCATGACTATATGCCAGGCGGTCGTGATGTGGCCTGGCAGACAACGGTGGCTGAACAGAGGCAGGCCAATATCCATATCGGCGGCGGGATCAGTGAAGATGAATTTGTGGAGATGCGCGAGGACAGAGACGCCAGCCTGTCCATGCCCAGATTGATCATGCCGTCAATTCAGGTCAACATGCGCGCCGGCCATATGCCGCCGGGGGAAGATAATGGTGAGGTTTACCTGAAGGTTCCCGTTTCAGGTTTGAAAGGATAAGTAATGCAGATTAACTGGACTGAATTCACCCCCTTGTTGTCGTTGACAGGCGGAATGCTTATTGGCGCGGCGGCGCTGGTGCTGATGGCGGCAAACGGGCGCGTGATGGGGGTCAGCGGTATCCTTGGCGGTCTTCTGGGGGCTGCAGAGGGCAAAGGCTGGCGGCTGGCGTTTGTTATCGGGGCAGTTGCTGCACCTGTACTGCTCTCCTTAACCGGCCTGTTTGAGATTAAGGTTCAGCCTGTGGCCAGTGGGGCGGTTTTCTATGGCGCGGCGTTTCTGGTGGGTCTGGGCACGGCGATAGGGTCTGGCTGTACCTCAGGGCACGGCATTTGTGGTTTGTCCCGGCTGTCAATGCGCTCCTTCGCGGCGGTGGCGACCTTTATGATAACAGCGGTGTTAACCGTGTTTGTGCTCCGGCATCTGCTTGGTTAATCGGGGGCTATAATGGGACGTTCTGTGCTTATTGCGCTTATTTGCGGGGTTGTGTTTGGTGTCGGGCTGGCCCTGGCTGGTATGCTGAACCCGTCAAAGGTTTCCGGATTTCTGGACATTTTTGGTTTGTGGGATCCCTCCCTTGCCTTTGTGATGGCAGGCGGCATCGCTGTGAACGCGGCGGGCTACTTCCTGTTCGTGAAAAAGGGCAAACCGCTATTGGCTGCCGATTTTCACCTGCCAACGTTAACGGGCATCGACCGTCCGCTTCTGATTGGCAGCGCTTTGTTCGGGATTGGCTGGGGTCTGGCAGGTTTGTGTCCAGGCCCGGTGATTGCCAGCCTGCTGTTGAATCCAGCAGACATGTTTGTCTTTGCCCTCATCATGGGCGCAGGCCTGAAGGCCGGGGCAATGTTAAAACAAAAGCTCTGATCTCTGATCCGGCGGGCCGCGAGCGGACACTCAGATATCTGCGGAAATAAAATTTCATGCGCGCCCATGTTGACACCGTTATGATGGGCGACCCATTGTGATCGGCATATCCGGTTTTAACAGATCAGGGGTGAAGTGACATGAAGCGGACAGGGCTGTCCACTATCTGGCTTAAAGGTCTGGTTAGCTTATGGTTAACATCTTTCGGTGTGAGCGCTGCTCATGCTGATTGTTCGGCCCCGGCCCCGGTTTGTTCCTGGATAACCAAAATCGTTGGCATCAAAACACCGAGCATGGTTGCTTCTGGCGTTCAGATCAGGTCTGATCTGATTGTAACGAACAGGCATGTAGCAGAAGATCACCGTACCGTCCTCACCAGAGATCATTTAGGCGCGCTTAGGCCGGCTGAGCCTGTCCCCCATGATTTTCCAGCAGACCTTGTTGTGCTGCGGCTACAGGACAGCGCGGCCGATCTGGGTGTTGAGCTGGATGTTGCCGCCGCGCCGTCTGACCAGCTTTATGTGGTCGGTTTTGATCAGGGCCGGAACGCCGCCCGTGTTTATCAGCCCAGCGGGTTTGCCCATTTTCCAGACAGCACGGCCTTTCCGCAGGCCCGTATTCACACTGACGCGCGTGCTTTGCCCGGAAACAGCGGCGGGGCAGTGGTTGACGCCAACGGCCAGCTTGTCGGGGTCCTCGCTTCAGGAGATGGAAAGCTGAGCGAAATTGTGCCAGCAGAGCATATTAAAGCGGTTCTGTCGCGCTCTGGTGCCCAGCATGAGGAAGCCTTTTTTGGACAGGGCAGGGCGCTGCGTGTTTGTGCGGATACGCTGTATTATGCTGGCGAAATTCCGCGCGACCCGCCGTTGCCGCTGATCCGCAAAATATCTGACAATTGCACCAAGGCGCGCAACAAGCAGCTTTATGACCAGGCAGGCCAGCTGTTTGGTAAATGGTGGATGTTTGCCGAGTCAGAACAGTTCTTGCTGCTCAGCGAGGCGCTCGACCCAAACAGCCCGAATACATTGATGTCTCTGGCAGTGACTTATCATCTGGACAGGCAGCCGGAAAAAGAACGTCCGGTCCTGAAACGGTATCTGGCGTTGGACCCAGCTAACCCGCAGGCACTCAGGCTGGGAATACAGACAGCCGGCCTTCTCAAAGACAAAGAATTTGCCGATCAGGTTCTGGCGCTGATGCGCCAGCACAATCCGGCCGCCCTGCCTCTGGCTGAGGCGTTTGTCACTGAGGCGTTCGCCAACTAAAACCAAAATTATCAGTCGGGTCCGGTATCCAGCCATAGGCCGTGACATTACCCGGGGCGGCAATTGCCCGCCGCTTCAAAAAGCTGATGATCTGCTTTGTGTCTGCGCTGGGATTAGCCCGCAGATAGCGCACCGCAAGAGCCGCGATGCGTGGGGCGGCATAGCTGGTCCCGCCGGTTTGTGTGCGCACGCCTCTGTGATCGATAACCTCCAGCTGTTCGGCCGGAACCAGAATATCAACATGGCGGCTGCCGATATTGGATGTGGGTCCTGGCCGGCCAAAGGCATCTGACGAGCTGACCACAAACAGGTTTTCCAGCGCTAATGCTGCCGGATAGACGGGGTCTGTATCAATGTTCTGTCCATCATTTCCGGCCGACACAATAAACAGAATTGCGGGGGCTGAGCGGGCCGCCGCTTCAAAGCAGGCCCAGTCATCATAGCTTCTCGATCCCATTGACAGGTTGAGAATTCTTATACCGGTTTGGACGGCCATCTCGATAAGCCTCTGGTAGCCGCACATATCAAGAGCAGGAAACCGATATATGGCGACAGGCTCATCTGGGGCCTCGGCCGCCAGAACGCTGAACACTGTGGTCCCGTGATGGAAGGGATAGTAAGGATTGCGGCGCGGGTCGAAATCAAAGGGCCGGTCATCTTCATCCCAGAAATCATAGCCCATAAGCCCGCCATCAGACGTTCTGGCGATATGGGGTTGTAATTCAGGTAACAGGTAATTCACCCCTGTATCAGCAATGGCCAGAAGCGTGGCCTTGTTTTGCACAGCTCTACTGGTCAGGGAAGAAGGGGGGTTTACCGGTTCTTCTGCGGTTATTGTTTTCAGGTCCGGTCCCAGGCTGTGAAGTGATATCAGTTTACCTGTCGCATTGTAACGCGGGCGCCGGGCCTGCAGGATCTGGCAGGGTTGGCGCAGGCGAACCAGTAATTCGGGCCTGTCTTGTGGGCCGCGAAAATCTATGCTGGCAACAGACCAGTTGGCCTGCGATGGCCGGAAAGTAACGCGGATATGCTGTTCGCGCGCCTCATCATAAATCTGATAGCCGCCCGGGATTGCCGTCTTTGGCAGCGTGGAGGTCAGCCAGTCGCAAACCTGTTGCCGGTCTGTGGGGGCAGCGCTGCCTGGCGTGGCCAAACCCACAAGGTTGAAAAAAAAGAACCCGGCCACCAGCTTTGTCAGCCTGTAGTTTAAGGCGGGCGCTTTTATCCTTAAACGGGTCAAAAGCGCTGCAGCCATTGCACATCCCCCTCAGGCAGGTGTTGGTGTAGGCGCGGGGCGCGGTTTTTCGGTGATCGGCAGATGGATGACTGCGGAGAGCAGACCTGTGGCGACACCGACCCACCATACCACCTCATAAGAGCCGAACCGGTCATGCAGGACGCCGCCCAGCCATACGCCGAGGAATGAGCCTAACTGGTGTGAGAAGAACACCAGACCGTAGAGGGTGCCCATGTAGCGCAGACCAAAAAGATAAGCAACCAGCCCAGAGGTTAGCGGCACAGTTGCCAGCCACAAAGAGCCCATCACAACAGAAAATACCAGAACCGTGACTGGCGTCATCGGGACCAGAATAAACCAGGCGGCGATCAATGTCCGTCCCGCATAAATACCCGCCAGCAGATATTTTTTACGATAGATATTGCCCAACGCTCCGGCGGTAATTGTGCCAATGATGTTAAATACACCGATTAAGCCAATTGCCACCGCCCCCAAAGCGGCGGTTGTTGTTATGCCCAGCTTTGCCAACAGCCCGTCCGGACTTATCGATGCGCAGACCTCTGTCACAAAAGCCGGAAAATGAGCGGTTACAAAGGCCAGTTGGAACCCGCAGGAAAAGAAGCCGATAAAAATCATGATGTAGCTGGGGTCCCGCACCGCGCGCGAGACGATGCTGCCGAGGGATTCTTCCAGCTCAGCTTTGCTGGCGACATAATTGGACCGCATAAACGGCAGACAGAACAAACACAGCAAGATTAACCCGGCAAACACTAAGAACACAGATGACCAATGCATCCAGTTCAGAAGATATTGGGCAAGGGGCGGGCCGATAACCTGGCCCATACTGCCTGCCGCGGTGGTCAGGCCAAGGGCAAGTGAGCGTTTCTCAGGTGTGGCAGATCGGCCGACCACGCCCAGAACCACACCGAAACCGGTTCCGGCAATACCAAAGCCGACAAACATTTCCAGCCATTGATGCTGAACAGGGCTGATGGAATAGGCGCTCAAACACAAGCCTGCGGCGTATAACAAAGTGCCCAGGAAAATCGCCTTTTTATCTCCGAACCGTTCAGCAATAGCCCCGAACACAGGCGTGGCCAGGCCCCAGGCTAAATTCTGGATGGCGATCGCAAGCGAAAATTCACTTCTGAGCCAGCCTAAATCAGCCGCGATTGGTATCTGAAACACCCCGAAGCTTGACCGAATGGTAAAGCTCAGGAACAAAATAACGCTTGCCGATATCAGGATAGGTGTAAAAATGGAAGCTTGCGGTTTCATGAAGTCCTTTTGGGCTGCTTTCCCATCTATGCGCACATGACGCCTGATACAGGTCAGTCTATATTAACTATATAGCGAGACAACCGCTTGGCAATAACAGAGATGCCTGCTGAACTGAGACAAAGGCCCGCCCAATGCTGAAAGCCCTTCTTCTGGCGATACTGGTGATGTTTGTGTTGTTGATAGTGGTGCGCCTGTTTCCGCGCCTTTCTGCTCGCCTGAACAGCCTGCTTCGCCAACCGCTCGTCAGGTCTGTTCTGCTTCAAGGTTTGCTCCGCTTGATACGGTTCCTTATTTTCAGGCGATAAGACGCCAGCCCCTAGTCATCTTCAGGTGTGAAAATAGGATCTGCGGTAAAGTAGCCGCCCTGATATACAGCATCAGGAGCATCAGGGCCTGGACGCGGCATCGCTTTATCAAGGGCCGCTTCAAAGCTCTGGCCATTATCTTTAGGATGCCAGCCGATATAGGCTGTTCCGCTGTTATCCCACCAGGTTCTGTCATTGTTTGAGATGCCATAGATGATCGGACAGCCCAGACGCGGAATCTTGAAAATACGGTCAATCAGAGCCGTGAAGTCATCATAGGACATCCAGGTGGCCATCATTCTGTGGTTAATCGGTTCAGGAAAACAGGAACCGATTCTGACGATCGCAGTCTCAATGCCGAATTTATCATGATACATGCTTGCCATGGCTTCCCCGAAAACTTTGGACACACCGTAAATACCATCTGGACGCGGCAGAGCCTTGTCATCAATGTAATCGGTCTGTTTGTAAAAACCGACAGCATGGTTTGAACTGGCAAACAAAATCCGCCGGCACCCTGTTTTGCGCGCCGCTTCATATACATTATAGACGCCTTCAATGTTCGCCGGGCGGATCAAAGACCAGGATTTTTCAACAGAAATTCCGCCGAAATGGACAATGCCATCACAGCCATCGACAAGAGACAGAACTTCATCTTCCTTGCTGAGATCGCAATACACAATTTCTTCGTTTGACGCAGCTTCACCCAAATCAGCAATATCAGAAATCCGAAGCGTTTCCGCCATCGGGGCCAGTTTTGTGCGCAGAACCGCGCCAATGCCGCCAGCGGCGCCGGTCAAAAGAAGTCGTTTCATCATTTCATCCTTTAAAACGTGGTTGGGGAAGACCGCTGACGCCAAGGCCGGTAATGGCAAACAGGCCGCCAGCGTCTGGCTGGCGATCTTCTGTGCCTTCGGTCAGGCCAAAGCCGATAGAGGTCAAATATAAAACATCAAGGTTTTTGCCACCAAACATCGGTTTGGTCGGTTTTTCAACAGGCACATCAAGGGTGAACATCAGTTCACCGTCAGGGGATATGCGGTAAATCTGCCAGCCACCAACGCCGGCCATCCAATAACAGCCCTCCGCATCAACTGTGCCGCCGTCCGGCCGACCGGCGACCTGGTTTGTGTCAAAGAACAGCTCAGTCGGCCCTTGTTTGCCGGTTGCGCTATCATAGCTGCAGGACCAGATGCTGCGGATAAGCCTGTTGCTGTCTGAAAAATACATGGTCTGGCCATCAGGTGAGAAGGTCAGCCCGTTGGTTGTATAGACAGGCTTATCCATAGACGTCAGGCTGAGGTCTGTATCCAGCAGATAGAACCGGCCCTGCTGCACAGGCTCACCGCCCTCTTTCATTGTGCCTGCCCAGAACCGTCCTGCCGGGTCCACTGTGCCGTCATTAAACCTGTTTTCCGGCACATCTGCCTCAGGGTCGATTATCGGCGTCTTATGTCCTGTGTGGGGATCAAAAAACCAAAAGCCGGATTTCGCCGCCACCACCAGGCCGCCGCCTTCACGCCGGGCGATACAGCCGACAGGCTCGCCAAAGCTGAACTGTTCATTCTCACCACCGGCGGGATCATAACAATGGATCAGGCCGCCGGTGATATCCACCCACCATAATTTCTGGTCCTCACAGTCCCAGACGGCGCCTTCGCCCAAGCGGTCTGCCCCAGAGATAATCGTGGAAATTTCAACTGACATCGAACAGGCCCCCTGTTTCTTTTCTGTCCCTTTGGTCATGGTTCTAACAGATAGAAAACAGAAAGTCAGTCCTGTCTGCCCGTTAAAGTTTTTTCTTCCCCAGACAGATAGCGTGACAGCAGGGGTGATGATAGGCTGAACCAAGCAAAAGACCTGAGGTAAATGAGGGATGAAATGTCTGATAACAAGCGGGTTCTGGTTTACGGCGATTCAAACAGCTGGGGGTATCTGGATGATGGTTTGGGGCACAGATTTGGGCGGCGCTGGCCAGTGGAAATGAGCCGGCATTTATCCCAAAGCACGGCAGTCAGCCTGATAGAAGAATGTCTGCCCGGGCGCACAACAAATCTGCCTGATCCGGTTATGGGGACGTCCTTTAATGGCCTCTCGCCCTTTGAAACTGTGATGTTGTCACATCAGCCGCTTGACCATATTCTCATCATGCTGGGTACGAATGATCTGAAAGCGCGGTTTAACCGAACAGCAGAGGATATTGCAACGGCGTTAACTGGTTTGGGCCAGTTGGCGCGGTCAGTTCCGGCGGGACGCGGGGGCTGGTCATCTACACAGACGGCTGAGGTGACCCTTATCTGTCCATTAGTCATCGGCCAGCGGGCCAGCGATCCAGACTGGGAGCGGGCCAGCGAATGGGCCGGAGCCCTTGAAAAATCAAAAGCTCTGCCGTCTGCCGTGCAAGCGGCCTGCACAGAAGCTGGTTTGCGGATGATAGATGGTAATCAATTTGGCCGCTCATCAGAACGCGATCCGATCCATTGGGATCAAGCCACCCATATAGGCTTTGGCCAGAAGGTGGCTGATGCGTTAAAGCCATATCTGTTGCAGGCACCTGAATAGGCCGCATGAAAAGGAGAGGCTAAATGACAGCGGGCCCGTTCAAGCTGGATATGTATCTTCAGGCACATACCGCGCCGTTGTTTGCTGAGCTGCGGGCGGTTGTTTGTGCTGATATTGATTTCGAAGCCTGCCTGCCCGCAACGGCCCGCCGCCAGCTGTATCTGGGCCAGATTTGCGGCATTGATTTTGCCAATGCGGGGGCTGATGACTATCGCTATCTGGCGACCTTTGCGCTTGCCGATGAGGCGGTTCCGGCTGGCCATTACCGCTCTGTTCTGGTCACGCCGGCCAAGGGCGGTCTTAAGGCACTTGAGGAGTTCAGGCCGGATCAGCATTTGGTTGCGGTGAATGAGCCAGGGTCCTTTTCAGGTGCGGTAACCTTCGCCTCTACTATGCTGGGCAGTGGCAAAGGCAAATTTCCACATCATCAGATTACCGGCAGTCATGCGGCGTCTCTTGACAGGGTTGCGCAGGCAAAGGTGATGCTGGCCAGTATAGACTGTGTCAGTTTTGAGATGGTGACGCGCCAGCATCCAGAGATGAGGGACCAAATCCGGATAGTCGGGTTCACCGCCCCGCATCCCGGTCTGCCTTTTGTTACTTCTGCCCAGATGCCCGATGATATATGCGCTGTGATGAGCCAACGTCTGTGCTCTTTTCTTCATGGTGAACGCGTAAAGCTGTGGTCTGAACGGCTGGGCGTGTCCGGCATCATATGTCTGCCCGAAGCCAGCTATCAGGCGATGCGAGCTCTCTGAGCATCACCGGCTACGCCTTATTCTGCCTATCGATTGCAGCCACCATATGTTGTGGGCAAACGGGGCTGCCCTCACCACATTCTGTGGTTAATTGTCACAAATGTCTCATCATTATGAAACAAATTTGTCATCGTTCCGGCTGACTGTGGGGGGGTAGAGTTTAACCCAATGGACGGTTCCGTGTCACAGTCACCTTCTTCAGTGCTGAAATTCAGGACGATTTGGATATCTGATACGCACTTAGGCACTAAAGGGGCAAAGGCTGAAGAACTGCTGCACTTTCTGAAATACACCCAGTCGGAACGGTTATATTTGGTTGGGGATATCGTTGACGGCTGGCAGTTAAAAAACGGCTGGTATTGGCCGCAGACCCACAATGATGTCATTCAAAAGCTGCTCAGAAAGGCCCGGCACGGCACTAAGGTTTATTATATTCCAGGGAACCATGATGAAGCCGCGCGCCAGTTTTTAGGGCTCTCTTTTGGCGGTGTGAAAATCCGGGACAGTCATATTCATAAAACGGCAGATGGTAAGCGGTTGTGGGTGGTGCATGGCGACTTGTTTGATAATGTTATCCAGCATGCCAGGTGGATCGCCTATATTGGCGATTATGCCTATGTCTTTCTGCTTTTTGTGAACAGGTGGCTGAATGCCATCCGGCGCTGGTTCAATTTGCCCTATTGGTCGTTCTCGCAATATCTGAAGCTGAAAGTAAAGGTAGCTGTTTCCTTCATTTCTGCGTTTGAAACCGCGATGACAACCGAAACCAAACGCCGCAAATGTCATGGTGTGGTCTGTGGTCATATCCACAAAGCAGAGATGCGGGAAGTGGATGGCATTTTATATCTGAATGATGGTGACTGGGTTGAATCCATGACCGCGCTTGTTGAACATCATGACGGGCGGCTGGAAATCCTGAATTGGTATGACGCGTATATCCATCAAAATGCATCATCTTCTGAGGTGGTGCCTGTTGCCGACATGCCGGTAAAGGAAAGCGCGTGATAGACAAACCTCCCGCCAAAATATTGATCGTTACTGACGCCTGGCATCCACAGGTCAACGGTGTTGTGCGCACCCTAGGCTATACGCGTGATTTTCTGATAGAAAAAGGCTATGAGGTTGTCATGCTCACCCCGCAGCAGTTCAGGACAATCCCTTGCCCGACCTATCCGGAAATCAGATTGTCATTATTTCCGGCCAGCAAAGTCGCCGATATCATCGCAACTGTGCGCCCAGACGTTCTGCATATCGCAACAGAAGGGCCGTTGGGGCTGGCGGCGCGCAATTATGCCTGCCGACATGGCCTTTTATATACCACTGCCTATCATACGCGCTTTCCAGAATATGTGGCCTCACGGATGCGTGTTCCGCTGTCCTGGACCTACCGGTTTCTGCGCTGGTTTCACGACCGCTCTCATCTGGTGTTGGTGCCGACCAAAGCGGTGCAGAATGATTTAGAACAGTGGCGCGTCGGCACGCCCGTCATTTGGCCACGCGGTGTTGATTTATCGATTTTTAAACCTGATCCGAACAGGAATAAAAATAAGAAGCCTATCTATTTGAATGTCGGCCGGGTGGCGGTTGAAAAGAATCTTGACGCATTTTTATCGCTACCTCTGGACGGGGAAAAATGGGTGGTTGGTGACGGCCCGGATTTAGCGCGGCTGAAACTGGCCTATCCGGATGTGGTGTTTTGGGGCGCAAAGACAAAAGAAGACTTGCCCGCGTTTTATAATCAGGCTGATGTGTTTGTGTTCCCCAGCCGAACCGACACTTTTGGCCTTGTTTTGCTTGAGGCGATGGCCTGCGGTCTGCCTGTGGCGGCCTATCCGGTTACCGGGCCGATAGATGTCATTGGCACCGAACAGCCAAAGGGCAAGCCGAAAGGCGGGATCTTGGATGAGGATTTGCAGAAAGCCTGTACCGGCGCGCTGACGTTAAAACGAGAGACTGTGCGCAGCTTTGCTGAAACATTTTCCTGGCAGGCGGCAACAGATATTTTTGAAGATTACCTCATCAAATGCCGGACAGATGACAGCTACACCTTTATCGATAATCCGCATAAACACAATAAAGGTATTGCCCGGGCGATGAAGGCAGCGAAGAATTCTCTGTCAGGGTTTATCTTCGCAACGAAAGAAGAAAGCGCGTTCCGCCAGGAACTTCTTCTGGCTGCGCCACTGATCCTGCTGGATTTGTGGATGCCAATTGGCCTGTTTGAAACCATATTCCTTATCAGCACGGTCGTCTTTGTTCTGATAACAGAATTGCTCAACTCAAGTATTGAAGCAGCGATTGACAGGATTTCATTTGAACATCATGGCCTGTCAAAACGGGCAAAAGATTATGGCAGTGCGGCGGTATTCCTCGCCTTGGGTGTATCTCTTATCAGCCATATTCTGATCCTGTCCTCGCTGTCGTAAGCGCACCAATTTATCTGCATATTTTTGTGACCTGCTCTGCTGTCAGCAGCAAATTTGCCGGTAGACAGAACAGATTAATTCTGTTCAGTCTACATCGTTGGTTTGTTTGACCAAGGACGGGCGGTGATGGCAAAACCCAATATTCTGATTATTATGACAGACCAGCTCAACGGAACCCTGTTCCCTAATGGGCGTCCAGCAGAATTTCTTCACACCCCCCATCTGAAGGCACTGGCGGACAGGTCTGTCTGTTTTGCCCGGAATTATACCGCCAGCCCGTTATGTGGCCCGGGGCGGGCATCGTTCATGTCAGGGCAATTGCCGTCCCGAACAGGGGTTTATGATAACGCGGCTGAATTTTCTTCATCTATTCCGACCTACGCTCATCACCTTCGCCGTCAGGGCTGGTATTGTTGTTTGTCAGGCAAAATGCATTTTGTCGGCCCTGATCAGTTACATGGTTTTGAAGATCGTATGACCACAGATATTTATCCGGCTGATTTTGGCTGGACGCCTGACTACACCAAACCGGGTGAACGGATAAATTGGTGGTATCATAACCTGGGCTCAGTAACAGGGGCGGGTGTTGCGGAAATCACCAACCAGATGGAATATGATGATGAGGTGGCGCATTTTGCCTGTCAGAAGCTCTATCAGCTAACACGCCGCCTTGATGAGCGCCCTTGGTGTTTAACTGTCAGCTTTACACATCCGCATG
Organism: Puniceispirillaceae bacterium (SeqCode); assembly: GCA_965656625.1. GTDB lineage: Bacteria > Pseudomonadota > Alphaproteobacteria > Puniceispirillales > Puniceispirillaceae > JADHLI01. The sequence continues at coordinate 86,475 of CBFHLG010000001.1, forward strand.
ATCCCTATGTCGCCCGCCGCAAATTCTGGGATTTGTATGAGGATAATGATCGGCTTTCGCCGGAAATCGGCCGCTGGAATTTTGACCAGCATGATCCGCATTCACAGCGGCTGTTTATCGCTAACGACTATGAAAACTACACCATAACAGAAAAGGATGTCAGACGGTCCCGTCAGGCTTATTTTGCCAACATTTCCTACCTTGATGAGAAAATCGGCCAGATTTTGGCGGTTCTGAACGCGGGCAGACTGGCTGAGAACACAATCATCATGTTCTGTTCAGACCATGGCGATATGTTGGGTGAACGCGGCTTGTGGTTTAAGATGAGCTTTCTGGAAGGCTCTTCGCGCACGCCTTTGATGATTGCCGCCCCGGGCCTGTCGGCCGCCACGATAAGCGAGCCGGTGTCTAATCTGGATATTGTGCCGACCTTGGCTGACCTGGCGGGTCTTGATCTGTCCTCTGTAGAGGCCTGGGTTGATGGCCAGAGCCTGTTGCCGATTTTGCAGGGTGGCAAGCGGGATAAGCCTGTTTTGATGGAATATGCGGCCGAGGGGTCATATGCGCCCATGGTGGCGTTGGTAGAGGGACGCTATAAATATATCCGCTGCCATCTGGACCCTGATCAGATGTTTGATATTGAGGCAGACCCGCATGAGCTGATCAATCTGGCAGACCGCCCGGAACAGGCACAGCAGGCGGCACGGTTGCGACAGAAAAGTGAAGACAGATGGGACCTGCAGGCTTTCGATCAGGCGGTCCGCCATTCTCAGGCCAGGCGCCTTCTTGTCTATGACGCTTTGCGGAACGGGGCCTATTTTCCGTGGGACTACCAGCCATTACAGCAAGCATCTGAGAGATATATGCGAAACCATTTGGACCTGAATAGTCTGGAAGACAGTAAGCGTTATCCGCGCGGCGAATAACCGTTGAGCTCGCATCAGGTGATAAACTGACCATGATGTGACATTCCCTCTTTTGAATTTGCCCACCACGCGATAAGTTAGAGGCAGTGTTTCCGGCAAAAGATGTGACAAGAGAGTAGCATGACGACAATTTCACAAGATCTGTTGACTGATATCCGTTCAAAATTCGCGCAAGTGGATAGCTGTCCTGTGCAAGGCCAGCGCGTATTCTTCGAAAATGCAGGCGGTGCGTTAACTCTGAACAGTGTGGTTGATGCCTCGCGCGATTATGCAGCGATACCGGATAATCAGGGCCGTGATAACCCGGGCTCACATGAGCTGGTGCGCGTCATCCAGAAGGCAAAGGATGATTTGCGTCTATTTATGAACGCGCCGTCCGGCCAGTTTTTTGTCGGCGAAAGCGGCACAGAGCTTATTTTCAGACTGGTGATGAACGCGTGTCTGGGCACAGATGATGGTGGTGTGGTTCTGGGGTCAACAGTGGAACATCCGGCAACCAGAAGCGCCTGCGCCCGCTGGTCGAAGGTCAGCCGTAAAACCCATGTTCTGATCGCACATGATAATGATTTGGGCCTTGTTAAAGCTGCAGATTATGCCGCCCAGGTAACGCCAGATACCAAGGTGGCGACTATCCTTCATACCTCTCCTGTGACGGGCATGGGAATGGATGTTGCCGCTATATCAAAGGCTATCCGCGCGGTTGCCCCTGACTGTTTTATTGTCGTAGATGGCATCCAGCATGCCGCTCATGGCCAGATTGATATCGCTGCATATGATGTGGATGGGTATGTAATCTCGCCCTACAAGATGTTTTCGCGGCACGGCTATGGTTTGGCCTGGATTTCCGATCGGATGACTGATCTGCCACATGACTCGCTGGTCGGCGGGCCTGAACAGAATTGGGAGCTGGGCACGCGTGACACCGGGGCCTATGCCACCATGTCTGAGGTGGTGGAGTATCTGGAATGGCTGGGCAGTGAGGTCACTGATGCGGCAGACAGGCGGGAGAAGTTCCTGGCGGCTGGCAAGGCTATCCATGCACATGAAAAGAGCCTCACTGATGCGATGATCCACGGCACCGGTAATCTGCCGGGTCTGGTTGAAATGGACAAGGTGAAGATTATCGGCGGTGTTGATAACCCGGCCCGTGAAGGGCTGGTCTCGCTGGTGGTTGATGGCATGAGCTCAGCAGACGTAGTCAAACAGTTGAATGAGCAGGGCATCCGAACCCATTTGCGAAAAGCTGATCATTATTCTGGTAACATCCTTGACCCGCTTGGCCTTGATGGCTGTGTGCGGGTGTCCATGTGTCACTATAACAGTGAACATGAGGTGGCTCAGTTCCTGGCGGCGATGAAGGCCATCGCGGCTTAACCCGTTACTTGGGCCTCATTCTGTTTTGAGCGGGAAATTACCGTCAGCCCGGTAATCACGATGCTGATCGACAGCATGTGATACAGGCCGAATGCTTCGTTCAGGATAAGCACGCCCAAAATAGCACTATAGATCGGCACCAGGTTGGAGTAGACCCCGGCCCGGCCTGGACCCATCAGATCAACCCCGCGCATATAGAATACCTGAGACATCAGTGAGGGGATTAAGGAGACAAACAAAACAACCAGCCAGGCCAGTTGGGTGGACGGCCACTGCGCCGTTCCCTGCCAGACCTCAAACAGAACGATGGGGATAGACAACAACCACGCCGCGCCGGCAAACACCGCCATCATGGTCATGTTATCAATATCCGGCCGGTTGCGCAGGCCTATTGTATAGCCCGCATAAAACACACAAGCCACCAGCATAATCCAGTCACCGGTATTCACCTGAAGGCCCAAAAGCACGGACAGATCACCCTTACCGATTATGATCAGAACACCAATAATGGTGAGAAACGTGCCCATAATCTGGTTGCGAGTCAGTCTTATCCTGAAAATCAATGTCACCCCCATCAGAATAAACATGGGCATGGCACATTGAATGAGGCCCAGGTTAATCGCTGTGGTTGACTGGGCGGCGATATAAAACAGGGTGTTGAAAAAGGACAGCCCGAACGCGCCCATCATAAACACCCATGGCCATTTTCCCTTCAGTTTAGGTAGCGCGGCGGGCAAGCGTTTGCGCTGGGTCATCAGCAAGATAGCAAACACGATTGTCCAGCGCATGAAAACCACCACCATCGGCGAGACTTCGCCGACCGCCAGACGCCCGGCAACGGTATTCCCAGCCCACCCCAGTGTCGCCAGGCTAAGCAGAAGCGGTGCGGATGTAAAAGCAGACGATAGAAGCCTTGCGATCATCGTTTTAAGTCCTTGGAAATAAAGCTCAGGCAAGGCAGCCAGCAGATCTAGCCGGCAACAGGCGCATGTTCGGCCAGAAACCGTGTTATGACCTCAGCCAGTGCTTCAGGCTGTTCCACACAAGGGATATGCCCCGCGCCTTTGACCAGCTTGAAATCTGCATTGGGGATAAGATTGGCAGTGTTCAGAACAAGTTCAGGCGGGGTAGACCCGTCACCATCACCAACAACACACAAAGTCGGTAAGTCCAAATGCCGGGCTGCTTCTGTCAGGTCAGCATCACGAAGGGCGGTTGCGGTCCCCAGATATCCTTCCAGCGGGGTGCGCAAAAACATATTGCAATACCCAGCTAGCTCATCAGCACGGTTTTCATGAAAATCGGCGGTGAACCAGCGTTGCATATTGCCGTCCACCAGACCGGCCAGCCCTTCGTTTTGGGCTGTTTGCATCCGCTCGTTCCACATCTCGGTGTTACCGATTTTGGCCGCTGTATCACATAAAATCAGGCCTTTGGTCAGGTCAGGACGAAGGGAGGCCAGCCTTTGGGCAATCATGCCGCCGACAGACAGCCCGCAAATAATGACATCCTTTTTGCCCAGATAATCCAGCAAGCCGGCCAGATCGCCGACCAGATCATCCAACTGGTAAGGCGAGGAGCCACTATCAGACAAACCATGGCCGCGATTATCATAGGTAATGATCTCTGCCTGACCGACAAGCCGGACGATCACGTCTCTCCAAATCCGAAAATCAGTTGCCAGTGAATTGGAAAACACCAGGGTCGGGCGATCTTCCGGCGCAGAGATATGCTGGTAATGCAGCGTGATGTCATTTATCCGGGCAAATTGCATAATCGGTCATGGTCCTGTGTAGCTGAAAACGATAGTGTATCCTATTGGCATACTCTCTGGCGCAGGGAAAATCCAGCATGCTGTGCGGCGCGTCCGGTTTGTGAGGATGGGCACGGCGGAGAATTGACACCTGTGGGAATAGATAACAAGCTCTTGAACGGGGGTAGGCGACAGTCCACAGTCTACAGTCCACAGACAGGCAGGTCCTGAGCGGTGAAGGTGAAGAGGAAGAGCTGTGAGAGAGGATATCAGGGAAACAATCTTCTATGGTCTTCTGGAAAAGGATTTTGGCGCCCGCACCAAGGCTCAGGATTTAGCCCGGCTGATCGGTATTGAGTTGATGCGCCAGGCTGAAAGTACAGTCAGGTTATTGCCAGATGAGCAGAGCCTGTGCACACGCCACAAGGTAGGCCGCACAATCTTGCGTGAAGCGGTGAAGATTTTGGTTGGTAAGGGCATGTTATCGGTCAGGCGGGGTATCGGCACACGCCGTGAGCCACGCCAGTCCTGGTCAAGCTTTGACCCTGATATTATGGGCTGGCAGCTGAGCGTTGTGGATAAGACGTTTTGGCGTGACCTTGAGGAAACACGGGCTGTGATTGAGGTGAGCGCGGCTCGGCTCGCCGCTGTGCGGGCCAGTACAGATCAAAAAAGTCTGTTGTCTCAGGCGGTGCAGATCATGACCGAGAATGCCGAAGCGGTGGAAACGGTGATAGCCGCCCGCGCCCTGTTCCACAGCACGCTCTTGAAGTCCACCGGTAATGAGCTGCTTGAAGGGATGACCGCTCTGGTCTTTGCAAATCTTGTGTTTCGTCTTAATTTACAACCCAAATACAAAGAAGAAAGACAGCTGATCGAAGGATACGGTGCTGTTTCGGCGGCAATAAACCAGAAAAACAGCAGACAGGCCGAAGCAGCGATGCACCATCTGCTCGGTCTTGGGCAGACCTGAACCAGAAGAAGGCACTTTAGTGATGAAGATTAAATCTGTTGAAACTGTAATCCTGAAATCCGATCTGGACACCCCTTTTGCTTTTTCGCAAGGCTGGGTGGCCAAACGGGTGTGCACACTGGTCAAAATCACCACAGATGACGGTCTGACAGGTTGGGGAGAAGGGTTTGCCCAAGGCCTGGAGCCGCCGGAGATTTGTGCTGCTGCGATTGACACGGCATTTGCCCCAATGCTGCTTGGCCGCAATCCACTGGATATCGAAAAGCTGTGGTTTGAGATGTATAACCGGTCCCGTGATTTTGGCCGCAAGGGGGCGGTGATGGCGGCAATAAGCGCGGTTGATATCGCGTTATGGGATATTGCCGGACAAGCCTATGGCCAGCCTGTCTACCAGCTTTTGGGCGGGGCGGTTAGAGATCAGATAACCCCGTATGCGACCGGGTTTTACCGCATTAACGGGCAGGGTGAAGCGGGCCGTCTGGCTGATGAGGCAGTGGCCCATTTTGAAGCGGGCTTTACCCATATGAAAGTCAAGCTGGGCTTTGGGGTGGATGATGATATTGCGGTGATGGCCGCTATCATGAAACAGGTTCAGGGCAGGGGCATACAGTTTATGGTGGACAGCAATCATGCCTATGGCCGCCATGAGGCTTTGCGTCTGGGTTATGCACTCGATGATTATGATCTGCGCTGGTATGAAGAGCCGGTGATCCCTGAAGATCTGGCCGGTTATGCTGAATGCCGCTCAAAGTTGAAAACGCCGATTGCTGGCGGTGAAAATGAACACGCGTTACATGGGTTTAAGGCGTTATTTGAAAGCCGTGCTGTTGATATTGCCCAGCCTGATGTCGGGTCATGTGGCGGGCTGACGGCGATGCGGCACATCGCTGTTCTGGCGCATAGTTTCGGGGTGGACGTAAACCCGCATGTCTGGGGCTCTTCTGTGGCACAGGCGGCTTCTGGTCATGTTCTGGCCAGCCTTCCGGTTGCCCATCACAGCCTGTTTGCCCGCCAGCCTATCTTGGAATATGACCGATCTGATCATCCGTTCAGAAAGCATCTTGTCGCGGCTCCTCTGGCGATGGATAACGGCGTGGTCAACATAAATCCTAAACCCGGTCTGGGTATCGATATCCAGCAAGACTGTATTGACCGCTACCGTGTGAATTGATCAGGTTTTCGCTCCTCTTTCGGATGTTTTTCAGGACCATCAAATGTCAGTTAATAATAAGAAACCGGCCTTTATCGGCGTCGACTGGGGTACAAGCTCATTTCGGGCCTGGTTGTTTGACAGAACTGGCCATGTTCTGGACAGGGTATATGGGCCTTTTGGGATCACGCAGGTGACAGACAAAGCGTTCAGGCAAACCCTGATGACGGCGGTTGGTGACTGGCTGTCCGGCTCTTCTGATATGCCGGTTGTGATGTGCGGTATGATCGGCAGCGCGCAAGGCTGGGTAGAGGCAAAGTATCTGTCTGGCACGGTAGGCGTTGATGACCTTGCCGCCGGCGTTGTGAAGGTGCCTGACCCAGAGGCGGAGATTTACATCATTCCTGGCCTGCAAGGGGTGTCTGCTGATGGTCATAATGATGTGATGCGCGGCGAAGAAACACTGCTGGCAGGCGAATTGCGCAAGGCAGAAGCTGGCTCGTCTCTGTTCTGTCTGCCGGGTACGCATTCAAAATGGATAGCCGGTGATGCTGGCCGGATTGAACGCCTGACCACCTTCATGACAGGTGAGTTGTTCCAATTGATACGGGCGAACTCTATCCTTTCACCCCTGATAGATGAGGGTGCTGAGGTAAATCTGCATAGTGAAGCCTTTGCAGAGGGGGTGGCGCTGGCAAAGAGCCCGTCCGGGCCTTTGCATCAGCTGTTTGCCATCCGGGCCGGCGTTTTGACCGGACGGTTTGCGCGTGCTGACGTGCTCACGCTGTTATCGGCGGTTCTGGTGGGAAGTGAGTGCAAGGCTGTGACAGCCGTGTTTCAGACCGAAGAATTGCCGCCCGTCAGGCTGATTTCATCTGGTGCAATAGCAGAAACTTATAAAAGGGCCTTCAGCCTGCTGGACATTTCCTATCAAAGCGCAGATTCAGAACAGGTCGCGCAGGCCGGGCTCTTTGCAATTTTCCAGCGCTTGTCAGCCGCCTAAAGCAGGCCTGTTGCGATCAGCCGCACACCGAGGACCAGAAACACGCTGAGGACGATTTTGCGGAACAGGCCTTGCGAAATATAGCCCCGCATCACCTCGCCAATGCGAAAGCCGATGACCACCGCGGTCAGCCCCAGCACAGACTGCATCGCCGCCTCAAAGGTCAATACACCTGATAAGATGAGGCCTGCTGCCAACGGAAAACAGCCCGCCAAAAACAGAAATCCGGATGCGCCTATAAATTCTTCCTTAGAGACATTGCGGGCCAGAAGATACATTGCTACTGGCGGTGACCAGATAGAACTGAGCCCGCCCAGAATGCCGGAGAACACGCCTACGCCAAGTTGCCAGCCCAGATGGCCAGAGATAGGCAGAGTGACCCCAAACAGCAGGTTAACCGAAAACACCACCATCGCCACACCAATGGCAACGGTCAGAAGCGCGGTCGGATAAGATGCAATGAACAGCGAAGTTATGAAAATGCTGATCATAATAGCTAGCGCGAAATATTTATATTTTACAGCGGTATGGCGTGGTTCTGCTGAGCGGAAATACTGCATGATATTGGCGAAGATTATCGGCAGAACCATCAGCGATATGGCCGTTTTCGGATCAATGAAGATGGTCAGCATTGCCATCGCCGCGGCCGGCAAGCCGATCCCCAAAAAGCCTTTAATGATCCCGGAAAAGAGAAACGCGGCCAGAATTATGGGGATATAATGTACCGGCAGGCCTGGCAGCAGAAACAGCTGAAAAAATTCGGTCACCTTAAATCCTTATCGGCTGTTCTACTCAGATATCCTATTTATTGTCATAAACCAGATCATGCAGTTTCAACCGCTGGACCTTGCCGGACGGCCCTTTGGGCAGATCATCAAGAACATGAATGTTATCCGGTGATTTAAACTTGCCCAGCCGGTCCGCACAATGCTGGATCAGCAAAGCTGATGCGGCGGTTTTGCCTGGCTTGAACCGGATGCAGGCTTCAACCCGTTGGCCGTAATTCTCACATGGCACCGCAAAGGCGGCGGCTTCCAGAACACAGTCATGCTCCAGCAGCGCTTCATCAATTTCACGCGGGGCTATATTCTCACCGCCCTTGATGATCAGCTCTTTAATCCGGCCGGTGACAAACACATAGCCGTCTTCATCCATATGTCCCAGATCACCTGTTCGCAACCAGCCATCAGCAGTGATGGTTTTTTTTGTTTCCTCTGGCTGATGAAGATAGCCCTGCATCACATTATCACCGCGGATGAGAATTTCACCCGTAACAAGAGCATCAACCGGGGTTTGCTGGTCGTCAGCTATCATCACTTCATTACCGACGGCCTGTCCTGGTGAGCCGATTTTGCGTTCTCCAGGCGGTAGCGGATTGGACAGGATTTGTGCGCCCGTTTCGGTCAGCCCCATGGTTTCAATGATGGGAATGCCAAACCGCTTTTCAAACCGCCTGTGTGTTTCCGGCGGCAGGGGCGCAGATGCTGAACGGGCAAACCGCAGCCTGTCCGCGTGAATATCGGGCGCGCTGTCATCATTCAGCAGATACGCAAACAAGGTCGGCACAGCACTGAACCAGCTGACATCATGCTGTCTGACCTGTGACCAGAATGAGGAGACCGAAAATTTATACGGCATCACCAGTCCGCTGGCGGAGACCAGTGTGCCCATCACAGTCACACACAGCCCGTTAATATGATAGATAGGCAGTACACAAAGACCGGTATCAGCCGCAGCAATATGATGCGCGGTTACGACATTCTGACCAGCGGCCAGCAGATTAGCATGAGACAACACCACGCCTTTTGGGTTGCCCGTGGTCCCTGAGGTATACATCAACAAGCCTGGGCTGTGCGCTGCGGGGGCAAGGCTGTCTGGCTGGGGGCTGATGTTTGCCTCCTTTGGCCAGATCGGCCCGTCTTCAGGATGCAGAGGGATCACCAGCATCGTCTCTTGCCTGTTGCTCAGAACCTCATCAATAAGGGCTCTGTTCTCTGGTGCGCAGAACAGGATTTTGGCCTGGCAATGGCCCAGAACGTAAGACATGGCTTTGGTGCCGGACACCAGATTGAGCGGCGTGGCCAGATACCCCGCACAGGTCACAGCAGTAAACAAAAGCGTGCTGGCAATACAGTTATGCGCGGCGATAACGACAGGCTCACCAGGGGCCAGCCCGAATTGAGACAAGCGGCCAACCATAATCTCAATTTGTTTCTGTGCTTCTGACCAGGTGACCGTAGCCCCGGTTTCAGGCGAGGTCAGCCAGACAGCATCGCCATGTCTGGCCGCGTTTTCAGCCAGCTGTGCCGGTATCGTCTTGCTCATTTGCCGAACTCATCCCAATAGCCGGCAAAAATGTCCTCCAGCTCAGGCTTTCTCTCCGGGATGACCCGCACAACATTGACGTGGTTTACAAAATGCGACCAGTTCAGATTTTCATCAATTGAATTGCCGCCCCAACTGCCACACCCCATAGAGAGCGAAAACGGCATGCCATTATTAAAAAACCCGCCGGTGGCAAAACAATGCGCCTGATTAACGATCACACGGCAGGTGCGGGCATGCATCGCCAGATGCCGGGCCCGGTTGTCATCAGATGAATGCAGGCCAAGCGAATGCCCCGCCCCCTGATAGCTCTGGATAGCAATCGCCTTTTCAACAGCCTCGTCAAAATCGCGAGCCCGATGCAGAGCCAGAAAACGAGCCATTTTTTCGCCGGTAAGAGGGTTATGCGGGCCGATATCTGTTTGTGGCAGAACCAAAAAGCGGGTGTTTTCAGGGGCAGCCTCATCAAGGCCTGTTGCGCTTAACACCTTGTCAATATCCTGTGCCAGCAAGGTTGTCGTCATCTTGCCATTTTGCCAATGGGTATCCTGAACCGTCCGGCTTTGCTCTTCATTAAGAAGAAACCCGCCTTCCGCGGCAAGCGCGGCCAGCATTTGCTCATAAACCGCATCCACCACCACAACCGAATTCTCGGATGAACAGGAAGTGGCGTTATCAAACGTCTTAGAGGCGGCGATTTTTGCGGCGGCCGCGTTTACATCGGCTGTTTCATCAATGATGGTGACCACATTGCCTGCACCCACACCAATCGCTGGCGTACCTGACATATAGCCTGCCCGCACATTACTTTGTGAGCCGGTGACCACCACTAAGTCCGCCAGATGCATCAGGCGCTGTGTCTTTGGCTTTGAAGGCGGTGCAGGGACCATCTGGACCAAGTCTGCTGGCAGGCCAAGTTTTGCCAGCGCATCATGAATATAACCCAACAGAACAGTCGCCGGTTTGACCCCTTTCGGGCTGGGCGCGATGATAATCGCATTGCCAGTCTTCAGCGCGTTGATGATATTATTCACCGGCGTCGCCAGAGGGTTGGTAGACGGCACAATAGCCGCGATGACCCCCTTTGGCCGGAGATAGGTTGACAGGCCTTTATCCTTATCCTCACCAATATGACCGAAGCTTTTTACATCTTTCAGATCACGCATCAGGCCAAGCGTCTTATTGTGGTTCTTTCTGATTTTATCGGCAACATTGCCAAGGCCGGTTTCGGCCACAGCCATTTGTGATAACTGCTCGTTGCGTGTCGGCTCCATCAACACCCAAGCAACTGCCTGACAGGCTTTGTCAAACAGCTCCTGAGACCCTTTTTCCTCATAGAATTGCTGCGCCGCCCTGGCGGCTTCTACCAGCTCATCTATGCATGTTGTATCGTCTGCACCGGTCATGATTGCGTAATCTTATCCTTTGGTTGTACGTGTGGGCTCAGCCCTGTTTCGCTGGCGATCTGAAGGCCTGATAGACGCCAACACCAAGTGTGAGCACGCCTGCCAGAATCAGCAGTGAGCAAATCGGGCGTGACAGATAAGCAACCAGATCATAATGAACCATCTGCATGCCTTGGGCAAAATTCTGCTCGCCAATCTTGCCCAGAATAATGCCCAGCACAATCCCCGGAATGGAATAGCCAGACCGCCGCAACAGAAAACCGATAATCCCGGCGATGAACATCACCAGCACATCCAGCACCAGACCACGGCCAATATAGGCCCCGATGCTGGCCAGCAGCAGGATCAGGGGGGCCAGGAACTGGAACGGGATTTTCAGCAGATACAGAATTGTTTTGGTTTCCAGAATACCAACAAATAAAATCGATAAATTGGCATAGAACATGGCTGCGAACACAACCCAGATAAGGTCTGGGGAGTTGTAAAACACCAGCGGTCCTGGTTCCAGATCATGCATCTGGAACACGGCAACCATCATTGCTGTCAATGCGCCGCCCGGCAGGCCTAGGGCCAGAAGCGGGATCATCGCCGCCCCTGTCGCCGCATTATTCGCGGTTTCTGAGGAGATCACGCCTTCAATATTGCCTTTGCCGAAACTTTCCTTGTCCTTTGACCATCTAACCGCTTCGCCATAGCCCATAAAGGCGGCCAGCGTGGCCCCGATGCCAGGCAAAATACCGCAGAAAAAACCAACCAGAATAGACCGCACAACAGCGATTTTCTGGGCCCATAATTCGAATATTGTCGGGAAAGACATGCCGACTTTTGGCGCGTGAAAGGTGCCTGTAGCCCGCTTTTCAGCCTGCACGAAAATTTCAGACACGGCAAAGAAACCCAGTATAGCGGGCACAAAGGCAATGCCGGCGGCCAAATCGGCAAAGCCGAAATTATACCGGTTAATACCGCCAACAGGGTCTTGGCCGATAGTCGCGATCAGAAGGCCAAGCAGGACAGACAGCCAGCCTTTCCAGATTGTGCGCCCGCCCACAGATGAGGCAACTGCCAGTCCGAAGAACACCAGCGCGAAGATTTCAGGCGGCCCGATATTGCGAATAGCCCAGGTCGCCAGAGGCTGGGTTGCTGCCATCATCACCAGAGCAGAGGCAACACCGCCTATTGCAGAACACAGAACGGCCGCCCCGACAGCCTTGCCTGATTTTCCCTGCTGTGTCATCGGATAGCCGTCAAAAGCTGTTGGCGCGTTCTCTGGTGCCCCAGGAATATTAAACAGAATAGCCGTGATCGCGCCGCCATAAGTGCCGGTACAGTAAATGACCGCAAACAGCATTACCCCTTGGGCCGGAGACAGATCAGAGGTGAATGGCAACAGAATCGCCGCCAGTGTCAGCATACTCACCCCCGGGATAGCCCCGAACAGCATGCCGCCGATAACCCCGAAGAAGAAGATCGCCAGAGTAAAGGGATCACCAAAAAGGGCCGATGAGCCCGCCAGAAAATTTTCAATCATGTCAGCCTACCACAGTTGCTGAAGGTCATTATTAAGACGCAGTATAAACGCGCTGTAATCATAAAACGGAGAGACATTCCCCTGCGGCAAAGGCGCGTTCAATACCACCATGAACAGGCCCAGCAACAGCGCATAAAGAAGAGCGGTGATGCCCAAAATCCACTTCCAGCGCCGCTCGCCGAAAATAATAATAATAAGCGCAATGAAAAATGGTGTGGCAAAATAAAAGCCAACCGGTTTCAGCGACAACGCAAACAAGAACGGTGTTCCCAGAACAGCCAGAACCTTGATAACAGCCGCAATATTATCATAGCTGCCGGTCTCATCCTCATCAGCGATGCCGACGCGCCCTTTTTGTATTGCAGACCCATATTTGTACTGATGATAAAAATTGCCGATGATCACCAGAAGCATCAGGCCGATTACGACCCGCGGCCAGCCAGTCGCCCCGAAAATATAAATCTCGATCGGCTGATTGAATTCAAAAGAAAACCCGAAAAATATAACAGCGATAGACAGCCATACGGCGGTTTCTATCAGGTGTGATTTTGTTAACTTACCCATAAGATAATGTACCGAAAATAAAGGGATAGTCCAGTGCAGGAGAGGCAAGGGCCAACCGTGCATCACACGGCTGGCCCTCAAAAGGTGATGATAGGCTTACTTAACGTCAAGACCCATCTGTTTGTACACTTCGCGATACTGCGGAATTGTGCTGTTGATCAGCTCAATTGAACCTTGAGTATCACGATAGCTGTCAATAACAGTCATGAATTTTGATTCGTTGAACTTCTGATAGCTGTCCTGGCAATAGCCGCGCTGGAACGCCCACTGCAGCCATTCAACCCGGTCAGCCGGCGCATCTTTATGCACGTAAAAGCCGCGGAAACGCAGCAGCGGTTCGAAATCCATGCCCATTTCTCTGTGGGTTGGGACATCAGCAAAAACGCCTGGGCGTTCATTGAAGATGGTCAGGATAGGCTTAAAGTCACCTGAATCAAGGAACTTGCGCACGTCACCTGGCTGTTCGAACAAAGCGTCAACCTGGCCGCCCAGCAAGGCCCCATAACGCGGGGCGCCCTTATCGAACGAGATCTGCTGGATAGTCATGTCGCTGGCGTCTGTGATGAATTTCATCGTCACACGTTCCATTGACCCTTCTTTTGACACGTTGGCAATGGTTGCCTTGCCGTTCTGTGCCTTCACCCAGGCAACAAATGACGGCCAGTCGGTATATCTGTCTTCATTTGTGCGGATGTAGATCTGTGAGAAGGTAACTTGTGATGTCACCAGCGGGATCAGGTCTTCAGCCGGGTGCGGCCGGCTTGAATCCAGCGCATGGGCTGATGACGCATCATCAATATGTTCAAGAACGGTAAAGCCGTCTGTCGGCGCAGCCATATAGGCAGTCATGCCAACTGTGCCAGACCCGCCTGACTTGTGGTCGCGGTTGATGGACACACCGGTCAGTTCGGTCACGGCCTCAGCCATTGCAGCGGCAACCTGGCCAGACCCGCCAGCAGGTCCGTAAGGGACGATCATGGTCAGAGCGCGATCAGGAAATCCGCCCGGCTTGTCCATGCTTGCCTCTTTGACCTTACATTCAAAGGCATTGGCAGCGGTTACTGACAGCGCCATTACTGACGCGACAGCGGTCGCTGATAAGAGTTTTGTTAGTTGCATTATTTCCTCCGTTGGGTTTTGAGGTTTAAATTGAAACAAATAATTTCTAAATTGCAAATTTTTAATTTTGCTTTCTGCCTGTTAAAATTCATCCTACACTCGAGCGTGAATATTTTTGTACCTTCTCAAGACCACACACCGGTCATTATGTAAAAAGAGAATAACAGCGATGACACAGCAGCAAAACATGCTGTCCGTTACGGTCAGGCGCGGAACCGCCGAAGACAGTGATGAGCAGACATTTGATGTTCCCGAGCGGGATAGCCAGACTGTTTTGGATGTGGTCAGCTACATACAAGACTATCTTGATCCAACCTTATCTTACCGGTTTGCTTGCCGCGTCGGCATGTGTGGATCATGCGGCATGATGGTTAATGGTGAGCCGCGCTGGACCTGTCGCACGCATGTAAAGAAGGTGGCAGGAGCGTCAAAATCACTGACCATTGCCCCGTTGCGGAATCTGCCTGTCATTAAAGACCTTGTGGTGGATATGGACCCGTTCTTTGATAAATGGGTGCGCGCGGGCGGGGTTCATCAGCCAACCGCTAACCGTCATGATCCGATTCAGAAAATCGCTGAGGAAAGCCCAGAGCGCCAGCATGCCAATGAGGCTATTGAATGTATCAATTGCGGGGTATGTTATGCGGCCTGTGATGTGGTTGCGGCAAATCCTGATTACTTTGGGCCGGCGGCGCTGAACCGGGCGTGGTCACTGGTTAATGATGTAAAAGCCAACCATAAGGACCAGATATTTGAGGCGGTCAACAGCCATGCTGGCTGTCATAACTGCCATGCCCAGCAGAGCTGTTCGCGCTATTGCCCGAATGAGCTGAACCCATCTGCCTCTATTGCAGGGCTGAAACGCAAAGCCGCCGGGCAAGCTTTCAAAAAACTCTGGACGGGGGGCAAATGATTACGGCACGTCTTTATCTTCTGCAACGCCTGACAGCGCTGATTATGGCCCCTCTCGTACTGGGTCATATCGCAGTGATGATTTATGCCGTCCAGGGCGGTTTATCCGCTTCGGAAATTCTGGGCCGCACCCAGGGCAGTCTGTTCTGGGCCCTATTCTATGGGTTGTTTGTTGTTGCTGTGTCTGTGCATGCCGCCATTGGCGTGCGCACCATCTTGTTTGAATGGGCCGGATTGCGCGGCGCCGTTCTGGAGGGGGTCAGCTGGGTTATGTGCCTTGGCCTTTTGGGGCTTGGCCTGTCTTCTGTTTATGCGGTGACGTCATGACTGTTCGCGTGTTTCCTGCCCATCGCCGCCACTTGCTGTGGTCAGCGTTTTTGATACACAGGCTGTCAGGCGTGTTGCTGGCGCTTTTTTTGCCGATGCATTTCTGGGTGTTGTCACAGGCCCTGCATGACCCGGCGGCGCTGGACGGGTTTCTGCAGTGGACCGATTTTTGGTACGTTAAACTGGCGGAGTATGGGTTGGTGTTTTTGCTCGGTGCGCACCTGTTTGGCGGCTTGCGGCTTATGGCATTGGAAGCGCTGCCTTGGTCACCTGCACAAAAAACATGGGCCGCTGCGGCGCTGGCCCTATCTTTTGGTGTAGCAACTTTGTTTTTCTTTTCGGCGGTAGGTTATGGCTAATCTTTCCTTTGGGTCCATGGACCGATATGACACAGATATCCTTGTGATAGGCTCTGGTGGGGCTGGTTTGTTTGCCGCCCTTCATGCCCAGAAAACAGCCCCTGACCAAAAGCTGACCCTTGCGGTCAAAGGCCTGATCGGCAAATGCGGCTGTACCCGCATGGTGCAGGGCGGCTACAATGTTGCGCTGGGGAATGGCGATACGGTTGAGCGTCACTTCATGGACACTGTCATCGGCGGTAAATGGTTGCCGAATCAAGATATGGCCTGGCGTTTGTGTGAGCTGGCGGTAGAGCGGATAACCGAGCTTGAAAATGAGGTCGGCTGTTTTTTTGACCGTAACGAAGACGGCACTTTGCATCAAAAAGCCTTTGCCGGACAAACCGCAGACCGGACTGTGCATAAGGGTGACCTGACCGGTATTGAAATCATCAACAGGCTGATGGAACAGGTCCTCAGCCGTCCGGTTGAAAAGCTGCAGGAACATCGGGCTGTGGCCCTGATACCGGCACGCGGCGGTGAAGGTTTGGCCGGGGTGTTGTTTATTGATATGCGTACGGGCCGATTCCGCTTCGTTCGGGCAAAAACCGTATTGATGGCCATGGGCGGCGGGCCCACCATGTACCGCTATCAGACGCCATCCGGTGATAAAACCATGGATGGGCAGGCAATGGCCTTGCGGGCAGGATTGCCGCTTCGTGATATGGAAATGGTTCAGTTTCACCCGACCGGACTTCTGGCCGGCGATCACACACGGATGACAGGCACGGTTTTGGAAGAAGGTCTGCGCGGGGCAGGTGGCCAGCTGTTGAACAGCCAGGGCCACCGCTTCATGTTTGACTATGATGCCAAAGGCGAGCGGGCCACCCGTGATGTGGTTAGCCGGGCCATCTACGCCGAAATGCGTAAGAATAACAGCTCCCCCAATGGCGGGGTCTATATTTCTATGAGCCATCTTGGGCCTGATGTTGTGCGATCAAAATTTCCGGGCATGGTCAAACGCTGTGCTGATAGCGGCTTTGATCTGGCCGCCGGAAAGGTTGAGGTTGTTCCAACTGCTCATTACCTGATGGGCGGGGTTGTTGTGGATGTGGATACCCGCACAGAGATGCCGGGGCTGTATGTTGCTGGTGAGGATGCCGGCGGGGCGCATGGTTCTAACCGGCTGGGCGGCAATGGTGTGGCTAATTCAACTGTCTATGGCGGTGTAGCCGGAGATGTGATGGGACGCGATGCCCAGGCGATGACAGGGCTGCGCGATCCTGATGAAGGTGTGTTGGAGGCAGAGATGATGCGGGCCTGCCAGCCGTTTGCCAAATCGGCCGCCCCGCTTGCAGAGTTGCGCAGTCAGTTGCGTCAGGTGATGTGGGATGATGTTGGCGTAATGCGCACTGAAGCCGGGATGAAACGCGGACTTGGCGCGCTGGACGAGATTAGCCGTGAGCTGGACGCTACCGGCGTTGATGACAGCACGCGGGCCTTTAACCTGACCTGGCATGACTGGCTTAATCTGCGCAATCTGGTCGATATGTCAAAGGTTATCGCCGAAGCGGCATTGGTTCGCGAGAATTCACGCGGTGCCCATTTCCGTGAAGATTTCCCGGATACAGGCGCGCTGGATGCCTCATATTACACTTCTGCCCGCCAGTCTGGTGAGGATCTGAAAGTGACACGCGAGGCGGTAGCGTTTACAATTGTAAAACCGGGGGAAACAGTGTTGCCGGCTGATGAGCCGGAATCGCTTGTTGGCTAAAGGTTCTTGATAACCACTGTCTTCTTAAAAAAAAGAGGAGCGGGACGTGATCGCAATTGATATTATTCAGAAAACAGCGGAAACGCTGATGGAACAGGCGGCGATCGAAATTCCTGAAGACTATCTGAACGGCTTGAAGAAAGCGGCACAGGACGAGGACGGGGATTTATCCTCATTCGTGCTGGACGCAATGCTGCAGAATTACGAAGCGGCTAAACAGGACCGCAGCGCAATGTGCGGTGATACCGGCACGCCGCGCTGGTATGTGAAAATGGGAAATGAGACCCAGATAGAAGGCGGGCCGATAGCCCTGGAAGGCGCATTACGGCGGGCCACGGCCAACGCCACACAATCTGTGCCGCTGCGGCCGAACAGGGTGCATCCGTTATGGCGGACAGATCATGATAACAATGTTGGTATTGGTGCCCCGGAAATAGAATATGGGTTTGAACCTGGCGGGGAATGGATTGACCTCATCACAGTTCATAAAGGCGGCCTGTTCGGGACCGATTACCGGATGCTGTTCCCGTCTGACGGGATTGAAGGCATCAAGCGGTTTTATCTGGACAGTCTGATTGCCTTTGGCAAACGCGGCTTGGCCTGTCAGCCAGCGATTATCGGTATTGGGCTGGGCGGCACCAAAGATGCCTGCATGGTTCTGGGAAAACGGGCGGCCTGTCTGCGGGTGGTTGGTGATGAAAATCCAGACCCGAAAATCGCCGCTCTGGAACGTGAATTCAAAGACCTGGGTAATTCCATCGGCATGGGGGCGATGGGCTTTGTAGGGAAGTCCATGGTGATCGACTGTAATATTGAGGTTGGCTATTGCCACACTGGCGGGATGCAGATGTCTGTGCATGCGTTCTGCCTGTCTTCACGGCGGGCGGTGGCCCGTATCTATGCAGATGGCAAAGTTGAGTTTCGCACAGACCCTGACTGGTTTACGCCTTACCAACGGCGCGAAACAGTTGACTGGGAGGAGGCACCATGGCAAAGCCACGCCAAATCAGGCTGAGCACCACCCCGACAAGAGAAGCGCTGGCTGAACTGAGACTTGGGGATGTCGTGTATCTTGACGGGACCATTTATACCGCCCGTGAGGGGGTCTATAAACGGGCGCTTGAAGATAAGGCCAATTTGCCCGTGGATCTGCCGCAGCGCAGCGCTGCCAATTTCCATTGCTCACCAGCCGCATCTATGAACCCGGACGGCAGTTTCAATCTGGGCTCTGTTACCGCAACAGCCTCGTTTAGGTTTTCGAAATGGATTGGGGACTGGATGGCCCAGACCGGAGCAAAGCTTATCATCGGCAAGGGCGGGATGAGCACTCAAGATTATAAGCAGCATTTCGTGCCGAACGGGGCGATTTACCTGACCACGGTCGGTTATGGCACAGGCGCGCTTCTGGGGCGCGGCGTGAAAGGGGTGTCAGATGTGCATTGGCACACCGAACTGGGCCTGGCGCAGGCGATGTGGGTTATTGATGTTAAAGAAATGGGCCCGTTCATTGTCGAAAGTGACCTTCAAGGCAATTCCTTGTTTGAACGTGAGAATGCAAAAATCGCCGCTGGTCTGGAAGGTCTTTATGAGGGCACCCGGCCGGCCACGCTGAAACGCTATGGCGAAACCGATGACCGGACAGATGAGCTGATCTAAACCACTGTCTGGGCCAGAAGAATACAGCCTGAAACCAACATCAGGATAATGAGCAGCCGTCTGAAGCGGTCTGTTTCCAGCCGTTTGAAAATAAAAAGACCTGCATAGGCAGAGGCCAGCCCAACCGGCAGGGCCAGTAAAAACCAGATCAGCAATTGGCCTGTATAGACACCGCGTGCCGCCAGAAACAGAACCGCCAGAAATAAAATCGACACGTTAAAGGGCTGGAGCACGGCACGGGTCTCGCGCTTTGGCCACGGCCGCAAGGAACACCAGAAGGTGGGCAGGGCCCCTGACAGGCCAGCAATGCCGCCTAGAACACCGCCCGCAAAACCGATCAAGCTGTCCAGCGATTTGGGCGGGGTATCCAGAGTGGGCAGGGCAGAGCGGAAGGCAAAGAAACCGCCATAGCTGATCATGAACCCGGCCACAATGAGCTTCAAAAATTCGGTGTTGATAAAGCTGAGGATGTGAACACCGATAGGTACCCCGAATAGCGCCGGGATTAAAAAACGAGCGATGCGGCCTGGCTTATTGAACATTTCCTGTCTGACCACCCATAAGCCTTGCAGGCCTGTAGCCACGGACATCATCAGGATAAGGGCAACAGCCTCAACAGCAGGCAGTATCTGCAACCAGAACCCAAGCGCGAACAGCGCGGTTCCAAATCCGGCAAGGCCATTGATAAACCCGCCTGCCGCCGCCCCGACCAGCAACAGTGTCACAAATTCAGGTGTCATTCAGGTGGCCGTTTCTGGTAAATTTCCCAGAGCGTTTTCAGCAGTTTTTCGTCAAGGCTGGTAAAAATGGCCCGCCCGGCGGCGTCATCATCAAAAACCAGCCGCAACAATTCAGTAAAGCCGGTCAGGTCTCCTGGCGGGTCCAAATCATGCGCCTGTAACAGGCTGTCTGCCTTGTCAAAAATCGCCTCAATCATGGCGGTCATCTGTTCAGGTGAGGGATTTTCCATCGGCTGCCGCCTTATATTTCTGCCAGTCTTTCATGAAACAAAATTGCCGCGCCAGCCTAGTCCATGCTACATCACTGGTCAATCAGGCAGCGCAGATAGTGACAGGGTATGACAGAGACTTTTGATGTGGTGGTGATCGGCGCAGGGGCAGCTGGTCTGATGTGTGCGGCAGAAGCTGGCCGCAGAGGTCGGCGCGTCTGTCTGCTCGATCACAGCCATAAGCTGGCCGAGAAAATCCGCATTTCCGGAGGGGGGCGCTGTAATTTCACCAATCTGTTTGCGGACCCGTCTTCATTTTTGTCTGCTAATCAGCATTTCTGCAAATCTGCGCTCAGCCGCTATACGCAATATGATTTCATCGACATGGTCGAACGGGCAGGCATTGATTTTCATGAAAAGAAGCTGGGTCAGTTGTTTTGTGATGATACCGCCCAGCAGATTATTGAGCTTCTGAAACAGAACGTTCTGAAGGCCGGGGTTGAGTTGCGCCAGGGCGTGAAGGTGTCAGGCGTCAGCACGGCAAACAACAAATTCGTGATCGAAACAGATCACAAGACGGTGCAGGCAGACAGCCTTGTGGTAGCCACTGGCGGGCTGTCCATCCCCAAGATCGGGGCAACTGATTTCGGTTACCGACTGGCGCGCCAGTTTGGCCTGCCAGTGACAGATATTCGCGCTGGGCTGGTTCCTCTCACCTTTACAGACACTCTGCTGGGGTTTTGCAAGGCCCTGTCCGGTCTGTCTGTTGATGCGGTGGTCAGCTATGGTCAAACGCACTTCAGAGAAGGGCTGTTATTCACTCATCGTGGGCTGTCCGGCCCGTCTGTGCTGCAAATCAGTTCCTACTGGCAGGAAGGGCAGGCTTTGCAGGTCAATCTTGCCCCTGAGGCTGATCTAGCTAAGGATATTGCGGTCACAAGACAGCGACAGGGGCGGACAGATATCCTCACGCTTATGAGCCGTCATCTGCCGCGCCGTCTGGCCGCCAGCATTCTGGAGAGAGAGGCCATAGCCGGACGGATTGCTGATTTAAGTTCAGCTGATGTGGCCAGGCTTCATGACGCTGTTCACAACTGGCAGGTGGTGCCCGCCGGTACCGAAGGTTACCGTACAGCAGAGGTGACCCTTGGCGGGGTGGATACCGCGGCACTGTCATCAAAGACAATGGAAGCCAAATCCTGCCCCGGGCTTTATTTCATTGGTGAGGTGATAGATGTCACCGGCCATCTGGGCGGCTATAACTTCCAGTGGGCCTGGTCTTCTGGCTGGGTTGCCGGCCAATATGCCTGATGCGGTGTTCTGTTCACACAACTGCGGGGAAGTGATGCACACCGTCTGCGCCCAGCGGTAAATCCCAGACCTGCACCACTGCTGACAGCGGCAGAATGTCATAAAGATGGGGAAAGAGTTGGCCGCCACGCGATACCTCCCAGACCATATCAAGGGCGGCGGTATCAACCTGAAGAAGGTTCAGTTCGGTCTGTCCATTAAAATGTTTGGCGGCGGTCTCGCGCATCTGTCTGTCTGTTGAAAAATGAATAAAGCCGTCTTCTAAGTCCACAGGGGCCCCTTCAAACCGGCCAGCCTCTACAGCCTGCTGCCACAGCTCTTTGGAGAGGATTTTATATACATATTGCGGGGCGGATGCGGCCGTTTTGGTCATGATGATGCTCTTGGTTTGCCGAGTTATTCTGGTTTATCCCATGATGACCTGATCAGTTGGATATTGACAAGCCGCAGAATGACCACATCTCTGCGTGTAGAGAAAGAGATCAATGATGGGCCCTCACGCCAGGACAACAGATATGGTTACAATCTACTATGACGGTAAGTGCGGGCTGTGCTCACGTGAAATCACCTATTATAAAAAAATTGCACCAGAGGGCCTGTTTAACTGGGCCGATATCGCGCATGACCCCGCCCCGCTTCAGACCCTGAACATTACCCAGGCAGATGCTTTGCGCCGGTTGCATGGGGTGGATGAAGGCGGGCGGTTATATATTGGTGTAGATGCATTTGTATTGATCTGGCGACAGCTGGCTTATTGGCGGTGGCTGGGCATGGTTGTTGGTCTGCCGCTGGTAAGGCACAGTGCAGGCTGGGCGTATAACCGCTTTGCTGATTACCGGTTTTCGCGACTAGACCATTGCCAGATTGCGGCGGATGACGCACTGTTGGACCAGCAGAAATAAACTTGGCAGGATCAGAAATCATGGACCTTACACCGCTGATTTATCTGGCGATCGGGATCGGCTGTATCTTTGTTTATCGTCAGCTGAAAAAAAGATGGTATGACAAGTAAGCAGGCCTGCTAGCCCTCGTTTCGGCCCACCAATGTCAGGCGGATAAGGTCTGTAAACCGGTCTGGAACCTGTAGTGGGGCAAAATGGCTGGCCCCGCCAATGACTATGAGGCCAGAAGGCTGTATTGCCAGCCTTATCGCCAGAGCATGTTCAAATTTAATGGCTTCATCCTGGGCCGCGTGCACAACGAAGGTCGGCACGGTTATTGAGCGCAGGTCTGCCAGACCGCCTGATTTTTCTGATGCCCATAAGTCTGATAAATCGGCTAGCAACGCATCATACGGTATCTGGCTAGTGGACATCAGGTTGTAATCTGCTGCCATCAGGCTGACATATGAGGCAAACACCGCATTATCCTGCACGGTGGGTTTGATCGCCTCAACGGTGACATTGCCTGCAAAAGCGAAATGGCTGGCCAGTCGTTCAGGTGCGGTAAGCGCTATCTGATAGCCGATATTCGCCCCATCTGACCAGCCGACCAGATGTACCCGGTCTATCTTCAGGTGATCAAGCAAGGCCAGATAGTCATCAGCCAACAGATCATAGCTGTAGGGCCGGCCGTCATGTGAAGAGCGGCCATGGCCTCTGGTATCAGCCACGATAACGCGGTAATCTTTTGCCAGAGAGGTGACCTGGGCAGACCAAAGGTCAGCGTGCCCCAGACCGCCATGGATTAACAGGACGGGCGGGGCCGCCCTGTCACCATAAACAGCGTAATACATGTTAATCTCATTCACCGGGGCATGACCGGACATCGCGGCTGGCGGCATTTGGCCGGCGGGCGGGACGCGCTGCCATATTTCTGTGCCAAAGGCAGACGTGCTCAGAAACAGCATCAGCCCTGCGAGAACCAGCCCCAAATGCTTTATCTTGTGCATCATCAGGCTCCTGAACGTTGTTCATCGGGAAGTCTGTTATTCTGATACAATTAAGACTTGTTTAAAAGGTGTAAACTTATCTTTAAAAGATAAATCAGCAGAGGCTGAGACGCAGGGATATTTGGGGGGCTGTAATGGTTGTGATTTTCCTGATACTATCATGTCACCTGCCGGTCAGATCGGCCGGATAATAAGGTAGTGTTATTTAAAATTCAGCGTCCCGGGGGAGAACATGAAATTAACAAAGTTGCAGGATAAATGGGCAGCCGGTGGCAATGGGCTGAACGGGTGGTGTTCTATCCCTTCCAGCGTAACCGCAGAGATTATGGCCGGTTATGATTTTGACAGCCTAACCATTGACCTCCAGCACGGGCTTGTTGACTACCAGACTGCCCTGACCATGCTTCAGGCGATGACCGCGTCCGGCATCACCCCGATGGCCCGTGTGCCATGGAATGAACCGGGTATCATCATGAAGCTTCTGGATGGCGGGGCACTTGGTATCATCTGTCCGATGGTGAATACCGCTGAAGATGCTAAAGCCTTTGTTGGCGCGATGCGGTATGCTCCTGCGGGTTACCGGTCGTCCGGGCCAACCCGTGCTGCGCTTATTCATGGCTCAAACTATCATTTTGAAGCTGATGAAACGCTGGTTTCTCTGGCGATGATCGAAACCGTAGAGGCACTGTCAAATGTTGACGCTATCTGCGCAACCGAAGGGCTGACAGGCGTTTATGTTGGGCCATCTGATCTGGCCGTATCAATGGGCCATAAGCCAGGCCTTGACCGCCAGGAACCGGATGTTGATGAAGCGATTGGTACAATTCTGGCCGCCGCGAAGAAACATGGCAAACGGGCCGGCATCCATTGCGGTGCACCGGCCTATCTGACATCAGCTTATGACAGAGGCTTCAGCTTTGCGACAATCGCGTCTGATATCCGTCTGATCGGTCAGGCTTTGTCACAGAATATCTCTGCTATCCGCTAAGCTGATTTTTTATCGGGTCTTTTCAACCAGCCCCAGTTTGGCCACGCCGCTCTCCCCTAGATCGGTGGTGGCAAACGGGCCGCCATGGCACATCTGATCCGGATCAAGCGGGTCAGGTGTCGGGGCATCGGCCAGAATCTGCTCAGCAAACTGTTCAGCATTATCCTTCGGGCGGTAGCCAATGAAGCTGGCTTTAGAATTATCAACCGGGCTGCGGTCATTATTGGACACGCCATAGATCACGGCAAAGCCGGCGACGGGCGTGTTTACAGAGCGTTCGACCAGATGTATTAAATCATCATAAGACAGCCAACTGCCCAGCGCGCGGGCATTGGTCACCGTGGCGCAGGACAAAATCCGCAGACAAATTGTCTCCAGCCCTTTTTTATCCCAATACAGCTTGGCCATATCCTCAGCAAAACATTTGGCGAGCCCGTAATAGCTGTCCGGTCGGTGCGGTGTGTTACTGTCAATCGCCAGGGTTTTAGGATGCATCCCAACTGCATGAATGGAACTGGCATAGACAATTCGGCGAACACCGGCTTTATGCGCGGCCTGCCAGATATTGTAACAGCCGATTATGTTTGACTGCAGAATATCGTCAAACGGGTATTCATCTGGGTGGCCGCCAAAATGAACCACCATCTCGGCCCCTTCGATGATATCGGTCATCGCCTGGTAATCTGCCAGGTTTGCCTGCACATACCGCTCACCTGAAAACAGGCTTTCCGGGGCGTCTTTAATATCGGTGGAAACAAGCTCATCACACATCTTTGTAAGCGGCTCTCGCAGATAGCCGCCCAGACGGCCTGCTGCCCCTGTCAGAACAATTTTTTTCATCAGATGGTCCTTTTCTGTTTTTATAAGGTGACCTGTTCGGTGTGACCGTCTACCGCCATCGCCATGCCAGAGACGGTTCTGGCTTTATCTGAGGCCAGAAACAGAGCCATATCCGCGATATCTTCTGCCTTCACAAACTGGCGCAGGGACACACAATCAGCATAGCCGGTCCGCAAATCTGCCTCGCTCAGGCCGCGGGTGCGCGCTTCATTCGCAATAACCCGGTCCATCCTGTCGCCGTCAACCGCGCCCGGGCAGATGGCATTAACCCGCACACCTGAAGGCCCCAATTCCATCGCCAATGTTTTCATTAAGCCGATTATGCCCCATTTTGCCGCCGCATAAGGTGACCGGCAAGGATAGCCAAACAGGCCTGCTGTTGATGAGGTCAGCGTGATCACGCCGCCCTGTTGTTGTTTCATCCGGCGGGCGGCATAACGGCTGGCCAGAAAGGCGCCGTCCAGATTAACCGCAATACATTGTTTCCAGTCATCAAGCTCTACATCCTCTATATAGGAGGTGGGCCCGGCAATACCGGCATTGGCCATCAGAACATCAAGCCGGGACCAGCGGTTGTTCAGGTCATGTTCAACCACCGCCATATCAGCTTCGTCGGCTGCGTCTGCAAACAGGCAAATAAGTGAAGGCAGGGCCTGTTGAGCCTTGTGAAGGGCTGCTTTATCATTGTCTGTCACCGCAACCTCATAGCCATCTGCCAGAAACTGGCGGGCCATCTGCAGCCCGATACCAGAACCGCCCGCGGTGATTAAAACGGTTTGTTTATCTGCCATCAGAGCCTCATCATGTGCGGTGAACAGGCTTTAGAATATATCCGGTTCACCAGCAGATTTCCCAAAACTGGTTTCAAGGAAGTCAAAATCACAGCCCTTATCCGCCTGTTGAATATGGCGGGCAGACATCCAATGATAGCCTCTGCTGACGGTTTCTTCAGGTGGCTGCCAAGCCTGTCTTCTGGCCTCAAGCTCTGCCTCATCAACCAGCAGGTTCAGCCTGCGGGCGGCCACGTCAACCTCTATCATATCACCGTTCTTGACCAGAGCCAGAGGCCCGCCAATGGCGGCCTCAGGGGCGGCATGCAGAATACAGGCCCCATAACTGGTCCCGCTCATCCGCGCATCCGATAAGCGCAGCATGTCGCGCACCCCCTGTTTAACCAGTTTAACCGGTATTGGCAGCATACCCCATTCCGGCATCCCCGGCCCCCCAACAGGACCAGCATTGCGGAACACCATGATATGATCAGCCGTCACATCCAGGCTTTCATCTTCCACAGCCGCTTTCATTTCTGGATAGCTGTCAAACACAATCGCCGGCCCGGTATGTTTGTGCAGGTGGGCTTCTGCCGCAGCAGGTTTCATCACCGCTCCGTCTGGGGCCAGGTTTCCGCGCAAAACGGCAAGTGAGCCCTCATGATAGACAGGGTTGCTGAGCGGCCTTATCACGTCTTCATCATAGACACCGGCCTCAGCCAGATTTTCACCCAGACTGCGCCCATCTACCGTCATCACCGTCAGGTCCAGCTTATTTTCAATCTGTTTCAGCATGCCTGGCAGTCCGCCGGCATAATAGAAATCTTCCATCAAATAGGTGTCACCGGTAGGCCGGATATTGGCCAGAACCGGAATATCGCGTCCCAGCCTGTCAAATTCGTCCAAATCGAGGTCTACCCCAGCGCGGCGGGCGATTGCGATCAAATGAATGATGGCGTTGGTGGAACAGCCTGACGCCATCGCCGCCTTGACCGCATTTTCAACAGATGCCTTGGTAATAAGCTGGTCAAGGGTGATGTTTCCCAACACCAGTTCAACAGCCCGGCGTCCGCAGGCCGCAGACATCCGCTTGTGGTTGGCGTCCGCTGCCGGAATAGATGAGCTGCCCGAAAAACAGACCCCCAGGGCTTCTGCTATGGCGGTCATTGTGCTGGCTGTACCCATCGTCATGCAGACACCGTAAGAGCGCGCGATACCGGCCTCTAACTCTTGCCATTGCTTGTCGGTCAGTTTTCCAGCGCGCCGTTCATCCCAATATTTCCATGCATCTGACCCAGAGCCCAGCTTCTGGCCGCGCCAGTTACCGCGCAGCATCGGCCCGGCCGGCAGGTAAATTGCGGGCAGGCCTGCGCTGATTGCGCCCATCAATAACGCTGGCGTGGTTTTATCGCACCCCCCCATCAGAACGGCACCGTCCACAGGGTGAGAGCGGAGTAATTCTTCCACCTCCATCGCCATCATATTGCGATAGAGCATGGTTGTTGGTTTCACAAACGGCTCAGACAAAGACAATGTCGGCAGTTCAATAGGAAAGCCGCCTGCCTGCAGAATCCCGCGCCGGACATCTTCCACACGTGACTTGAAATGAGCATGACACTGGTTGATATCGGACCAGCTGTTGATGATGGCGATAACCGGCTTGCCGTGCCAGTCTTCAAGAGAATAGCCCATCTGCATGGCCCGCGATCTGTGCCCAAAGGCCCTCAGATCATCTGGGGCAAACCAGCGGGCACTGCGCAGTTTATCTGTTTTCTTCGACATGAAATTCTTCCCCCCGACACTCTGTCCCTTGGCGCGTTCACGCGGCACCTCATTCTCTAAAAGCCTATCACATAAAACAAACCTGTCACCCCTATTGAACAGCACAAACAAGGCGCGTCATCTGGTTTTTATTCACCCCACAGCTTATGTTATAGTTTTTTGGCGTGATAAGGCGTAGCAGCCAGGCGGGATAGCCGGGTTCAGGCAACGGAGCAAATGTGATGATAAAATGGTCAGCCAATCTCGGCTTTTTATGGACAGACAGAGCCTTGCCAGAGGCCATCAAGGCGGCGCATCAGGCGGGATTTGACGCGGTCGAATGCCATTGGCCTTATGAATATGACCCGCAGGCTGTCAAAGATGCGCTCAGCGAGACCGGCCTGCCGATGCTGGGGCTGAATACACGCCGCGGCGATTTATCCAAAGGGGAGAACGGTGTTGCAGGCCTGCCTGGGCGTGAGGCTGACGCGCGGGCCTATATTGATGAGGCTGTGGCCTATGCTGCTGTCATTGATTGCCAGAATATTCATGTCATGGCGGGCATCACAGATGGCGGCGAGGCTGCTGAACAGACCTTTCAGTCAAACCTGGCTTATGCGGCAGAGGGTGCGGAAAAGGCGGGAAAAACGATTTTAATCGAACCTCTGAACCACCGCGATGTACCGTCTTATCATCTGCAGTCGATAGAGGCTGCCGCACAGACCATTGATGCCCTTGCTCATATTGCGGTGGCCAGCGAGCGGGTGAAGATCATGTTTGATTTTTATCATATTCAGATTCTGCAAGGCGACTTGCTGAACAGGTTTAAAGATTATCTGCCCTATATCGGTCATGTTCAAATTGCCGGTGTGCCAGACCGGGCCGAGCCTGACCGCGGTGAGGTGCAGTACTCCACGCTTTTGCCAGCTATCTATGAAGCCGGATATGAGGGTTATGTCGGGGCAGAATATAAGCCGGCGGCGGATACGGACAGCGGCCTTGGCTGGCTCAAAGCTTATTAGGTGATTTCTGTTTTTTTAGGTGGTTATGTTTTCTGCGCGGCGGGCCTGTTCCAATTTGCGTTCACGCATCAGCACATACAGCCCAGAGCCAATGATAATCGCGATCCCGACAAAGGTTATTTTGTTCGGAAAATCACCAAACACAAAGAACCCAAACACGGTTGCAGACACGATCTCCAGATATTGCAGCGGGGCGAGAATGGCAACCGCCGTATAGCGGAAGGCCGAGGTCAGGAACATATGAGCAATGGTCGCGCAAATACCAACGCCGATAAGAAGGCTTATCTGATAGCTGTCGACCGCAACCAGACGCAGAACCGGAATCGGGCCATCCCGCATCACCAGCAACACCGGCATCACCAGAATGAAGGCAGCGCATGAGGTAAAAATCTGGATGGTGACCGGATGGGCATCTTGCGTCATTTTGCGTGTCAGCAGCAGATAAAATGCAAAACAGACAGCCGTACCCACCGGGAAGGCCGCCGCCAGGCCAACCGTTTCATATTGCGGTTGGATCACCAACAAAGCCCCGCCAAAGCCAATGATACAGGCAACAATCCGCCGCCACCCAACCGGCTCCCCCAGAAACAAAGCCCCCAGCAAGGTTAAGATGAAGGGTTCGATAAAGAAAATCGAAATCGCGTCAGCAATCGGCATGTGGTTGATAGCGGCAAAGAAAAAGCTGGTGGCAACTAGGATCAAAAAGCCACGCAACAGATGCAGACCGGCTTCCTGACGGCCTGGCCAGCGCAACACGCCCAGATACAAAGCGAACGGAAGCAGACAGACGGCCTGAATGGCAAAGCGGGCTGCTGATATCTGGAACACAGGGATGTCAACCTGGCCAGCCAGTTTTGCAAACACATCAATGGTTGGGCCAAAAACACAAAACCCCAGCATCAACATGATACCGGTCAGTGTTTGTGAAGCAGCAGCAGACATATCTGTTGACCCTTGAACTCATCTGTTTGATACGCCTGAAGCGGCCCATTGTTTTTCATATCACCGCCGGTCTTGTTATGCTATCACTTAAACCTGATTTTGCGGGCCGGACGCAGCTTTGCGGTGGCCGATACGATATGAGACCGTCAATGATGCCTCTTCTCCAGTCCTGGCGTTCGCGCCCTGAAATCCTGCTGATGGTGATGGCCGGGGCGATGCCACTGGCCTTTTGGGCCTGGGTGGTCCTGCTCAATAATTTCACCGTTGAGGTAGCAGCATTTACTGGCCGGGAAATCGGCATTCTGCAGTCTCTTCGTGAGGTGCCTGGCTTTCTCTCATTCCTTGTGGTTTATCTGCTGTTGGTTATCGCTGAACAACGTCTTGCGCTGTTGTCGTTGTTTATCCTTGGCGTGGGCGTGGCTCTCACCGGATATTTTCCGACCATCATCGGTCTGTATATCACAACGGTAATTTCGTCCATCGGCTTCCATTACTATGAGGCCTGTAACCAGTCCTTGAGCCTGCAATGGCTGGATAAAAAGACCGCGCCGGAAAAAATGGGCCGGATTTATGGTGTTGGGGCGTTCTCGCAACTGTTGGTTCTGGGCGCTATTTTTCTGGCTTATATTCTGACATTACCTGAAATTTCCTGGCAGGCTCTGGCCAGCTCAACCGGGCTTGCAACCAGCACCCAGAGCTATCAGATAACTTATCTTCTGGCCGGGCTGGCAACCTGCGGGCTGGCGGTGGCCGCTTATCTGTTGTTTCCGCAATTTAACGAAACGGTGCGGCAAACCCGCAAAATAGTGCTTCGTAAACGCTATTGGCTTTATTATGCGTTGACCTTTATTGCCGGGGCCAGACGCCAGATTTTCCTGGTGTTTGCCAGCTTCCTGATGGTGGAAAAGTTCGGCTATTCGTTAACCCAGATCACCGCGCTGTTTCTTTTAAACGCCGCGTTCAATATCTGGCTGGCCCCGTTGGTCGGTAAAATTATTGGCCGGGTGGGGGAACGGGCCGCTCTTGTGTTTGAATATCTGGGCCTGATCTGCGTGTTTGTGGCTTATGCCTTTGTGCAGGATGGCACTACTGCCGCAGCATTATACGTGATTGACCATATGTTCTTCGCTTTTGCCATCGCGATTAAGACCTACTTCCAGAAAATCGGCGATCCGGCGGATATGGCCAGTACCGCTAGCGTGGCGTTCACTATCAATCATATCGCAGCGGTGATTATTCCGGCTGCCTTTGGCCTGCTCTGGCTGGTCAGTCCGGCGGCGGTGTTCCTGTCTGGGGCGGCCATGGCGGCGGTGTCTTTGCTTTTATCCTTCAATGTGCCGCGCCACCCGCGGGCCGGGGATGAGGTGGTTATCGGCTATCGCGGCCAGATTGCCAAAGCAGCTGAATAAAGCCGGCCATATTAGGGCAGGTGGAGCATGCCTGTTTGTGCCAGCCCGTCCAGAACATACTGCACGGATAACGTTGCCAGCAAGATAGCCATGACCCGGGTGACCACGTCTGCTGCCTTGGTATTGATAAAACGGCCAAGGCTGGCGGTCAGGCACAGCATCACTGATGCCAGCAAAAGTGTGGTGCACAGAGCGGCAATGCCGATAAGGCGGCTTTCAGGGTCTGTCGACGTATCACTGGTCACAACCATAACAGACACAATTGCGGCTGGCCCGGCCAGCAGGGGAATGGCAAGAGGGTAAACCGATGAGATGTCTGTTGTATCGCTGTCCTGTTGTGCCTGTGTCTGTTGTGCCTGTGTTTGTTGGGCCTGTTGCGGGGTTGCTTGTTTATGCGGGGCATCTGATACAGTTTTTTGTTTGCGCTGCAGACGCTTTGACGACAGCATATCTATGGCCACCTGAAACAAAAGCAGCCCGCCGCCGATTTTGAAAGCGATAAGCGAGATGCCCAGATAGGTTAGCAACTGGGCCCCGAACAAGGCAAAAAACACCAGCACGAGGCTGGCAATGAACGGGCCTTCAAGGGCCATGCGCAGCTTTGCCCGTGCGGACATTCCGCCCGTCAGGGCGACAAACAACGGCACCATGCCGATAGGGTCAATAACCACGAAATAAATCACGAAAATGCTGATAAAAGTTTCTATCATGATTGTGGTCTCCGGCTGCAGGTGCCCTCAGCAAAATGCTGGCCTGCCAGCATATACCCCTCACACCGGCGCGGCAACTTGAGCTTGATTTTTTTAAGGCCTCATTGTGAACTTAACCCTTGGGAGACTTTGTTTATGAAAGCCGAACAAGCGAAACAACACTTACTCGACGAGCTGGATAGTCTGCAGAGCTTACGGGATAAATCCAAACCGGCCAGAGCGCCTGTTGAACTTGACCAGCAGTCAGTTGGCCGGCTGTCGCGCATGGATGCCCTGCAGAAACAAAATATGGAGCTGGCCACAGAACAGCGTCGCCAGATGCGCATCAAAACGATAGAGGCCGCGTTAAGCCGTATTGAGGCTGGTGATTTTGGGTATTGTGCGATCTGTGATGAGGCGATTGCCCCGCAACGCCTCAGCTTTGATCCGGCCATAGCGGTTTGCGTGTCCTGCAGCCGGTAAATGAGGGGAGGGAGAGAGACAAAATATGACAGATGACCGTTTCTTGAAACAGGCTTACACGCTGAAAACAACAGACGATACGCTCACTCTGTATGAAGGCTGGGCAGACAGCTATGAAGAGACCTTGCGCGCGCATGGATATGTCACACCGCAACGGTGCGCAGAGGCTCTGTCCCGTCATTTTGCTGAAACAGACGCCCCCATCCTTGATATCGGCTGCGGCACGGGCCTGTCTGGCCTCGCCCTCAGACTGGCGGGGTTTACAGCCATTGACGGCACTGATCTATCCGCAGCGATGCTGGACCAGGCCCGCCTTCACAAAGGTGTTTACAAACACCTGCGGCAAACCAGCCTTGATGATCCGTTCCCCTTTGCCAAAGGGGCATATGCCGCGGTAACGGCGATGGGCGTTATTGCCGATAAACATGCCCCACCAGAGACCATCAGCCAGTTAATAGCAAAGCTGGAGAAAGGCGGATTGCTGGTGTTTTCGCTGAATAATCATACGCTGGAAAATCCTGCTTTTGAGGCAGAAATAGACCTGTTGACGACAGAAGCGAAGGCGGTTGTGCTCGAGGCGGAAACGGGGCCGCACATGACCAGATACAACATGACCTCAAAGATTTATGTGTTGCAGGTACCCTAGCCGATATCTTCTGCTTTACGGATTTGTTCACGTTGGAAAATATACCAGGTAGACCCGATAATTACGCTTGTCCCGGCAATGAAGGTCAGCGTAATCACCTCATTGAAAAACAATATCCCAATCAGCACGGATACTGGTACAGCTGAATAATGAACCGGGGCCAGAGCCGTTGCTGAGGCCAGCTGGTGGCTTTTCGCCATCAAGAACTGCTGCGCGCTTGACGCCAGCCCGGTGAAGACCAGCACGAACCAGAGAAACTGATTATCAAATGACAGCTTTGGTATTGGCAGGCCATCCCCAAGGGCGAGGGCAAAAAACACAACTGTGCCAGCAATATTATACCACAGGGTTGTTGAGATAGGCGCTTCAGATTTGCCCAGCTTGCGCAGAAAGATAAACATCAGTGCCGCAAAGAACGGGGCCGCCAGACCAAACATAAGGCCAATGGGGGCAACAGTCGTAGTCGGTGTTTCAGCAAACGGGTTCACCAGCACAACAACCCCGACAAACCCAAGCAGGACGGCGGCAAGGCGCCGGGGGCCAACTTTTTCAGCCAACATGAACGGGGCCATGATGGTGATGAAAATTGTCATTGTCTGTGCCAGCACGGTGGCCAGGGAAATCGGCAGGTAAATAACCGCATTAAACCAGGTGGACAGCCCTATCATGCCAACGATGGTGCGCGCGATAAGGGTTTTGATCTGGCTGACCTGCAGCATGTGCCGCCGCCGCTGATGCCAGCCTAGAAGAAACAACAGCGGCAGGGATAAAAGATAGCGGAAAAACATGATGACAAAGAAGGACACGTCCCCTGAAACCTGTTTGACCAGACCGGCCAGCCCCATAGAGATTACTATCTCGCTGAACAGCAGAAACGCCCCCAACGGTACATTCTGTTCAGGGGTGGTGGGCACAGCGCGGCTATCCGGCGGTTTATGTCCTGTCACAAGAGGTCCAATCAACAAGCATGCTTATCTTCTGTTCATAGACGAACAATGCCGCCCATGCTAGTGTTTGGCGGTTATTTGCAAGAATGAATACCAACCCAGAGGCAGAGGAAAATGGCAGAGTTTACGCATTGGCAGTACCGCGTTGATGATCAGAATATTGGCTGGCTGGAGCTGGATGTGGCGAACAGTTCGGTGAATATTCTGCGCCGTGAGGTGATGGCGGAATGGGCTGAGGTAATGCAGCATATCAGCCAGAATGAGATGTTGGCGGGTTTGTGCTTTCTGTCCGGAAAGGAGCGCGGCTTTGTCTATGGGGCAGATATTCCCGAATTTGATGAGCTGAAAACCGAGGAAGATGTGCATCAGCTGATAGAACTGGCTGACACAATCTTAAGCGCCGTTGAAGCGCTGCCGTGCCCGACTGTTTGCGGCATTGACGGGGTGGCGGCCGGAGGCGGTCTTGAAATTGCGCTCGCCTTTGATCGGATTGTGGTCACCGGCGGCGGACAGACCCGGTTAGGCTTTCCTGAAATTCATCTCGGCCTTATGCCCGGTTATGGCGGTACCGGCCGCGCCTTGCGCCGGATAAAGGCTGAACAAGTGCTTGATATGGTGTTGTCTGGCCGGCTGTTGGGGGCAGAAGAAGCAGCGTCCTTTGGGCTTGTTGATACGGTGATAGAGGAGGCTGGCGCAGGGGCTGTCCATCTGCGCGCCGCCTTGAAAGACAGCCTGAACCAGCCACCTGTTCCCGATTTTGTGCAGACAGATGCCGAAGTTGAGGCCGCGATTGTTGCAGCTGAAGAAACCGTTCTGCCGCGTTTCCGGGCAGATCAGACCCCGGCCCCTTTCCTGATTTGCGAACATTTCCGGACCTTTAAGGCAGATTGGCGGGCGCTGGTAAAAGCAGAACGAGAGCGGTTTTCCCAGATGTTGTTGGGGGAGGCCAGCCATCATCTGCGGCGCGTGTTCATGCTGAACGATATGGTTCGCAAAACCGCCCGCGGCGATGCCCAGATCACCCGGGTTCACGTGATAGGGGCAGGGACCATGGGTGCAGATATTGCGGCGGTGGCGGCGATGTCTGGTTTTGAGGTCACCTTGAACGATAGGGACGCACAGGCCATAGACAGGGCCATCGGGCGTGCAGGCAAGCTGTTTGAAAGACGGTTGAAGGCCCAAGACAAGACAGAGGCTGCGCTGGCACGGCTGACCCCGGACCCAGCTGGAGATGGTGTTGCAACAGCAGATATAATCATTGAGGCTGTTGCCGAACGGCTGGAGGTGAAGCAGGCTGTGTTTACCTCTGTTGAGGCGGCGGCCCCGTCCGGGGCAATCCTGGCGACCAACACTTCATCTATTATGATTGAGGATATCGCGACGGCTCTGCAAACGCCGAGCCGGCTTATTGGTTTACATTTCTTCAACCCTGTTCCTGTCTTGCCGTTGGTAGAGGTTATCGCCGGCGCGCAGTCTGATTCTGAGATTATTGCAAGGGCGATGCGCTTTTCTGGCCAGTTGAAAAAAATGCCGGTCAAGGTGAAGTCTGTGAAAGGGTTTCTGGTGAACCGGGCCTTGCTGCCGTATCTTTTTAAGGCGATTGAGGTTATGGCCAGCGGGGAAGAGCCAGACAAGATAGATCAGGCATTAACCGGTTTTGGCATGCCGATGGGCCCGATTGAACTGTGTGACCAAATCGGGCTGGATGTTTGTTTTGATGTGGGCCAGGTTCTGGGCATGTCGCAGACAGCCGCCGCTGCCCTTCAAGGCAGGTTATCGGCTGGTAAGCTGGGCCGTAAATCAGGTGCAGGCTTTTATGACTGGGATGACAAAAAGGCAGTCCGCGCCCGCGCGACCTATCCCCAGGCAGAGCTGGATGGGCTGGCCACAGCGCTTCTGGCCCCGATGGTTGAAAAATGCCGGTCAGCGGTTGCAGACGGCATTGTCGACAGCGCTGATGACGCAGATATCGGCTGTATTCTGGGCATCGGCTTCCCGTCTTTTCGGGGCGGCCCTCTGGGCTGGGCAGATTATCCGCGCGGCTGAGGCGGCTGGAGAGGCTGAGGCGGTTGGTGCGGCTACAGCTTTGTGTCCACGATCACCGCAATGCCCTGACCGCCGCCAATACACATGGTCGCCAGACCATATCGCCCACCGGTCCGGCGCAGCTCATAAATCAGCTTGGTCATGATGATGGCCCCGGTTGCCCCGACCGGATGGCCAAGCGCAATTGCCCCGCCATTCGTGTTCACAATCTCAGACGGCAAGCCCAGCTCCTTGGATACCGCACAGGCCTGCGCGGCAAAGGCTTCATTGCTTTCTACCAGATCAATATCGCTGACTGTCAAGCCCGCCCGCTCAAGGGCCATTTTTGATGCTGGCACAGGGCCCATTCCCATGATACGTGGCAGCACACCGCCAAAACCATAGCTGACAATCTTTGCCAGCGGTGTTTTGCCGGCCTGTTCTGCACGGGCCGCGTTCGCCAGGATCACTGCGGCTGCGCCATCATTGATGCCAGACGAATTGCCGGCGGTCACCAAACCGTCTTTAGCAAAGGCCGGACGCAAGCCCGCCAGCCCTTCTGCGGTGGTCTCCGCGCGGACATGCTCATCTGTATCGAAGATAATCTCTTGACGCCGTGTCTTGATGGTTATTGGCGTAATCTGGTCTTTAAAGTAGCCCTGTTCGATTGCTTTTCCGGCCCGGTTCTGGCTTTCCAGTGCAAAGCTGTCCATATCGGCGCGGCTGATGTCATAATCTTTGGCGACATTTTCTGCTGTGATGCCCATATGGCCAAGGCCGAACGGGTCATGCAAAGCTCCCAGCATCATATCGGTCATCTCTGTATGGCCAAGACGCGCGCCCCAGCGCATCGCTGGCACATGATAACCGCCCCGGCTCATCACTTCTGCCCCGCCGGCAACAGCCGCTTCTGCATCACCCAATTGGACCAGCTGTGTGGCGCTGACGATGGCCTGCAGACCACTGCCGCACAGCCGGTTAACGGTCAGGGCGGGGGCGGTCTCTGCCATGCCTGCGCCTATGGTGATACAACGCGAGATATACATATCGCGGGCTTCTGTATGGATGACATTGCCATAGACGCCGTGGTCGATATCACCCGCGCTCAGACCCGACCGGCTGATGGCCTCGCCTGTCACCGCAATACCCAGGTCAATCGGCGATTTATCCTTCAGGCTGCCGCCAAAGCCGCCAATCGCTGTGCGTGTGGCAGAGAGAATAAATACATCTTCCATGGTTTTTTAAATCCTTCCCATTTCATCAATACGGGCTCAATTAATCAATGCGGGCGGTCTGTACATGCTCTATAACGGCCGCCGTCATATCCTTCAGCCCCATATCGCCGCCAAATTCCATGGGCCGCAAGGCCCCAGCGGCGAAGCCGTCTTGAACGGCCTGTTCGACCAGCCGCGCTGCTGTGATCATCGCCTCATTATCGGCCTGATAGCCCAGCCAGTCCAGCATCAAAGCCCCGCTCAAGATGGCGGCCAGAGGGTTGGCTTTGTCCTGACCCATGATATCTGGGGCGCTGCCGTGGGCTGGTTGAAATAAACAATGCTTGTCGCCTATTTCTGCTGACGCGGCCATGCCCATGCCGCCAACCAACCCGCCGGCCAGATCAGACAGGATGTCACCAAACATGTTTTCCATCACCAGAACATCAAAATCCCAGGGCCTTTTCACCAGATCAAGGGCCTGTGCATCCACGTAATTATAGCGCGTGGCAATGGCCGGAAAGCGGGCGGCCCTTTCATCAAAAATAGCTCGGAAAAAGGCAAAAGCCTGAAATACATTGGCCTTGTCAACACAAGTCACCTCACCTTTTTTGCCTTGCGCCTTACGGCGTTCAGCAACGGTAAAGGCGAAATCACACAGCCGTTCTGTTATCGGGCGGGTCAGCCGCAGCGTTTCACGCGCTTCATCTGCATTTGTTTTTGGACTGCGGTCATGCACAGCCGCGGTATAAAACAGGCCTTCTGTGCATTCACGGATGATGACCAGATCAAGATTCTCTGCCCGTTCATCCCTCAGCGCCTGCGGGGCTCCTTTATAGGCCCGGACCGGCCGCAAACCGGCATAAAGCTGGAACCTTTCGCGCAAACGCAGATGCGGCGATATTTCCGTGCCATCTGCCGCGCGTATGGCGGGCAATCCGATTGCGCCCAGATAAATAGCATCTGCTTTGGCAGCGCGTTCTTCTGCGTCTGCTTCAATATCCTGGCCGGTATCGCGGTAATAAGCTGCGCCCGCCATCAACGGCGAAAACGCCAACTGATAGCCGCCAAGGCGCGCCCTTACCGCCTCCAGAACAGCCAGAGTGGCGTCTGTTACTTCCACACCGATGCCGTCTCCGGGGATCACCGCTATCTGATAAGTGTCTGTCATATTTACTCCGCAGAGGGGGGGTAATGGCGGCTGCCTGTTCAGGTCAACTGGGCCCGCAGCATGAACTTCTGCAGCTTGCCGGTTGAGGTTTTGGGGATGTCTGTAAACACCACCTGTTTCGGGCATTTAAAGCCGGCTAGATGTTCACGGCAAAAGGCAATGACCGCGGCTTCATCTGCGCTTTCCCCGGGCTTCATTTCCAGAAATGCGCAGGGTGTCTCGCCCCATTTTTCATCAGGCTTTGCCACCACCGCGGCATAGGCAACGCCGGGGAAGCGATACAATACGCTTTCCACCTCAACAGAAGAGATATTCTCGCCGCCTGAGATGATAATATCTTTCAGCCTGTCTTTAATCTCAATATAGCCATTGGGATAACGCACCGCCAAATCACCGGATTTGAAATAGCCGTCTGCAAGGGCCTCTTCGGTGGCGTCAGGGTTTTTATGATAGCCCTTCATCACACAATTGGACCGGAACATCACCTCGCCCAGGCTTTGCCCGTCTGCCGGTACCGGCGCGCCGGTGTCCTGGTCAAGAACCTCTAGGGCTTCTGTATGGGTGAACCGCACGCCCTGTTGGGCTTTGATGGCGGCTTTATCAGTGAAATCAAGGTCATCCCAGTCTTCATTCCAGGCACAATGGGTCACATGGCCGTAGGTTTCGGTCAGGCCATAAACCTGGGTTACATTGAAGCCGAGGCGTTCAATGCGCTCTAATATGGCCGCCGGGGGCGGGGCTCCGGCTGTCATAATGTTCACGGTATGCTCTGGTGTTTTTATCACCTCATCAGGGGCGTTGACCAGCATGCTGAGCACAATCGGCGCGCCGCCGAAATGGGTAACCTTGTGCTTGGCCAGAAGCGGGTAGATTTCTTCTGCTGCAATTTTCCGGCAACAGACCGTGGTTCCGGCCAGGATCGCCATCATCCAGGCATGGCCCCAGCCATTACAATGGAACAGCGGTACAACATAAAGATAGGTCGGATGCATCGGCATATTCCAGACCGGAATTGTGCCCATCGCCATCAGATAGGCCCCGCGGTGATGATACACCACCCCTTTTGGCCGGCCGCTGGTTCCAGAGGTATAGTTCAGGCACATCGCCTGCCATTCATCTGCGGGCATTTGCCACTCATAATCGGCATCGCCGCCCTGCAGGAACGTCTCATAATCACAGCCGCCGAGCCGTTCACCAGAGGCAGAATCCTCTGCCTGTTTATCAACGATATCAATAATCGTGATTTGCTTGTTGTCTGTCTGCGCAAGCGCGGCTTTCATCGACGCTGCAAAGCCAGCATCAGTGATCAGAAGCCGGGTATCGGCATGGTCCAGAATATAGGCAATAGTATCCGTATCAAGGCGTGTGTTCAGTGTATTCAAAACTGCTCCGGCCATCGCTACCCCAAAATGCGCTTCAAACATTTCCGGGATATTCGGGGCCATGATGGTGACCACCTCACCTGGTTTCACCCCCGCTTTGACAATCGCACTGGCCAGACGTACCGCTCGCTCATAGACCTCTGCCCAGCTATAACGCCTTGTGCCATATACCACTGCGTCTCTGTTCGGGTAAATGCTGGCCACACGCGGCAGGAATGATAACGGGGTCAGGGGCACGTAATTGGCGGGCCGCCGCTCCATGAAGCCTTGGTTTAAGTCATCCAGGTGATGTACCATATCTTGTCTACTCTCTTTTCAACTTGCCTTCAGCTTATTTATCTAAAAGGGCAGGGGGGTGCACACAGCCTCGCGCCACTGCCCATCAACATAAGCTTCAATTTTTTGTCCGTCCCGGCTTATCTCTTGTGAAAGCATAGCAATTGCCAGATTTGAGTCAAAGTCTGGCGAAAACACAGCAGAGGTAATATAGCCGCAGGATGTATCCCCCAGACGGCAAGGCACGGTATCTGCGACCGGGCGGATAGGCTCGCCGGAAATCTTCAGACCGGCCAGCGAACGCGTAATACCGGCATCTCTCTGGCGAAGCAAAGCCGCTTTGCCAATAAACTCTGCCTCACTGTCAAGTGAGCAATATCTCTCCAGACCGCATTCCAGCGGTGTATCTGCCCGAGTCATGTCATTACCATAAGATAACAACCCGCCTTCAATCCGCTCAATCAGGTTCGGACAGCCCGCCCGAAGGGAGAACGGCTCACCAGCTTGCCAGATATCATCCCATAAGCGCAGGCCCAGCGCGGCATCATGAAGGTAAATCTCAAATCCGCCCTGCTTGCTCCAGCCGGAACGGGCGATCAGCAGGCTGTGGCCACGCCAGTCAAAATAGCCGAAATTGAAAAATTTGAGTTGGCTTACTTCTGGGCCGAACACAGCGTCCATCAGCTGATTGGCCAGCGGCCCCTGTATCGCCAGGGGGGAGACATCAGGCTCAGACACCTCCACATTCAGCCCCATCCCTTCAGCTAGGCCAAGGGCCCAATATAACACATCTGAATCAGCTATCGAAAACCAAAATCTGTCTGGAGCCAGGCAAAGCGCAATCGGGTCATTCAGCATGCCGCCATTGGCATCTGTTAGCGGGGCATAATAACATTTGCCCGGGACCACACCGCGCAGGTCGCGTGCGCTCATCATCACGGCCAGCTTGTGCGCGTCAGGCCCGCTTACCTCAACCTGCCGCTCAACCGACACATCCCAGATCTGAACATATTCTTTTAGATGCGCATAATCTTCTTCAAGTGAGGTAAAGGCCGTTGGCAACAGCATATGGTTATAAACTGTATAGCCAGACAGGCCGGAAGCTTCGACACGTTCTGTAAACGGGGTCTGCCGGATGCGGCGTGACGCAAATATTGGAAATCCGGGCATGTTGTGTAGTCCTCAAAATAACAGAATGAAACGTAATCCTGTGAACAAAAGCATGAAGTCAGGCCATGTGCAAGGCTGGCGGTGCGATGCTGGCCTGCCTCAGCCGGCTTTTTCGCAGATCATCTGCGTTAACTGGGCCAGGCCCTGGTGTCCAGGGCCGTCATCAAGCACAGCTTCTGTACAGGATTGATACACGATACTGAAGCCCGCAAGCTCTGCCTGCAAACGGTCTGTATCATAAAGCAGGTCTATTTGATCTGGTCCGCCTGATTGATATTTTGACTTGTAATGCGGCTGGTCAGGGCCAAAGCCTTCGATAAATAACAGCCCGCCAACGCTGAGCGCTTGCTTCAGCCAGCTGAAACAGGCCTGCCGCTCAAGAACAGAGAAATGCAGAAAGCACATAAAACAACTGTCAATAGGCGCGGCGAGGTCAGGCGGCTGGGCGGCATCAGCTATCAGCCGGTTGACCACCACGCCTTGTTTCTGGTCTTGTTCGCGGGCTCTTTGCGTGGCAACAACAGACAGATCAAGCGCGGTGACGGTAAAGCCGTGCCGGGCAAGGGCGCGTGACTGGCGGCCTTCACCATCACCCAGACACAGGACATGCCCCAGCCGGTCAGAAAACCCGTCTATCGCCCGGTTAACAATGCCGGACGGGCTGTCTCCATAAAGAAGCCCGTTTGCCGCGCTGTATTTTGCATCCCAATTGACCATATTACATCCTTCCTGCTCGTCAATGCGCCCTTAAATCAGGTTCAGATGCGAGGCAAAAAGCGAGACAGACAGGCTGATCAGGATAACCGCAAACAAGCCGTCGCGAAGGCGGGCGTAACGTTCCATCAGCCCATGCACCAGGGTCGTGCTGGCCAGAACCGCATAGAACACATAGACCGCCATATCGATAAACCCGGCTAGCCCCGCCATAGACAAATGCAGGGTAAAGGGCTGACCATCGCCCAGAAACTGGCTAAACAGAGAGATGAAAAAAGCAGCGATTTTCGGGTTGAAGACAGCGATTAGAAACCCGTCCCGAAACGCGTTCTGAAAGGCGGCGGGTTGCGCTGTGGCCGGGGCTGTCTCTGCAGGGCTTAGCGCTGCCCGCAGGAGGCGCGTGCCCAGCCAAAACAGCAATCCTGCGCCCATCAGCTGAAGTCCGAAAAACGCAATCTGATAATGATTGAGAAGATAGCTTAACCCGCTTGCCGCGGCCAGAGCGTAGCCAAATACCCCCAAGCCATGACCGACAGAGGCCAAAACGCCGGCTGTGCGCCCGTTTTCAGCTGTGCAGGCCAGTATCACCATCAGGCTTGGCCCCGGTGATAGCGCGCCCAGCAGACAAATTGAAATCAGGGACAGCCAGTCAGCTAAAGCCATTTCAGCTGTGCTCGGTTCCGGCCGGGGCCAGCGGCACAAACCGATTATCTGCATCCTGATACGCCCATAATGCGCCTGCTTTCATATCAAACCACCAGCCATGAAGGCTGAGCTCCTGCGCCTCTTCCTTTGCTTTGATGAAGGAAAAGCTGCGCAGATTCTGGAGCGAGTTTACAATAGAGGCCTGTTCGGCCTGACGGAGCTTGTCGGCTTCCGGCTGGCTCATATCGACTGTGTCTATCGCTGGCCGGGCCACATCAACCCAGCCGCGGATAAAAGTCCGGCGGACCTCATCTGTTTCTGCTTCCCGGTCTTCTTCTGATTGCTGGCAATATGAACATAACGCTTTCATGCCGCCACACAGGGCATGGCCCATGATAACAATATGTTCAACCTTCAAATCCTTGACCGCAAATTCCAGCGCCGAGCTGACGCTGTGATTATCGGTATCGGTCTGATAAGGCGGGACCAGATTCGCAACATTTCTGACCACAAAGATATCACCGGGGTCTGTATTGAACATCAACGCAGGGTCAACACGCGAATCCGCACAAGAGATCATCATGACCTTAGGAGCCTGTCCTTGTGTGGTCAGATGGTCAAAAAGCTGTTTATTTTCTTCAAAATAGCGAGCTCTGAACCCGTTAAATCCGTTCGTGAGTGCGTCGATCATAATCCTGTTCCCGTTGTCCTCTGGTGGAGGATGATTATCTGCCGGTTCCCTTGATTTCAGGAAAATAGAGGGAAAACAAATTGCCGTCAAAGAGATATCATTGTACCAAACAACAAGAGAGATGGTGCAAAGCAGGGAGGGTTAGATGCGAAAAAATAAATATTCAATCGCTGTTATCGCCGGTGACGGTATCGGTAAAGAAGTAATCCCTGAAGGTCTGCGTGCCCTAGAGGCTGTCGGCAAGAAATACGGCCTCAATCTTGACTTTACAGACTATCCGTTTTCGTCTGTGGATTATTATGAACAGCATGGCAAAATGCTGCCTGATGATTGGCAGTCTGAATTACAGAAACATGACGCGATTTTCTTCGGGGCTGTCGGCTGGCCGGAAAAATTGCCTGATCATATCTCGTTGTGGGGCTCTTTGCTCCAGTTCAGGCGGGCGTTTGATCAATATATCAATCTGCGCCCTGTCCGGCTGATGCCCGGCGTACCCTCTCCTCTGGCGGGTCGCAAGCCAGGTGATATTGATTTCTGGATTGTGCGCGAAAATACAGAAGGCGAATATAGCTCTATTGGCGGGCGCATGTTCGAAGGCACAGACCGCGAATTTGTGGTCCAGGAAACAGTAATGACCAGAACCGGTGTTGACCGGGTTCTGGCCTATGCTTTTGAGCTGGCCAAATCCAGAGACGCCAAGCATTTGACCTCTGCCACCAAATCAAATGGTATTTCTATTTCCATGCCCTATTGGGATGAGCGGGTTGAGGAGATGGCTAAACGCTATCCTGATGTGAATGTTGATAAATATCATATTGATATCCTGACTGCCCATTTTGTGCTGCGCCCGGATATGTTTGATGTGGTGGTCGGCTCTAACTTATTTGGCGATATTCTGTCTGATTTGGGCCCGGCCTGT
The DNA here is from genome assembly GCA_965656625.1 of Puniceispirillaceae bacterium (SeqCode). Taxonomy (GTDB): domain Bacteria; phylum Pseudomonadota; class Alphaproteobacteria; order Puniceispirillales; family Puniceispirillaceae; genus JADHLI01. Next base: position 130,458 of record CBFHLG010000001.1, read on the forward strand.
ACCGGCACCATCGGCATTGCCCCGTCAGGCAATATCAACCCGGAAGGTGTCTTCCCGTCCTTGTTTGAACCTGTGCACGGATCAGCCCCGGATATCGCCGGTCAGGGCATAGCCAACCCTGTTGGCCAGATCTGGGCTGGGGCAATGATGCTTGAACATCTGGGCCATAAGGACGCGGCTGATGATATTGTGAAGGCGATTTCAGATGTGCTTGCTACCCCTGAATTGCGCACCGCAGACCTTGGCGGTAAGGCAGATACAGTGCAGTGCGGCAAAGCCATTGCAGAGCGTCTTGGATAACAGGAGTGTCACCGGTGTGGATGTAACAGGCGCAGTATCATGACCGATATTCCGGCTTCTTCTCAGTTTTCTGCGCGCCACCGGCAAATGGTTATCATTATTGCCGCGCTGGTCTCGGCGATGGGGATAATTGATGCAACAGCTCTTAATGTTGCCTTGCCCTTTATCCAGTCGAGCCTGAACGCCCCGGCAACCGACATTTACTGGGTGCTGGAGATTTACTTGCTGTTTCTGGCCGCGTTGATGATGGCGGGCGGGGCACTTGGCGACAGCCTTGGCCGGCGACGGCCTTTGCGGTGGGGGATTGTGGCTTTTTTGCTGACCTCTGTTGGTTGTGCGTTTGCCCAGTCAGCCGAAACGCTGATTTTTTTCCGGGCGCTTCAAGGCATGGCGTCTGCGGTGATGATCCCGGCTGGTCTGGCGCTTATTAATGCCGGTTTTCCGCCGGCTGAACGGGGTGCGGCAATCGGCCGGTGGTCAGCCATATTGGCCCTGGCAATCCCGCTTGGCCCGCTGATCGGCGGTTTGGCTGTTGATTTTTTGTCCTGGCATTATGTGTTTTTGCTGAACGTGCCGCTGTGCCTTGTCTGTCTGGGGCTGTTGTTCATTCTGCCGCGGCCGCCGTTTGAACCGCCTGAACCACAGCCTTTGGATATTCCGGGGTCTGTTGTGATTACCGCCTCTCTTGGCCTGATGACATATGCCTTGCTGGAAGCCGGCCGAAACGGGGCGTTCACCCCGTTTCAGATTGTTGTGCTGATTGTGGGGGTCGTATTGCTGGTTGTGTTTTTCAAACTGCAAGCCCGCCTGAAGGCACCGATGCTGCCGCCGTTTCTGTTGCGGGACAGGCGGTTTGTTCTGGTGTCGGTTCAGACTTTTGTGCTGTTTGCCGGGTTCCAGTCAGCGATGTACTTCCTCAGCTTTTTGCTGATCCAGTCTTATGGTTATTCCGCCCTTCAGGCCGGTGCTGCCTCGTTGCCGATATCTGTGATTGTGGCGTTTATCTCTGCACGGGCAGGGCGCTATGCCAGCCGCCATGGGCCGCGCGGTATCTTGTTTTGCTCCTCTGCTCTGATGGGGGTCGCGCTTGCCTGGCTGTCGTTCACCACAGGTGATTATCTGACGTCGGTGTTTCCAGGCATGGTCATCATGGGGGTGGCGGTGGGCTTTTTTGCAGCCCCTCTTACCACAGTGGCAATGGTTGCAGCTGGCCCCGGGCGTGATGGTCTGGCCAGCGGTGTCAGCAATGCTGTCTCGCGGATTGGCCCTTTGTTGGGGATTGCGGTGTTTGGCTACTGGATTGGCGGGGATTACGCACAAAGCCTTAGCCTTGCGCTTGACCAGTCGTCTCTGTCGCCTGTCTATCAGAACTATTTGACCGAAAACCGGGCCATGATGGCGGCTGTTTCCCTGCCAGACAGCTGGCCGTCAGAGATAGCGCAAGACGCCTATACTATTGTGCGGACTTTGTTTGCAGACGCGGTCAGGATCGTGTTACAGGTCAGCGCGCTGTTTGCTTTTGCTGCTGCAGGTCTTGCCTTGTTGTACCGCCCGGGTGACGCTAAATAAAGAAAGCCGAGACAATGAAGGATGATACACCATTACTGGTCACACTTGACCAGATCATGTCAGATTATGACGGGTCTCTGGATAAGTGTATGACCGCCCAGCCAGATGCCCAGAACATACTTATCCACTGGCCAGTAACAGTTGATGTGAAGGGGCGGGGAGAGCAGAAATTTGTTGTTGGTGTCGCAGTTTGCTTCACCCAATTGCTGGCTGAAGAAGCCAAGGATCAGATGGAGCAGATGACAGCGGCACAGACCGAGCTTATCTTTGCTTACATTCCTGCCTGGCAATATGCTCAGAAGGATTTTGGTATCTTTATTGAGCAAACCTCTTTTGGCGAGATATTGACCAATTCACTGGTCTCAGAGGTGATCGAAAAAGCCGCCATTGAACAGACCCTAGAGCGGCGTTGCCGCCCCTCATAGCCTGACCAGAATCCGGTCCAGAACTTTGCCCGGTAATAGCCGTTTTAAGGCCCAGGCAATTTGTGTGACCCGGGTAATCCGGTATCTGAGCTTGGGCTGATCAGCCTCACAAGCGTCAATAACCGCCGCGCTCACTGCTGATGGTTGCAGCTCAAACAGATCAGGCGGGCCCCCGTCAGGGGCGGTCAGCCGCGGGATGACTTTGTCTGCATAGACCGGCTTTAAAGCTGAGTCCTGCCAGTTTATCCAGCGGGTAAAATGGGGATAGCTGTTCTGTCTTATCTTTGTGCGTATCGGACCCGGTTCAACCAGAATGACCTTGACCTTACTGTCTTTTAATTCCAGGCGAAGCGTGTCAGACAGGCCTTCCAGGGCAAATTTGGTGGCGTTATAAGCCCCGCGAAACCGCAGCGCGGCAAACCCCAACACAGATGAATTTTGAATAATCCGGCCGTGGTTCTGGTCTCGCATCACCTTAACCGCCAACCGGGTGAGATGATGCCAGCCAAAGAAATTAGCTTCAAAGATTTGCCGCAACGCATCTGTCGGCAGGTCTTCAACTGCCCCTGGAATGGCATAGGCCCCGTTATTGAACAGCACATCAAGGCGCCCTCCAGTGGCTTGCATCGCGGCCTTAAAGCCGCTCTCAATTGACCTTTCATCTTCATAATCCAGCACAAAGCTGGTCAGGCCTAGCTGGCGCAGTCTAGAGCAGTCCTCTTCCTTGCGGCAGGTTGCCAGAACTTGCCAGCCTCTTGCCTTCATGGTCAGTGCGGCATCCCGGCCAATACCGCTGGAACAGCCAGTGATGAGGATTGTCTTTACTTGTTCTGATATCGGCTGTGTCATGAGGCGGCGTCTTTTAGCTGAACCATCGGCCATTGTTTGGAAAAACGGGCTTTGTTGGCCGGGCTCAGACTGGCGGTCACAACATGCTGGCCGGTCTCCTCATAGCGCGAAGCAACAATCCGTGCATTTTGATGCAGCCACGCACTGGCGGCGCTCTGGTCCGGGCTGATGTTAACCTCACAAAGGCTGTCCAGCTGCGCAAAATACTGATCGATATGAACCAGAAGCTCGTCAACACCTGTCCCCGTCAGGGCAGAACAGGTAAGCGCGCGGCCCGCCGCCCCTGTGGGTACAAACGGCAGGTCAACATCCTCGACCGCGGCATCAGCTTTGTTGAAGATATGCATGAGCTTGTCATCTCTGGCCTGCTCATCAATGCCTATATCCTCTAGCACGCTGGCCACATCAAAGGCTTCTTCTGCACATAAACCTGAGGACATATCATGCACATGCAAAACCAGATCAGCCTGCACGACTTCTTCCAGGGTTGATTTGAAGGCTTCAACCAACTCGGTCGGCAGGGCGCTGATAAAGCCTACCGTGTCAGCCAGCACAATCTGGCGTCCAGAGGGCAGATGCATGCCGCGCATGGTTGGATCAAGGGTGGCGAACAGCATATCCTTTGACAGCACATCCGCACCGGTCAGCCGGTTAAACAGGGTTGATTTCCCGGCATTGGTATAGCCAACCAGCGCAACTGTTGGGGTTTCTGAGCGATCACGGTTGCGGCGTTGCAGGCCTCTGGTCCGTTCAACATCAGACAGTTCTCTTTTGATTTGCTTGACCTGATCGGTCAACATGCGCCGGTCCAGCTCTATCTGGCGTTCACCAGGGCCGCCCAGAAAGCCGCCGCCGCCGCGCTGGCGCTCTAGGTGGGTCCATGACCGCACCAACCGGCTTTTCTGAAAGGTCAGGGCCGCCAGCTCAACCTGCAGCCGGCCGGCATGTGTACTGGCACGGGCCCCGAAAATTTCCAGAATCAGAGCAGTTCGGTCGATCACTTTACATTTCAGTTCTGTTTCCAGATTGCGATGTTGAACCGGGCTTAAGCTGGTGTTGATGATCAGCAAAGGATGGTCATGCAGTTCAGCCAAATCGGCCAGCCGGTCGATTACCCCAGGGCCGAGATAAGTCCCGGACCGTGGCCGCGACAGCGAGATAATCTCCTGATGCACAACCTCTAGCTGGATGGCCTCAGCAAGACCGGCGGCCTCCTCCAATTTTGTTTGCGGTGTGCGGGCTGAGCTTTGCGGCTGTGGCTGCTTTAACTCTGGCTGCACAATAAAGGCGGTTTGTAAGCCCATAATACTCCCGTTTCATCACCTTATGCGCAGACCGCCCGATGACATCTTGAAAACAGTCCTCTGCCTGCCCACATAAGGCGAAATACGTTAAACACAACAAGGTTTCAAGAGGTTACAGATGGCAATCAAGACTCATGCGTTTGAAGCTGACACCGGCAAAATTCTGGATATCGTCATTAATTCTTTGTATTCGAACAAGGAAATTTTCCTTCGTGAGCTTATCTCAAACGCGTCTGATGCGATAGATAAACGCCGCTATTTGGCGGCTACCGACCAGTCACTGCAAACCGATGATGCCCCGTCTATCACGCTTGTTGCTGATGCCAAAGCCAAAACCCTGACCATCAGGGATAACGGAATTGGCCTGAGCGCAGATGACATGGCCTCTTCGTTGGGCACAATTGCCCGTTCAGGCTCTAAAGCGTTTCTGGAACAGGTCCAACAAGCCCAGAGCGCAGAGGCGAAAGACGATAAAAAGAAAAAGGACGCGGCTTTCTCCCTTATCGGCCAGTTTGGGGTCGGGTTCTATTCTGCCTTTATGGTCGCGGACAAGGTTGAGGTTATCTCGCTGAAGGCTGGCGAAACAGTGGCCCAGAAGTGGTCATCTGACGGCCGCTCAGGCTACCAGATTGAAAAAGCTGAGCGGGCTGATGCTGGTACAGATATCACTTTGCACCTGAAAAAAGACGCCAAGGATTATCTGGATGAGACAAGGTTGTCTTATCTGGTGCGCAAATATTCAGATCACCTCAGCTACCCTGTCTTCTGGCAGCCGCCGAAAGTGGATGAACCGCGCCAATTGAACTCTGGCTCAGCCATCTGGACCCGCCAGAAATCTGAAATTTCAGATGAAGATTATACCCAGTTCTATCGTCAGATCGGCGCCGGATATGATGAGCCATTCATGACCTTGCATAACCGCACAGAAGGTGTGCTGAATTATACCAGCCTCTTGTTCCTGCCGACCGCGCGGCCGTTTGACCTGTTCAACCCGGACCGTAAATCACGGATGCAGCTCTATATCAACCGCGTATTTATCACAGAAGAATGTGAAGATATCGTGCCACCCTGGCTGCGGTTTGTTCGCGGCGTCATTGACACCCCTGATCTGGACCTGAATGTGAGCCGCGAGATGCTGCAGCATAACCCGGCGGTGGTGAAAATTGGCAAGGCTGTCGTGAAGCGAATTCTGACTGAACTGCAGAAGAAAAAGGACAAAGAGCCGGAAGCTTATGCCGCGTTCTGGTCTGAATTCGGAATCGTGTTGAAAGAAGGTCTTTATGAGGATCAGGATAACCGCGATAAGTTGCTGAACTTAAGCTTGTTCACTTCAGCCAGAACAGGTCAGCTGGTTTCCTTGGCTGATTATGTCGCGGCGATGCCGGAAAAACAGGACAAGATTTACACCCTGTCGGCGGAAAGTGTGGAACAGGCGCAGACCAGCCCGCATCTTGAAGGGTTTAAGGCCCGTGATATTGACGTTCTTTTGATGACCGATCCTGTGGATGAGTTCTGGATGCAGGCGGTTCATGAGTTTGAGGGTAAGGGCTTTGCTTCTGCCTCACGCGGGGCCATCAACCTAGATGAGATCGCGCCGAAACAAGCTGATGATAATACTGAAGAAGAACCGGCAGATGATCAGGAACTTGCGCCTCTGCTGGCTAAGGTGAAAACCATTCTTGGTGATACTGTTAAAGATGTGCGGCTGTCCAAGACTCTGACAGACAGTCCTGTATGTCTGGTGGCTGATGAAGACGGCATGGATATCCAGATGGAACGTCTGATGAAGGCCCATAATAAGGATTTTGCCGGCGCGCCGCGGATTCTGGAGCTGAACCCGTCGCATGGCCTGATCACCGGTCTGAAGGACAAAATCAAGGCGGATCAGGACCCGGATCTGGTGCATGACGCGGCAACCATGCTGTTTGACCAAGCCTTGATTCTGGAAGGCCGGACGCCGGTTAATCTGACTGAGTTTGCCAGCCGGATGACCAGGCTGATGCAACGCGGCATTTCTGCCTAAGGGGTATGTGTCAGGCTTAATTCGGCCTTATCGACCAAGCTTTGCAACAGGGTGTCCTCATCGCCGGAAAAATCCTCCGCGGTGAGCGCATCCGGTTGGGCAGATAGGCTGAGCCTACCGCCCGCCCGGATAAAATCAGCCACTGGCACAGCCAAAAAACCCGCCGCACGGTTCAACCGGTCTTGGATCTGATATTCGGTCAGCAGGGCCAGTTGACGCCGGTCTGGCAGGCCAAAGCTGGATGACAGGCTGTCATATATCCGCAACGCCCCCGCATCCCTGATCGAAAGGTTCAGCCCTTTAAACAAGCTGGCCGCAAGGGCGGCCTGCTGTTCTGGCGTGATTGTTCTGTTGCCGTCATCGGCCTTCAGCAGCGTCTGGTAACGCTCCTCATCAATTACGGTATCTATGTCCAGATTTGCTCCTAGCAATTTGTCGGCATCGAGTTCCAGCCTGAACTCTCCGTTAATCTGACCTGAGTTGAACCGGCTGAGTGCGGAGGCGCGGGCATCAAGTTGCAGGGCCTCCAGCCCCAGACCACTAAGCATGAACCTGAACATCAAAGAGGCTTCCCCAGATCCTGAGGGCGAGAGCCTGGCTGTTTTCAGCGTGACTTCGCTGATATGCTGGCCGGGGGGAAGCTGATTGTTCATGAGGTCCGGATTGCCGTCAGCAATAAATTCTTCAATTTCGAACAAAAACCCTTCATCGGGTATGGCGAGGAAAAATTGGACGAGCTTCAGGTAGGTTGGCCGGGCCCGGTCCTGATGTAATCTGTCGGCAAGTTCCTCCAATGAGGCGGTCTGGTCCAGATGGATGTTTTCAGCCTGAATAAGCTCGCTTCTCAACTCATAATCATAACCTGACGGTGTTGTGCTGATAAGGCTTGCATTGATAACCTCAGCACTCTCAACCCAGTCCAGAGACCCCATTGTGCCTGTGGCCTTCAGCATCAGATGATCTGCTGTGAACCGCTCGCCCTGCTGAGAGCTGATCACCACATCTTCAATATCGATAAGCTGTTGGCCATAAGTCTCCGACATCTTAAAGCTGCCGGAACTGTAGCGTAAATCATAGCCGTCCAGGGTCATGCTGACCTCGGCTTGTCCCGGGGTGGCGATTGCAAAAAAGCTGAGCAGGACCAGCAGCGCGCGCGCCATCTGCTGCAAATATTTATCAGCCTGAAGTCTTAAAGCCGCGGCGCAGGATAAAAGGGCCGGAGGGGTGAGTGAGGTCATACGCATCTGCAGCCCTTTGCTGGTGATTGCCGGATATCTAGTCTATCACAAAAACACTTTTCCTGCTCACAACAAAGAACAGCCCGGCCCTTTTGCTTATGATCCGGTCTTTTTCAGCGTATCCTGTGCCGGCTGCACCGCCAGCCCGTCAGGCACATCTGTTTTTTCGATCTCAATCGTCTCGCCAGGACCAATCTTGCCTTGCAACAGCGCTTCAGCAAGCTTGTCTTGAATATGGGTCTGGATAATCCGCTTCAGTGGCCGTGCCCCGTAATGCGGGTCATATCCCTTATCTGCCAGCCAGGTCCTTGCCTCGTCTGACAGATGAAGGCTGATGTTACGGTCGCTGAGGCGGGTCTGCAAACCTGCCATTTGGATATCAACGATGGCGGACATATGCTCACGGCTCAACCGCTGGAACAAAAGAACCGCATCCAGACGGTTTAAGAATTCCGGACGGAAGGCAGCCTGAACCTCTTCCATCACGGCCTCACGAGCCTGGTCAACAAAAGCGCCGTCTTCCAGCGCCAGAAGAGGGGCCGAGCCCAGATTTGAGGTCAACAAAATGAGGGTGTTGCGAAAATCAACCTTGCGGCCATGCCCGTCTGTAAGATGACCATCATCAAGCACCTGCAACAGGATGTTGAAAATATCAGGATGGGCCTTTTCAATTTCGTCAAACAGGACCAGCTGATATGGTCTGCGCCGGACGGCTTCGGTCAGCGCCCCGCCTTCATCATAACCAACATAGCCAGGCGGTGCGCCTATCAACCTGGAGACCGCATGTTTTTCCATATATTCGGACATGTCCAGACGCAACACAGCATCAGTGTCATCAAACAGAAAGTCAGCCAGGCTTTTGGCGAGTTCGGTCTTGCCCACACCGGTTGGCCCCAGCATCAAAAAGCTGCCCAGTGGCTGGTCAGGGTCATTCAGGCCCGCGCGGGCCCGGCGAACCGCGTTTGAGATAACCTTTATCGCCTGTTCCTGGCCGATGACTCGGCGGCTCAGGCTGGCTTCCATCTCCAGCAGCTTGTCTTGCTCTTCCTGCATCATTTTGGCCATAGGAATTCCGGTCCACTGGCTGATCACCTGGGCGATATGTCTTTGTTCGACCTGTTCATCTATCAGGTCTGAGCCGGACAGCTCTTCCTTTGCGGCCTCCAATTCATTCTGCAGGCCGGGCAGGATGGCATAGGTCAGTTCTGCTGCGCGCTCCAGATCGCCTTTGCGCTGCGAGATATCCAGCGTATGCCGCGCCTCCTCAAGACGTTGTTGCAGCGCCGATATCTCGTTCATCTGGCGCTTAACAGCCTCCCACTTCCGGGTCAGTTCTGTTGAGGTGCCTTCCAGCTCCTCAAGCTGGGCCGTCAGAGCATCCAGCCGCTTTTGATTGGCCGGGGCGCCTTCTTCACGGAGCAGGGCCGCCTGTTCAATCTTCAGCTGCATAATTTGCCTGTCGACGGCTTCCAGCTGTTCTGGCTTGCTGTCTGAACGGATGCGGATATGGCTGGCGGCTTCATCAACCACATCTATCGCCTTATCCGGCAGGAACCGCTCATTGATATAGCGGTTTGACAGCTGGGCAGCGGAAATAAGCGCATCATCGGTAATACGGATACCGTGATGAAGTTCATATTTTTCTTTCAGACCCCTCAGGATATAAATCGTGTCCTCAACGCTTGGCTCACCCACAAAGACGGGCTGGAACCGGCGAGTGAGGGCGGCATCGGCTTCAACATACTTACGGTACTCATCCAGCGTAGTGGCCCCGATACAATGCAGCTTGCCGCGCGCCAAAGCCGGTTTCAACAGGTTGGAGGCATCCATTGCCCCGTCTGTCTTACCTGCCCCGACCAGCTGGTGCATCTCATCAATGAAGACGATAATCTCCCCTTCTGCGGCGTCTATCTCATCCAGAACCGCTTTCAGCCGTTCTTCGAACTCGCCTCTGTATTTTGCCCCGGCGACCAGCGCGCCCATATCTAGGGAAAGCAGGGTTTTATCAGCCAGGGCTTCAGGCACATCCTTGTTCACGATACGCTGGGCGAGCCCCTCGGCAATCGCTGTCTTGCCCACGCCGGGCGCGCCAATAAGAACCGGATTATTTTTGGTCCGGCGGGCCAGAATCTGAATTGTGCGGCGGACTTCCTCATCCCGGCCGATAACCGGATCAAGGCTGCCTTGCAGGGCAAGGGCGGTCAGGTCGGTTGCGTATTTGGACAGGCTCTCCATCATTTCATCACCGACATCACTGTCAATTGTCCGGCCTTTGCGGATACTGGCAATTGCCTGTTTCAGCGTTTCGGCTTCCAGCCCCGCCTCACGCAACAGCTTGGCCGCTTTGGTATCTGACTGGCACAACGCCACCAGCAGCGCATCCAACGCAACAAAACTGTCGCCTTGCGCCTTTGCCCAGTCCTCAGCTAGCGCCAATATGCGGCCCAGATGGGCGTCTATCTGCAAGTTATCTGCCCCGCTTCCGGTGACCTCAGGAAGCTTATCCAGCTCATCAGCCAGGCCCTGTTTCAGGCTCTGCAGGTTGGTCCCGGCGCGGGCCAGCAGCTTACCGGTCATCTGTTGTTCATCATCCAGCAACGCAGACAACAAATGCAAATCGGTCATTTTCTGGTGGTGACGACGCAAGGCGACCTTTTGGGCATTGCCGATGACCTGACGCACAGAAGCGGTAAACTGCTCACTATTCATCTTTCATCTCCTGTCGTATCAACGCTCTTCCTGTTCTAAGACCCCGCTCCGGCTCGGATAGGTTTTGGGCTCTTAAAGAGTATGTGGGAAGCCTGAATTGTTTAGTCAAGAGAGTTGCCAGCCGGTTTGGGTTATGGGTAGTCTGGTGACCTCAGATAAGGCGCGCGGCGCTCAGGTGATGGGGTATGAGATAGGGGGATGAGATGAGCACAGATCAGACAACAGGCGGACAACTTCTTGTATCCTGCCTTGATAACCTAGGCGCAAAGACAAGCTTTGGCGTACCTGGCGAATCCTATCTTGCTGTTCTGGATGCGCTTTATGATGCCGATATCCAGTTTGTGCTGTGCCGCCAGGAAGGCGCGGCCAGCTTTGCGGCGGCTGCCTGGGGCAAGTTGACTGGCCAGCCGGGAATCTGTTTTGTGACCCGCGGGCCGGGCGCAACAAACGCGTCTATCGGTGTGCATACCGCGATGCAGGATTCAAGCCCGATGATCTTGTTTGTTGGCCAGGTCGGGGTCGTTCATAAAGAGCGGGAAGCGTTTCAGGAAGTTGATTATCGCGCGTTTTTCGGATCGATGGCCAAATGGGCGACCGAAATTGATGATGTGGACCGGCTTCCTGAAATCATCGGCCGGGCCTGGCGTATTGCTTTGTCCGGGCGGCCCGGGCCAGTTGTCATAGCTCTGCCAGAAGATATGCTGACCGCGTTAACATCAGCCAAAGCCTGCCAGCCGGTCAGCGTTGCTGAAGCCGGGGTTGATCACAGCTTGATGGGCGAAGTCGCCGCTGTGTTGTCGGCGGCAGAACGCCCGCTGGTTCTGGCTGGTGGCGGCGGCTGGACAGAACAGGGCAGGCAGGATTTACAGGCGTTTTGCGAGCGCGAGACCCTCGCCATGGCGGCGATTTTCCGCTATCACGACATCGTGGATAACCATAGCCCGTGCTATGTTGGTGACGCTGGGGTTGGCATGGCCCCCCATATCGCCAAAGCGATAGCAGAGGCCGATGTTATTCTGGCGGTGAACGCCCGGTTTGGCGAGGCCACAACAAAGGCCTGGACCTTGCTGGATGTGCCAAACCCAAAACAGCGCATCATTCAGACCCATGCGTCTGATCGCGAATTGGGCAAAATCTACCAGCCGGAAATTGCGTTTCATGCTGGCCCTAATCAGGTTTCTTCTGCCCTGCTGGACATCAGTCTGGATGGGGCAAAATCAGCCCAGCGCAAAGACTGGCTGGGCAGCTTGAAATCAGGGTATGAAAGCTCATTGCACCCCCCGCCGCAGGACAGCCCTGTGGATATGGCAGCGGTAATGTCATGGCTGCAGGACAACCTGGCCGATGATGTGATTATCACCAACGGGGCAGGGAATTTTGCGCTCTGGCCAAATAAGGTGTTCTGCTATGGTCCGAACCAGTCTCTTCTGGCCCCGCAAAGCGGCGCGATGGGGTATGGTCTGCCAGCGGCAATTGCGGCCAGCCTGGCCTGTCCTGAACGTCAGGTGGTGTGTTTTGCCGGTGACGGGGATATCCAGATGGGGCTGGCTGAATTGGGTACAGCTGTGCAAAGCGGTGCACGGCCTGTGATTCTGCTGTTGAATAACGGGTCCTATGGGACCATCAGAATGCACCAGGAACGTGACTATCCGGGCCGTATTTCCGGCACCACTCTGGTCAATCCGGATTTCACCGCTGTCGCTATGGCCTATGGCATGGCGGGGGTGAAGGTCGCCACAACTGAGGCTTTTGCAGACGCCTTTGCCCAAGTTGCCGCGTCACCAACCGGCGGCATCATCGAGTTAGATATTGCAGTTGAAGCGATTACCCCGCGCACAACGCTGACCGCCCTGAAGGCCGGACGGTAACAGAGCAAAGGGTCAGGCCCGGCGAGCGGCCAGCCTGTCCTGGCGGTAGTTATGCATTCGCTTCAGATGATCTGAGGCTTTGTTCAGGGTCTCGCATGCGGCCTCTGGTACAGCTGTGCCTGGCCCAAAAATGGCGGCTATGCCTGCGTCATACAGATACTGGTAATCCTGCTGCGGGATAATGCCGCCACAGATCACCAGTATATCTTCAGCCTCTCTGTCCTTCAGCGCAGCTATTAATTGGGGCAGCAGAGTTTTATGTCCAGCCGCGAGGGAGGAGACGCCAATAACGTGGGCTCCTAGTTCAATAGCTGTATCTGCCGCTTCTTCAGGAGTCTGGAACAAATCGCCGACCCGGACATCCAGACCGAAATCACCAAATGCAGAGGCAATCACCTTAGCGCCTCTGTCGTGCCCGTCCTGGCCGAGTTTTGCCATATACAGAACCGGCGTTTCTGAGGTGGTCTCAACAAACCCGTCCAGAGAGGTCTTCACAGAGTCTATCTGCTCTGAGGCGCCGTAAGCCGCTTTGTAGACATCGCGGACGGTTTCATTCTGTCCGGAAAATCGGCCGAAAACCTCTTCCAGCGCATCTGAAACTTCGCCAACGCTGGCTCTGGCCCGCATGGCGTGTATGGTGGCCGCCAAAAGGTTCTGGCTGTCATCATTCGCAGCCCCCCTCAAGGCTTGAAGGGCACTGGTTACGGCAGCCTCATCACGGCTGGCTCTTATTGACTTCAGCCGCTTTGACTGGCTTTCGCGCACCGCATCATTGTCGATATCGAGAATATCAACAGGCTCTTCATCGCTCAGCTTATATTCATTGACCCCGACAATCACGTCCTGACCTGAATCAACACGGGCCTGACGGGCGGTGGCCATTTTTTCAATTTCGCGTTTCGGCAGGCCGTCCTGAACCGCTATGGTCATGCCGCCCATTTCTTGAATTTCGGCAATCATCGCGTCAGCTTTTTCGATCAGCTCTGCTGTAAGCGTCTCAACATAATAAGATCCGGCCAGCGGGTCGACGGTATCTGTGATGCCGGTTTCATGTTGCAGGATTAGCTGTGTGTTGCGGGCAATCCGGGCTGAAAAATCGGTCGGCAGGCTAATCGCCTCGTCAAAGGAGTTGGTATGCAAAGACTGGGTTCCGCCCAGAGTAGCGGCCATCGCCTCAATAGTGGTGCGAATGATGTTGTTGTACGGATCCTGTTCAGACAGGCTGGCCCCAGAGGTTTGGCAATGAGTGCGCAGCATCAATGAGCGGTCATCTGCCGGGGTGAACAGCTTGTTCATCCACCGGGCCCACAATGTTCGGGCCGCCCGCAGCTTGGCCGCTTCCATGAAGAAATTCATCCCGATACAAAAGAAGAAGGACAGGCGCGGGGCAAACTGATCCACATCAAGGCCCTTTTCGGTGGCCGCGCGTACATATTCCAGACCATCAGCCAGCGTGAAGGCCAACTCCTGCACCAGATTAGCTCCGGCTTCCTGCATGTGATAGCCGGAAATCGAAATCGAATTGAATTTCGGCATCTCTGCGGCGGTGTGGGCGATGATATCAGCAACAATCCGCATGGAAGGTGCTGGCGGGTAGATGTAGGTATTGCGGACCATAAATTCTTTTAAGATGTCGTTCTGAATGGTCCCGGACAGCTTGGCCTGCGGCACGCCCTGTTCTTCGCCAGCCACAATGAAGGCGGCCAGCACAGGCAACACCGCCCCGTTCATGGTCATTGATACGCTCATCTGGTCAAGCGGTATTTCGTCAAACAGCAGTTTCATATCTTCAACAGTGTCAATCGCAACGCCGGCTTTGCCGACATCGCCTCTGACCCGCGGATGGTCTGAATCATAGCCACGGTGGGTGGCTAAATCGAACGCCACAGACAGGCCCTTTTGGCCAGCGGTAAGGGCTTTACGGAAAAAAGCGTTGGTTTCTTCTGCAGTTGAAAAACCGGCATATTGGCGGATGGTCCAAGGCCGGTTGGTATACATGGTCGCTCGGATGCCGCGGGTAAACGGGGCTTGGCCCGGCAAGCTGTTTACATGTTCTGCCTGCTCCAGGTCTGCCGCGGTATATAGGGGGGCCACTTCAATGTTTTCAGGGGTTACGCGCGTTAGGTCCTCGACCGATTTGCCGCGCAATTCGGCTTCTGCTTGTTTGGACCACTCAGCTTTGTCGTTTGTTTTGCTCATTTTCCCAAATTTTCCTGCCACGATGCGGCTGGTAAGCTCTGTCCTTGTTTTTAGCCGGAGTATAGACCATTTCGTGCCGAAAAACGAGGGGGAAAACCATTTTGGCTAGGGGCGGGCAGGGGCGACGGCCTATTCTCTCTGGTAAAAAAGCCTCTTTTCTTTACCCTGCGGCCGGACTAGGTTGAAGCTAGATCCGAACATTACCCCCAGCATGTTATGCTGCGGAAGACATCATCACCGATGAAGGACGTTGACTATGGACAGTGTTATCCCCTCTGCACCGGCGAAAACAGCAAAACCTGTGTTTGACTGGGCCGACCCGTTTGCGCTGGACAGCCAGCTATCTGAGGATGATCGGCTGGTCCGCGACACCGCCAAGGCCTATGCTGAAGATCGTCTGGCGCCGCGCATTGTTGAAGCGTTCCGTGAAGAGCAGACAGATGCAGCCATTTTTCGGGAGATGGGCGAGTTGGGCCTGTTGGGCGTTACTGTTGACCCGGCGTATGGCGGGGCCGGGGCCGGCCATGTTGCTTATGGTCTGGTGGCGCGCGAGGTAGAGAAGATTGATTCTGGTTACCGCTCTATGCTGTCTGTGCAGTCTTCGTTGGTGATGCACCCGATTGAGGCGTTTGGGACAGAACAGCAGAAACAGACCTATCTGCCGCGTCTGGCAACCGGGGAGATGATCGGCTGTTTTGGCCTTACAGAAGCAGATGCCGGCTCAGATCCAGGGTCAATGCGCACCCAAGCCCGCAAGACCGCAACTGGCTACAGCCTGTCTGGTGCCAAGATGTGGATATCGAATGCGCCTATCGCTGATTTGTTTGTTATCTGGGCAAAGTCAGACGCCCATGAGGGGAACATTAAAGGTTTTCTGGTCGAAAAAGGGGCGAAAGGGCTGAGCGCGGATGTGATTAAAGGCAAGCTGTCTTTGCGGGCGTCAACCACAGGGTCAATCACACTGGATGAGGTTGAGGTCGGTGAGGAGGCTCTTCTGCCACATGTGGAGGGGCTGAAAGGCCCGTTCAGCTGTCTGAACAAAGCGCGCTATGGGATTAGCTGGGGCGCGTTGGGTGCGGCGGAGTTTTGTTGGCATGCGGCGCGTAGCTACACGCTGGAGCGTAAACAGTTTGGCCGGCCACTGGCGGCAAATCAGCTTATCCAGCTGAAACTGGCGGATATGCAGACCGAAATCGGTATTGGTCTGCAATCGGTGCTTCAGGTCGGACGTCTGCTTGATGAGGGGGCTTGTGCCCCAGAGCTTATCTCGCTGGTGAAGCGGAACAGCTGTGGCAAGGCGTTGAACATCGCCCGGATGGCGCGGGACATGCATGGCGGCAACGGGATTTCAGAGGATTATCATGTGATGCGTCATCTGATGAATCTGGAAACCGTGAACACTTATGAAGGCACGCATGATGTGCACGCGCTGATTCTGGGGCGGGCGCAGACCGGCCTGCAGGCCTTTACCGGGGCGTGATGAGACAAGGCAAGGGATAGCTGGATGGCAACCGCGCTTGGTCATCTGAAGGTTCTTGACCTCAGCCGGGTTCTGGCCGGGCCATGGGCAACCCAGACGCTGGGTGATCTGGGCGCAGAAATCTGGAAGATTGAACGGCCAGGCACAGGCGATGAGACCCGCGGCTGGGGCCCGCCCTATATCGTTGAGCCGGCAGATGGCGACCCCGGTATTTCGGCCTATTTTGCCGGTGCTAACCGGAATAAAAAATCACTGGCTGTTGATTTTACCTCTGCCGACGGGGCTGACCTTATCCGCGGGCTGGCCAGCCGTGCAGATATCGTGATTGAAAACTTCAAGGTGGGCGGGCTGGCAAAATACGGCCTTGATTACGCCAGCTTGTCTGCTGCCGCCCCGCATCTGATTTACTGCTCGCTCACCGGCTTTGGCCAGACCGGGCCGGACGCCCAGCGCGCAGGCTATGACTTTATGATCCAGGGCATGAGCGGGCTGATGTCTGTCACCGGCCAGCCCGATGGGGCGCCAGGGGCGATGCCGGTTAAGGTTGGTGTGGCGCTAATTGATGTGCTCACCGGCCTGAATGCGAACATTGCCATACTGGCCGCCCTTGAGCACAGAAACCGGACCGGGCAGGGCCAGCATATTGATATGGCGCTGTTTGATGTTGGTGTGGCCTCGCTTGCCAATCAGGCTCTCAATTATCTTTCAACCGATGTTTCCCCTGTCCGCATGGGCAACGCGCACCCTAATATTGTGCCCTATCAGGCCTTTGCCACCAAAGACGGGTTTATCATTTTGGCGGTGGGCAATGATGGCCAGTTTCAGCGGTTCTGCAAGGAAGCGGGCAAAGCTGACTGGTCATCTGATCCCCGCTTTCAAACCAATAGCCTGCGCGTTCACAACCGTGATCAGCTAATTCCGCTTCTTGAGCCGGTCATGGCGTCCAGACGCACGGATGACTGGCTGGGGGCGTTGGCCGCTGTTTCGGTTCCGGCGGGCCCGGTTAATGATCTTGACCGGGTGTTTGCTGAACCGCAGGCTCAGCATCGCGGCTTGATACAGCCTGTCACCTCAGCGCCGGATATCAGCCACCCATCGGTCGCCAGCCCGTTGAACCTATCGGCAACGCCGCCGCATTATGCCTCAGGTGCCCCTCGCCTAGGCGCCCATACAAGCGCTGTTCTGCAGGCTGAACTGGCCCTGACAGCAGAGGATATCAGCCGCCTTACCGCTGCCGGTGTTATTGAAAACCGGCCTGACTAACGAACTGACTGACTGACTAACGAACTGACTGGCGGGGCTTTTCCCTTGCCCGGCTGATCCGGATAGCTGGTTTTACGGGCCGCCTCAGGGCTGTGGGGCTGTTGCTTCCCCATCAGTTCCGTCACTTATGTCAGGTTGGTTTTGATGAATATTTGGCCAGCGAAAAAACAGCTATTCGCTTTCCAGAATCGCTCTGGCAGGACCAGCTGGAGGCCACGTCGTTCAGCTATCAGAACAGATTATCAGGCAGCTTATCGTTCAATCAGGAAGAACCAGCCATAGGCCAGTATCAGCGCCGGGACAGCCGAGTAAAGAGTCGCCATGATGGCTGCCTTGGGGGCTAGGGCGATGGCCGGAAACAGCGCGTCACCATCATTGCTGATGGCATTGCCTATTTGTGCGGATAACGGCACAAAACCAGACAAGTACAAGGTCGTCACCAATATCTGGGGTCCACAGCCGGGCAAGAAGCCGATCAGAACCGCGATCAGGGGGGTGAGGAACGCCACTGAAGAAAACAGGCTGGTCAGGTCAAGGTCCAGGAAATGCACCGTCAGCTCAAATAGCAGGAACGCAAACACCACCCAGCTTGTGACAAAGTTTGTATCTGATATCGTGCGCCTGATGATATCTGTGCTGCCGGTCTCGTTAACAGGCAGGCCAGGCACCAAGCGGGGCAGGGCCCACATGATCAGGCACAGCATACCACCGGCAAAGCCCCATAAGGTTGCCGGGGTTTCAATCCCGCCAAAGGCAAGCAGCTCATCCAGCTCATATTGCAGGGCAAGGGCGATACCCATCACAATGCCGGGCAGGATTAACAGCATCCATAACCGGTCCAGAAACAGGCTGGATAAATCGCTGTTTTCGTCTGGCTCTGCTATCGCTTTTTTGGCTGATGCGGTGTCTTCAGCACTTGGTCGCATAAAATCCGGACCGTGTAACCAGTCTGTCAGGATGCCGGTGACCACGCCCACACTAAAGCCCAGAACGATGATAAACAGCCCGGTAACAGGCTCTTTGGCCAACAACAGGAAGGCGGCATCGCCCATGGTTGCAGTCAGCGTGGCCAGAACTGAGCCAAAGCTGAGATTGCCAGATACGTACCGGGTGACAACAATAATGGCCCCGCCACACCCTGGTAACGCGCCAAGAGCCGCCGCCAGCGGCACTTGCCAGCGGCCTGCTCCAGACAAAGCTTCGGTTAAATCAAATTTGAACAGCTTCTCAAGCGAAAAAAATATCAGCAGCGTTGCCGCCACAAAGGTTGAGACCTGCAGATATGCTTCTGAGATCGCGCCGATAACCACATCGATAGCGGCTGGATCAAATACCAGAGCCAGACACACGCACCCGATGATCAGCGCAAGAGGCCTGTTGACCTGGCGGCGGGCTGATGGGCCTGGGGCTGATTGTGTCAGTGTTGTCATGCGTGAGTATCTCGGTCGTAATTGTTCTGGCGGCAATATCAGGGAGCTGCTTCGCACCTATTGCTATTTACCAGGGGTTAAATTCGCATAGCTTCACTTAAAAATATGACACTTATGAAGTTAGTCAAGGCTAAACTTGCAGATTATGGAGATTGACATTTTGCAAAAAGCAACACATCTAAAGGCGGGCGATGCCAGTGGTTTCGCCGTGAACCAGATTTCTAAATATAACAGGTTCGAGAAGATGAACGTCACCACGTCCCTTTCAGCTCAAGATTTTCCGCCGGTTACCTCTGATACGGTTGATGCCGTGCGGGTCCTGGGGGTGCATCACTGGACCGACAGGCTGTTTTCGTTCTCGGTTGAACGGCCAGCCAGCTTCCGTTTCCGGTCAGGCGAATTTGTGATGATCGGCCTTTTGAACGAGGCTGGGCGGCCGTTACTGCGTGCCTATTCAATTGCCTCGCCATTCTGGGACGAAACTCTGTCCTTTTATTCTATTAAGGTGGAAGAGGGGCCGTTGACCTCTCGGCTTCAGCATATCGCAGTTGATGATTACATTATCATGAAGACCAAGCCTGTTGGCACGCTGGTTCTGGACGCGTTGTTGCCTGGCCGGCGATTGTATCTGGTCTCTACCGGTACCGGTGTTGCCCCGTTTGCCTCGCTATTGCGTGATCCGGATGTGTATGAGCAGTTTGATGAAATTATCTTAACCCATACCTGCCGCGAGGTTGCCGAGCTCGACTTCAGCGCAGACCTTGTCAAACGCACACAAGGTGATCCGCTTGTGGGTGAGCTTGCGGCTGAAAAGCTGACCTATTACCCAACCACGACCAGAGAGCCGTCTAACCGGATGGGACGGGTAACCAACCTCATTGAAAGCGGCGCGCTGTTTGAAGATTTGAACCGGCCCGCTTTTAATGTTGAGACCGACAGGGTTATGATCTGCGGATCCATGAATATGAATACGGATATGAAGCAGTTATGTCTGGCCGCTGGTCTTGAAGAGGGCGCAAATTCAGAGCCTGGTCATTTCGTGGTTGAAAAGGCCTTTGTGGGCTGAGCCGTGACATCGGCCATAATCGCCGGCAGGCCGGTCAGGTCAGGTAGCAGATATTCAATGGCTTTCAGCGCGTTTGGGCAATCTGGATAAATGTTGGAAATGCCGACAAACAGCCCGGCGCCGGCCGCTTGCGCCGCGCCCAGATCCGCATAGGTGTCACCAACCATAGCCGCTTCATCCGGGGCCAGACCAAGGGCTTCGCAAATTCCCAAAAAGCCTTTCGGTTCCGGTTTGCTGCCAAAGCCACTATCATAGCCGACGATCATGTCAAAATAGCTCAAAATGCCGATCTCATCACAGCTGTTGCGGGCTGATGTTTCGCTGTCATTGGTCAGAATTGCCAGCTTGTACCCGGCTTCATGAAGGGCTTTGAGCGGGGTGGCCACATCCCCGTTGGGGACTGAGCCGACCGCATCAAGTGTAGCATCGCGCGTATCCAGAAAAATCGTTCTTATTTTCTGTCTTACCTCTACATCCTGAAACAGGAGCGGTTCGAGTGTCGGGTCAAACCGGACAAATTCACGGAACTGATCAGCAGAGCTGCCGGCTGCAAACAATCCATTGGCGTCTATCTGTCTGGTCGTCTCATCAATGCCGATAATGGACTGAAAGGCGGTGGCGGTGTGCCGGCCGTCGGTCAGTTCAGCCACGTAATGTGTCATCGCAATTGCGCTGTTCAGCCATGTGGCTTCCAGATCAAGCAAAACACCGTCCTTATCAAAAATTATAGCTTTAATCACGTGCTTGTCCTGTTCTTCATCACTGCTGACCCGTCATAAAAAATTGACACGGTTCAGGCTTTGTCGCCGCTGCCCTTGTATGTTGTAGAGAAATGGTCCATTTCTGTGGAAAAGGCAAGCCGCGGTGAGTATATGTCTATCTGTCTGTATGACTGAAATCTATGTGGTGCGCCTCCTAGCGCAGCGTTTTGTTCCCGAGCAGGATACCTGATGAAAATTGCTTTACTTGATGACTGGCAGAATAATGCCTTTACCTTTGCTGATTTCGCGCGGCTGACCGCAGACCATCAATTTGATGTCTTTACGGATACGATTGCCGGGCCAGAGCTGATTGAACGGCTCCAGCCTTATGATATCATTCTGGCGATGCGTGAGCGAACCGGTCTGCGCGCAGATGTGCTTGAACAGCTTCCGGCTCTGAACGCCATCATCACCTGTGGTATGCGGAACGCGGCGATTGACCTTGATTATTGTCAGGCCAACAACATCACTGTTTGCGGTACCGATTCCCCCGGCCATGCCACCGCCGAATTGGCGATGATGCTGGTCGGTATGCTGGCCCGCCAGCTCTACCCGTCTGTTCACTCTATGGCCACAGGCGGCTGGCAGGTGGCAACAGGGCGTGATTTGCGCGGCGCACGGCTGGGTATTTTGGGACTGGGACGGCTGGGCAGCCAGGTGGCGGGTCTGGGTAAGGCGTTCGGTATGGACGTTCAGGCCTGGTCACAAAACCTGACCGCCGAAGCCTGCCGTGAACAGGGCGTTACATATGCATCGCGGGAAGCGTTTTTCTCAACATCTGACTTTATCTCCATTCACTTGAAGCTGTCAGACCGGGTGACCGGGCTGGTCGGTGAGGCTGAACTGAGCCAGATGAAACCAGATGCCTGTATCGTCAACACTTCACGCGCGCCTATCATTGACCAGGCGGCGCTGCTTGCAGCCCTTCAGCAAGGCCGGATTGGCGGCGCGGCTTTGGATGTGTTTGATGTTGAACCTTTACCTGCCGCCGATCTGTTCCGCGGCTTGCCGAATGTTATTCTGACCCCACATATCGGCTATGTCACAGCAGAAACCATGCGGGTGTTTTATGGCGGTATGCTGGACGCTCTGGAGGCGTATCTGGCAGGTGAGCCTATCCGCTGTCTTGCCTGATGATCTCCGCCTCTGGGTTGAAGGCATACCAGACAAAGGCAAAGCTGATCTTATACGGGATGAGGCGTCTGCCGGTATCTGTCACGCGCTGAACAATAACAGAGCCTAAGTCGCGGCCATCGGCAATCTGGCGGCTGTCCAGTGCGCTGGCCCGTCCAGGCTGCCAGTCAATCTCAATATCCCCGTCAATAATCTGCCCTTGGTCTTGCACATAGGACAGGGCCCAGGCCCGATCATCAGCGATAACAACATATTCCAGCGGCTTCACACCTGGCGGCACACGGCCATTAAACAGGAACGGAAACGGGCTGCTGTCATAGCCCACATAAGGGTTGGCGCCATAGGGGCGCAAAAAGCCCTGCGGCGGCGTCAAAATCAGGCCATCTGGTGAATGCTGTTTTGCTTCTTTAATTGATTCCAGCCGTGCCGGAAGCACCTCTAATTGCTGTCCGGCCAGCGCACCAAACAGGCCTGTGCCGGTATATTGCTGGAACCAGCTTTCCGTCTGCCGGTCATACATCACCAGATCAGATAAGCGCAGATTGCCTGTTGTGCCAAACTCCAGAAGCCGGCCATCCAGGCGTCTGTCAAAGACAATAGAGGCATTACATAACGGGCAGTAGGTGACCGCTATCGGCACATCGGCAATCTGATCATTCACAATTTCGTGCCAGGTCAGAATTTGCAGCGGGTAGATGCGGGTCTCATCAGCGATGGTGACGGTGATCACAGGCTCATTATCGGCCAATGCGGTTTGCCGCAGAGGCGCAAATTCCGGAGCATCGATAGATCGTATACCGTCTTTTCCTGGCCCCCCTGAGATGATTTCATCCAAAGGTACGGTGCAAAGGCTGAAATCGGTATCAGGCCAGGACCTCTCAATAAACGGCGGTGCAGGTTGACAAGCCGGGCCCAGCAGGCTCGTCTCATTCGCCTGGCTACTGGTTATCATGCCCCCGCTAAGGCCGGCCGCGCTGGCCAGAACCGCTAGCCCATATAGGCTGGTTTTCCAGCGCAAGGGTCTGTCCTGTGCAAAAAGCTTGTTTGTGAACATCATAGCCTGAATATCGTCGTCCAAACATCAAAGATGGTGTCGCCCCTTGATTGAGCGAAGATGCAATCTGCAAGCGTGTCGTTAATTAACGATTTCAGTCAAGCCTTACCCGGTTGAAGACAGACCTCTTCAGGATAAATTGTCGCGGAATGGGCTGGCCACGCAGAAAACAGATGAAAATCAAAATCCCCTCGGTTAAGCTAACGGGCGATGTTAACCACTTGAAACGATCGGACGATCTCAGCGGGGATGATATGAAAAAATTTGCTGTTATTGCATGTGCTGCTGCCTTTATGGCGATGTCAGGTTCACAGGCGTTTGCTGCGGGTGATGCCGCCGCCGGTGAAAAAGTGTTTAAAAAATGTAAGGCTTGTCATGTTGTTAAAAAAGAACAGAACCGGACCGGCCCGCATCTGATCAACCTGTTTGGCCGCACAGCCGGGTCTGTTGAGGGCTTTAAGAAATATTCAAAGGCGATGAAGAACAGCGGCATTGTCTGGGACGAAGAGACGCTTGATGGGTATCTGGCCGCACCGAAGAAATATCTCAAAGGCACCCGCATGGCGTTCGCCGGTCTGAAAAAAGAAGCTGACCGGGCCAATGTTATCGCTTATTTGAAGACCTTTTCAAACTAAGCGACAGTAACAAAGACGCGTCTGCCCTGATGTCACCAACCCAGAAATATCCCCGTATCAGCGACATGGTTGCCCCGGCCGCCCGCCGACTGCCCCCTTTTGTGCATGCTTATCTGGCGGCGGGTACAGGTCAGGGGCAAGCGATGGCCCGTAATGAGGCGGCTTTTGCGGGGATTCACCTTATGCCGCGGTTTCTGCGGGGGCGGGTAACACCGGATACCAGCTGTTCGGTTTTGGGCCAGCAATTTTCTGCCCCGTTCGGCGTGTCGCCAATTGGTCTGCAATCGTTGATCTGGCCGGGGGCAGAAAAAATCCTGTGCCGCGCGGCGGCGGCGGCGGGCATTCCCTACACCCTCAGTACCGTTGCAGGCGAAGATATCGAAACCATCGGCCCGCTCAGCCAAGGCAAGGGCTGGTTCCAGCTTTATGCGCCCAATGACCACGGTTTGATGCGCGATCTGTTGGCCCGGGCAAAGCAGGCTGGCTTTTCAACATTGGTCCTGACCGCAGATGTGCCGGGGCCCAGCCGGCGTGAAGATATGCGTCTGGCCGGGGCACCGATAGGCTCACGCAACCCGATGTCTGTGACGCCGCGGGTGTTCTGGCAATGCCTGACCCACCCGGCTTGGTCGCTGGCGGTTCTGGCGCAAGGCGGCCGGTTCAGATTTAAAAACCTTGAACCCTACAGCAAGGGTTCAGAATTACAGAATATTTCTGAATATATCGGCAGCCAGCTGAACGGGTCTTTGACTTGGGACTATTTGGATGAAATCAGGAAAGCCTGGGATGGACCGATGGTTCTGAAAGGGCTGTTGCATGATGAGGATATCGACCGCGCTGTTGGTGCGGGTGTGGATGGTCTGGTCATCTCTAACCATGGCGGGCGTCAGCTTGATGCAGTACCGCCGTCTGTGTTGCGCCTGCCGGATATCCGCTCACGGCTGGGGGATGAGTTCACGCTGATGGTTGATTCAGGGGTGCGCTCGGGTCTTGATATCGCCCGCGCTCTGGCCAGCGGGGCCGACTTTGTGTTGTTGGGGCGGGCGTTTATGTTTGGTGTGGCCGCACTTGGCCAGCCGGGCGGCGCGCATGTTGTGTCTGTGCTGAAGGATGAGCTGGAAAACACGATGGTCCAGCTGGGCATCGACAAGCTGGCAGATTTGCGGGACACACTGAATTAAGGCCCTTCCACCAGCTTGTGGCTATCGTGTGTTCAGGATTGAGCGGCTTTGTATTTGTTGATCGCGGCCTTCAGCATATCTCTGTCAAGGCAATTGAAACTGCACAAATTGTTAAGCCGGTCCAGCAACTGCTCTGCCTTTTCAGGTTGGTTCAGGGTCAAATACATCTCCCCCATATATTCCATAGCCCGGGTGTGTTTGGGGTCAAGTTCAAGGGCTTTGGTGTAGGCCGCTTCTGCGGTTATGAAATCACCGGATTTGCGTGCTGAATACCCTAGAAGGTTCCAGGCATCGGCATGGTCTGGCTGCGTTTCCAACACTGCTTGCAACTCTATGATCGCCGCGGCGAACTGCTTTCGGGTAATGGCCTGGCGGGCCGCCTTCAGCTCAGGGTTTTTGGGTACCGCTGAATAGCTGCTGCTGTCCCCGCCACTGTCTGAGCCGCCGCCGGCGGCCAGTCCTGGATGTGCACTGCTGATCAACAAAATGAAGGCAAGGACGAGGGCCTGTTTCATAACCGGGCTCCATTAAAAGAAAGTTAAAAGGGGTCAGCCTCCTTACGTTCGCCCTGAGCATCTGGTTCAATGCGCCCGCGCAATGTTGCCGGCAGTTGGGCCAGCATGAACACCCCTGTGGCCGGGGCAACAATAACGACCTTGAAGGTAACCCAGCCATCATCATCCAGCACCCGCCAGGCAATTTCATTGGCAATGACCAGAAAGAAGAAAAACAGCCCCCACCGCAAAGAGAGCAGCCGCCAGGTTTCTTCATTCAGCGAAAACTGCGCGCCGAAGAACAGCTTCATTACCGCTTTTCCGCGCAGCCAGCCGCCGATCAGCAAGGCGGAAAACATCGCGTTGAACAGGCTGGGCTGAATCTTGATAAATAGGCTGTCATCTGTCAGCAGGGCGACCAGCGCAAACACAGCAGAGACAGCAACTGAAAACACCGCAAAGTTAGCCCATCTGCGCTCAATTAGCCGGTTATAAAGGATAACCATCATCGCCAGCCCAACCGCCGCCACCGCGCCGACAAAAATATTCGCCAGCGCATTACCGATGAACAGACCCGCAAGGGGGAGTATTTCACCTGCCATGGAAACAAGACGCATCTGCATCAGAACAGCCCTGCTTCCAAACCAACGGCAAAGGCCCCGCCCAGCTCTGCAACATCATCTTCAAACTGCACCATATAAGCCCCTTTGAGCACTAAGGGCGGGCGGATAAGACGCCAGCTTAAACCGCTTGTGATCTGGCTCAACACGCCGCTGGTGGCGGTTCCATCAAGACCGGCCCGGATATAAATCGCGGCGGGCAGCCCGTCTGTTGTTCCCAACCAGTCATTGTAACATCTGTCGAAAACATCCTTTGTCAGACCCGCCATGTAGCCGATATTTTCGGTTGTGGACAACAATACCCCATCGCAGCCCAGAACATCATCGGCAGTAACCTCAACAGACGGTTTGCGGATAATGTTTATCTCATCGGCCAGCTCATGCATAGCTGCTTCACACCTGTCTGCCAGCCGCGCCGTGTTCACAGACGGTTCATGAGATATAAACAACAGCGTTTTCAGCGGTATCTCCTGTCTGTACATAAAGCGTCTTTATCTCTACCTTGTACGGGAGCAAGACGAAAGGAGACCTTATAATGCAATCTGTTGATGATGCAACAGTTGATGCTTTTGTGTCGGCTCACCCGAACTGGGTGAAAGACCGCAACAATACGGCCCTTAAAGCAGAGTTCAAACGACCCGGCTTTGCCGCGGCCATGGGGTTTATGACGGAAATCGCCATTCATGCCGATAAAATGAACCATCACCCTGAATGGGCAAATGTTTACAACCGGGTCACCATTACGCTGACCACTCATGACGCGGGCGGGTTGACCGAACTTGACCTAAAACTGGCAGAGATTATTGACAAAATAGCGGCCAGAGACGAGGCCTGATGACCGAACAATTCCTGCTTAGCCTGACTGTCGCCTGCATCTATCTTCTGGCCGGCAGCGTGAAGGGTGTGTTCGGGCTTGGCCTGCCAACGACATCTGTGACCTTGATGACGATGTTCATCTCACCTCTGGATGCGATTGCGATAAATCTTCTGCCGATGTTTGTGACCAATGGCTATCAGTTTTATCAGGCTGAGGATCATAAAGCGTTGGTGCGCAGCTACTGGCCGTTTGCCGTGGTCATGTTGTTTTTTCTATCGCTTTTTTCTGTTTTCACCGCCAGTCTTGGCAATGATGCGATCAGGCTGTTGATTGCGGTATCGGTAATCAGCTTTGCGGCCAATAATCTGTTTGTTAAACACTGGCGTCTTAATCCGCGTCATGACCGCAGCTGGCAAGTTACGCTGGGCAGTATTTCGGGCATTCTGGGCGGACTGACCTCGTTATGGGGGGTGCCGATAACCATCTATCTGGTGATGAAACAGGTGACGCCGCGCCAGTTTGTTGATGCCAGCGGGTTTTTGATCCTGATAGGCTGCGTGCCCTTGGCGATTGGCTAT
>CBFHLG010000002.1:0-2187 GCA_965656625.1 Puniceispirillaceae bacterium (SeqCode)
AATCTGGGCAAGGCCCTCAATAGCGCGCTGGCCAACAAGGTACAGGAGCTGCAACGGTTCCGGTCAGAATTTTTCGGCCGCCTGCGCACCATCTTAGAAGGCCGCAGTGATGTGAAGATTGTCGGCGACCGGTTTGTGTTCCAGTCAGAGGTTCTGTTCGCCCCAGGCCAGGCCAGCATTAACCCCGACGGCCAGGCCCAGCTGGGCCAAATTGCAGATGCCATAATGCAAATCATTGAGGATATCCCGTCTGACATTCCTTGGATTCTGCAGGTAGAGGGGCATACCGATGATATTCCTGTGTCGGGCATCTATGCCGATAACTGGGATTTATCGACCGAACGGGCCCTATCTGTGGTCCGCTTTATGGTGAAAAAAGGCGTATCCTCACAACGGCTGGCCGCGACCGGCTATGGCGAGTTTCAGCCTATCGCCACCGGCAACACAGATGCTGATCGCCAGAAAAACCGCCGTATTGAGCTGAAGCTGACACAAACGGTCCGCGCCGAATAGGCCCCGGTTCAGCCGCCGCCACAGACAGCCAACAACACCGCTAGACTTAAAAGGTTAATTGACCGCACTCTTTTCAGATAATCTGAAGGGGACAGGCCAGATGCGCGTTGCGGTGGGCCGCCGGTCTTTGGGGCTGGCGGGGTTGATTTTACTAGCCTGTAGCGGGTGCCATCTGAACACTGCACCGGATCAGCACAGGCCAACGCCCTCCTCAAGTCCTGATCAGGTTGCCATACCCCCTGCTTCTGGTTCTTTTTCTGATCCTTTTACTGGTTCTTTTACGAATTCTGGATCGCGACAGCTGGTCAGCCGGCTTAAAGAACAGGCCGCGCTCCTCGGCACATCACATCTCCCTGCGCTGCCAGAAGAAGAGGACGGCCCGCCTGTTACGCCGTCCTTGCCGTCCTTGCCGCCTATCTCTCATGTCTCAAGCTATATTTTTATCAGCGATGAGGCAGAGCGGACTATCGAACGGTTTGTTATCGCCCCTTCGCCGCAGACGCCGTCTGTACCGGCCCTGTTCACTGAGGCAGACAGCACCGGTCACGGGTTGGGTCTTGATATGGGGCTGACAGAACTGGACATGCCGGCATTGGCCGCGGCAGACTGGCGGGTAGCGGTTCAGGCCTATTGTGTCTGCCCTGATGAAGCTGGTCTTTATCACACGCCAGACGGCCAGGCCCGCCTTGACTTTGCTACGGGCCGGTTTCGCCTGTCGGCTGGCTTTACAGACGCCGCGCGCCCGTTGCGGTCTGTTGGCCTTGATCTATCTCTGGACCGGACCCGCCTTCTGGAAAGCCGCTCTCATCGCGCGGCCACAGAGCTCGGCTTTACAAACCGCGACCCGGTGCGGCTGGACGGCGAGCTTGAGCTGTATCTCAGTGGCAGAAACGCCCGCCATATCGGCGGCCAGTTTTCATCTGCTGCACCGATGAGCCTGTCTGATATCCTGTTTGTGATGCAGTTTGCCAGCGGCCCCTAACACCTGCCCGGGCTGCGCCTATTTACGAATCGCGTCCAGTCAGCCCAGCTGGCGGGCAGCCAGTTCACGATATAACTCAGACCCCGCCATCAGCTCTTCATGCGTACCGGTGGCCACCAGGCGTCCTTCGGCCATCACGATAATCTTGTCCGCGTCAATAACAGTAGATAACCGGTGCGCGATAACAAGGCTGGTGCGCCCCTTCATCAGCCCGGCCAGCGCGTCCTGGATAGCTGCCTCAGAGACCGAGTCTAGCGCAGAGGTAGCCTCATCCAACAACAGCAGGGCCGGGTTGCACAAAATCGCACGGGCAATGGCAATCCGTTGCCGCTGGCCGCCAGACAGGCGCACGCCCTTCTCGCCGACCAGCGCATCATAGCCGCCATCAAGGGCGGTAATAAAGTCATGCGCGGCGGCCTGACGGGCGGCGGCCTCTATCTCCTGTCGGCTGGCTTCTGGCCGACCAAAGGCGATGTTTTCCGCCACTGACAGCGAAAACAAGGCCGGGTCTTGCGGGACCAGCCCGATAAGCCCGCGCACATCCGCCAGCGCCATCTTTGATGTATCCACACCGTTCAGCGTAATCACACCAGAGCTGAGCGGATAGAACCGCAGCAACAGCTGGAACAAGGTGGTTTTACCGGCCCCGCTGGGCCCCACGATGGCCACCTTTTGGCCAGGTTCAGCGGTAA
>CBFHLG010000002.1:2286-41601 GCA_965656625.1 Puniceispirillaceae bacterium (SeqCode)
GCAACAGCTGGAACAAGGTGGTTTTACCGGCCCCGCTGGGCCCCACGATGGCCACCTTTTGGCCAGGTTCAGCGGTAAAGCTCGCCCCGTGCAGAACCGCCAGATCTGGCCGGCCGGGATAGGCAAAACCGGCCCCGTCAAACGCCACGGTTACCCCGTTTTCCAGGGCCAGAGGGGGCAGGCTCCGGTCTGTGTTGTCGGGTTGCGGGGCCACTGACAAAAGGGCGGCGATACGGTCTGCCGCCCCGGCCGCACGTTGCAGCTCGCCGCCCAGCTCAGACAGATTGCCGGTCGATGAGGCAACCAGAAACGCATAGAAAATGAAGGAGGACAGGTCGCCAGCCGAGATGTTGCCAGCCAACAGGTCGCGCCCGCCAATCCATAAGATGATCGCCACACCGGCCACCACCATAAACAACACAAAGCCGGACAGCGCCGCGCGAAGGCGTACCCGGGATAAGGCGGCGGCCAGAGCCTGTTGCAGGCGTTTATCGAACCGGGACAACACCTGCGGGCTTTGCGCAAAGGCCATCACCGTGCGAATCCCGCTCAGGCTTTCTTCAGCCTCAGCAGACACCTCTCCCAGCGCGTCCTGTGCCGCGCGTGAAGCCGCGCGCAGGCGCCGCGCCAACAGCACCAGCGGGATGACCACAACCGGCACCACCGCGGCCACCACCACTGACATTTTTGCAGAGGACAAGACCACCAGTACCAAGCCCCCGACCAGCAGGATGACGTTGCGAACGGCCATCGAAACAGTCGAGGCCAGAACCGTCTGCACCACCGCGGTATCGGCGTTCAGGCGGGCCAGAACATCCCCTGTCTTGGCGGTTTCAAACCAGTGCAGAGGCAGGCTGAGCACATGCGCGAACAGGGCCCGGCGAATAGAGGCCATCACCTGTTCAGCGACATGGTTCAAAATCGACATCCGAAGATAGCTGCCGACCCCGATAGCCAGGCCGAGGCCCATCGTGACCAGAACCGCCCTGTCCAACAGCACAGGGTCACCCGCGCCCAGCCCCTTATCCACCAGAAAAGCAAGCCCGCGCCCCAGCGAGAGCAACACAAAGGCCACCAGAATCAGTATCGTTGTTGCCGCCACAACCCGGGCTCGATGCGGCCGGATATAAGGCCAGAATACAGCCAGAACAGACAGGCTGTAGGTCTGTGCCGGGCGTCCGGACTGGTTTTGGTGGCTGGACCCTGACATAACGACGGCCTTCTGCAGATGAGGATACGAAAATACTTGCACCGGGCGTGCATTAAGGATATAACGCGTTCTTCGTAAAGTTACAAAACCGAAATGCGCCCCCAAAGGGCGGCTGCAGGGCAAAGAGACAGACCTATGAAAAAAGATATCCATCCAGATTATCATGAAATCACCCTGGTGATGACAGACGGCACAAAGCGCACCACAAAGTCAACCTGGGGCAAGCCCGGTGATGAGATGCGCCTGTCTATCGACACGCTGAACCATCCGGCCTGGACCGGCCAGCAGCGCGTTCTGGGGACCGAAGGTCAGGTCGCCCGCTTTAATAAGCGGTTCGGCAACCTCGGCGGCTAAGCCGGCAACACTGATAGCAGATAAACCAAAGGCAGGGGTTTCCCTGCCTTTTTTTGTTTTGGGGAGCGCCCTTCGCCCTTATAAGGACACAAGGGCACAGGTCAGGTCAGGACCGTCGCATAGGTCGTGGCCAGCTCATCCTCATCACCGCCGCCAAACAGCCTGTCATTGCCGTAAGCGCCATACAGGATATCGCGGCCCCGATGGCCTTCCAGCTGGTCATCGCCGCCTTGCCCTACCAGAATATTATCACCGTCACTGCCCATCAGATGAACATCAAAGGCTGAACCAATGATATGATTATAAGCTGGTCAGATCCATGTTGGCTGACGCCCCGGCAAAAGACATGGTGTCAAACCCGCTCAGGCCGTCTAAGGTGCTGGCAATGAAAGGCGGCGTCGCCTCTGCTGTGCTGCCTGCATTGGGTCTGTGGCCGTTATGACCTGCCTTATGACACCCTGCCAAAACCAACAATAAAGCCGGCCCGTAGAGCGGGCGTGAAACGCTGTCTGCCCTCACCTTATTCACGCGGTGTGCCCATGATGTAAACCAACTCATATTTCTGCCTCCTGTACCCGCACGCCCGACCCTAAACAGACTAGCAGAGACCAAGATTTAAACTGTGAAGAGACCATCAGGAATATCCCTTTCTTATGATAAACAACAAAACTTATCAAAAGTCTGCGGCGATTAACACGTCAGCACAAGTTCCTGTTTTTGTGATAATTTTTTCTTATATCTTATGAGTTTTTTCTTAACATGACCCCTCTTGACAGGGCACGGCAGGCTTCCCACATATCTGGAGAGGGCAGGCAAAGATGTGGGCCCGGCGCAGATGGCCGCACTGGCATCTGGCGGACACCGCCCCCCGTCTTCCCTTGTAAAAAACCTTGCCTCAGACTTGCCGGTATGGCGGGAGTGTGAGGCGGACATCAACGCTTGCTTAAAGGAAAAAGGAGCACCGATATGACACAATTTGATTTAACCCCGTTTTACCGGTCCAGCATCGGGCTTGACCGTATGGCCCATCTGATGGACAGCCTGGTGAAGACCTCGCAAAGCGCCTCTCAGCCAAACTGGCCGCCTTACAATATCGACAAGGAAGGTGACGCCACTTACCGGATCACCATGGCAGTTGCCGGCTTCGCTGAGGCAGACCTTGACATCACCTTGCATGAACAGGTCCTGACCATCACCGGCACGCAGCCTGAAGACACCAGCACAGACCGTGAGGTTCTGTACCGGGGGATTGCCGCGCGCCAGTTTGAACGCCGGTTTCAGCTGGATGATTTTATCCATATCAAATCAGCTGAACTGAAAGACGGGTTACTGCACATCCATCTTGTGCGGGAGATCCCCGAAGCAATGAAGCCGCGCAAAATCGCCATCAATTCAGCGGAAAATCTGGTGGATATCAAAAAGCGCAAAAAGGCGTCCTGAAGGCCCGCGCGCGCTATTCTAAGGCACGCCCTGTTGTAAGGCGTGAAAACTATAAGCCACACTGAACCGCCCCCCTGCCCGCCTCACTCTAGTCTATGAGCGGCAAGCGGCAGGGGGGTTACAGGCTGTTTATCTTAGAACACCTCAAACATGCCGAAGCTCAGCGGGGTGGTGAAATCTTCTAACACCATGACCAGCTCATCATCTGCTGGTGTGGTGGTTCCATGGGTGTACCAGATCATCGTATCCATCACGCTTTTGCTGTTGGTTTTAAAAAACGGTTTCTGGTTGACCCGCTCGTAATTACTGTCATTTGTCCAGCGGATATTCGCGGCCGCCTGAAGGGCCTCAAGCGTCTGTTCTTCAAGGCCCCTTGTCTCTGTAAAGACGCTGATGCGGTCTGGCCCCAGCCGGCTGTCCAGACCAGAGGCAATGAAATGCAGTACCGCCCCCGCCTCCGCACGCAGCCAGAAGCAATAGCATAGCCGGACCATAAAATCCGGAGAGGGCTTTGGCCTTTTGATGCGCGACATGACTTCCCATATGGCGATCATATCCGTCCTGCTCATCAAATTTGGGGAAATTGCTTGTAAAGAAGAAGACCTGTGTGTGTCTAGGTTTCTGCCATTTTTCAGCCCTCCCCTAACCTGTTGCGTTCCACCACCTTATGGTCACAGTCTTATTCGGCACACATCACAGACAAAAAGTTCAGCTTACACGAAATTACTTATCCATATTTTGCATTCATAAATAGTAATTTACAGTAGCATTCTCCCCTTCATTAAATCTGTCAATTCAATTTGTTGGCTAGTGATTTAACCGATGTAGCGCGCCCTTCCCCACTCCATAGGAATGAGGAAAAACACCCTATACTAGTAACTAGACCAAAAAGGGGAGGGTCGGCAAGTTTATGCCGTTTCAGATTAATCGTCTGTTAAGGTTGCCTGTGCGGCGGCCAGACGAGCTATAGGCACACGAAATGGTGAGCAGCTAACGTAATCAAGGCCAACACGCTCACAGAACGCCACCGATTTTGGATCACCACCATGTTCACCACAGATACCCAGCTTAATATCGGCGCGCGCAGACCGGCCCTTATCGGCGCCCATCCGAACCAGCTGGCCGACCCCGTCCACATCGATAGACACAAACGGGTCGGTCTCATAAATCTCTGCTTCCTGGTAGGCATGCATGAAGTTTGAGGCGTCATCCCGGCTAATACCCAGCGCGGTCTGGGTGAGATCATTGGTCCCGAAAGAGAAGAACTCTGCTTCTGCGGCCAATTGGTCAGCACAAACCGCGGCACGCGGCAGTTCGATCATTGTGCCCACCATATAAGAGACGGTTCGGCCAGCGGCGGCAAACACGTCTTGCGCCACCTCATCAATAA
The DNA here is from genome assembly GCA_965656625.1 of Puniceispirillaceae bacterium (SeqCode). Classification (GTDB taxonomy): domain Bacteria; phylum Pseudomonadota; class Alphaproteobacteria; order Puniceispirillales; family Puniceispirillaceae; genus JADHLI01. The sequence continues at coordinate 6,681 of CBFHLG010000002.1, forward strand.
TCTTACGGCAGATGGCGATTTCCGCGGCGGTTGCGGCCAACGGGATCATCACCTCTGGTATCGGGGCTTCAGATGAGCTGGCAACCTGCACTGCCGCTTCGAAAATAGCCCTAGCCTGCATCGCGCAAATTTCGGGGTAGGTAATCGCCAGGCGGCACCCCCTGTGACCCAGCATCGGGTTCGATTCTTTCAGTCGCAGGCTACGCTGCCGGGCCACCTCAACCGAAATGCCTGCGGCCTTGGCCACATCTTCCAATTCGGCATCTGAATGCGGCAGGAATTCATGCAATGGCGGGTCAAGCAAGCGGATAGTAACCGGCAGGCCAGACATGATCTCAAACAACTCAATAAAATCCTGACGCTGCATCGGCAGCAGCCTGTCCAACGCGGCCTGACGCCCGGCAACATCAGCCGCCATAATCATCTCTCGCATGGTGATGATCCGATCGGCATCAAAGAACATATGCTCAGTCCGGCACAGCCCGATACCTTCAGCACCAAATTCACGGGCCATGCGGGCATCTGCCGGGGTTTCGGCATTGGTGCGGACCTTCATCCGGCGCAAGCCGTCTGCCCAGCCCATTAACACCTCAAACGCCCCAGATAAGCGCGGCTGTATCTTGGCAATCTCGCCAGCGTAAACCTCGCCAACACCGCCATCAATGGTGATGACATCACCGTCTTTTAATTCTGTGGTGCCGATAAAGACCGTGCCTGAGGCGATATCGATACGCACATCACCAGCCCCTGATACACATGGCCGGCCCATACCTCTGGCTACCACAGCCGCGTGGCTGGTCATACCGCCGCGGGCGGTCAGAATCCCAGTCGCTGCATGCATGCCATGAATATCTTCAGGGCTGGTTTCCACCCGCACCAAAATAACCGCCTCACCGCGGCCAGCTCTGGCTTCAGCCTCATCCGCGGTCAGCGCAATCGTCCCAGACGCCGCCCCTGGTGAGGCGGGCAGCCCGCGCCCCAGACAGACCCTCTGTGCAGCGGGATCAAGGGTCGGGTGCAGAAGCTGGTCGAGCGATTCAGGATTGACCCGGCTTACCGCAGCGGCCTGTGTGATCAGGCCTTCATCCGCCATTTCAACAGCGATCCGTAAAGCCGCTTCAGCTGTCCGCTTGCCGCTTCTGGTTTGCAGCATATAAAGCTTGTGTTTTTCGACCGTGAATTCCAGATCCTGCATGTCGCCATAATGACGCTCCAGCTTATCGCGAACCGCATCCAGTTGGGCAAACACCTCCGGCATTTCTTCTTCCAGAGAGGCCTCATCAATACCGCCGGCAAGACGGGCTGTTGTGGTCAGTGGCAGCGGCGTGCGGATACCGGCAACCACATCCTCACCCTGTGCATTTATAAGAAACTCGCCATAGAACAGATTCTCGCCTGTAGACGGGTTCCGGGTAAAGGCCACACCGGTGGCACAATCATCACCCATATTGCCGAACACCATGGCCTGGACATTCACGGCCGTGCCCCAGGCCGCCGGAATTTCGTTCAGGCGGCGATAGGTAATCGCCCGGTTATTCATCCAGCTGGCAAAGACAGCGCCAACCGCACCCCACAGCTGGTCCATCGGGTCCTGCGGAAAGGGCTGGCCGGTTTCCTCGGCCACAATCTGTTTGTATCTGTCTGTCAGGCCGCGCAGATGATCAGCATCCAAATCAGTATCCTGAAACAGGCCGTTGGCCAGTTTTACATCTTCCAGCGCGTCTTCAAACAGGCCATGATCCACATCCAGAACCACATCCCCATACATCTGGATAAAGCGGCGATAGCTGTCATAGGCAAAGCGGGCATCACCGCTGGCCTCTGCCAGACCGGCAGCGGTGTCATCATTCAGGCCAAGATTCAGAACCGTATCCATCATCCCCGGCATGGACGCACGCGCCCCAGACCGGACCGACAGCAATAACGGGTTGGCGGCATCAGCAAAACAGCGGCCGGTTTCAGCCTCCACAGCCTTCAGCGCGGCGTCAACCTGGGCGCGCAACACTTCAGGATAGGAATGGTCATGATCATAATACCAGGTACAGACCTCAGTTGTGATGGTGAAGCCAGGCGGCACCGGCAGGCCCAGCGTGGCCATCTCCGCCAGATTGGCGCCTTTACCGCCCAAAAGGTTGCGCATTGACGCATCACCGTCACAGGCCTCCGCCCCAAAGGAATATACCCATTTTGTCATGTTCTTTTGTCTCCGCCCCTCTTAGCGTTTACGTTAACACAATACAAAACCGGCCCCCAGCCCCCCGGTCTGCGCTCATTTTTCCGCCTTCACACTCAGCCCTCAAGCTGGCTGAAATCTGCAATGGTCTGCATGCTGGTGCGCACCCCCGCCAGCAGGGCAAGACGGTTGGCGCGAACAGCCGCATCATCGGCGTTCACAACCACAGCCTCAAAAAACCGGTCAATCGGCCCAGACAAAGCGGCCAAAGCCTGCATCGCGGCCCGGATAGAGGTCTCATCACGCCCCGCCCCATCAGGCAGATCGCTAACGGCCTGATACAGTTCAGCCTCAGACGGGTCAGTAAATACCCCCTCATCACAGGTGTCGTTTATCTGTGTGCCTTTCTTCTCTTCTGCCGAGAGCAGTGAGGAGACACGCCGCCAGCCGCCTGCAAGGCGGGCACCGTCATCTGTCTTTAAAAACCCGTCAAGGGCCGTGGCCAGACGCATCAGCCGACGCAAATCACCAACCGCCCCGGAAGGGGCCATCGCCAGCGCGGCCGCCACCACATCATGGGCAAGACCGCTGTCACGCAGCTTGACCCGCAACCGGTCCAGAATAAAGCCGGGCAGGTCATCATCACCACCTTCAAACCCATATAGGGCGGCAGCATCAGCCAGCAACGCGTCTATAGACAGGTCCAGATCCGCTTCATCAATGATGCGCAGCACACCCAGCGCGGCCCGGCGCAAAGCAAACGGATCACGCGAACCGGTTGGCTTCGCATCAATCCCGAAGAAACCGGCAAGCGTGTCTAACTTGTCTGCAAGGGAAACAAGCTGGCCATACAGGCTGGCCGGAATATCATCAGACGGGCCCTGCGGGCGATAATGTTCAGCAATAGCGGCGGCAACTTCTGACGGCTCATCGCTGGCGGCCGCATAATAGCCGCCCATGATGCCCTGCAGTTCGGGAAACTCGCCAACCATATCGGTAACCAGATCGGCCTTCGCCAGAAGCGCGGCGCGGCGGGCAATATCACCATCGCAAGCCTGAAGACGATTTGCCATTGCCCCGGCCAGCGCGGCCATACGTTCCGCCTTTTGGGCCACTGTGCCCAGCCCTTCATAAAAGGTGATGGCGGCCAGCTTGTCTGTCTTGTTGGCAAGAGGTGTCTGCCTGTCCTGATCATAAAAGAATTTCGCATCTGACAGGCGGGCCCGCAGAACCCGCTCATTCCCCGCCGCGATCAGCGCGTCTGTTTGCGGGGTGGCCATTCGGTTCGCCACAGTCATGAAATACGGGGCCAGTTGCTCTGTTGTGCCTGATGCCGACAGCGCAAAAAACTTCTGATGCACACGCATAGAGGTGACCAGAACTTCAGGCGGCAGGGCCATGAAGTCGGGGTCAATCCGGCCGATTATGGTGTTCGGCCATTCAACAAGGCCGGTAATTTCATCCAGCAGACCGTCATCAGCGACCGGCTTTAACTGTTTGGTGGCCGCGGTCTGGTCCAGCTGTTCGGCGATACGGGCGCGGCGACAGGCGTGATCAGCCAGCACATGCACCGCCGCCATATCACGGATATAGCTGTCAAAATCTGACAGGCTCACAGGCTCAGCCGGATAGAAGGGATGGCCGTCTGCGCTCGCCCCGAAGGCGATCGTCATGCCGCCGCCAAGGGTAAGCTGTCCCGAGACAGGCTGGCCATCAACAAGCACGTTCACGCTGTGCAAGGGCCGCACCCAGGACAGATTCGTATCGGCCCACCGCTGGCTTTTCGGCCAGGGAAATTCGGTCAGGGTTTCACCGACTACAGCGGGCAGGCTATCCGCCAGAACCGCCCCTGACTGCTGGAGGGCGGCGAAGAAAAATTCACCTTTGTCTGTGCTGCGGACCTCTAGGTCTTCGCGGGCAAGGCCGGTGGACTGGCAAAAGCCGTCTATCGCCTTATCCGGGGCATCGGTGCGTGGGCCGCGCCGTTCTGTACTGCTGTCTGGCAAAGCTGTTTCAAGGCCGGTAACCTCAACCGCCATGTGACGCGGGCTGATGGCCAGACGGCCCGGGACCGCGCTAAAACCAAGCGCGCTCAAGCGGCGGCACAGGCCATCGGCAAGGTCGGTAATTGCCTTTTTTTGCAGGCGAGCCGGGATTTCCTCACAGCCAAGCTCAACAAACAGCGTGCTCATACCCCGGCCTCCTGCTGTTTACCTGCCTGTTTTGCATCGGCCCCTTGTTCATTTGCCTGACCAACCCAAGCCTCACAACAGCCTTTTGCAAGGGTGCGCACGCGGCCGATATAGGCCTGGCGTTCACTGACCGAGATAACCCCTCTGGCATCCAGCAGATTGAACAGATGGCTGGCCTTCATGCAGTGATCATAAGCTGGCAAGGCCAGGTGATTATCCAGCAGCATCGCACATTCAGCCTCTGCATCCTTGAAATGCTGCAACAGCGCGTCGGTCGTGGCATGTTCAAAATTATAGGCCGAGAATTCCCGTTCAGCGCGGTGGAAAATATCGCCATAAGACTTGCCGCCATCTTCACCTGGCACCCCGTCCCAGTCCAGATCATACACATTTTCAACGCCCTGAATAAACATCGCCAGACGTTCAAGCCCGTAGGTCAGCTCCAGCGGAACCGGGTTACATTCAAGACCGCCGACCTGTTGAAAGTAGGTAAACTGCGAGATTTCCATTCCATCACACCAGACCTCCCAGCCCAGACCCCAGGCCCCGAGGGTTGGTGATTCCCAGTCATCCTCAACAAACCGGATATCATGGGCCTGCACATCAAGGCCGATTGCCGCCAACGAGCCCAGATACAGCTGCTGGCTGTCCGGCGGGGACGGTTTCATGATGGTCTGAAACTGATAGTAATGCTGCAGCCGGTTCGGGTTTTCCCCATACCGCCCATCAGTTGGTCGGCGTGAGGGCTGAACATAAGCGGCGTTCCAGACCCGCTCTGGGCCCAGCGCGCGCAGGGTTGTGGCCGGATGGAAGGTGCCCGCACCGACTTCCATGTCATAGGGCTGGAGAATAACACAACCCTTATCAGCCCAATAGTGCTGCAGGTTTAAAATAATCGATTGAAAATCAGTTCGCATGTTTCACAGGCAGGAAAGAAAATTCAGCCGCTCTGGGCCGTCCGAAAATATGGCTGAACAGTAGAGACAATAAGCACAAAAATCAACTCTTCAGGGGGCAGTCAGATTTGTCGCACCCTCCGGCCGGAACATAGGCCCCGCACCGCTCACATTCGCTGAGGTCAACAGACCGGTCAGCAGGCGGCTCATCTCTCCTGCTGGTCTGCTGGCCAGTCTCCTGTCCGCTTTCCGGCCCTTCATCACGCGCCTGGTTGCGCCGGTCAATCAGCCGGAAGACAAGCCATACCGCCCATAACAGGCCAAACAGCATCAGTAATTTGGGAAGTGAGAACAAAATAAACTATCCTATAATAAACGCTGTTGTGCGTATGATTTTTGTGTGGATTATACGGCCCGCAAACCCCTACAGACCAAAGCGCTGCCAGTGCGCGCGTTCATCCATCTGCGTGGTCAGATGATCGGCGGCCGCGCGGCCGGCGGCTGAACCAGCCGGGCCTGCAAAGGACAGAAACGGGCGTTTTGGCTGCACAGCGACAAGCTCAAGCTGCTCGCCAAACCGGCTCGCCAACACATCATGCATTGTCCCCAACCCGTCTACCAAACCAAGATCAAGCGCCTTCACCCCGGTCCAGAACCGGCCGCTGAACAGCTCATCCTCTGGGGCGGACAGGCGGCTGCCCCGCCGCGATCTGACCTGATCAATAAAGGTTTGATGGATCTCTGACTGCAGGTCCTTGAGGTAGGCGATATCTTCATCATTTTCCGGCCGGAACGGATCCAGCATCGATTTTGATTTGCCAGAGGTATAGACGCGGCGTTCAACGCCCAGCTTTTCCAGCGCCTGAGGAAAACCGAACCCGGCGGAAATCACACCGATAGAGCCGATGACAGAGGCCTCATTAGCATAGATTTCATCTGCTGAGGTGGCCAGCCAGTACCCCCCCGACGCGGCCACATCCTCACAAAAAGCCAGTACCGGTACATCATGTTTTTTCGCCAGTTGGCGGATACGCGCGCCGATAAGCGCAGATTGCACCGGCGAGCCGCCAGGCGAGTTTATCGCCAGCACAACAGCCTTTGCCCGGCGCAGCCCAAAGGCCTTTTTCAGCAACGGGTCAACCGCGTCCAGATTAAGCCCGCGCCGAAGCGGACTGCCAGAGCTGGCGATTACACCGGCCAGCCGCACCACCGCCACCCGCGGCGTGCTGGATTTCCAGAACATCAGCTTTCGCAAAAATGATTTCATCCTGTTTTTCCCAAAAAGCCAATCACCCATTATCAGGGCTGCAGATGCGCGGTCGCCGGATGACGAAGCCGTAACGCCTCCCCCTTCATAACGCGGCGCGCTTCCGGCGTCAAAGCCCCGCCGGGATGATGCAGAACCAGCCCCGGCAACACTGCCATCGCGCCCCTCACCCCGGCCCGGGCCGTAATGATCATCCGGATAGCCGGGCTGCCCCGATACGACCAGAGCGGATGCAATAACACCTCGCCTGCGCCGCCATCAGAGAGCGCGCGCATCACCTGATCGGTTCGATCAGCCCGGATAATAAAGCTGACCCGGCCTTTGGGTTTAACCGCCCAGAGCGCCGCCGCCACCCAGCCCGCCAGCGCATCATCATCAGCATAATGGGCCTGCGCACGCCGGCGCGAACGAGACGGGGCATCAGACCCATGATGAAAGGGCGGGTTCGCAAACACCTGATCAAATGAGCCCTTCAGCACAGGTGGCAGCGCCAGAACATCGCCCTTAACCGGGCGGATCATCTCGGCACGGCCATTCGCCTCAATATTGTGGCAGAGCAGATTGTAACTGGCTTCATCACGTTCCACCGCGGTGATGTGAATAGCCGCCAGCCGCTGGCAAACCGCCAGCGAAATACCGCCCACACCAGCGCCCATATCCAGCGCGCGAACAGAACAGCGGGACGACGGCCGCCCGCCCGCGATACTGGCCGCCAGCATCACCGCATCAGTGCCCACGCGGTAGCCGTCACGCGGTTGGCGCACAGATACCTGGCCAGACAGAAAGCTGTCATCTGTTGTCACCAGGCCCGGTTCGGGCAGATCAGAAGAGGGCCGGTCAGTCATCGTAAAGCTGGCCTTCATCAGCCAACAGATGTCGGGCCGGCCGCAACCAGCCTTGCCCCACCATCACCCGGCGCGGAAACGCCCCGATACCCGCTTCCAGCGCAGCCATGTGCTGATCAAAGACGACATGCGGAATATGCGCCTCATCCAGCAGCGCTTGCAGCAGGGTCAGGCGGACCGGGTCAGTGGTTTTGACAAGACATTCCATAGCCCCGATTATCTGACATATGCACCGATTTTCCAAGTCCTGAAACAGCGGGCTGTTTTTGCTTGCACAAGCCTGCTTAATCCGCTTAGTTACGCAAGCAAAGCTGACCTTGTGACAAGGATGGCTGGCGCTGATTTTAATTTCAGATTTTGACTTAACCTGTTTTCGATGGTTTGTTCATGACTTTGCCTGACCGCCTCCCTGATGACAGCGCGCGCGCCTCGCTTGACGCGCTGCTGGATTTATGCGCGCCGTCAATGGCCCGCGTGAATGACGTTATCATCGAGCGGATGGCCTCTGATGTGCCGTTGATCCCGGAATTGGCCGGCCACCTGATTGCGGCCGGGGGCAAACGGATGCGCCCGATGCTGTGTGTGGCGGCCGCCATCGCCGCTTCAGACCACAATGACGTCCCCACCCCGGCTTTATATCTGGCCGCTGCGGTTGAATTTATTCACAGCGCCACCCTGTTGCATGATGACGTTATCGACAAGTCAGACAAACGCCGTGGACGCGATACCGCCAACGCGCTGTGGGGCAATGAGGCCTCTGTTCTGGTCGGTGATTTCCTGTTTGCCAGAGCCTTTGAGCTGATGGTTGAGACAGATGATATGGCGGTGCTGGGCATGCTGTCTTCTGCCTCTGCGCGCATTACCGAAGGTGAGGTTAAGCAGATGACCATGGTCGGCGCACCGGACAGCCCGCTGTCCGATTATCTGTCCGTGATCACCAACAAGACCGCGATTTTGTTTGCCGCGGCCGCCGAAGCCGGGGCCCGTGTTGGCGGCGGCACGCCAGAGCTGTGTGAAGCGCTGCACAAATATGGTCTGCATCTGGGGATGGCCTTTCAGATTTGCGATGACGCGCTCGATTATGAGGCAGACCCCGCCGATATGGGCAAGAACGCCGGTGATGACTTTCATGAAGGCAAGATTACCCTGCCCGTTATTCTGGCCTGGCAGGACGGCGATGCAGACGAACGCGCCTTCTGGCACCGCACCCTTGGCGAAGGTGAGGTTGAGGACGGCGATCTGGATAAAGCCTGCAGCCTGCTGGCCTCTCATGACGCTGTTGGCCGCGCGCTCAACACTGCCCGGGGTGAGATTGATGCCGCCATCGCCGCGCTATCTGCCCTGCCGGACGGACCAGTCAAAGACGCGCTGACAGAAGCCGCCCTGTTCGCCGGCAAGCGGGCGTATTAGGCTCTCTTCCCAAATAACGTCCAGACAGCGAACGCCTTTCTATCCTGGACATCTATGGTGTAAAATTCATCTATTGCAACTTCAGCAGTCGATAAATAGTTCAAAACTTCGCTTCGCGTAAATTTTGCCTGCGGGTCATAATCGGCTTCGTGTCGTTTTGCCTGTAATTGGATAAATTCGTTCGCAAAATTTATGATAGGTTGAGGAAACAGGTTTGTGTCCTTCCTTGAGTAACGCTCTTTGGCATTGCCATGGTGAATGCTTCGATATACCTGACGCCAAGCCTTGTTTCCGGGACCCCGGCGACCCACAAAACTATCTGCACAATTTTTACATGCAACATGAAACAGCGCATAATAAATAGTGCTGATGGCCCGCCTCAAATCAGACTGCCGCGGCCGCCTATAGTGTGATGAAGACAACCCACGTGCAATATCAAGCAGATGAGCTGAATTAATAGCCAATAGATTTTAATTCTTTTTGTGTGCTGAAGCTGAAAATTGGAACCGTATCAATATCAATATGCTGGAAAACATCCTTTGCCTGAGAGAAAAGAGACAGCAGCTTTCTGGGATCGAGACGGTCATCCTTTGCCTCAAAAACAACCAGCAGATTGATATAAGCTTCATCTGTGTGATAGTCATACTTATTACGCGGGATTAGTTTGACAACCTTTGCAGGTTCAAGCTTTTCCTGAACAACAGAAGCCATAAGCTTAAGTTGCTCATCTGACAGATTCAAATGTGCATCAGTTGTCACAGACATCTCTCGCTTACTCCACAGCCTGCGGATGGTTCCGCAAGTTCAATAACATCACCATTAACCTTTCCGGTCAAGTTGCGCTCCTGGTTGCGGCACCTCCTACCGGCTCAACCCCTTCAGCTTGTCGAATGAGCGCAGGCCCGCCAGCCCCAGCAGGGCGAACAGCAATTCAAACATCAGATGTTCAGGGATACGCGGAACAGGGATATCCAGCCCCAGGGCCGCGGTGACAGCGGCCATCACCGGCGCGCCGAAAAACAGCCACACAACCGCCAGCGAGCAGGCCCAGCCGCACATCGGCCGCCAGCCCGCCACAAACACAGATCGGTGCGCGGCCTCCGCGGTTGTAATCGCAGCTTGCGCAGCCTGCGCCTCAATCAACATCTGATGTTTCAGCATGTCATTTTCACGGGGTTCAGGCAGGCGGGTAAGCTCGTCCTCAAGGCGGGTCAGAATCTGGTCAGCCTGCGGTTTATCCGGCGCGGCTTTGTGAACAGCAGATTTCAAAACAGGCAGCAGCAAAGCCAGCAAAGCGGGGGTCATCAGCGGGTCTCCTTTGGGTTTAGGTCTGAGAGGGGGCGGCGCAGAATGGCCGCAATTTCACCTGCCCGCCGGCCAGTCTGGCGGGCCCATTTGCTGGCCAGGGCTTCATCTGCGGCGGCGTCATAGTCACCTGCCAGCAGGGCGGCGCGCATACGGCTGAACCCCATCAGGCGCGGCTGGCCCAGATTGAACGCCATCGATAACAGCGCGGCCCGGACCGCAGGGGACGGGGCAGACCAGCCCGGCAAAAAGACGGCCAGCGCGGCCTTTGCCATCACCAGATCATTGGCAAACAACAGGTCAATCTCTGCCTCAGACAGCCCGCGCGCGGTCAGATTGCGGCCAACCCCGATAGTCAGATAGCCTTGCGTGTCGTAGTAGGGCCGCGCGCGCTGGGCCGGAATGACGCCTATCTGCACCAGTTTTTGTATCGCGGCTCACCGCGCCATCTGCCAGAAGAGTTGCGCCACCAGCTGGCAGGGCTGTTAGGGGTCGAAGAAGCGGTATTACGGCCAGAGGCGGTCGCTTTGGGCGATGCCGGGCCCGCCCCTGCCCGTTTTTCTGGTCGTCCTGACGGGCCGGGGCAGCGGATTGTGCATATACCGCTGCTGGAGGTCGAGGCCAGCGCGGGAAGTGGCCAGTTCGATTATATGGCCGAGGACACCGATACAGGCTGGCCGTTTGACCGTACCATGCTGGGCGCGTTATATGACGGCGCGCCAGATGATTTGCGGCTTTTGAGCGTCCGCGGCGAGTCTATGTCACCGGTCTTAGAGGACGGCGATATGGTGCTGGTCAACACAAGGGATATCCGGCCCAGCCCGCCCGGCATTTTCGTGCTGCATGACGGGGTCGGGCTGATTGTCAAATCACTGGAACTGGTCCCCGGCCCGGCAACAGATGCGCAGATGATCAGGATTTCTTCGGCCAATACACACTATTCAGCTTATCAGCGGCGAATAAGTGAGATAGAGATAAAAGGCAGAATTATCTGGTTCGGCCGCCGGTTGAGCCGCTGAGACAATAACCACAAGACCAAAAATAAAGTGAGCGCCCCGGCCGGATAAGACAGATGTGAAGGGCATGAAGAGGTCACGTATGAGACGACAGCCGGGCGGCCGCCCCCGAACATCCGCGAAAACAAAAGCGGGAAATAAACCAAGAGGACATAAACCGAACGACAGGCGCGAGCGACGACTGGCGCGCAACACGCCGGAAATAGAGCTTCAGATAGAGCGGATAGGCAGCCGCGGTGACGGGGTTGGCAACGCCCGCTATACAGTGGATTATGAGACCAAAGACCGGGCCGTATTTGTGCCGGCCAGCCTGGTGGGAGAGGTTGTGCGTGTGCGCCCGACCACGCTCAATGCACAAGGGCTGACAGCAGAGCTTATCGAGCTTATCCGCCCGTCTGCACACCGCACCAGCCCGGCCTGTGATGTGTTTGGCAACGGCAATGGCTGTGGCGGCTGCAGCTTTCAGCATGTTGATGAAGCCGGTTACCGCGCGCTGAAAGATGAGCAGTTCACCGGGGTTCTGGAGCGGGCCGGAATAGACCGGCATTCAGGCCTTATCAGGCCGCCAATATGGACGCCTATGGCAGGGCGGCGGCGCGCGCGGCTGTCGTATCGCAGAACAGCAGAAGCGCTGGTCATCGGCTTTGCCGGCCGCGGCAGCCATTTCATTTATGAGCTGACAAGCTGCGGTGTGCTGACCCCGGCGCTGAAGGCGCTTATCGGCCGCCTGAAAGACTGGGCAGAGCCGTGTTTCAGCCCCGGTGCAACCGGCCAGATGGCGGTAAATATGCTGGCGGGCGGCGCCGATATTCTGGTGCGGCCAGATCAGCAGATGACGCCTGATGAGATTACCCGCCTGAGCGAGCGGGCGGCGGCGGCCGGGCTGGCGCGGCTGTCTGTACGCACAAACGAGACCGCGGCGCCGTTGCTGTTGATGGAGGCGGGGAGCTGCCATCTGCACCAGGATAAGACAGTGGGGGGCGCGTGCCTGCAGCCGCCGCCGGGCAGCTTCCTGCAGGCCAGTGCACAAGGCGAGACCGCGCTGGTAAAAACAGTTCTGGAGGCCGTGTTCGGGCCAGATGAGGGCCCTGGTGAACAGGCAGATGCGCCTGATGTGAATGTGGTGGATTTCTATTGCGGGGCCGGCACCTTTTCGCTGGCGTTGCTGGCCAGAGGCGTGAAGCTGGCCGGCTATGAGGCAGACAAGGCCGCACTTGACGGGCTGGTGGCGGCGGCACGCAATGCCGGATTTGGCAACCGGGTAAGCGCGCATCAGCGCGACCTGGCCGCCGCGCCGGTGCGTGCAGAAGAGCTGGAGGAAGCCGATATCCTGTTGCTGGATCCGCCGCGTCAGGGCGCCAGCGCACAGGTGGCAGAGCTGGCCCGGCTGGCCGAAAGGAGACAAGCTGACGCCCGCCTGCCCACCCCCGTCATTCTGCCCAAAATTATCATGGTGTCCTGTAACCCGCATACGGCTGTGCGCGATATTGCAGTGCTGACGGCGGCGGGCTGGGCGGTCTCCTTCATCCAGATGGTGGACCAGTTTGTGCGCACCGCCCACAGCGAGCTGGTGGCCTGTCTTATCTGGCCAGAGTTGCCAGAAAAAAGTGGACCAGAAAGACGTGAGCCAGAAAAAAGCGGACCAGAACGGGGGCAGGCATGAGACGGTATTCGCTGAGCCTGCACGGACACCGCACCTCAGTCTCGCTGGAGCCGGCGTTCTGGGACGTGTTGCGCGCGCTGGCAAAAGACCAGGGCCAGTCGGTGGCCAGTCTGGTTCAGGATATCGATGATGAACGGATAAAGGCCGGCGCCGCAAGCGGGCTGTCCAGCGCGCTCAGGGTCTATGTGCTGAAGGCGGTGCAGAAACAGGCCGGGCGGTAAGCAAAAAGGGGGGGTATCTGCTGGCGGGCAGATGACAGCAGATGGCGTAATTTTGCTAGTGACCCCGGCGCCGGACAGCCTAGATTAAGAAAATCCGCTCTGAGTAAGGCGATAAGCGCGCGCCACACCGGCAGGGCAAAAACGGCAGAAAAAAACGGCAGGAAAAAAAGACAGGAAAAAAAGACAGATGAGCCAGCAAACCAGAGCAGAGATACGCGCCCATAAACCGGTCATCGGCATCCTGCAGACCGGCCAGAACCGAGCCGAGATGACCGGAAAATTTGATGACTATCCGGTGCTGTTTGACCGGCTGTTAAGGGTGAACGGACAAGACAGCTGGTGCGAGATGAAGACCTTTCGCGTGCTGGATGGCGACGTCCCCGAAGCGGTCACGGCCTGTGACGGGTATATCGTCACCGGATCGGCCGCGGGCGTATATGAAGACCATGACTGGATGGCGCCGTTAATGGCGTTCCTGGCGCAGGCTCATTCAGCGGCGGTGCCGTTGCTGGGCATCTGTTTCGGGCATCAGGCGATTGCACAAGCCCTCGGCGGTGAGGTGAAAAAATGGCCCGCGGGCTGGGGGGTTGGCGTCCGCACAGCAAAAATATGCCCCGCAACAGACGCGCTTCCAGCGTTCATGGCGGACGCACCAGACGATTTTTCACTCATCTATTTTCATCAGGATCAAGTCACCAGACTGCCTGAGGGGGCGGTACGGCTGGCGACCAGCGCGTTCTGTGAGAACAGCGGCTATACCATCGGCAATACGGTCTTGTGCCTGCAGGGCCATCCCGAATTTGAGGCGGCGTATTCGGCCGCGCTGCTGGACGCGATCACAGATAAGGTCGGGGCCGAACGCAGCGCAGCAGCAAAGGAAAGCCTGCAGCAGCCAACAGATGCCAGGCTGGTCGCGGGCTGGATAAAGGGGTTTTTCAGCACCGCGCTTGCCACCGGCAACCAGGCCGCCTGAGCAACCCGAACCACCTGATCCGCCAGACAGACGAGAAGAAGAGAGTAAAGACATGACAATTGTTCTGGGGCTGGATACGGGCGGAACCTTCACCGATGCAGCGCTGCTGAACACCGCCACAGGCACGGTTCTGGCCAGTGCCAAAGCCCTGACCACACGTGAAGACCTGTCTATTGGCGTCGGCAAGGCTATCGAAGCGGTGCTGCAAAAATGGGGCGGGCCGCGCGCAGAGGTGGGCCAGGTCAGCCTGTCCACAACGCTGGCCACAAATGCGGTTGTGGAAGGGGTTGGCGGGCGCGTCTGCCTCATCCTGATCGGTTTTGATGACGGCGTTCTGGACCGGGCCGGCCTGGCCGCGGCGCTGGGCAGTGACCCGGTGATACGCGTCAGCGGCGGGCATAAATCAGATGGCGGGATACAGGCCAGGCTGGATGAAGCCGGTCTGATGGCCGGTCTGGAAGCCGTAGACGGCCAGGTGTCCAGCTTTGCGGTGGCCGCCCATTTTGCCACCCGCAACCCCGCTCATGAAACAGCGTTGCGTGAAATTCTGCTCAGCAAAACCGGCCTGCCCGTGACCTGCAGCCATGAGCTGTCAGACGCGTTAGGCGGCCCGCGACGCGCCCTGACCACACTGTTGAACGCGCGCCTGATCAGCCTGTTGGAACGGCTGGTGGCGGCGACCGAAGCGGAAATGGCGCGGCTTTCGATCAGCTGTCCGTTGATGGTGGTGAAGGGCGACGGCTCCTTATTAAAATCAGATTACGCCAGAGGCCGGCCGGTGGAAACCGTGCTGTCAGGACCCGCGGCAAGCCTGACCGGGGCCGCGGTTCTGGCCGGCAAAACAGACGCGCTGGTGGCCGATATCGGCGGCACCACAACAGATATCGCGCGGCTGCGCGGCGGGGCGGTGCAAACCTCAGCCGAAGGGGCCATGGTGGGGGGCTGGCGCACCTGCGTGGAAGCGGCGCATATCCGCACCTCCGGCCTGGGCGGCGATTCAGAAGTGGTGGTCCGCAGCCGTGAGATGAGCCCTGGCGTCACCCTGGGGCCGCGGCGCGCAATCCCGCTCAGCCTGCTCAGCCTGGACCACCCGCAGATAAAAGATGTGCTGACAGCCCAAACCGGACACGCCATACCCCAAGCCACAGACGGCCGCTTCGTGGTGCCGCTGATGACGGCAGGCGAGGTGCCGGACTGGCTGACAAGGTCTGAGCAAAAACTTGCTCACGCCCTAATTGAAACCGGGGTTTGCGCGCTGGCAGAGGCGGCCAGCACACAAGTGGCATTAGGCGCGGTCGACAGGCTGGTGCGGCGCGGCCTTTTGATGCTGTCCTGCTTCACGCCAACCGATGCGGTGCATGTGCTGGGCCGGTTCACCGATTTTGATGGCGAGGCAGCACAGCTGGGCGCGGCGCTGTTGGCGCGGCAAAAATCAGGCACCGGTGAGCCGATAGCCGGCAGCGGCGAAGACGCGGCGCACATGGTGATTGACGAGCTGACCACCGCCTCTGCTTTGGCGCTGATGGATGCCGGGCTGGCCGATGACATGAGCCGAACAGGCGTGGTTAAGAAGGGGCCCAACAGTGGACATGAACATCTGGTCTCCTCTTCTGCTGTCTTGCGAGACGCCGTGGCCCGGAGATCGGTATCGGGGGGGCCTGTATCGGGGGCGGCGGTACAGATTTCACTCACCCTGGGGCTGCCTCTGGTCGGGTTGGGGGCGTCCGCGGCAACCCATTATCCGGCAATCGCCCAGCGGTTAGGGGCCGATTTATGCGTACCGGAACATGCCGATGTGGCCGGCGCGGTGGGCGCGGCCGCCGGGGCGGTGCGGCAGAAGGTGATGATGCTGGTCACGCAGCCGTCTGAAGGGTGTTTCAGGGTGCATTTGCCCGCCGGACCGCAGGATTTCAAAAGCCAGGCAGAGGCCATCGCGGCCGCCAGGACCGCCGCCGAGGACGGCGCCAAAACCAGAGCCGAAGCCGCCGGCGCAGGCACAGATGTGGCGGTCAAGCTGGACCAGGCGATAGATGAAATCCCGGTGGGCCCGGATAAAACACTGTTCCTGCAAGCGGTGATCACCGCCGAAGCCGCCGCCGGATGAGTGGGGGATTATTCAGGTCTTCACGCTCTCATATTTTCTTGTGTATCCTCTAAAGTGATTTCCTCATCCGCCATTTATCCATTCCTTCTCGCTTAACTACCCTTTCCACGGAGCAGAGTATATCTTTAGATCGTTTTTGAAAATTATTTTGCGATTTGTAGGTGTATATAGAGGTGAAAGGTTTACTCAGGGTAAAGCCAGCATTTACAACAAGAAGAGGGATGGTGGGCCCGGCAGGACTCGAACCTGCAACAACACGGTTATGAGCCGTGGGTTCTAACCAATTGAACTACAGGCCCCACACTTTGAGCGGCGTTTTTTTGCCGACACGCGCCGCCCGCACGATAGCAGATGACGCGCCTAGCCTTACTGCCGCATCGCACAGCAAAAGGCAAGCCCCGCGCGGCCTTAATGTTCAAGAAACGAGCGCAGCTTTCTGGACCGGGACGGGTGTTTCAGCTTGCGCAGGGCCTTGGCCTCAATCTGGCGGATACGCTCACGCGTCACCGAAAACTGCTGGCCAACCTCTTCCAAGGTATGGTCCGTGTTCATGCCAATCCCGAACCGCATCCGCAACACTCTTTCTTCACGCGGGGTGAGCGAGGCCAGAACACGCGTGGTGGTCTCGCGCAGATTGGAATGAATAGCCGCGTCAAGCGGCTGGACCGCGTTCTTGTCCTCAATGAAATCACCCAGCTGGCTGTCTTCCTCATCGCCTATCGGCGTTTCAAGGGAAATCGGCTCCTTGGCGATTTTCAGAACCTTGCGGACTTTATCCAGCGGCATAGACAGCTTTTCGGCCAGCTCTTCGGGGGTCGGTTCACGCCCGATTTCGTGCAGCATATGGCGCGACGTGCGGACCAGCTTATTGATGGTTTCGATCATATGTACCGGAATACGGATGGTGCGCGCCTGATCGGCAATAGACCGTGTGATGGCCTGGCGAATCCACCAGGTGGCATAGGTCGAAAACTTGTACCCGCGGCGATATTCAAACTTGTCCACCGCCTTCATCAGACCGATATTGCCCTCTTGGATCAGGTCAAGGAACTGCAGGCCGCGGTTGGTGTATTTCTTGGCAATGGAGATAACCAGACGCAGGTTCGCCTCAACCATTTCCTTCTTCGCCCGGGCCGCTTCACGCTGGCCGCGCTGGATGGTGTGCACAATCTCGCGCAGCTCTGGAATGGTGACGCCGACATCAGTGGCAATCAGCTGCATCTTGGTGATGATATCGCCGACCTCGCCGCCATGATCTGTCTTCAGCCTGGTCCAGCCCTTGGTCTTGGCGCCCTCACCCGGCCAGCCATCCTCGGTCTCACAGCCCGCCCATTTTTCCATAAAGCTGGAGCGGGCAATCCCGCACACCCCGGTCAGCCGCAACATACGCCCGTCAAGCGTGGTCATGTGCCGGTTCAGATCAGACAGTTGCTGGCCAAGGCTGTCCAGACGCTGGTTATGCAGACAGATATGCTGCATTTCTTCAACCAGCTGGATTTTCATCTCTGCCAGATCGGCTTCCTGGGCGGCGGTCAGCGCCTTGCCCTTGCACGCCGAAGACACCTTCTTATCCTGCAGGGCCGCGTATTTTTTAAACAGCTTTTCGATGACATCAATCTGGGCCATCACATCTTCATAAACAGCCGTTTCCATCGCCGCCAAAGACAGCGTCATATCATCCAGATCATCATCAGAAGATGAGGCGCTTGTCCCCTCGCTGTCAGCATCCCCGTCTTCGCTCTCTTCGCTGTCGGTATCCTCTTCATCTTCGTCATCATCATCGATATCATCATTATCCGCCGCCAGAGGCTGGCCCGCGGGCAGGCCGCTGTTATCTTCGATAGGCGTACCGTTCAGACGCACAAAGGTAAGGTCCAGATCAATGATATCGCGAAGAGGAACCACACCATCACGGACCTGTTCAGCCCAGGTCAGCAGCGCGCGAATGGCCAGAGGCGATTCACAAATGCCGCCGATCATCATCTCGCGCCCGGCTTCAATCCGCTTGGCAATGGCAATCTCGCCCTCACGGCTGAGCAGTTCAACCGACCCCATCTCGCGCAGATACATGCGCACCGGATCATCAGACCCGCCAACATCATTGTCAGACAGATTACCGGCGGCGCGGCCTTCGCTTGTTTCCGTTTCGGCCTCGTCATTATCAACGTCATCAGCCGCCTCAACCACATTGACGCCCATATCCGAGAGTGAGGCCATCACATCTTCAATTTGTTCTGAGGTCAGCTCGCCTTGCGGCAGCGCGGCGTTCAGCTCATCATGGGTGACAAAGCCGCGTTCCTTGCCTTTTTTGATCAGCGCTTTGACGGCGGTATTGCTGGTGTCCAGAACCGGCGCGTCATCAGCTTGTTCAGACGCTGGCTGAGCGGCCTGTTTTGTTGTCTTGCGTGCCATAATCGTCCCCCCTTGGGTCTTGCCCTTGCCTCAGCGCGGCCTTGCGGCGCTTATCTCTGTCTCTGGCGTCTTTATCTCTGGCGTTTTACACTGTTCGGCCGGTGCGCGCCAGTCGCCCGATCAGCTCATCCAGCAGCGTGCGCGCCCGGCCCTCTTCAAGCCCGTCTATTGCCCCGCCGAAGCGGGCCTTCATATCCGCCCCGAACAGCTCGTCCAGCAGATCTTTAAATCCATCTGTCTCTAAATGATGCTTCAAGGCCGCGGCGTCAAGGTCAGGAGCGTTTATGAGCCTGTCAATAACCGCATTTTTCAGCCCGTCAAGCTGATCATCGTGAAAATCAAGCATCGCCACCTGTTCAGCATAGTCCGAAAACAGCTCTGGTGCGCTGATCATAAGCGCAAGCGTGGCCCTTATCTGGACATGCCGGCCTGTCTTGGGACGGCGCGGGCTGGGCGGCGGAAACCCCGTCTGCCGTGTGGGGTTGCCATAACGGGTCTGGCCCCGGTTTTGAGACACAGTGCCGCCGCGGGCAGCGCCGCGCATGGCGGTAATCCGAAATTCCAGATCATCTGCCCAGGCGCTGCGGGTCTGGCTGTGGCCGATAGACCGGACCAGGCTGCGCATTTCCTGCCAGAAGGCCGCTCTGGCCCCGGCCTGCGTGCGCGGGTCATCCAGCGCATAGGCCGCCGCCTTGAAGCTCCACAAGCTGTCCAACAGGCCAGAGGCAGAGCTGAGGATACGGCGCAGACCGTCCGGCCCGTCACTTTGCAGAATATCATCAGGATCGCGCCCTTCTGGCAAAACCGCCAGACGCACCGACCGGCCCGGCTCCAGCAAAGGCAGAATGCGTTCGATAGCGCGCTGGGCGGCGGTCTGGCCCGCCTTATCGCCGTCAAAACATAACACCGGCTCATCCGACAGCTTCCATAACAGGCTGATCTGCTCTTCAGTCAGCGCCGTGCCCAACGGGGCCACCGCACCCGCCACACCAGATGAGGCCACCGCAATCACATCCATATAGCCTTCAACCACCACCAAAGGCAGGCCGCGGCGAACCTGGGTGCGGGCCCGGGACCAGCCATACAGAACGGTTTTCTTCACAAAAGACGGGCTTTCAGGAGAGTTCAGATATTTCGGCTGCGCCTCACCAAGGGCGCGCGCGCCAAACCCGATAACCCGGCCGCGCAAATCTTCGATAGGGAACATCACCCGGTCGCGGAAATAATCATAAACAGATCCATCCCTGTCCGACACACCAGCCAGACCGGCGGCGCGGATAAGGTCTGCCGGAATTTCGCGCTGCTGAAGCTGGGCAAACAGACCGGAGCGCGGGGCATAGCCAAGCCGGAAATCCTTAATAACCTCAGCTGACAGGCCGCGGCCGGCAAGATAGCGGCGCGCCGCCTCCCCAGCAGGGCTGTTCAGACGGGCCTGGAAGACCCCGGCCGCCGCCTCGCACGCGTCAACCGCGGCTTTGCGCCGCTGGGCGGCTTCATCAGCGGCCCGGTCATCTGCCGGCATCGCCAGGCCCGCCATTTCAGCCAGTTGGCGGACCGCCTCTATGAACTCCAGCCCGTCCTGTTCACGCAGCCAGCTGATCATATCCCCGTTCGCCCCGCAGCCGAAACAGTGATAAAACCCTTCGGCGTCATTGACGTAAAAAGACGGGGTTTTTTCGTTATGGAACGGGCAGAGACCAGCCAGACGCCCCCCCTTTGGCACCAGCTTTACCCGGCGGCCAACCAGATCAGACAGCGAGACGCGGCTGCGCAGCTCATCAATAAAACCGGGGGTGACTGCCACTTTTTGTTGCGCTCCTGTTTCTCGCAGATGAAACCCAAAACCTGTCCGACGGCACATCCCCGCCCCGCCCCCAGTAAGGTCAGGGAGCAAAGGGCGCGCCGTTCGGGGAGCCCGTTCAGGCAGATAAGATTAGCCCATCAGGCGGGATTTGACCAGTTGAGAGACAGCCGAAAAATCCATCTGGCCGGCATATTCAGCCTTCAGATGAGCCATCACCTTGCCCATATCCTTGACCGAAGCGGCGTCTGTGCTGGCAATGGCAACTTTGATCGCGGCCGCAACCTCAGCCTCAGTTAAAGGTTCAGGCAGAAACTGCTGAATGATGGCAATTTCGGCCTGTTCGGTTTCCATCAGATCGGTACGCCCGCCCTCTTTATACATGCGGGCTGATTCGTGCCGCTGTTTGATCATGGTCTGCAGCATCGATAAAATTTCATCATCTGAAATACCGTCATGGCGATCGTCACCACGGGCGGCGATGTCGCGATCTTTCAGCGCAGCGGAGATAAGCCGAATTGTGGCCAACGCCACCTGGTCCTTATCCTTCATGGCCTGTTTCATGGCCTGTGCTATCGTGTCACGCATATCTGTCATTACCACCGCTTGGCTTATGGCCTCACCCTCTGCCGTCTCTGTAGCTTAAAGTATCAGGCAATTAACCTTTTGTGTAAAAGAGCGCCCGTTTTACACAAGCCGCGACCATGATGCAAGGGTCTGATAACGCGATCCGGTGCAGGAGTTTGATCAGGGGGGCTGATCAAGAGGACTGGTGCAAGAGAAACACTTGACCAAGGGGGTTTGATGCAGTAGACCATGGCAATTTTGTCTTTTTGGGATGACCGCACCGCCCGGACCCCGCCCTGCCCCCCCGCCTCAGCCAAAAAGGAGGGAAGGCAGCGATGAGGGACGGCGCCCCCCAAGGCTGGCAAAATTCAAGGATGCTTTTGTTGCTGTATGCCAACCAGTGAAGGGGATATGATACACCATGCCTGATACTTTGCCTGGGTCTGACGCCGCATTTGAGGCTGACCACCTGCCCGCATTCACCCCGCCTGCCGCCCCCACCGCGGTTCTGATCTTAGATGACGGGGCTGTGTTTTACGGCCATGGATTCGGGGCTGAAACCACCGGGGTTGGCGAGGTTTGTTTCAACACCTCTATGACCGGGTATCAGGAAATCATGACAGACCCGTCCTATGCGGGCCAGCTGATCACCTTCACCTTCCCGCATATCGGCAACACCGGGGCCAACAAAGATGATATCGAAACAGCCGCCCCGTTCGCGCTGGGGATGATTGTGCGCAATGATGTGACCAGCCCGTCCAACTGGCGCACCACAGCCCCTTTGCAAACCTGGCTGGCCGAAAACAACCTGCCTGGAATCGCCGGGATTGATACACGGGCCCTGACCCGGCATATCCGCGATAACGGCGCCCCAAAGGGCGTGCTGTGCCACAGACGTGATGGCGCCTTTGATATCGACAGCCTGAAAGATATGGTCGCCAGCTGGCCCGGCCTGGCCGGCATGGACCTGGCAACAGAGGTCAGCACAGCACAGGCGCATGGCTGGGAAGGCGGCCTGTTTGATATCGCTGAGAACACGTTTACCGCCGGACATACAGACGCAAGCGCCGCGTTAAAGGTGGTCGCGGTTGATTATGGCTGTAAGCAGAACATCCTGCGCTGCCTGAGCGATGCCGGCTGCACTGTTGAAGTGGTGCCCGCCACCACACCAGCCGCCGATATTCTGGCCCGCCAGCCAGATGGGATTTTCCTGGCCAATGGACCAGGTGACCCGGCCGCAACAGCCGCCTATGCAAAAGATGAAATCACCACATTGCTGGACGCGAATATTCCGATTTTCGGGATTTGTATCGGTCATCAGTTGCTGGCGCTGGCGTTTGGCGGCAAAACAGTGAAGATGGCGCGCGGGCATCGCGGGGCAAACCACCCGGTTCGCGACCTGGCCACAGGCAAGATTGAGATCACCAGCCAGAATCACGGCTTCAAGGTCGAGCCGGACAGCCTGCCTGATGAGGTTGAGGTCAGCCATGTCAGCCTGTTTGACGGGTCTGTAGAAGGGTTGCGGCACAAGCAAAAGCCGGTTTTCTGTGTGCAGTATCACCCCGAATCATCCCCCGGGCCGCATGATTCGCGCTATCTGTTCACCCGCTTTGCCGACATGATCAAAGCCCATAAGGCCCGCACAGGCTGAACCCCCATCAAACCAGCCTGAAACAGCTGGGTTGTCTGTTATGTTTTTGAAGTTAAATCGAGTAAACCAAAGAGGTCATTATGCCGCGTCGTGAGGATATCAAATCTGTTCTGATTATCGGGGCCGGGCCGATTATTATCGGTCAGGCTTGTGAGTTTGATTATTCCGGGGCACAGGCCTGTAAAGCACTGAAGGAAGAAGGCTTCCGCATTATTCTGGTCAATTCCAACCCGGCCACCATCATGACTGACCCGGTGATGGCCGATGCCACCTATATTGAGCCGATTACCCCGGAAGTGGTTGCCCGTATCATTGAAAAAGAACGCCCCGATGTGCTGTTGCCGACAATGGGCGGACAGACCGCGCTGAACACCGCGCTGGCGTTGCATGAAAACGGGGTTCTGGACAAGTTCAATGTTGAGCTTATCGGGGCCAAACCAGAGGCGATTGCCAAAGCAGAAGACCGCAAGCTGTTCCGCGCCGCGATGGACAGTATCGGGCTGGAATCTGCCCGGTCGCGCACAGTGAATAATTTTGATGAGGCGATGGCCACGCTGGACCATGTTGGCCTGCCCGCCATTATCCGCCCGTCTTTCACGCTTGGCGGTGAAGGCGGCGGGGTTGCGTATAATTCAGAAGAATTTGAACAGATTGTCCGCGATGGTCTGCGGCTGTCGCCGGTGTCTGAGATTCTGATCGAGGAATCACTGCTGGGCTGGAAAGAATATGAGATGGAAGTGGTCCGTGATAACGCGGATAACTGTATCATTATCTGTTCAATTGAAAATGTTGACCCGATGGGCGTGCATACAGGTGACAGTATTACCGTTGCCCCTGCCCTGACCCTGACAGACAAGGAATACCAGCGTCTGCGCGATGCCTCTCTGGCGGTGTTGCGCGAAATTGGCGTGGATACAGGCGGATCCAACGTGCAGTTCGCGATTAACCCTGCAGACGGGCGGGTGATTATCATCGAAATGAACCCGCGGGTCAGCCGGTCATCTGCACTGGCCTCTAAAGCAACAGGGTTTCCGATTGCCAAGGTCGCGGCCAAGCTGGCAGTCGGTTACCGGCTGGATGAGCTGATGAACGATATCACCGGGGTGACCCCGGCCAGCTTTGAGCCGACCATCGATTATGTGGTCACCAAAATCCCGCGCTTTACGTTTGAGAAGTTTTCCGGCGCAAAGGCCGAGCTGTCCACCTCGATGAAATCTGTCGGAGAAGCGATGGCGGTGGGCCGGTGTTTCCAGGAAAGCCTGCAAAAAGCGCTGCGGTCTCTGGAAACCGGGCTGACCGGGCTGGACCCGCAGGACGCCCCGTCAGCAGATGATGAAAGCGGCCAGAAAGCCGCGCTGAAAAGCTGGATTTCCGGGCAGACCCCTGACCGGATTTTGCGGATTGCCGAGGCCATGCGCCGCGGCCTGAGCATTGATGAGGTGCATACCACAACCCATTGGGACAAATGGTTCTTAGAACAAATTGCCGGCATTATTTCAGCCGAAGCCTATGTTGCAGAAGCTGGCCTGCCAAGCGATAAAGCCGCGCTGCACCGGCTGAAAAGCATGGGATTCAGTGATGCGCGTCTGGCCGTATTGTCAGGCAAACGCCCGGCCGAGGTTGCCGATATCCGCACCGGGCTTGGCATCACCCCTGTCTATAAGCGGATTGATACCTGTGCGGCGGAATTTGCGTCTGACACCGCCTATCTTTATTCCAGCTTTGAAGATACCGCAGGGGCGGTCTGTGAGGCGGCCCCGTCAACAGCGGAGAAAGTGGTCATTCTGGGCGGCGGGCCAAACCGTATCGGCCAGGGTATCGAGTTTGATTATTGCTGTGTTCATGCCTGTTACGCGCTGGCCGAAGCCGGGTTTGAGACCATCATGATCAACTGTAACCCAGAGACCGTATCCACAGATTATGACACCTCTGACCGGCTGTATTTTGAGCCGCTGACAGAAGAAGATGTCATTTCGGTTATTCGGCGTGAGGCAGAAGCCGGCACGCTGAAGGGCGTGATCGTCCAGCTGGGCGGGCAAACCCCGCTGAAAATCGCCGCCGCCCTGGAAGCCGCGGGTATCCCTATTCTGGGCACCAGCCCAGATGCGATTGACCTGGCCGAAGACCGTGAGAGATTCCAGCAGCTGATCCATAAGCTGGCCCTGAAGCAGCCGGAAAACGGCATTGCCCATTCCGCTGATGAAGCCAGAGCAATCACAGAAGCGGTCGGGCTGCCCGTGGTGATCCGCCCGTCCTATGTGCTGGGCGGCCGCGCCATGGAAGTGGTCTGGCAGATGGCCGATCTGGACAGGTATATGCGTGATGCGGTGATCGTGTCCGGCAGTAACCCTGTGCTGATTGACCGGTTCTTAGAGAATGCGGTTGAGGTGGATGTGGACGCGCTTCGTGATGGCGAGGCGGTGTTTATTGCCGGAATTATGGAACATATCGAGGAAGCCGGCATTCATTCAGGCGACAGTGCCTGTACCCTGCCGCCACAAAACCTGTCAGACGGGGTTCTGAAGACCATCCGTGAGCAAACACAAGCCTTGGCGCATGCGCTGGATGTGGTCGGGCTGATGAACGTGCAGTTCGCCGTGAAAGACGAGACGGTGTATCTGTTAGAGGTGAACCCGCGCGGCAGCCGGACAGTGCCGTTTGTGGCCAAAGCCACCGGCAACCCGATTGCCAAAATCGCCGCCCGCATCATGGCCGGGGCAAAGCTGGATGAGTTTGGCTTAAGCGAGACAGAGATGGGCCATGTGGCCGTAAAAGAAGCGGTGTTCCCGTTTTCCCGATTCCCGGGCGTTGATGTGTTCTTAGGCCCGGAAATGAAGTCAACCGGTGAGGTGATGGGGATTGATACCGATTTCGGGCGCGCCTTTGCCAAAAGCCAGTTGGGCGCGGGGACCCGCCTGCCGCAAGGGGGGGCTGTCTTTATTTCGGTCAAGGATGCCGATAAACAGGCCTATATCCCGATTTGCCGCAAGCTGGCAGAGATGGGTTTTGAGATTCTGGCCACAGGCGGCACCACAGACGCGCTGACAGACGCAGGCGTTCCCGCCACCCGGATTAACAAGGTCATGGAAGGGCGCCCGCATGCGGTCGATGCGATGCTGTCCGGCCAGATTGACCTGGTGTTCAATACCGCGCATGGGGCCGGGGCGATTAAGGACAGTTTTTCCCTGCGCCAGACCGCGCTGTCCAACAGCATCCCTTATTATACCACTGTTTCGGGAAGCCGGGCCGCGGTCGCCGCCATCGCCGCGCTGAAGGACCAGCAGCTGGATGTGCGCTCTATACAAGATTATTTGCCAAACAGGCCTTAATCAGCTTAACATTAACCCTTGATATGCGTCCGGTTTTAAAATGCTGGCCCGTTGCGGCGGGCTTGGGTTTTAAGGGGGGCGCATTAAAACAACAGGCACCGCAAAACAGATGCCGCAAAGACAGATGCCAACAAACAGGCCTCACAGGATAACAGATGGAAAAGATCCCGTTCACACAATCTGGTTTGGACAAGCTGAAAGAAGAGCTGAATACGCTGAAGAACAGCGAGCGGCAGGCAGTGATACGGGCTATCGCCGAAGCGCGCGAGCATGGCGATCTGTCCGAAAACGCAGAATATCACGCGGCCCGCGAACGCCAGTCCTTTATTGAAGGCCGCATTACCGAACTGGAAGATGTCACCAGCCGCGCCGAAGTGGTGGATATGACGCGTCTGACCGGCAAGACCGTGACCTTTGGCACGCAGGTGGTGATCGCCGATGAGGTTACAGATGAAGAATCCAGCTATACCATTGTCGGCCCCTATGAAGCGGACATAGAAAGACGCATGATTTCCACCTCATCGCCTATCGCCCGCGCCCTCATCGGCAAGGCAGAAGGCGATTCTGTGGAAGTGCAAACCCCGCGCGGCCCGCACCCTTATGAGATTGTCTCTATCAAGCTTATAAACGCCTGAAGGCGGGCGGGGAGCTTGCTCTATCCGGCAGGAGAGCCCCCTTTATTTAGTCGTCAGGCCCGTTACTCCTCCAGCAATATGGGCACGCCGGGCTGGTCTTTTCGTGAGCGGATAGACAAGGCTGTCTTCACATGGCTGACATTGGGGGCCGGGGTCAATTTGCTGGTCAGAAAACGCTGGAAATCATCCCAGTCATGAGCCACGATTTTCAACAGGAAATCGGTCTCGCCCATCAGCATATGACATTCGCGCACCATATCCCAGTCAGCGACCATCGCTTCGAAATCCTGCAAATCGGTCTCCGCCTGGCTGGTCAGACCCACAAAAGCAAAAATCGTCACCGTATAGCCCAGCGCATCCCCATCCACATCGGCATGATAGCCGCGGATCACACCGGCCTCCTCCAGCGCGCGCACCCGGCGCAGACAAGGCGGCGCAGAAATGCCAGCCCGCGTCGCCAGATCAACATTGGTCATGCGCCCGTCGGCTTGCAGATCAGCCAGAATTTTCCTATCAACTGAATCAAGTTTGATTTTCTTGGCCATGGCAGAGATGGTGCCTCACTTCAGCTGGGCCGGCAGACCCCAAAATACGCGCCGGAAAACAGCATGGTTGATGTCAATTCACTCATAAAAAGATAGTCTTGTTGTAAAATAAAGCAAGATTATTACAAAAAAAGGGAATAAAAGAATAAATATGAGCAAGACAAAATCGCCAAAGGGTACCGAAAACCCGCTGTTGAACCACCTTCTGGATAAGGCCAGGGCAATGGAAGGCGCGCGCGCTATCGCCGCCGGCAAGCATGACGGCCAGTGGCCGCGGCGAACCTGGGTGATATCAGACGGGACCGCGGGCATGCTGAGCCAGTGCCTGGCCCTGAGCCGGGCGATGGACATTGACGCAGAAGATATCCGCGCGATGCCAACCCCGTTACTGCGGGCCTTTCCGCGGCTGGCAGAAATACCGGGCTGGCAATTAACGCTGGGCCGTAAGCCGGACTGGCTGAAGCTGAACCAATGGCCGGATTTGCTGATCACATGCGGGCGGCGGATGGCCGGGATTTCCATCGGCGTCAAGCGGATGAGCGGCGGCAAAACCAAAACTATCCATATTCAGGACCCGCGGGTAAACCCGGCCTGTTTCGATTTGCTGATCACACCGGCGCATGACGAAATTGCACAAGCCCAGCAGATAGATGGGGGGCAAAACGGGGGGCAAAACGGAGGACGGAATATCCTGACGACAACCGGGGCGATGAACCGGCTGTCGCCTGAAGAGATTGAAGAAGACGCCGCGCTGCTGAGAGAGCAGTACGGGCCGACAGAAGAGCCAAAAGACGGGCAAAAAGAGGGACCAGAAGAGGGCTCAAAAGACAAGCTGGCGGTGGTGATGCTGGGTGGACACAACCGCCGCTATAAGGCCGGTGAGCAGGCTTTCGCTCATCTGGCAGAAGAGCTGACGCAGTTTGCGGGCCTGACCGGGGCACGGCTGGCGATTATACCGTCCAGGCGGACGCCGCGCCGGGGCCTGCGCCGCATGACCGCGCTGCTGGAGGAGACGGTCGGGGGCGACAGGATATGGGTCTGGGACGGGGGCAGGAGCGGCGGGCCGAACCCGTATCCGGGCGTGCTGGGGCTGGCCGATTATATCATCGTGACCGCGGATTCAGTGAATATGACCAGCGAGGCGGCGATTACCGGCAAGCCTGTTCTGACCGCCGAGATGGCCCCCAAATCCACCGGAGAGACAGGCCGTATTGCCCGCTTCCACCAGATGATGAAAGCCGGCGGGCATACCGCAGGGTTGAGTGATGTTTTGCTCAATCCGGAACAGCTGGATGAGCCGTTCACGATCCTGGATGAACGCGCCAAAACCGCAAAGGCGGTGTATGACTTCTTCGGCGAGCCCGCCCCTGAAGAGTGAGGGGGGGGGGAGGATGCAATAGTCAATTATTTGTTGACTAATTCTCTTTTTTGTTGAAACTAAGACCTACTTAGTCCCCGATGGACTTGCCTGCATCGTCAGCCCCCCTCAGCGGAACAGACGGTCGCCCTCACCGGCCATGTCTTTATACAAATAAGCGACCTGTTCGGCGTAGCCGTTATACAGCTGGGTCGGCAGCCGGTCCCCTGTGCCCAGCATCCGTTCGGTTGCCTGTGACCAGCGCGGGTGGTCCACCTCTGGGTTCACATTCGCCCAAAAGCCATATTCATTGGCCGCCAATTGTTCCCAGAACGAGACCGGCCGTTGGTCCGTAAAGGTCATTTTCACCACCGATTTAATGCCCTTAAAGCCATATTTCCACGGTAGCACAAGCCGCAACGGCGCGCCGTTCTGCCGTTCCAGGCCGCGCCCATAAAGACCCGTGCCGATAAAGGCCAGCTCATTCATCGCTTCATCAATGGTGAGGCCTTCAACATACGGCCAGGGGTACCAGGCCTGACGCTGGCCGGGGGCCACATCCGGGTCCATAAAGGTTTCCAGCCGGACATATTTTGCCTCTGGCCGCGGCTGGGCCATCAGGATGAGACGGGCCATCGGCACCCCGGTCCAGGGAACCGCCATCGCCCAGGCCTCAACACAGCGATGCCGGTAAAGCCTTTCTTCCTGCGGGCCGAGCTTGGCGATAAGGTCCGCCGCGTCCATCTGCATAGGGCTGTCCACCATGCCGTCTATGGTGACCATCCACGGGTCAGTAACCAGCTTCTGGGCCTTGCGCCAGATATTCTTGGATGAGCCAAATTCATAAAAATTGGTGTAGGTGGTCGCTTCCTCTTCAACCGTAACCGGCCGGTCCAGGCTGTAGGAAGAGTTCTGTGCCGCCGGAAACCCGGTGATGGGGGCAGCATGAGCAGAAGACGACAACAGCCCAGATGTGGCCAAACCAGATGCCGCCAGGCTGGTGGTAACAAGACCAGCCCCCATCAGCCCCATCGATTTGAGCAGGTGGCGGCGGTTCAGATAGACCGCCTCGTCCGTTGCGTGATGGTCGCTTAGCTCCCAGGATTTACGGGTGCGGATGAGCATGACAAATGTCCTCCTCTACAGATGGGCAAAAAAGAGTGGCCGTAAAAGCGCAGTATGACGCTAACCAGCCTTTGAGGCAAGATGAAGGCAGGTAAAAAATAAACGTAAAAGGTGTTTTTCCTTTTCCTTTATTTCGTTTTGAGATCGGCCCCGCCTCAGCTATAGTCAAAGGCATGTCAAACCAGAACACCCCCATCTTCGACACCCACGCGGCGGTCAAACGGCTGACAGAAGCCGGTATGCCCACATCGCAGGCAGAAGCGGTGGTGCAGAGCCAGGCTGATATTCTGGCGCATAATCTGGCCAATAAGCGGGATATTGAGCTTATCAGAAAAGACATCGCCGTCATTCACGAAGACATCGCCGTCATTCACGAAAATATCGCCTCATTGCGTGACGAGACGAAAAAAGATATCGCCTCGTTGCGTGAGGAGACAAAAACGGACATCGCCTCGTTTCGTGAGGAGACGAAAAAAGATATTGAGCTGTTGCGCGCAGAGCTGGGCCGCGATTTGGCGCAGGGGCTGCACCGCCAGAGCCGGTTTCTCATCACATCCCTGATGGGCTTTGCTGTGCTGATTATGGCCTTTATCGAGTTCCGGCTGTTGGTTTAGCCGCCTGTCTTATGCCCCCGGGCGCCTTACCGCCGCTTTGTTCAGCTGAGAGCGGCACAGGCCCGGGCGATACGGCCCATCGCATCTTCAAGGGCTGACGTGCTGGTCGCATAGGAAATGCGGAAATGCGGTGACAGGCCAAAGGCCGCCCCTTGGACCGTGGCCACCCCTTGCGCGCCAAGCAGATAGGAGACAAAGTCGCCATCTGTTTCAATGACAGTGCCTTCCGGGGTTTTACGCCCAATAAGACCGGAGATGTTCGGGTACACATAAAACGCGCCTTCAGGCACAAAACAGTCAATCCCGTCAATCGCGTTCAGCGCATCAGAAACCAGCGTCCGGCGCGCCGCAAAATGCACCAGATTATCGGCCATGAAGTCAAGCGGACCGTTCAGGGCTTCAACCGCCGCCCATTGCGCAATAGAGTTCGGGTTAGAGGTGGATTGCGACTGAATCTTTGCCATCGCCTTCATCAAAGGCTGCGGCCCGGTGGCATAGCCAATACGCCAGCCCGTCATGCAATAGGCCTTTGATACGCCATTAATAGTCAGGGTGCGGTCCTGCAGATCAGGCGCAACCTCTGCCATAGTGGCGAACACAAACCCGTCATAAACCAGATGTTCATACATATCATCAACCATGATGTTGACATGGGGATGTTGGCGCAGAACCTCTGCCAGACCGCGCAAATCATCAGCCGAATAGGCCGCGCCTGTCGGGTTGGACGGGCTGTTCAGTATCAGCCATTTGGTGCGGGCGGTAATGGCGGCGGCGAGCGCGGCCGGGGTCAGTTTAAAGCCGTCTTCCTGCGGACATTCCACAGCCACAGGTGTGCCCTCGGCCAGCAACACCATATCCGGATAAGACACCCAGTACGGGGCCGGAATGATGACCTCATCGCCCTTGTCCAGGGTCGCCATCAACGCGTTATATAAGACCTGTTTGCCGCCTGTACCCACAGTGACCATATCGGCGGTGCAGGTGATGTTGTTCTCACGGGCAAATTTGTCCACAATCGCGGCCTTCAGCTGGGGGATACCGTCAACAGCCGTGTATTTGGTCTTGCCCTCATCCATCGCGGCAACGGCCGCCGCCTTGACATGATCCGGCGTGTCAAAGTCAGGCTCACCCGCGCCGAGGCCGATAACATCCTTGCCGGCGGCTTTCATCTCTGCGGCCATGTTGGACACCGCAATGGTCGGGGACGGTTTGATAGCAGACAGACGCGAAGCAAGCATGAAGGGTATCCTTAACGTGATAAAAAAAAAGGCAGATTTGTGACGGTGTAAAAATAAGACAAAAGAAGCACAGATGTAAAGAGAGGAGAGGTGTGGCGGGGAGATTTTGGAAGATGTGAAAGGCGGGCGTGATGGCCAGGTGATCGGCAGGAGCGGGCGCATTAACCGATTGTTAAGCAGGGGTGTGGTAGGGTGACGGATTGGATGTTGGAAAAGGAGGGAGGAATACGATCACTGATAATTTTATTGCCACGCTGAAAACGGCAGTTAATAACTTTCGGGCACGCGTAAATATTTACTCAGCGCAGGGAAAAGCCCTTGTTTCCGGCTTCTGGCGGAAGGGGCGGGTTGAGGTGTTGTTCATTGGCACAGGGATCGTGTTTGTTGTTTTCCTGATTATTGTGTTCTGGTGCAGGCTGGACGATGCCGCACAGACAAGCCTGAATGATGTGGTCCGAACAGGACTGCTCGGCCTCGGGGGATTGGGCGCGCTGTATGGGCTGATACTTGGCGCACGCCGAACCAATAACGCTCAAGAGCAATTATTCAATGAACGCCTTGGCCGGGGTGTTGAAGCACTGGCGAATAAATCAATGACACAGAAAGTTTATGGCGTCCGCATTTTAGGAGACCTTGCGAAGACATCAAATCCCGTTCAAGTCGGCCTCATTATAAGTATTTTGCATGATCACCTGAATAACCGGGCGGGAATTAAAGATAAACAGGATAACAACGGCAAACGGACTCAAAAAGGCCGAGGAGAACCGAAAACACGGCAGAGCGTTGAACTGGCGTTGAGAACCATTCTGTCTCTGGCCAATGAGGCTAATATTTCCCGTGATGACATTATCTTTAAGGACCTTGATTTATGTGGGCTGAATTTGTCCGGCATTACTTGTGCACTGCCGCGCCTCATTTTTAACAATGTCATTGCAACGGGCGCTCAATTCAGAGAGACCACGCTGGAACAGCCGCTATTTTTTGGTGGTGACTTCACAGAGGCAGATTTCAGTGATGCAACGTTAAACGGTGCTGAATTCTATGACCAGACCGAAGCGGCCAGTGGGCAAACAAAACTTGTAGGAGCTAAGTTCATCAAGGCAAAATTGAGAGGCGCAGCTTTTCAGGACTGCGATCTTCAAAATGCCAAATTTTACAGAGCCGATCTGAGACAGGCAACTATCTTTCTATCAGACGAAATTCAAAGCAAAAATCCTATGATCGCAAGCAAGGTTGATTTCTTTGACGCTGATTTGCGTGATGCAGATTTTACAAATTCTGTTCTAGAGGGGTGCAATTTTAACAAAGCGAAACTGGATAGGGCTGATATCACTCATGCAAATTTCTATTTCATGGTTCGTTCCGCCTTGACTGGAAGTGAGAACAATACTCGAAAAACCGACATTCGTGGCGCCGAAGGCCTTACACAGAAACAGTTTGAACAGATTATTTATAAACAGGGCAAGCCGCCTCTGCTATTCCTGACGATCTCACCCTGCCAGAAGACCGGGCTTACATCGTCGGTGAGGACGGCAAAAGGCGGTTTGTCAAATCAGACAAGCCGTGGTCAGAACAGTTAATAGACGACTGAGCCGCCCCCCTCTTTCCATTCCCGCAGCAGAGGACTATCTTCTAGGCTATGGACAGTGAGACCAACATCATCCGCAAAGAAAATATCCTGACCGACCGGGTGCACCAGCCGGCCGATTACCAGCTGCAATCAGAATTTGCGCCGAACGGCGATCAGCCGGTGGCGATTAAAGAGCTGTCCTCCGGCGTGGCGACAGGCGAGCGCGATCAGGTCTTGTTAGGGGTAACCGGGTCCGGCAAAACCTTCACCATCGCGCATGTTATCGACCAGGCTAAGCGGCCGGCCCTGATCCTGGCGCCCAACAAAACCCTGGCCGCCCAGCTGTATGGCGAGATGAAAGCCCTGTTCCCGGATAACGCGGTGGAATATTTCGTCTCCTATTATGACTATTATCAGCCCGAAGCCTATGTGCCGCGCTCTGATACCTATATCGAAAAAGAATCCTCCATCAATGAGCAGATTGACCGGATGCGCCATTCCGCGACAAGAGCCCTGTTAGAACGTGATGATGTGATCATCGTCGCCTCTGTGTCCTGTATCTATGGCATCGGTTCGGTCGAAACCTACTCAACCATGACCCTGCGCCTGGCAGTTGGTGAGGAGCATGACAGGCAGACCCTGTTGCGGTCTTTTACTGAGCTGCAATACCGGCGCAATGATTTGAACTTTGCCCGCGGCTCATTCCGTGTGCGCGGCGATAATATTGAGCTGTTTCCCGCTCACCTGGAAGACCGGGCCTGGCGGATAAGCCTGTTCGGAGACGAGATTGAGGAGCTGTGGGAGTTTGACCCGTTAACCGGGGAGAAAACACAAAGCCTGGAGAAAATCACCGTCTTTGCCAATTCGCATTATGTCACCCCGCGCCCGACCCTGCAGCAGGCGGTCAAGCAAATCGGGGCAGAGCTGACCGGGCGCCTGAGCGAATTGAACGAGGCGGGAAAGCTGCTGGAAGCCCAGCGCCTGCAGCAACGCACCCAGTTTGATCTGGAGATGATAGAGGCGACCGGCAGTTGTAACGGCATCGAAAATTATTCACGCTATCTGTCTGGCCGGGGCCCGGGTGAGCCGCCGCCGACATTGTTTGAATATCTGCCGGAAAACGCCTTGTTGGTGGTCGATGAAAGCCATGTGACCGTGCCGCAGATAGGCGCCATGTATAAGGGCGATTTCGCGCGGAAATCCACCTTGTCGGATTATGGGTTCCGGCTGCCGTCCTGCCTGGATAACCGGCCCTTGAAGTTTGAGGAATGGGAAGCGTTCCGCCCGCAGACCATTTATGTTTCGGCAACGCCGGGAAGCTGGGAGCTGGAGCAGACAGGCGGCGTGTTCACAGAACAGGTGGTGCGCCCGACCGGCCTGATTGACCCGGTCTGTGAGGTCCGCCCCACCGAAACACAGGTTGATGATATCATCGCCGAATGCCGCGCGGCCGCAGAGGCGGGCACCCGCGTTCTGGTCACCACGCTGACCAAGAAGATGGCCGAGGCGCTGACCGAATATATGCATGAAGCCGGCATTAAGGTGCGCTATGTGCATTCGGATGTGGACACGCTGGAACGTATCGAGATTATCCGCGATTTGCGCCTGGGCGTGTTTGACGTGCTTATCGGCATTAACCTGTTGCGGGAGGGCCTGGATATTCCGGAATGCGCACTGGTCGGCATTCTGGACGCGGATAAGGAGGGCTATCTGCGGTCCAGAACATCGCTTATCCAGACCATCGGCCGGGCCGCGCGAAACGCCGAGGGACGGGTTATTCTGTATGCCGATAAACATACAGACTCGATGAGCTATGCGCTGGATGAAACCCAGCGGCGGCGGGAAAAACAACAAGCCTGGAACGAGGCCAACGGCATCACCCCGCAGACCGTGAAGAAACAAATCGCCGATATTCTGGACTCAGTCTATGAGCGGGCCGACCATGTGAATGTGAAAGTGGCCGGCAACGCGCCGCTGGTCGAAAAAGACCTGAAGACAATCATTGCCGAATT
>CBFHLG010000002.1:41699-56359 GCA_965656625.1 Puniceispirillaceae bacterium (SeqCode)
TAGAAGTGCAGATGCGCGAAGCAGCGGCCAATCTGGAATTTGAGGAAGCCGCCCGCCTGCGTGATGAGCTGCGCCGTCTGGAAGCCAAAGATCTAGGCCTGGACGGGCCGGGCATGGCCAAAGCCGCCGTGGTGCCCCGGGCGTCAGCCGAGATTGATTCGCCCGTGCAACCCCCATCGGGAAGAAAACCAAGGCGGCGATAAAGAGCGGTAACCGCCCGCCCCTCAGCCGCGGTTGGCCAGCCACAGGCCGGGCAGGATAAGAGCAAGGCCGGCACTGTGATACCAGGCCAGCACCTCACCCAGCAGGATAATCGCAAAGGCCGCGTTATAGACCGGCACGATATACAATACCGCCCCGGCCCGCGCCGCGCCCAGCCTGGTCACGATATAGCCATAAGACAGATAGGCCCCGATAGAAGAGATAAACACCAGAACCGCAATTGCGGCCAGAACCTGTGTGGTCAACGGAACGGTCTGACCGGTGATGGCCAGCTCATAAACCATAAACGGCAGATGCCAGAGCGCACCCGCACACGCACAGGCCCCGAACCGCAGCATCGGCGGCAAGGCAGAGGCGCGGTATTTCAACCCCAATGAATAAAACGCAAAAGCCAGCGTGCCCACCACCACCAGCAAATCGCCTTCATTAAAGGCCAGACCGGCCAGAACAGAGATATCGCCGCGGATCAGGATTAGTGAAACCCCGGCCAGACCGCAGACCATACCGACCGCCGCCGCCGGCCGCACAGGGGCGCGGTACAGCCCGAACCCGAACGCCAGGATAAGAAGCGGGCATACAGAATAAATCAGACCGATAGTGGTGGCAGTGGTATAATGACCAGCCAGATAAATCGGCGCACCGCATAAGCCCATCCCCAGCCCGCCCAGCATCAGGCACTGAACAGCTTCAGCGCGCAACGCGGCCGCATGGGCGCGGATCTGCGGCCAGAGCGCAATCCCCAGCAAGACAGCCACCAGCCCCCAGCGCAGAAACGCCATGGTGACCGGCGGCACAGTACCCGCCATCGCCCGGGCCAGCAGCATGTTAGAACAAAAACAGGCCGGCGAGATCACCACCATCAGATAGGCCAGCCTGTCCTGCATCGCCTCTGGTATCGCTGGCCTGGTCATCGCCCTTATCCCTTTCCCGTCTTTTGCCGGTTTTCCCGGCATTTGTCTGCTTTTGCCGGCATTTGTCTGCTTTTGTCGGCAGATACCCTCTTCTCCTGAAGGGGTGTAGTCTGATATACCCGCCTTAGCCGCGTTATGAAAAGGCTTACGCCTGTTTTATCTCTGGCCCCTAACTATCGGCCCCTAATTATTGGCCCCCAACTATCGGCCCCGACTATGGTGATAACCGCGATGACAGAGATTTTAATTTACGCCGTGCTGGGCCTTGGCGGGCTGTTGATTGGCGGGGCGGTGCTCATTCCCGGGGTGGTGAGCCTGGCCAGATATTTGCGTCTGCCCGCCGCCGCGGTGGCGGTGATTGTGATCGCCGGCGGCACATCTGCACCTGAATTGCTGGTTTCACTTGATGCGGCGCTGGTCGGCAGCCCGGGCATTGTGTGGGGCAACCTGATCGGGTCTAACATCGCCAATATCCTGTTGGTGCTGGGGCTGGGAATGTTGATCCAGCCGGTGCGCGCTGATAACGGAACCCGCCGCCAACTGGTTGTGATGGGCGGGCTGACCGGGCTGGTCTGGGCGGTCTGCATGTGGGGCGGCCTGGCCGGGACCAGCGGCAAGCTGGCCAGTGCCGGGCTGGTGATGGGGTTTGCCGTCTATCTTATCTGGCTGCTGCGCCATCCAGAAGAACAGTCAGCAGAAATGAGGGAGGCAGAAGAGACCGCAGTGATGTTGCCGCCTGTGCGGGCCGCCCTCTATGGGCTGGGCGGGGTTATCTGTCTGGTCGCCGGAGCAGATGCGTTTGTGTGGTCCGGGGCAGCGCTGGCCCGGGTCTGGGGCTGGCCGGAAGCGGTGATCGGAATGAGCATTATCGCGATCGGTACATCGCTGCCGGAGATCATGTCTGTGCTGGCCAGCCTGCGACATAAGCGCGGCGATATCGCGCTGGGCAGTGTGGTCGGCTCTAACTTGTTTAATTTCAGCCTGGTTCTGGGCACGGCCGGGCTGGCCGGGCCGCTGCCGGCGGCACTATATGTCAGCCAGACACTGATGCCGGTTCTGGCCGTAACAAGCGCTGTTCTCATCGCCGCCAGCTTTACAAAACAACCTCTGGGAGTGCGCTCAGGGCTTGTTTTTGTTGGATTTTATCTGGCCTTTTTAGGGCTGAACCTGGGCACGTACAACCCATAGTTCGGGCATAGTTTTACACAAGCCCCGGGGTTTGACATAATTCTGATACAAAACCGCCACATTTCCCCAAAAAAACAACAATTTGCCTCTTGATTAATTATAAGGTGTTGTTTTTATTGGTTTCTGATAAAATGCCTAAAAATTAGGCTTTCTGGTCTAACTCGCCCTTTTCTGCGCCCTGAGGGCGAAGATTCGGAACAAGTCCACAAACTTATCCACAGGAAACGGGGATAAAAATTCCGCCTTTCAGTGGCGGGGCTCAGGGCTCTGATTCGCAACATCCGCCGCCGCCGCCTGTTCGGCCCCTTGATACAGCCCGCCGCCGGCCTTGCCGCCGGTCTGTCCGGGGGCGTCAGGGCTTGAAACAGCGCCGCAAGAAGACCAGTATGGACAGGCTGATCTTACGACAGAAAAAAAGATGATGAGGCAATGACAGACGCAAATCACAGCACCGGCGACAACACAGGTCAGGGCACAGGTGGGCCTGATGTGGGTGAGCCTGATTTCGGGCGGGGGCTGGCTTACCTAAAGGCGCAGGTCAAAACCCTGCCGCATCAGCCCGGCGTGTACCGGATGTTTAACGCGGCGGGCGAATCCTTATATGTCGGCAAAGCGCGGCATCTGGCGCGGCGGGTAACCAGCTATACCCAGCCCAACCGTCTGTCCAACCGGCTGGTGCAGATGGTGGCCGAAACCGTGCATCTGGAAATTACCGTTACCACCTCTGAGGTGGAGGCGTTACTGCTGGAAGCCAACCTGATTAAACGGCTGCGCCCGCGCTATAACATCCTGCTGAAAGATGATAAGAGCTTTGCCCATATCCTGTTGACCACACAGCATGGCTTTCCGCAGATGACCAAACATCGCGGGGCCCAGAAGCGGGACGGGGTTTATTTCGGACCGTTCGCATCAGCAGGAGCCGTGAACCGGACCTTATCCGCCCTGTCACGGGCGTTCCTGTTGCGGACCTGTACAGACGCGATGTTTGACAGCCGGTCGCGCCCCTGTCTGCAGTATCAGATAAAACGCTGTTCAGCCCCGTGTGTAGGATATGTCAGCGAGGCCGATTATGCCGACCAGGTGGCCGAAGCGCGGGCGTTCCTGTCTGGCCGGTCAGATGATATCCAGCGCGGTTATGCCGCCGCGATGCAGGCCGCCTCTGATGAGCTGGAATTTGAAACCGCGGCGTTATGGCGAAACCGGATTCGCGCGCTGACCGCAATACAGGCCAATCAGGATATCAACCTGCAGGGGCTGATCGATGCCGATATTATCGCGGTGCACCGTTTTGGCGGGCTGTCCGCGGTACAGATTTTCTTTATCCGCGGCGGGGCGAATTTCGGCAATACAGCCTTTTTCCCGAAATACCAGGACGGGCTGAAGACAGGTAAGCACCCAGAAGACGGGCCAGAAGCGGATACACAAACCGATAGACAAACCAATGCAGAAACCGATACGGGGGACGGTGACGTGATCGCCGCCTTCATCAGCCAGTTTTATGATGAACGGCTGCCGCCAAAGCTGATCCTGGTCAGCGCGCTGCCTGATGAGGCCGGGCTGCTGGCAGAGGCGTTATCGGTGTCGGCCGGCCATAAGGTCGAGCTGAGCCGCCCGCAACGCGGAACCCGCCGCAAGCTGGTCGATATGGCGCTGCGCAATGCAGAAGAGGCGCTGTCCCGCAAGCTGGCCGATACCAGTTCGCAGGCGCGGCTGCTGGGGGGGGTGGCAGAGCTGTTCGATATGGACGGCCCGCCAGACCGTATCGAGATTTATGATAATTCGCACATTCACGGCGCACATGCGGTCGGCGGGATGGTGGTGGCCGGTCCGGACGGATTCATGAAATCGGCCTATCGCAAGTTCAATATGAAGGAAGACGGCGCGCATGGCGTAACCGATGGTGATGATTTTGCGATGATGCGGCAGATGATCTTCCGCCGGTTTGAGCGGGCCTTAAAAGAAGATCCGGGCCGCGAGACCACAAACTGGCCTGATCTGTTGCTTGTTGATGGCGGGCGCGGCCAGTTAAACGCGGTCACCGGGGTGATGGCTGAGCTGGGCCTGGATGACATCTGTGTGGTTGGCGTATCCAAAGGCCCGGATCGGAATGCCGGGCGGGAACAGTTCCATATGGCCGGCCGCGACACCTTCACCCTGCCGCATAGTGACCCGGTGATGCATTACCTGCAACGCCTGCGTGATGAGGCGCACCGGTTCGCGATTGGCAGCCACCGCGCCAGACGCACAAAACAATCATTCAAAAACCCGCTGGACGGGGTGCCGGGTATCGGGCCGCGGCGCAAAAAAGCCCTGTTGGCCCATTTCGGTTCTGCCCGGTCAGTGGCCCGGGCGGGGGTGCGCGATCTGCAGGCTGTGGACGGGGTGTCGGCGGCGCTGGCACAAGCCATTTATGACTGGTTCCATGAGGCAAAATCCTGACCACAGCCCGCCCAAAAAGATGATTTTGAACTCGGGGCTGGACGCAAAGCCTTACCAGCGATAATACTGAACACCGGACAGCAGTAAAAACCGCAAAAACGGGGTTTAACTTCACATATGAGACAGCATATCCCCAATTTTGTGACCGGTGTGCGAATTATACTGACCCCGCTTATCGCGTTTGTCGTGTGGCAGCCGCAAGAGGCCTGGCTGGCCGCGCTGGCGCTGGTGTTGTTTGTGATTGCCGGCGCGTCTGACTGGCTGGACGGGTATTTGGCCCGGCAGATGGATATCGTCTCGCCGGTAGGGCGCATGCTGGACCCGATTGCGGACAAGCTGTTGGTGGCGGCCTGCCTGTTGGCGCTGGCCGCAGGCCGGGTGGCCGATGCGGTGTTTTTAGTGCCGGCGCTGGTGATATTGATGCGCGAATTTCTGGTTTCGGGCCTGCGTGAACATCTGGCCGGCGCGGATGTGGTGGTCCCGGTCAGCATGTTGGCAAAAGGGAAAACAGCTGTTCAGATGACCGCGCTGGGCTGTCTTATCGGCGCCCCCGTTCTGACCGGCGGAACGCGGGTAATGGTGGAAACAGGCGGGCTGGTGCTGTTATGGCTGGCCGCCGCGATGACCGTGCATACCGGCATTTTATATTTCCGCGCCGGGGCCCGCCACCTCTGAACAGCCGCCCGGCGTCTCCGGCTGTCAATCTCTGGACATATCTGGGGGCCTGTTTGCGGGCCTGTCTATTCCCCTGTTTATGCGCCTGTTTATGCGCCTGTTTGCGGGCCCTATTCCTGTTTTGAATTAACGGAAAATTAAGGTCTTTCTGCTAGTCTTGATCCCGCTCACAAGACAGAGGGAGCTGCCTTAAAACGAAACCGCTTTAAAATGGAACCAGGGGAATATGAAACCCACAAGTCAAATGAAAACCGTGTTGCAGCAGATTTTCGCCGAAGCCACCGCCGAGGGTAAATCATCTCTGCGGGTGAAGGCCGGGGATGTTTTGGTGGCAACGGGCGGCGGCCTGGCCAGCAGCGCGCAGATAGAGGCCTGTTGCCAGATGATGGTACGCGAAATGGGCCGGCGTGACCGTATCGAAGCCGCCCCGCCAAAAGGCATCGGTGACGGGCTGATTATCCGCTATGCCCTGCCCCGGCGCATCGGCGGGCGCCTGCCGCGCAGCTTTTTTTCAAAATTGATGGGGTGAGGAGCAAACAGAAGACCGCACGTTCCGTCATTCAAGCGACTATGTCCGCCCTATTCCCCTGGTCGCCCCCTGGTCGCAATACGTCCCTCAGACGCGGCCGTTCACCAGATCGGCATAGCCGTCAACAAGGGCTCTGGTGGTCTCGCCCGGGGTGAAGTGATAATCAGCTATCTGGCGCACCGGGGTCACCTCTGCTGCGGTCCCGGTCAGGAAACATTCCGCCGCATCGGCCATATCTTCTGGCCTCATGTGGCGTTCAACAACCTCTATGCCGCGGGCCCTGGCCATATCGATAACCGTCTGGCGGGTGATGCCGTTCAGGAAACAATCTGGTGTCGGCGTATGCAGGCTGCCATCCTTCATCAGGAAAAACACGTTCGCGCCGGTTGCCTCTGCGATATAACCGCGCCAGTCCAGCATCAGCGAATCCTGAAACCCCTTTTGTTCAGCGTTATGCTTGGAGAGCGTGCAAATCATATATAAACCCGCCGCCTTGGCATGCACAGGCGCGGATTGGGCAGATGGCCGCTGCCAGTCTGAAATATCCATGGTGATGCCCTTCATCTTGACCTCTGGATCAAAATAGCTGGGCCACTGCCAGGCCGCGACCGCCAGATGGATTTTGGTGTCCTGGGCCGAGATCGCCATCATCTCTGAGCCGCGCCAGCAAAACGCACGGATATAGCCGTCCACAATGTTGTTAGCGGCCAGCACATCATCCTTGATCTGGTCCAGTTCAGCATCAGAAACCGGCAAATCGAAATCCAGATACTGACAGGATTTGCGCAGACGAAGGGTATGTTCGCGCCCCTTAAACACGGTGCCGCCATAGGCCCGCTCGCCTTCAAATACCTGTGAGCCGTAATGCAGCGCATGGGTGAGAGTGTGCGTGCGCGCATCACGCCACTCTATCATCTCGCCATTCATCCAGATTACACCATCTCTGTCGTCAAACGGTAACAGGGCCATTTAGTCTCTCTCCAGCTCATCTCGGCGTTCCGGGGCCCGGTCAGGGCCAGAAGCCCGCCCCCCGATAAAGGTTATAAAACTACAAAAATCAGACGGAAATGCTAATATTCCCGAATAATGATTTACTTTGGTAGCAGTTTTGTTATGATTGGTCAACATAGCTGACATAAATCGATGACCAGAGTCACATGCCGCCGATAAAACCGCTTTCCCCGCCTGCCCCGTCCGCGCCATCCAGCCCGCAAAAGGGGCTGTATTTACGCAAACAGGACTTGCGCCGCGGCATTGAGCTGTTGTTTTTCGCCTATCGTGATTTCACCGGTGAGGCAGATGAAATTCTGTCTGAGCTGGGCCTGGGGCGGGCCCATCACCGGGTGATTTATTTTGTTGGCCGGCAGCCGGATATGACCGTGTCTGAGCTGCTGGGGATTTTGAAGATCACCAAACAGAGCCTGTCGCGGGTCTTAAGCCACCTGATAGACAACGACTATATCCGCCAGACGCAAGGGGTCAGGGATAAACGCCAGCGTTTGTTGGCGCTGACGCAAAAAGGTGTGGCGCTGGAAGCCAAGCTGACAGATGTGCAATGCCGCCGGTTCGCGGCCGCCTATTCAGCCAGAGGCGGCGATGCGGTAGACGGGTTTGTGAAGGTTCTGACCAGCCTTTTGGATGAGGAAATGCGCGGCGAGCTGCGCCGGCAATATCCGGATCGTATCGACTGATGGCCGGGCCCGGAACACCGCCTGCACATATCCTTATCATTGATGATGATGAACGGCTGCGCGATCTGTTGCACCGGTTTCTGGCGGAAAGCGGGTTTCTGGTCACCGCGGCGGGAAGCGCCGAGGAGGCGCGGGCCTATCTGGTGGGAATGGCGTTTGACCTGCTGGTCATAGATGTAATGATGCCTGGGGAAACAGGGGTCGAATTTCTGGCCGATTTGCGCAAAACATCAGATGTGCCGGCGCTGTTCCTGACCGCGATGAGCGAGACCGAAGACCGGATTACCGGGCTGGAAACAGGGGCAGATGATTATATCGCCAAGCCGTTTGAGCCGCGCGAGCTGACCTTGCGCATCAAGCGGATTCTGGACCGTCAGGCCATGGCCGCCAAGCCCGCCGGGGTGCAGTTCGGCCCGTTCAGCTATGATACCGACCGCAAAGTGTTGCTGGAAGACGGGCGGCGGGTGCATATCACCACTGCCGAGCAGGATTTGCTGGGCTGTTTTACCGCCGCCGCCAATGAGGTGTTATCCCGCGAGGATATCTCTGCCCGCTTGAGCGGGCGGATGAACGGCCGGTCAATTGATGTGGCGGTCGCGCGCCTGCGCACCAAGCTTGAGCGGGACCCGCGTTTTCCTGTATTTTTGCAGACAGTCCGCGGCAAGGGCTGGATGCTGCGAACAAACTGAAGAAAAACGGCCAGATGAGCGGCCAGAGAAACGGCCAGATGGGCGGCCAGAGAAACGGCCAGAAAAAAAGAGTTTAGATGCAACTGCGGAACTATATGCCGAAAACCCTGTTCGGGCGAATGCTGGGGATTATTCTGGTGCCGATGATCCTGGTGCAGATTGTCACCGTGTTCATCTTTTATGAGCGGCATTGGGATTCGGTCACCCGCCAGATGGCCAGCAGCCTGGCCGGAGAGATTGATTATGTGGTGCGCATCGCCGGCCATCAGCCCGA
Organism: Puniceispirillaceae bacterium (SeqCode); assembly: GCA_965656625.1. GTDB lineage: Bacteria > Pseudomonadota > Alphaproteobacteria > Puniceispirillales > Puniceispirillaceae > JADHLI01. The sequence goes on from CBFHLG010000002.1 coordinate 50,318, forward strand.
TACAGAAAAGCTGGCCATGGTGCGCGATATGGCCCGCAAACACTTCAACTTTGCTGTGATTTTCAGCGAGGGGTCTATTCTGGACACCAGTAAACCGCAGGTCAGAAGGGGCGGTTATGCGGCCGAGACGCTGGCCGAAAATCTGGATAACCGGCTGGATTTTCCGTGGCTGGCGGACCTGGACAGTGATGCTGATTTAATCGCCATTGATGTGCAGCTGGCAAACGGGGTGTTGCGCATCCTGGCCGGGCGCAAGCGGATTTTATCGTCAACCGCCTGGACCTTTCTGGGCTGGACCATGGGTTCATCCATCATTCTGTTTTGTATCGCGCTGGTGTTTATGCAAGCACAAATAAAACCGATACGCCAATTGGCCAATGCCGCCCGCCAGTTGGGGCTGGGCCGGCAGACAGATGACTGGCAGTTAAGCGGGGCAAAAGAAGTCAGGCTGGCCGGGCGCGCCTTTCAGGCGATGCGGCACAGAATTACCCGGCAATTGAGCGAACGAACCGCGATGCTGGCCGGGGTCAGCCATGATTTGCGCACACCTTTGACGCGCATGCGCCTGCAGACCGCGCTGATGCCACAAAGCGAGGAAACACAAGCGCTGGAGCAGGATATTTCTGAGCTGGAGACAATGATCGACGGCTATCTTGCCTTTGCCAGAGGCGAAGGCGGCGAGACCTCAGCCCCGGCCCAGCTGGACCAGATGCTGGGCCAGATGGTCAGCCAGTATGATAAGCTGCAGTCAGGCCGGCTGGCCTGGCAGCCGCCTGAAGGCGAGGTCCCGAAGCTGGAGGTACGGGCACAGGCGATGCGGCGCGCCCTGGATAATTTGATCGGCAATGCGCTGCGCTATTCCACCTATGCAGAAGTCCGGCTGAAAGTGCGTGACGATAATCTCTATATCTTCATTGATGATAACGGGCCCGGGATTGAACCGGAACAGCGGGCCGATGCGCTGCGCCCGTTTGTGCGGCTGGAAGGATCACGTAACAAAGAGACCGGCGGAACCGGGCTGGGGCTGGCAATAGCGCATGACATCATCCTCAGCCATGGCGGCGAGCTGGCGCTGGAAACCTCTCCTCTTGGCGGCTTGCGCGTGGTGGTGCTGTTGCCGGTTTAAGATGTGAGATATGAGCCTGAAGCCGGGGGCCTACATCAGGCGTTCGCCGTCCGGAACAGGGCGTTCCGGGCCGATAAGAACGATACCGCCTTTGTCATCTGCCAGACCAAGGGTAAGCACCTCTGACATAAACGGGCCGATTTGGCGCGGCGGAAAATTCACCACTGCCAGAACCTGGCGGCCGACAAGGTCTTCAGCTGTATAATGGGTGGTGATCTGGGCAGAGCTTTTTTTCATCCCGACCTCTCCGCCGAAATCAATGGTCAGCTTCCAGGCCGGTTTGCGGGCTTCAGGAAAGTCAGCCACCGCGGTCACCGTGCCAACACGGATATCAACAGCCATAAACTGATCAAAGCTGATCTGGGGCGGGGAGGAGGAACCTGTCATCACGTCTCATCCTGTCTGGTGGTTTTGGTCAGGGGGTTTTGGTCAGGAGTTTTGCTCAGGGATTTTGTTGGGGGGCATCGGAGGGATCGATATCGCGGGCCGACAAGACGCCAAAGGAGACCGCCCATTCGGCGGCCCGGCGCAGCTCTTTATCCAGCGCGCTGAGGGTGAGAGACAAACCCGCGCTGTCATCTGTCTGCCAGGTGGCGCGTACCCTGAGCAACACCGCCACCACGCCCTTTACCCGGGCCCGGTAGCGCCAGCCTGAGCTGTTATCCCCGCACAGCCGCAACAGACGCCCGACCGTATCACCAAGCCGGGCAAGAAGACAGGCGGCCAGAAGCGGGTCCCGCCGGGCCGCGTCATGCACTGTCGCCATCTGGACCTTATAGGGGGTGTAGACCTCAAACCGGCTGATCAGCCCTTCCAGCAGCTTGTCATGGACAGAGGCTTCTGGGGCATCAAAAAAATCAGCCGCCGCGCCGGCAAGCGCCGCCTCATCCAGCGCGCGCAAACCCGCCAGCAAGACAGCAGCGCTATCAGCATAGCGCACATAAACCGCCGCCCCATCAAGACCGGCCTCAGCCGCCAGCATATCAATAGACAAGGCTGAAAACGGATGCTGTTCAAGAGCCGCCCAAAGCGCGGTAAACAAGGCCTGGTCGATATCGGCAGGAGGGGGCTGGTCACCCATGGCACCCATGGTCTGTGTCATCATCTGTCCTTATCCCTGAGGTTAAAAAGGGCGGTTCTTGTTGTCGGCGTTCGTGGTCGGGCCTTAGCTATGATATGGGGGCCGCCCGCCCGCGTGTCCAGTTCAGCTATCTAATTCTGCGCCTCTTTGTTCTGCCGCGCGCAAGGCCCGGTCAAACAAAGGCTGGAGGCCGTCATCTGCCATCAGCACAGACAGCGCGGCCGCGGTTGTGCCGCCTTCAGAAGTGACATTGCGGCGCAGCTGATCTGCCCCTGTCTCAGCTTCAGCTGTCATTAAGGCCCCTGCCCCGCTGACCGTCTGGCGAGCAAGGCGGGCCGCCAGCCCGGCGGGCAGACCAAGCGCCTGGCCCGCCGCCGCCATCGTTTCAGCCAGCAAAAACACATAAGCCGGGCCAGAACCGGACAGCGCGGTCACCGCGTTCATCAACCCTTCATCAGGCAAATCAACCACATCACCCACCGCAGACAGCAGATGGCGGCACAGCACAGCCATCTCATCCGGCACATCCGGGGCCGCATAGAGCGCGGACACACCCTGGCCAATCGCCGCCGGGGTGTTCGGCATCGCCCGCAACCAGCGCACCGGCCGGCCAAGCTGGGCCGACAGCCGCGCCGTGGACAGCCCCGCCGCGATCGATAAAAAACAGGTGGTCTGATCACCAAGACCAGATAATGTGCCAAGAACGTCAGCCATCATCTGCGGCTTGACCGCCAGAATAACCAGATCCGGGTGATAGCCCGCCGGCAACCCAGAAACAGAGGCGCTGTACCTGGTTTTCGGCTGGTCAGACGCCGCGGTCACAAACGGGTCAACCACCATAAAAGACGCTTCAAGGCGGCTGTCCTGTTGCCAGCCCGCCAGCAACGCGCCGCCCATCTTGCCGCACCCTATCAGACAAATTTCCATGCTGTTCCTGTTCCCCTTATCTGGTTTTCCATCTGGCTGTTTATCTGGTCAGTGCCGGACAGCAGGGGCGCCCGCATCAACCAGCCGTTACGATAGCGGAACACCCCCAGCCTGCGCAAGACAGAGCCGGCAGAGCGGTACAGATAAAGGAGAGAAGATGCAATAAAGGGGGCTTACGCCTCACCCGCGACAGGGGCCATCACCAGACGGGCAGAAGAGGCCGGCCGGTCCGGGGTGAAGATAAGCTGGGCAAAGGCCGGGGCCGCCTGTTCACACTGGCCAAGCAGGATATCGACCACATCTTCGATTTGTTCAGGGGTGGCCCCGCCCGCCCCGCGCAGAGGCAGCACATAGTGAAGCTGGACCTGACGCCGATCCGGGCTCAAACGGAAATGCCCCAGAAACAGATGGCTGTTCAGATCAGAGAGCAGCGTTTCCAGACGCGGCAACGGCACATCGTCAAACAACAGATCAAGCGTGGCTTCGACAGACAGGGTCTGCAACTGATCCTGCCAGTCAACAGACAGCTGGTAATTGCCCCACTGGCCAGGCACATCCACCAACACACTGCCGGCCCGGGTCTGTTTTAAAAACCAGTCCTGGCGCACAACAAACCGGGCAACCAGCTCTATCGGGTCTCCCAGTTCAGGCAAATCAGCAGCCAGTGAATGCGACATAAATGATGGCCTCTTCAAGCAAATCTTAAATAAAGAAGGCGTTTCCGGCCCTGGCGAGAAGACAGCAGAACGCTGCCGCCTCTGCCCAACACTGGCAAAGAGCAGATCAGATTTCAACACAAAATGTAGGGGGCAGGACAAAGAGAGACCACATGGTCTTGTGGTTTTGCCCAAAAGAGTGAGGGTTTGCCGCGAGTCGGGGGCGGTCAGGCTTTTTTAGCTGATTTTGCGGCTTTGGCCTTGGCCGGGCGCACAGCTTTGGGTTTCGCCTCTTTTTGCGCGTTCAGCTCGGCTTCGAGAACCGCGATTCGGGCAGCAAGCGCCTCTATCCTTGTGATCGCGGCCTCAAAATCTTCACGGGTGACAGACCCGCTGGCGGCGGCCTTGCGGTCACTGCGGCTGGCCTTCATCACATCCATTTCCGAGCGCAGGCTGCCAAAAGCTGAGGCCGCGCCATTGGCGATTTGGGCCAGATCAGAAAGGATATCTGAGGGGGAGGTGCGGTTCTGTCTCATGTTTATTCACGTCTCTTTGTTACAATCCGGTCCGGGACAAGGCGGTGTTCAGCACAGCACGAAGCGCACCAACGGCAAAAAACAGCAGACACAACACACACTGCACACACTGCACAAACGGGCAGGTGATATGGACAATCCGGCCCGCCTCACCCATAAAGTATACAGTAAGGCCGGGCGGCACCTGTGCACGGCGCTCACCTTGCTTATGCTATATAGCACGCTGGCGGAAAATGTCACGCAAACTGGCACCGCCCGAAAACAAACAGATAACAAGCAGATATCAAACAGCTGGCAAAAGCACACCAAAAGGATAGCAAAGGATATTGGCGCAGATGACCGAAACGCTGTTCACCTTCCCTGAGATTGACCCGGTTGCGATAGCCTTGGGGCCGGTGCAGATAAGATGGTATGCGCTGGCTTATGTGGCCGGCCTTATCGGCGGGTGGTGGATGTTGCGCCGCCAGATCAATAACGGGCTTTCAGTTCTGGACCGGGACCAGTTGGACGGGCTGATGAATGCCAGCCTTGTCGGGATTCTGGCCGGTGGGCGGCTGGGCTATGTGCTGTTCTATAATCTGGAGGCGTATCTGGCCGCGCCGCTGACGATCTTCAAGGTCTGGGAAGGCGGGATGTCATTCCATGGCGGGCTTATCGGCGTCATTCTCGCGATTCTGTGGTGTGCGCGCCGCTATAAGCTGAGCCCGCTGGCGATAGGTGATGAGGTCGGCCTGGTCGCGCCGCTGGGGCTGTTGTTCGGGCGGCTGGCGAATTTCATTAATGGAGAGCTGTATGGGCGGGTGACAGATCACCGGTTGGGTATGGTCTTTCCCGGCGGCGGGCCACTGCCGCGCCATCCCAGCCAGCTCTATGAAGCGGCCTTAGAAGGGCTGGTTCTGCTGGCCGTGGTCTGGGCCGTGCGCCGCTGGCAACGGGCGGCCGGCGCGGCAGACGGGCTGGTGTTAAGCTGCTTTCTGGGGGGCTATGGGCTGGCCCGGTTCATGGTCGAATTTGTCCGTGAACCAGACGCGCATATCGGGGTTCTGGCGGCCGGCCTGTCAATGGGGCAGCTCTTATGCCTGCCGATGATCATTATCGGCCTGAGCGGGATCCTCTGGTGCATAAAAAAGAGGAGGCCGGGATGAGCGTTGCCGACCGGCTGAGCCGCAAGATAGCCGCCAGCGGGCCGATGCCGCTGGACCAGTTTCTGGAGCAGGTGATGAGCGGGCATGAGGACAGCTATTACGCCGGACAGGACCGCTTCGGCGAGGCCGGCGATTTCATCACCGCCCCGGAAATCAGCCAGCTGTTCGGCGAAATTGTGGCAGCGTTCCTGGCCTGGTTGTGGGAGGTGTCCGGCAAGCCGCAACCAGATGAGATGATGCTGTTTGAGGCCGGGCCCGGGCGCGGCACTTTGTTTGCGGACCTGCACCGAAGCTGGTGCCAGATCTGCCCGCAGATGGCCGCCGCCCCGGTGATGTTTCTGGAGACCAGCCCGTATCTTCGTAAAGCCCTGGAACAGCGGTTCGGGGCAATGGATATGCAGCTGATAACCCGCGCAGACGCCCTGCCCGAAATATCTTTGTTCGGGGCGGCGAATGAGTTTTTTGACGCGCTGGCCATCCGCCAGGCCATAAAGCGGGAGGCGGGCTGGGTCTGGCGTGCGGTCACCGCCACTGAGACCGGCGCGTTCAGGATGGCAGACGGGGCGCCGCT
>CBFHLG010000002.1:56456-57909 GCA_965656625.1 Puniceispirillaceae bacterium (SeqCode)
AAGCGGGAGGCGGGCTGGGTCTGGCGTGCGGTCACCGCCACTGAGACCGGCGCGTTCAGGATGGCAGACGGGGCGCCGTTGACAGATGAAGAGATCGCCAGATACAAGCTGGCAAGCGACAGTCCGGCTGGCGCGGTGGCCGAGTTCAGCCCCGCTTCAGAAGAGGTGATGGCAAAGCTGGCCCGGCATGTGGCCCGCTTTGGCGGCGGCGTGCTGATCTGTGATTATGGCAAATCCGGGCCGATGGGTGACAGTTTGCAGGCTGTGCGCGCGCACCAAGCCGTGCCGGTTCTGGACTGCCCGGGGCAAAGCGATATCTCTCATCTGGTTGATTTTGCCGCGCTGGCCGCCTGTGCCGAGGCGCAAGGGGCGCGCCTGATAGGGCCAGTTGGACAAGGGGCGTTTTTGCGCGAGCTGGGGATAGAGGCGCGGGCAGAAGCCCTGCGGCAAAAAGAGGCCGGGAGAGCAAGCGGGACAAGTGATCCGGTGCGGGACCGGGCGTTGGCGGCGGCGGTTGACCGGCTCTGCGCGCCTGAACAAATGGGCCAGATTTTCAAAGTCGCTGTGCTGGTGCCTGCCGGTGAAGGCCTGCCCGCCGGGTTTGCCAGCCTCAGCCAGGAGACCCCAAAATGAACCAAAAGGACATCAAGCACACCTGTTTGAGACAGCACAGGAGTGCGGCCGGGCCGGTGTTCTATACCCATGAGGCACTGGAGGCCGAGGGCGTCAGGCACGGGTTTTTCACCCGCAAGGGCGGCCGTTCAACAGGGCTTTATGACAGCCTGAATTGCGGGCCGGGGTCCAGTGATGAGGCGGCGGCGGTGCGCGCAAACCGGGCCCGCGTGGCTAAGGCGATGGGCCTGACCCCCGATAAGATGGCCGGGCTGTATCAGATTCACAGCGCAACCTGTGTGAGCCTGACAGATGCCGCCCACTGCGCGATAAGGCCAGAGGCAGATGCCTATGCAACCGCGCTGAAGGGGGTCGGGCTGGCGATACTGACCGCCGATTGCCTGCCGGTGTTGTTCAGCGATGCACAGGCCGGCGTCATTGGCGCGGCCCATGCCGGCTGGCGCGGGGCAGTCGCGGGCGTGATAGACGCCACCGTCACCGCGATGCAGGGGCTGGGCGCAGACGCCAGCCGGATTGTGATGGTTATCGGCCCGGGTATTGCCCGGCACAGCTATCAGGTCAGCCCCGATATGAAAGCCGACATTACCGCCCTCTACCCAGAGGCAGAGAGCTGTTTCACCGCTGATGCGGCCGCGCAGGAGAAGTACCTGTTTGATCTGCCCGGCTTTGCCCGCCAACGCGGCACAGCCGCCGGCCTGAACCAGATTTATGACAGCGCGCTTGACACCTACCGGGATGAGGCGCTGTTCTTCAGCCACAGACGGGCCACCCACAGGCGTGAAGCTGATTCAGGACGGCTGATTTCAGTGATCACGCAAAC
>CBFHLG010000002.1:58008-78007 GCA_965656625.1 Puniceispirillaceae bacterium (SeqCode)
ATGAAGGGCTCTGGGCCATGGATCTTATCTTGATTACACGGGACAGAGCCGTTCTGGGATATGCCAAGGACGGCCATTTGCGGGCCATTGCCTGTTAACAGGCGGTTTTATGAAGAAGAGGGAAGACGATGCCGCATTTATGGATATTTTTAGGGCTGTTGATGGTCGGGCTGGTCGCGTCCTGTGTGATGGTCTGAGGCCGGTTTTTTGGTTTTTTGCCTTGCCGTCCGGCAGACAGATTGCTATCACAAAACCGTAACAGTACAGGCCTTGCTGGTTTCAGGCGGGGCACCATTAAGATGTCCTTTGTAACAGATAAAGACAGGCTTCGGCGATGAAGATAATGTCCGGCAACTCGAACCGCCCCCTGGCTGAGGCTATCGCCGCTTATCTGGATATGCCGTTGACAAGAGCAGATGTAAAACGCTTCGCCGATATGGAAGTGTTCGTCGAAATTCAGGAAAATGTCCGCGGTGAAGATGTGTTTGTGGTGCAGTCCACGTCCTATCCCGCAAATGATAATGTGATGGAATTGCTGGTCACGCTGGATGCGCTGCGGCGCGGGTCTGCCCGCCGGGTGACCGCCGTGCTGCCGTATTATGGCTATGCCCGGCAAGATCGGAAATCAGGCCCGAGAACACCGATTTCAGCAAAATTGCTGGCCAATCTTATCACCACCGCCGGGGCTGACCGCGTGCTGACCATTGATTTGCATGCCGGCCAGATACAGGGCTTTTTTGATATTCCGACAGATAATCTGTTTGCCGCGCCGGTGTTCACGACTGATCTGAAAGAAAAATACAAGAACGGCAATCTGATGGTGGTCTCGCCAGATGTGGGCGGCGTGGTGCGGGCGCGGGCGCTGGCGAAACGGGTAGATGCAGACCTGGCCATCATTGATAAACGCCGGCCACAAGCCGGTGTGTCTGAGGTGATGAATATCATCGGTGAGGTTGAGGGCCGCCATTGCGTGATGGTCGATGATATTGTTGATTCCGGCGGCACGCTGTGTAACGCGGCCAAAGCGCTGATGGATGCGGGCGCGCTGAGCGTTGATGCCTATGTAACACACGGTGTGCTGTCTGGCGGGGCGGTCTCGCGCATTGCATCATCGCCGCTGTCCTCGCTGGTGACCACTGATTCGATACAAGCCACAGAAGCCATGCGGGTCGCCCGCAATATCCGCCAGATTTCCATCGCGCCGCTGCTGGGTGAGGCAATCCTGCGGATCAATGAGGAAAAGTCAGTCTCCAGCCTGTTCCAATAGGCCTGCCTGCTTATTGCCGTTCGGGGTGCTGAATGTGCCGATTTTACTTGAAATTTTCCGCCTATCAGCTTAAGGATGGGCCCGAGTGCGCCGCTTGCACCCCTGGAGGCAAGGGCGATTGTTTTTTTCAAAACAAATCAGATAAGGATGACAATTATGTCAGAAAACACATCTATTAACGCAACTTTGCGTTCCCGGGTCGGTAAGGGGTCCGCCCGTGCGGCACGCCGCGCAGGCCGGATTCCCGCCGTTATTTATGGCGACAAACAAGCCCCTCTCAGCATCGAGATGGAGCATCGGGTCGTCCGTAAGGTTATTCATGAGCCCGGCATTTTTGGCCGCCTTCTGGATATCACTGTCGATGGCGATACCACCACTGTTCTGACCCGTGACATTCAAATGCACCCGGTCACCGATGAGCCGATGCATATGGATATGCTGCGAGTCGGCAAAACATCAACTGTTGCGGTTGGCGTTCCGGTTGAATTCATCAATCATGAAAAAGCCCCTGGCCTGAAGATTGGCGGCGTTCTGAACGTGGTCCGTCACGAGGTAGAGCTGAACTGTCCGGCAGGGAATATCCCGGAGAAGATCGTGGTTGATCTGGACGGCGTGAAAATTGGTGATTCTATCCATATCAGCGCGATACCGCTTCCCGAAGGTGCAGAGCCGACCATCACCGACCGTGACTTTACCGTTGCCACCCTGCAGTCACCAGGCGGCGGCGTGAAGAACGAGGATGATGACGCCGAAGACGGTGCAGACGGCGAAGAAGCCGCAGACGGCGGCGAGGAATAAGCCGCTGGCCAGCCTTGCGGGCTGAGCGTTATTGTTAAGGCCAGACGGGGGCGTGACCTTCTGTCTGGCCTGTTTTTTACCGAACTGAAGCGCAACCGGGTGATGAGGATGACATGCTCTGGGTAGGTCTGGGCAATCCAGGACAGAGATATGCCAGCAACCGGCATAATGTCGGCTTTATGGCGCTTGATCAGATCGCCCGTGATTACGGCTTTTCCGACTGGAAGACCACGGGCGCAGCAAGGCTTTGTGAAGGGCGTATCGGGACTGTTAAACTGCGCGCGCTGAAGCCTTTATCTTACATGAATAAATCCGGCCTGCCCGTGGCCCAGATCGCGCGCTATTACGGGCTGGCCCCAGAACAAATCATTGTCTTCCATGACGAGATAGACCTGAGTGCAGGCCGGGTGCGCATAAAACAGGGCGGCGGTCATGGCGGACATAACGGGTTGCGCGATATCGACCGGCATATCGGCAAGGCGTATTGGCGGGTGCGCATCGGTGTGGGCCGGCCAGACCATAAAGAAGATGTGCATAAATGGGTGTTACAGAACTTCACCACAGCCGAGCATAAAGACTGGCTGGAGCCGTTGTTGGCCGCGATAAGTGATGAGGCGGGGCGGCTGGCAGACGGCGATAATGAAGGCTTTGCCTCCCGCGTGGCCTATCTGGCCCCGGCACCAAAAGACGCTGCACAGACAGGCAGAGAAAAGGAGTAAGCAGATGGGGTTTAACTGCGGTATTGTGGGGCTGCCGAATGTCGGCAAATCAACCCTGTTCAACGCGCTGACCAAGACCGCGGCAGCGGACGCGGCCAATTACCCGTTCTGTACCATTGAGCCGAATACCGGCCGGGTGGCGGTTCCGGACCCGCGGCTTACAAAGATTGCCGCGCTTGCCAATTCAGCCGAAACCATCCCGACCTTTTTAGAATTTGTCGATATCGCAGGCCTGGTGCGCGGCGCCGCCAGTGGTGAAGGGCTGGGCAACCAGTTCCTGGCCACTATCCGCGAGGTCGACGCGATTGTGCATGTGCTGCGCTGTTTTGAGGACAGCGATATCACCCATGTTGAACATACAGTTGATCCCCTCCGCGACGCGGCGACGGTGGAAACCGAGCTGATGCTGGCCGATATGGATAGTCTGGAGCGCCGGATGGCCGCGCTGACCAAAAAAACCAGAGGCGGGGATAAACAGGCCGCCGCGGACCTTGGGTTAATGGAAAAGCTGTTTGCCGGCTTGTCAGACGGGCTGCCGGCCCGCGCGGTCAAGGGATTGAGTGAGGCAGAAGAACAACGGTTACCGCAGCTGCAGCTTCTGACCGCAAAGCCGGTTTTATATGCCTGTAATGTGGCAGAAGACGACAGCGCAACAGGCAATGCGCTGTCCGCAAAAGTAGCCGAAAAAGCCGCCGCAGAAGGGGCCGCTTATGTGATTGTCTCTGCCGCGATTGAAGCCGAGATTGCCACCCTGTCTGATGAGGAAGCAGCAGAGTTTTTGTCTGATCTGGGGCTGGAGGAGCCCGGCCTGAACCGCTTGATCCGGGCCGGATACGGGCTGTTGAGCCTGCTGACCTTCTTTACCGCCGGGCCAAAAGAAGCCCGCGCCTGGACCGTACGCGAAGCCGCCACAGCCCCTGAGGCCGCCGGGGTTATCCATACCGATTTCCAGCGCGGCTTTATCCGGGCCGAAACCGTGGGCTTTGATGATTATATCGCCTGCGGCGGTGAGGCCGGGGCCAAGGATGCCGGTAAGCTGCGCGTGGAAGGCGCCGATTACCCGGTCAAAGACGGCGATATCTTCCACTTCCGCTTTAATGTGTAACCGGCCCCTTTTCAGTACAGCTCTACCCAAGTGGTGAAGTTATCTGCTAAAGACTGGGGGTCTGTGTCTTCCACTATGGCATAAAGACGGCCCGCATCTGTCGCCGAAACAATATGCGCATCCCCCGCTTCACCGCGAACCGTCAAGCCCGCGGCAGCCCAGGTTTTTTCATCTGCATGAGCGGTGTTGACGCGCAGCCGGTCCCCGTCAGCAGGGGTAAAGTCGGTGATGGTGATGGTACCGGAAAAGGCCGGGTTGATATCAAACTTATCCGCCCCTTTACCACCGGTCAGGATATCCTCACCAGAACCGCCATAAAGGATATCATCGCCCTGTGCCCCCAACAGCCGGTCATTCCCTGACGCACCATAAAGCGTGTCGTTACCCGGGCCGCCGTCAAGGATATCATCACCGCCGCGCCCGTCCAGAACATCCCTGCCGCCGGACCCCGCCAGCCAGTCATTATGAACTGTGCCGGTAACGTGGTCAGGCGCGCTATTGCCCTTATAGAACAGGCGTTCAGGGGCCGGACCGCCTTCAGATAGCATCCGTTCCGCAATAGCCGTTAGACTGGCATCAAATTCCGTTGCGGTGAGCCCTTTAACAGCATACCAGAGCCCGTCTGTTGCCAAGAACTGGTGGGCGTCATCCCCGCTGCCGGGAACAAGCCGGTCATCAGGCGGGCCGAAAATATTTTTCAGATCAAACGTCAGGGCATGTTCATCTTCGCCGATCACTTGATTGCCGCGCATATGCTGGGCGACAAGCGTGTAGGCATAGCTGGCCTTGGTTTCAAAATCAGGATTGGTCTGGTCTGCCCGGAAATAGACCGCGACCAGCCCGTCTCCGTTTGCATCGCGCGGCTGGGTATGGCCGCCGGGGCTGTTATCGCCAACCAGGAACAGCGTGTCCCCGGCCCCGGATTTAATGTGGTAGGTGATGTAATCGCTGGGCCGGAGCGCGGCAAATACCGCGCGGACAACCGCAACAGGCTGATCTGTTTCGATGGGCAGGCGTTCAGGATACCAGTAGCGGGCCACCACATCAAAGCTGTCTGCTGGCGGGGTGACCGCCACCACATCTGAGGTCAGGGTTTTCCCGTTGCCAAAATTATCATCATAGAGAACCTGTGCGCGGACCTGATAGCCGGCCTGTGCCACAGTCGGTGTGAAAGAGGGGCCGGTCCCCCCAGAGATATCCTGCCAGGTTTTGCCGTCATCACGGCTGACCTGCCAGACCCATTTGACCGCCCGCGGGCTGTCTTCATCAACAAGCGTCGGGCGGGTAAGAACCGTGCCAACAGAAACAGACGCCGGAAGGGCTGATAACAGGCGGCCCGCATCATCCCGGTCAAGAACCTGGACAGTTATGGTCTGCTGGACCGGCGTTGGCGTGCCATCCGCCCCGTCAGAGGTCGCGATAACGACAAGCTGGACCTTGTTTGTGGTCTCATAATTCAGGCCACCTCCGCGATAAGACAGCTGGCCCGTTGCCGCGTCAATATGCCAGTCAGAGGGCGCACCGGACAGGCTGTAGGCAATGGTGTCAGCGTCATCATCAGTCGCGCTGATCACCGCAAGCATGATCGCGGCAGATGAGCCGTCCTGGTTCTCAACCAGTTGCAGGGCGGGCAAAGGCCGTGAAAACACAGCATCATGACGCTGGGGCGGGGCAGAAATAAGCACAACAGGCTGAACAGGCTGTTCTGTCTCTTCAGGAGCCTCACCAGTCTCATCAGGGGCCTCATCAGTCTCATCAGGGGCCTCATCTGTATCATCAGGGGCAACCCGCGGTTCAGGGTTGTTCTCTTCTGGGGGGGTGCGGCGGCGTTGGCAAGCGGCCGTCTGGCGGTGTGCCGCGTGTTGTTGAGGAGGTGGAAGAAGTGCCCGGTCCTGAGGACGGGTTCTGCTGAACAGTGGTCATCTTGCTGGCCGACCCGCCGCCGCCGCCACAGGCGGCAAGCATAAGAGCCAGCAGACCTGAGTTTAGACCAAAGAGGCCGGTGGCAGCCAAGCCGTTCCGTTTATGCCGAAATGTGATGTGGGGTTTATAGGGGTCATCTTCAGGGGCAGTTACAAGGCCCCGTCTGCAGGTATCTGCCATAGCATTTTAATACTGTCTGGTTTCAGGTTTCTGTTTGTGGCCTCACGCTTTTTCAACATCTGCGTGTCTGCAGGCCGCACAAGTCTTAACAAACCAAGCCAGAACTTTATTGGCGTTAACCTTTTCGTGCAAAGAAAAAAAAACACCGGACGCCCGCTAAACGGCATCCGGTGTGATTATTCAGATTGTTCTGTTCACATGAAAAGAGCGCGGTCAGCCCTTCTTTACATCTGCCCAGATAAAGCGCATCGCGCCATAAGACAGGCCAGAGAGCAGGACCAGGAAGATCATCACCGCAACACCTGTGCGTTTACGTTCTTCCATCGCTGGTTCTGCTGTCCAGGCCATGAACTGAACCAGGTCCTTTGCCACCGCATCCATTGACGTGTCCGCCCCGTCCGCATAGTCCACATCATCCCCATATAAAGGCTGTGGCATCGCGATCATGTTGCCTGAATAGGCCGTGTTGTAATACATCCCGTCCGGCACGTCTTTGCCAGCAGGGGCATCATGATAGGAGGTCAACAAGGAATACAGATAATCTGCCCCGTTGGCGCGGGCCTTGAAGATCAAAGACAGGTCCGGCGGATAAGCCCCGTTATTGGCCGCACGAGCCGCGTTTTCATTCGGGTAGGGGGCCGGAATACGGTCAGCCGGAATAGCCGGACGGACGAACATCTCCCCTTCATCATTGGGGCCGTCCATCACTTCATATTCGGCCGCAATGGCCTTGATCTCAGCTTCGTTATAGCCCAGATCAGCCAGATTGCGGAACGCGATATAATCCATCGAATGACAACCGGAACAAACCTCGCGGTAAGCCTGAAAGCCGCGCTGCATAGAGGCCTTATCAAAGGTGCCAAACGGCCCGGCAAATGACCAGTCAGCAGTGCGCAAGGTCACATCACCGCCGCCAGCGGCTTGTGCCGGCAGGCTGAACGGAAGGCTGATAAGCGCCGCAGCAATCGTCAAAAACAGCTTTTTCATTATGCTTTCTCCTTTGGCGCCGCCGCCGCGCCCGCCATGGCCCCAGAGCCGCCGAAAATAGGTGTCGATATAGATTGCGGTAATGGTCGCGGCGTTTCCGCCACAGACAGAACCGGCAGGATCACCAGGAAGTGCAGGAAGTACCAGATGGTCGCCAGACGGCCAACCAGCACATAAATCCCTTCAGCCGGCATCGCCCCGATATAGCCCAGAACCAGGCAATCAGCGAAAAACAGCCAGAAGAAGATTTTGAAGATCGGCCGGAACCGCCCAGAGCGCACCGGTGACCGGTCAAGCCACGGCAGGATGAACAGCACAGCAATAGCCCCAAACATCGCCAGAACGCCGCCCAGCTTGTCCGGAACCGCCCGCAAAATCGCGTAGAACGGCAGGAAATACCATTCCGGAACGATATGAGCAGGTGTCTGCAGAGCGTTGGCCGGAATGTAGTTATCCGGATGACCCATGAAATTCGGGAAGAAGAACACCGCCGCCGCAAAGAAAGACAAGAATACCGACAGACCGAAGAAATCCTTGATGGTGTAGTAAGGATGGAACGGAAGGGTGTCCTGCGGCCCGCGTGTATCAATCCCCAGAGGATTGTTTGAGCCAAACCGGTGCAAAGCAACCAGATGCAGAATAACCACGCCGACAATCACAAACGGCAACAGATAATGCAAAGAGAAGAACCGGTTCAGGGTCGGGTTATCAACCGAAAAACCGCCCCACAGCCAGGTCACGATGCTTTCGCCGACGAACGGCAAAGCTGAGAACAGGTTGGTGATCACAGTCGCGCCCCAGAAGGACATCTGGCCCCACGGCAGAACATAGCCCATGAAGGCTGTTGCCATCATCAGCAGCAGGATGACAACACCCAGCATCCAGAGCAATTCACGCGGGGCTTTATAAGAGCCGTAATATAAGCCGCGGAAAATATGGATGAACACCACAATAAAGAAGAAGGACGCCCCGTTCATATGAATGTAGCGCAACAGCCAGCCATGGTTCACATCACGCATAATCCGTTCAACCGAATCAAACGCGTAATCCACATGAGCAGTGTAATTCATCGACAGCACAATGCCGGTGATGATCATGATCACCAGCGAAATACCCGCCAGAGACCCGAAATTCCAGAAATAGTTCAGGTTCTTCGGAGTCGGGTATTCATTGGCCTCATGATTGAGGAAGCTAAAAATCGGCAGCCGGTGGTCAATCCAGCGCACGACAGGATTTTGAAACTGATTTGCAGACATCGTCTTAAATTTCCTTGTTACAAACTGTGGCGAAGGATTAGCCGATCTTAATCACATCATCTGAGAGGAAGGCGTAAGGCGGCACTTCCAGATTGGTTGGGGCGGGGCCTTTGCGAATCCGCCCTGATGAGTCGTAATGCGAGCCATGGCACGGGCAGAACCAGCCATCATATTCGCCGCGCACCTCACCCACCTTCTGGCCAAGCGGGACACAGCCCAAATGCGTGCAAACGCCCAGCACCACCAGATATTCAGGCTTCTGGACACGTTCGCCATCTGCCTGCGGGTCACGCATATTCACAGCGTCAGCCTGCGCCGCTTCATCAATTTCTGCTTTGGTGCGATGCCGGATAAAGACCGGCTTGCCGCGCCATTTCAGGGTAATGGACTGACCTTCAGCGATTTTTGAGACATCCACCTCAATGCTGGCCAGCGCGAGCGTATCGGCCGCCGGGTTCATCTGGTCGACAAGCGGCCAGGCAAAGGCCCCTGCGCCAACCGCGCCCATCGCATAGGTCGCCACCACGATAAAGTCGCGGCGTGATTTCTGTTCTGCCGCCGGAGCAGCCTTTTTCGTCTTTGATGCAGCCATCTTCCCCTCTTAACCGAGTGCGGCCCCCTGCAAGCGGTACAGAAAAGGCCTGTTTCAGCAGTCATTTATGCAAAGGGGAGGCTGTGTGCACACAGCATCTTGAAAAAAAATCATCCCCTAGCCCGCAACAGTATACGCCGATAAGCGCCGTTTTTCCATGCCGCAGACTGCGCCAAAATAGCGCAATCAAACATCAGTTTGCAAGTCTGAAAGACAGCCTGTTTTAAGACCGTGTGCAGACCCCTTCCGCGCGCGCGATTTTGGGCAAAAATCAACCTGGATCAAGCTGGATCAAGCTGGTTCAACACTGCTCACACCAATCCAGATTTGACCAGATTTGGCCAGTTTTGACCAGATTTGGCCAGATTTGTTCAGATCAGGGCCATCTGACCTCTGGCGGCAGGCTCATCAAAATTGCCTCTATGTTGCCGCCGGTCTTCAGCCCGAACAAAGTGCCCCGGTCATAGAGCAGGTTAAATTCCACGTAGCGGCCGCGCCGGACAAGCTGGAAATGGCGGTCTTCCTCGCCCCAGGGGGTGTTCATGGTGCGGCGGACAATGCCGTCATAGGCTTGTGCAAAACTGGCCCCGACATCACGGGTGAACGCGAAATCGGCCTCACGGTCACCGCTGTCCAGATAATCATAGAAGATGCCGCCTGCCCCGCGCGGCTCATCGCGGTGTTTTAAGTGAAAATAGTCATCACACCATTGTTTATATTTCGGATAATAAGCGGCATCATGACGATCGCAACAGCTCTTCAAGTCAGCATGAAAAGCCGCTGCCTCAGCCGGGGCCGGCCGCAGGGGGGTTAAGTCACCGCCGCCGCCAAACCAGGCCTTTGTTGTGATAACAAAACGGGTATTCATATGCGCGGCCGGCACAAACGGGTTCTGTGGATGGGCGACCAGCGAAATCCCGCCGGCCCAGAACTGACCCTGCTCTCCGGCGCCGGGAATCTGGGCCCGGAATTCTTCTGAAAACTGGCCATGCACAACAGAAATATTGACGCCGACCTTTTCAAACACGCGGCCATGCATCACCGATATCTGGCCACCGCCGCCGCCATCACGTGACCAGTTTTTGCGCTGAAATGTACCCGCCTCACGGTCTTTCAGCGGGCTGTCTGCCGCGTCCTGTTCAATCGCTTCAAACTGGCCGCAAATCTGGTCGCGCAGGGCTTCAAACCAGCTCGCCGCGCGGCCCGAAAGCGCCGCCATATCCGGGGCCAGAAAATCAGGCGTATTGGCTGTTATCATGGCGTGCCTCTCATCTTGTCCCCCAGCGCCAGAAGCTGGTCTGTGGTCAGCGTAAAATCAGCCTCAACCCAAAGCTGCTCCAGTTCAGCCAGAACCGCACCAACCGCAGGCCCGGACAGGCTGTACCGGTTTACTATATCGCGGCCCTTAACAGGACAAGATGGGGGGCAGAAAAAGACAATTTGCCGCAACTGGCCAGCGCTGAGGTTCTGGTTATTGCCAAGGGCATGGTTAAGGGCATAATCAAGCGCCTGAACCGCCGCCACCACCGGGCCCAGACGATAGGCCGAACGGGCCCAATGCGGCCCCATGAGCCGGCTCAAGACCTCGTTATCAGCGGGCTGTCCGGCCTCAACAAGACAGCGCCTCTCTGCCCGGCTGAGCTTGAGGCGCGGGCCAGCGGGGGCGCGGTAAGCAGGCGGCAGCAGACAAGCCAGACGCACAGCAAAGCCAAGCTCAGGCCAGACCTCAGCCAGACCCTCATGCCCCAATGCCGCCGCGCGAAAGGACGTGCCGAACAGGGTTTTATCAACGCCCATCTGCGCACACAGGCCCAAAACCCGAAGCGCGGCCGGGCCCGCCATTAAACGGCGCAGTTCGGCAGCGATACGTTCAGCAGATAAGGACGGCAAGTGGCGGATATGGCCCGCCAGCGCGTCAAGATTATCGGGCGGCATGGATAAGCCGGGATAGACCGCCAGAAACCGCAAAGCCCGCAAGGCCCGTAAATTGTCTTCCAAAAGACGCGTTGCCGCCTGGCCGACAAAGCGCAACACCCCGTCAGCCAGGTCTGTGCGCCCGCCAACCGGGTCAAACAGATAGCCGTGCTGGTCAAGATACATCGCATTGATGGTGAAATCGCGCCGCTTCGCATCCTCATCCCAGCTGCTGGTCGGCTTCACCAGAGCATGGCGGCCGTCAGTGTCAGCATCGGTGCGCAGTTGAGTAACCTCTGCTGTCTGGCCATCAGCGGCAAGAGTTACGGTGCCATGCTGAAGACCGGTTTCATGAACCGACAGGCCCGCCTTTCGGGCGGCGGCGGCAAAGTCAGCGATTGGCATATTCACCGCCAGATCAAGGTCCTGGTCAGGGTCAAAGGCGGCGCCGCTGTCAAGAGCCAAAAGCCAGTTCCGAACCACCCCGCCCACCAGACGAGCCTGCCCGCCAGACCGCGCTTCCCGGGCAAGGCTGAAGAGGCGGTCAAGAAAGGCCTGCCGGTCATCTTTGAGGGCGGGCAGCGGTATCGGGCGGTGGTCGGTCATACGGGCGGAACAAAACTGAAGCGCAAAAGGACTAGCCGGACGGGCGGCCATCAGGGCCAAATTCGCCAGGCACTATCTGGCCATTTTCGATGCGCGGCGGCTGGTAGTCTGTACTGGGCGCCCCGGACCGGCCCAGATCAAACAACACCGCCCCGCCGACAAACACAACCAGAACAACCGCTGCGGCGATAACATGCCGCCAGGCGATAAGCGCAGAGCCTTCAGCATGACGCTTGCCCAGCCGCATCAACAAGACCAGCACAATCAGCCCGGCCAACGCCGCAATGATGAGAATAAGAGAGGTTCTTAACATCGTCTGGTCGCTCCTGTGGTTAGTTTATCGCCTCTGCCCAGGACTGAGTATAGAGGTGTTCATAAAAAACAGCGAGGCCGGATATTGACAGCCCGATATTGACGGCCCGATAAAGCCGGCCCAAACCCTTATCCCCGGTCATACATCCCCGGTCATACATCCCCGATCAAAAATCTCTGGCATGCAGGCTGACGGCCAGATTGCGCAGCATCTGTGCGGTAGCCCCCCATATCAGCGGCTCAGTTCCCGGGATATGCCAGAACCGGCGGGTACGGCCATCTGCACTGCGGCGTTCGGCGCGCTGATAGGCCGCCAGATCAAGCAATGGCGCAAGTGGGGCAAACCAGGCGCTGTCCACCTCAGCCGGGTCAGGCTGCAGGCGGGCCTGCAACAGGCGGGGGTCATCATCAATAATCCCAATGGCCTGATCAACCAGATAATTTGTGCTGGTCAGAACCGGTTCAAGATAGCCAAGCGGGCGGATCAGGTGCCGGTCAAGGCCAACCTCTTCTTCGCATTCACGCGCCGCAACCGCGGCTGGGCTGGCGTCATCTGCTTCGGGCTTGCCGCCGGGAAAAGAGACCTGTCCTGCATGAAGGCGCAGATTATCAGCCCGCCTTGTCAGCAGAACCTCAAGGCCGCCATCCTCACCCGCCAGCAGAATCTGGACCGCGGCCTGGCGCGGCGGCCCATCCGATGAGGGCATACCGGTCCAGTCCGGCGGGGCGGTGAACACAATCGAGCGCAAATCAGCACGAGTAAAGGGCATAAAAGGGTTATCCTTATCTGGTCTTCTTTTCAGTATAGACCGGACAGGAAGAGACCGCCAGTCGCCGGCGATTTTTAAACCAGCGCGAAAAAACGGCCTGCAGACCACAAACCCGGCGCCCCGGCAGCGTTTTCATCATCAGCCATTTCGGCGAGTTCATACCAGGCCGGGCGAGACAGCCGCGCCAGTAAACCGCCATCAAGCTGGAGATAGGGGCGGGTATCGCCTGCCCCAGAATGATCCCCAGAATGATCCCCAGAATTGGCATCAGAAGCGGTATCAGAATGGTCACCAGAATTGGCATCAGACTGCGTGTCAGGATGGGGGCGGAAGACCAGCGGCCGGTCCGGGCCCAGCAGATGGTCACGGTCAAGATTGTCGGTCAGCGTGAGATTTCGGGTGGCGCCGCTGCCCTCTGCGCGGACAGAAATAATGATAAAGGGCGCGTCCTCAACCTCTATGCGGCCGAATTCAACCGGGGTGCGCAGCCAATGCTGGCCGGTTTTATCGACCTCCAGCACGCTGGCAAACAGCTTGACCAGCCCGTCCCGCTTTATCAGCCCGCCTTCATGATACCAGCGCCCATCCGCCGCAATACGCATATCAAAATCACGTTCAACAGGCGCAGGCCGGCCCGCTTTGGCCGGGGCGTTTCGCTGGTCTGGCGTCTGTTCTGGGGGTTCCATGAGAAAAGTTTAACCAGCACGGGAAAAAAAATGAAAGAAAAATGCGCCGCATAAACGGTTTACTAACCTTTTTCTGCCATACTGCCCTTTGTACCAAAATAACCGATGCTGTCATGCATAGGCGTTACAGGCCTCAACCCCGCAGAAAACATGA
The DNA here is from genome assembly GCA_965656625.1 of Puniceispirillaceae bacterium (SeqCode). Taxonomy (GTDB): domain Bacteria; phylum Pseudomonadota; class Alphaproteobacteria; order Puniceispirillales; family Puniceispirillaceae; genus JADHLI01. Next base: position 71,278 of record CBFHLG010000002.1, read on the forward strand.
GGTTTTGCAAATAAAATGACACGGCAAATGAAAAAGACAAGCCAAGCAATACAGACACGGCAAACAATCAACATGCAGGTGAAGTTCTATATTGATAATGCAGGGCGCATTTTCACCTCTGGCAGGGGGAAGGCGAAGCCTGTGCGCCCCTATCCGGTGGAATTAAGCCGCGCCGGCACCAGGGTAAGCGTGCGTTTGCAAGATGATGTAAGCGAGGTGGCCCTGCTCAGCCTGATGAACCACACCCGGAGCATGAAGCAGTTTGATTTCCTGCTGACCTCTGATATGCCGACACTGACCTCTAAGCGATATGAGTCTGTTGAGCCTTTCTGCCTTGATCTGGGGCTGGCCTGTCTCAGCCTGTTTGAAACGGAAGTCAAAAGCAAATTCAAGAGCGAGGTGACGCTGTGGGACAAGACAGACCTTGATAGCGCCAACCTGCCCTTTGATATGCTGAATCTCAGCCAGCAGCGGCTTATCCATCTGGATACGCCCAGCGCGCTGGCCAGCCTGCCCGAAAAGCTGACCCAAAACGCGGCCCTGTACAGATTCAGTGCCGAACGCCAGCTGGTGCTGATCAAACTGCCGAAAACGGTGGTTCCGGATACCAGCGAAATGGTGACCCAGCCACAGCTGGAGGATATTATCGATGACCGCTATATCCGCTGGCTGTCAATTTGCGGGCATACCACGCTGTCGGTCGGCACACCTTTATGCCAGCAAGGCCAGCTGGTCTGGCAGAGGCCAGAAGAAGACAGCCCGCAAAAACACAGCTTCATCCGCCTGCTCTACCCCCTCACCTCACCTTACGAACGCCCCAATAATTACCGCCTGATTACCATCACCTACCTGCCCGACATCAAAAAATTTATCCTTTAACGCCTGATCTTATTTTTACCCCCACCTCACCTGACCCCGCTTATCAGACAAATTTACACTTTTTTAACACAACCATTCGTATATTTTAATTTACTATTTTTTACTATAGTTTTATATGGATTATCCGGCCCGTTCAGAGGAAAGAACAGAGGACAGAATGGCACGACCCCATGATCCAACCCTAGAAGAGTCCCGGTCCACAGCGATATTGAAGGCGATCAGTAACAACAGACGATTGCAGATTATCACGCACCTGTCTGACGGGGTGGAGCGATCTGTCTCAGAAATTGAAGCGCTGTTCCCGAATTTAAGCCAGTCAGCCCTGTCTCAGCATTTGGGCAAACTGCGGAAAGCCAATATTGTGAAGACAAGACGGCAGTCACAGACCATTTTCTATTCAATAGCGGATCAGGATGTGGTCCGCCTGCTCAGGTTATTGCGTCATATCTATGTTGATGACCCGGCCCTGGCCCTGACCCGCCAATAGCCCGCCACCAGCGCGCCGGGACAACACAAGACCGGGGCGGCATATTTTCTGGCGGCATATTTTCTGGCGGGCTGATGAGAGCAGACCCCTTGATTTAGCCTGCTAAACATGGCACACCCAAATCGTCACGCCCATGCTGGGCCAGGCGGTGTGCCGCCGCGGGTCAGTCTGAACGCAAAAGGGCGTCTGTGGACCGGATGTTTAACGCTCATGTATATCTATCTGCCAATCGCTGAAGTTTCGATGCATATCGCCGTGGTTATTGGCCTTGGCGGCGGGGTCGGGTTTTTATCCGGCATGTTCGGCGTCGGCGGCGGTTTTTTGATGACGCCGTTGCTGATCTTCCTGGGCGTGCCCTCAGCCGTGGCGGTGTCAACCGAAGCCAATCAGATTGTCGCCTCGTCTGTATCGGGCGTGCTGGCGCATTGGCGGCGCGGCAATGTGGATTTCAAGATGGGCGGCATTTTGCTGGCCGGCGGTCTGGTCGGCTCCTCCCTTGGGGTGTTGCTGTTCTCTATCTTGCGGGATATCGGCCAGATTGACCTGGTGATCAGGCTGTCTTATGTGGTGTTTTTAGGCATCATCGGCGTGCTGATGCTGATGGAATCTGTCCGGGCGATCCTGCGCACCCGCCAACCCGGGGCCAAGCGCGGCAAACTGCATCAGCATAACTGGCTGCATGGCCTGCCCTTCAAGGTCAGGTTCCGTAAATCAAAGCTGTATATCAGCGCCCTGCTGCCGTTTTTTCTGGCCGCCTTTGTCGGCATCCTGTCCGCGATTATGGGGGTCGGCGGCGGCTTTATTCTGGTCCCGGCGATGATTTACCTGCTGGGTATGCCGACCTATGTTGTGATCGGCACATCGCTGTTCCAGATTATCTTTGTCACCGCCAATATCACCATTCTGCAGTCCGTGCAGACCCAGACTGTTGATTTCGTGCTGGCCGGCCTGTTGCTGGTTGGGGCGGTTATCGGGGCCCAGTTCGGGGCTCGTGTCGGTGTGCTGTTGCGCGGCGAGCAATTACGCGGCCTGTTGGCGCTGATGGTGCTGGCGGTATGCCTGAAGCTGGGTTTTGATCTGGTGGTCACGCCTGATGATGTGTTCTCTGTGGAGCTTTTGAAATGAGCGGCCACAGCAGACTAACAGCCTTTCTGGCCAGCCTGTTGATGCTGGCGGCGATAGCGGGCGCGCCTGTTAAAGCCTCAACATTGGTGGCGGATTTATCGCTGGATGAGGTGGCGATCACCACCGATTTCAATGGCGAAAGCCTGTTGTTGTTCGGCGCGGTCAGCGCGGAGTCCGAAAGCGATATCGTGGTGATTTTCACCGGCCCGACGGTACCGCTTGCCTCTCGCCGAAAAGAGCTGGTCAGCGGTATCTGGATGAACCGGCAGACCGTGGTCTGGCAGAACGCGCCGAGCTTTTATCATATTTTTTCCAACCGTGCGCTGGATGAGGTTCTGTCCGCAGAGCAACAGAAAAACCTGCGCATCGGGGCCGAAAATCTGGGCCTGCGCACACGCGATCTGCGGCTGAACGCAGAGGAAATGGCCGTCTGGCGCGGCGCTTTGGCGCGCAATATGACCGCCCGGGGCCTGTGGCAGGTCATGGATGAAAACGTATCTATCATCCGCGGCGCGCTGTTCAGAACGCCGGTTGAGCTGCCCGCCAATATCGTGCCCGGTGATTATGAGGTGCGGGTGTTGCATGTCCAGGATGACAAGCTGATCGCCGAAGATACCACCTATATCTCTGTCGCCAAAACCGGCATTGGCGCGATGATTTACAGCTTTGCGCATGACTATTCAATTTTCTATGGCTTTTTTGCGGTCTGTTTTGCGGTGTTTGCCGGCTGGCTGGCCGCCGCCGCGTTCCGCAAACGCTAGGGAAACGCTGTCCCGTCCGCCCGTGTTCGTTTAAGGCCGTTGTCTTTCTGGATATTTGTCTTTCTGGATGTTTGTCTTTAGCGGCCGAGATGGGTATAATGAAATTTTGCCGATAGGAGAGATGTCTTATCCGGCATGCAGATAGTGAGGATGAAATGGCTGCCACATCGAAAAAAAAGGCCGCTGAGGCTAAGTTTTTCCTGGTTCTGGTTGACGAATCTGAGGAGCTGCATCAGGCGTTGTATTATGCCTGTATGCGGGCGAAATCAACCGGCCTTCGGGTCGCGCTGTTGTATGTCATCGCCCCTGCCGAATTTGCACATTGGGCCGGTGTGGGCGAATTGATGCGCGAGGAAGCCCGCGAGCTGGCCGAAGACAAAATGCGGGTTCATGCCGATTATGTCCAAGAGCTGACCGGCCAGGCCCCGCTGATGCATATAAAAGAAGGCAAGGTGGTCGAAGAGGTCATCAGCCTTATCAATGAAGAAGACGGGATTATTTCACTGGTTTTGGGCGCGGATACCGAATCCGACAGCGCCGGACCGGTCATCAGCCATCTGTCCGGCCGCGGTATCGGCCAATGCCGGGTACCGGTGGTCATCGTGCCAGGCAATCTGAGCGATGAGCAGATAGACGTTTTGTGCCGCCGGTCCTGAGGCCCGCACATATCCTTAGGCCCTGAACAGAGTGGTCTTTCACGCCAATGCTCTTGACCTTTGCCGTGCCCCGTCCCATTTAAACCATCAGTTATATCTGTGCCGCCGGCTATCTGTTTGTCGGCGGTTTTCTATCCCCTTGTCTTGAAAAAAAGGACTTGTTTGTTTGATGCTGCGTTCCGGTTCCGGCCTTCGCCGTTCTGTTTTTTCTGTTCCCTTTTCTGTTATTTTAGGAGCCTTGTTTTTTATCATGTCTGAGACCTCATCTGAAGCGGCCTCACCTGTGCTTGTGCTGGAGACCAGCAAGGGCCAGGTGGAAATTGAAATGAAGCCTGATCTGGCGCCAAACCATGTTGCCCGGATTACCGAGTTAGTCGGGCAGGGCTTTTATGATGGCATCATCTTTCACCGCGTGATCCCGGGCTTTATGGCCCAGACGGGCGATCCGACAGGCACTGGTATGGGCGGGTCAGGCGAAAATCTGAAGGCCGAATTTACCGATTATCAGTATGTTGAAGGCACCGTGGGCATGGCAAGAGCGATGAACCCGAACAGCGCCGACAGCCAGTTTTTCATCTGCTATGAGGGCTGTGGCCACCTGACCGGGCAATATACCGTCTGGGGCCAGGTGACAGACGGCATGGATGTGGTCCGCAAAATCAACGAAGGCCAACCGCCAGCCGAACCCGATTCCATTGTAACCGCCCGGATGAAGGACTAAGCTCTGGGTTTTCCTGACGTTGACAGGCCACCACTCTGGTTATTGGTGGCCTTTTTCATGTGGTGCGGACAGGGGCGAAGTGCAGAGCCAGGGCCAGCCATATAAGGGTGAAGGCTGCCATATCCACGCCGGTAAAGGGTTCAGCAAACACAAACAGCCCCAGCAGAAGTTGCAGTGACGGGTTGATATAAAACAAGAACCCCGCCACAGACAGGCTCAGATACCGGTTGCCGATATGGAACAGAACCAGCGGCACAGAGGTGACCACGCCTGAGGTTAACGCCATCATCACCCCATAGGCCGTGCCATCCAGAAAAAAGCTGGAGAGTGTCAGCGGGTTGCCCGAATTGCCCGCCAGCGTCAAAGCAGTGATCAGCACCAGCGCAAGAGGGGCTATCATCAGCAATTCGGCGACCATGCCGACAAACGGGTCTATATCAAGGCGTTTGCGGACCAGCGCATAGAACGCAAAGCTGGCCCCGATGATGAGCGCAATCCACGGAAACCCGTCCAGTAAGGAGGCCTTTATCGCCACCCCGGCCGCCGCACACGCCAATGCCGCCCAGCCGCGCGGGCTCAGCTTCTCGCCCAGCACGCTGACGCCGAGCCCTATCGCCATCAAGGGATACAGAAAATAGCCCAAGGCCGACTGGACCAGCTGGCCGGTGTCCACAGCATAAAGATAAGCCGTCCAGTTCACGGTGACCAGAGCCGCGCCAACAGCAAGACTGAACATACGCCGGGGCGTTGCAAAAGCGATGCGCAGCAGGCCCGCCTGGCCGCCCATGAGAAGCAGAGCGAACAGAAACACCGCCGCCCAGAGCGCGCGGTGGGCAACAATCTCGCGCATGGGAAATGCGACCAGCAAGGCAAAATACAGCGGCGCAAACCCCCAGATGAGGTTGCAGCCCACAGAGCCCAGATAGCCAATATGCCTGTCTGCAAGTGGCGTCATCGGTGTCAGGTTAACACAACGCGAAAATCATTCACGTTGGTCCGGGTCGGGCCGGTGATAAGCTGATCGCCTAGGCTTGTGAAAAAACTGTGGCTGTCATTATTGGCCAGCATCGCTGTCGCATCCAGCCCCAGAGAGGCGGCGCGGGCCAGCGTATCAGGCGTTATCAACGCCCCGGCAACAGGCCCGTCCGGCAAGGGCCGGCCGTCAATCCCGTCTGTATCAGCCGCCAGCGCGTAAAACCTGTCATCACCATCGAAGGCAAGGCAGAGCGCGTGAAGAAATTCAGCATTGCGCCCGCCATAACCATCGCCGCGGACCATCACTGTTGTCTCGCCGCCGGAAATCAGCGCCTTGCCCGGGCCAGCGTGGTTGGCTTCAGCGGCAATATGCCGGGCCAGATCCTGTGACGCCCCTTCCAGCGCATCACCCAGAAGAACAGGCTGGTAGCCAGCCGCACGGGCCACATCTGCGGCGGCGGCAAGCGATTTCTGCGGCGTGGCCAGAAGATGCGTCTCTGAGCGGGACAGGGCCTCATCACCGGCAAACGGGGTTTCACAAGACGGGCTGTCCAGCAAGGCTGCCACCGCGGGCGGGATATCTATCTGGTAACGGGCGAGGATTTCGCGCGCCTCTGCCGCCGTGCTGGGGTCAGCCACGGTCGGGCCGGACGCAATGACAGCAACATCATCGCCCGGCACATCAGAGATAGACAAGCTGAGGGTGCGCGCAGGATACGCCGCCGCGGCCAGATGCCCGCCCTTCACAATCGACAGATGTTTGCGCACGCAATTCATCTGATCTATAGGCGCACCAGCGGCCAGAAGCTGGGTCGTGATCTGTTGTTTTTCGTCCAGCGTCACAGAGGCATGCGGCAGGCAAAACAGGCTGGAGCCGCCGCCGGAGACCAGAACCAGCATCAGATCATCAGCACCAAGGCTGCGGGCTTCATCAAGAATACGCCGCGCTGCGGCCGCACCGCGCCTATCAGGCACAGGGTGAGAGGCCGAGGTGATAACAAGCCTCTCTGCTGTGTCTTCATGACCATCGGGAACAATAATCTCGCCAGAGGTGATCGCCTTCAGCCCGGCAGGCAGATGATGTGCAGCGGCACGGGCCATCACCGCAGATGCCTTGCCAAAACCG
>CBFHLG010000002.1:78105-86020 GCA_965656625.1 Puniceispirillaceae bacterium (SeqCode)
CCGCGACGGCAACAGGCGTGCCACCGCGTCTGGCATAAATTCATCCGGATGCGCCGCCGCCACCGCGGCATCGAACATCGCCGTCATCAGATTGCATTTTTCAAGGGATGACATTACAGTTTGACCTCAGGTTAATCGTGGTCTTCAGATACCCCGCCAGCCTAGCCGGGCGGGGGCTGCAAGGTCAAACCAGAACAGATCACCTGCCCTAATAACCATGAGACCGGTCCCAAAAAACAGATGGATTTTTTCACCCCTTTTGCAATCGCTGTCCAGCTGCTGGCTGGATTTGATGCCGCGCTGTATGAGATCATCGGCTTATCGCTGCGGGTCTCTGTGGTGGCGGTGGGCGCAGCGCTGCTGATTGGCCTGCCGTTGGGCGCGATTCTGGCCAGCTTCCGGTTTTACGGGCGCGGCGTGGTTGTGGTGGTCACCAACACCCTTTTAGGGCTGCCACCGGTGGTGGTCGGGCTGGTGGTGTATCTGCTGATATCACGGTCCGGCCCGTTGGGGTTTCTGGATTTGTTATATTCGCCAACCGCGATGATGATAGCCCAGTTCGTGCTGGTCCTGCCTTTGTCGATTGCGCTGTCACGGCAGGTGTTTGAAGGGCTGCATCAGGATTATGATCTGTTGTTCAAATCGCTCAACCTCAGCTGGACCAAGCGGGTCAGCGCGCTGTTGGTAGATGGCAAAGCCGCGCTGGTCACCATCGCGCTGGTCTGTTTCGGGCGCGCCATATCAGAGGTCGGCGCGGTTATTCTGGTCGGCGGCAATATCAAACATGTAACACGCGTGATGACCTCTGCCATCGCGCTGGAAACCGCGCGCGGCGAGCTGGGCTTTGCGCTGGCGCTGGGCCTTGTGCTGTTGTTTATCGCGCTGCTGGTCAATATCATCAGCCACCATATACGCCGCCGGTTTGAACAGGAGGGCCAGCATGGCTGAGCAGCAGATGACCGCTGTCCGGCTGGCCGCCCGGGCTTTGTGTGTAGAGCGCGCCTCAAAGATGCTGCTGAAAGAGATTACAGCCGAAATTCCGGCTGGGCAGGTGACCTTGATTCTGGGGCATAACGGGGCCGGAAAGACCTTGCTGATGCAGACTCTGCACGGGCTGGTGACGCCGACATCCGGGTCTGTAACCGGGCCAGACAAAGCGGTGCAGAAAATGGTTTTTCAAACCCCGGTGATGTTGCGGCGGACCGCATCTGCGCATTTTGATTTTCTGTGTCCCGGGCTGGACAGCACCGAAAAACAGGACTGGTTCAAACGGGCCAGCCTGGTTGGCCGGATGGGCGTGCCGGCACGGGCGATGAGCGGCGGTGAACAACAGAAGCTGGCCATTATCGGCGCGCTGGCCAGCCGCCCGAAGCTGTTATTTCTGGATGAGCCTGCGGCCAATCTGGATTTTGAGGCAACCGCCTTTGTTGAAGAAATGATCAGATGGTCGAGGTCAGATGGGACCACCATTGTCATGGTCAGCCACAACCGGGCACAAGCCGAACGGCTGGCCGACCATATCCTGTTTATGGATAAAGGCCGGCTGATGGAACAGGTCCCCGCCAAACAATTCTTCACCGCACCGCAGTCAGAAGCCGGCAAGACCTATCTGAAGTTTGTTTAGGCCCGCATGGCTGTACCAGCCGCATCATAAGGTGACGGGGCGATGACTTCGGCGCGGCGTTCAGCCCCGACCACATGCACGCTGAGCGGCGTTCCTTCAGCACATAAATCGGCATCAACCATGGCCATGGCAAGGGATTTATCAACCGTGTGGCCATAGCCGCCAGAGGTGACAAACCCGACCAGCCGGCCATCTGACCAGACCGGCTCGTAGCCTGAGGCATCTGCCCCGTCTGCCGCCACCGCCAGGGTGACCAGCTTCCTGGCAGGGCCGTTGCCGTCCCGTTCAGCCACCGCCGCCGCCTGGCCGATAAAGTCCTGTCGGCCCCAGTCGATAAAGCGGTCCATACCTGTCATGCCGGGCGTGTAGTTTTGCGTAAATTCAGCTGACCAGATGCCAAAGCTCTTTTCCAGCCGCAAGGACAGCAGAGCATTGAAACCATATTCACGGATACCGCAATCTGCCCCGGCCGCCAGTAACAGCCTGCGCAAGGCAATATGATCACCCATCCGGCAATTGATCTCATAGCCCAGCTCGCCGGCAACAGACAGGCGGCCGATATGGGTGCGCAGCAAGCCGATATCAAAGCGCCCGCAGCCCATAAAGCCAAGCTGGTCAATTGCCCCGTCTGTAAGCTTGTTGATAACCTCTCGTGAGTTCGGACCGGCCAGCGAAAAGCCTGCCCATTCTTCACCCAGGTCACGGACCTGAACACCGTCTTGTATGTACTGGTTAAACCAGCGCATATGCCAGGCGCGCAGATAATATGAGCCCATTATCCACCAGCGGCCATCGCCCCAGTTAAACAGAGTTAAATCACCCTTCATCCGGCCTTCAGGGCTTATCATCGGGGCCAGCGCGGCCCGGCCCGGCTTTGGCATGCGCGCCGCAAGCACGCGCTTCAGCCAGGCCTCTGCGTTTGGTCCGGTCACCTCAAACCGCGAGAAACCGGTAATATCGAGCAGACCCACATCCCGGCGCACCGCGCGGCATTCATCTGCCACGATGTCAAACGCGTTAGAGCGTTTCAGCGAGGGGGTTTCGGTAAAGCCCTCAGGAGCAAAATAAAGCGGAACTTCGAGATCCCAGCTATTGCCCCACCGCGCGCCCGCCGCCGTCATCGCCTCATGGGCCGGGGCCATTTTCAGCGGCCGGCCCGCCGGAAGCTGTTCATTCGGGTAGGTCATCACAAACCGGCGCGAATAGAACTGGCCCGTAGTCTGGCGGATATATTCCTTGTTTTCCGCAAATTCGCCGTAGCGGGCAACATCCATGCCATAGACATCTGTTTCCGGTTCGCCCTCAATCATCCATTCAGCCAGCGATTTTCCCACACCGCCGCCCTGCAGGAAACCAGCCATCACCGCACAAGCACACCAATAGCCCTTCTTACCCGGCACAGGACCAACCAGAGGATTGCCGTCTGGCGAGAAGGTGAAGGCGCCATTAACCCAGGTTTTAACGCCAACGTCCTGGAGCACAGGGTATCTTTCAAAGCCGTAGGTCAGTTCCTGTTCAATACGGTCGGTCTGTTCGGAGAACAACTCCATCCCGTAATCCCAGGGCGCACCGTCCATCGCCCAATGTTCATGGTCAAGTTCGTAAATCCCCAACAAAACGCCGTTCTGATCCTGACGCAGATAGGTAAAGCCTTCCAGATCAACCGTCATCGGCACTTCGAAATCCAGCTCTTCAAGCTGGGGGATGCTGTCTGAGATCAGATAATGATGTTTCAGCGGTGAGACGGGCAGCTCAATGCCGGCCATCCGGCCGACCTGCTTTGCCCACAAGCCGGCGGCGTTGACAACATGCTCGCAAGTTATCGTGCCTTTGTCGGTGATCACGCGCCAGCCGTCCGCAGTCTGCTCCAGGCCTTCAACCTTGGTGTGTTCATAATAATCCGCACCCCGCTTTTTGGCCGCCGCGGCATAGGCATGGACGGTCCCGGTGGTGTCCAGATAGCCTTCGCGATCTGCCCACATGCCGCCCAGAAACCCGTCTGTAGACATGATCGGGTTTAATTCGCGCGCTTCTTCAGGGGTGACCAGACGGCAGTCATCAATGCCGATAGACTGGAAGACGCGGTAGGCGGCCTGCAGCCATTCCCACCTGTCTTCGGTGCCGGCCATGGTCAGACCGCCAGTCATATGCAGGCCGATATTCTGGCCGCTTTCCGCTTCAATTTCCTGGAGCAGGTCAATTGTATAGGCTTGCAGGGCAGCAATGTTCGGGTCTGCGTTCAGGGCATGTATGCCCCCCGCAGCATGCCAGGACGACCCGGCCGTCAACACCGACCGTTCAAGCAGGCATACATCTGTCCAGCCAAACTTAGCGAGATGATAAATAACCGACGCCCCAACCACGCCGCCACCGATAACCACAACTCTGTATTGTGTTTTCATGTTCACCTGCTCCCCTGAAACCCGGTTATCCTCTCCTCACGCTAGGCAGGAAACAAAGCCGGGAATATCCACAAGACGACTTGTCAGTTCGCAATCGTTAAAAAAGCACGCGGCAAACGGCAGGTTACCCTGTGGAAGGCTTGTATAAGCGCCGGCCAGAACGGCCTGTAAAGCCAACAGCGCTATCAAGGGCGCGGTCACCATCTGGTCCCCCGCGGGGTCTCTCTGTTCAGATTGGCAAGGCCGGGCCAGGCCGCTAGCTCAGCAGGGTTTTCAAGGCAAAGTCAGGGTTGGTGATATCCGCCGGGTCGGGGCTGAGACCTGCTTCAAGGCATTTTTTGCCCACCATATAGGCTTGCGGATCACCCGCCGCTTCCACCGCGGCCAGACCGGCATCTGTGTAAGACCAGACAGACAGGCTGCCGTCACGCCGGCCCGGGCGGGTGACAGTTTTAATTGTCTCTGCCGCAGACGGGACCAGGCCGGCCATCTGAAACTTGACATCATATTGATCAGACCAGAACCACCACGCCTCACGAGACGGGGCCGGCGCACCGGTCAGGCGGGCGGCCACAACCGCGCCGCTGTACTGGGCATGATGGATGGATTCCACCCGGAAGACGTTTATCGCCGGGGCACGGGCCACATCCCCTATCGCCGAAACCGCCGCATCAGAGGTGATATAGCTTTCATCAACCAGCACGCCGTTATCAGTTGCCAGGCCAGCCTGTTCAGCCAGGGCGGTATCCGGAATGATGCCAATGCCGGCAAGAACCAATTGGGCATCAAGGCCGCGATCGGCAAGCATGACCTGTTCAATGCGGCCGTCCGGACCGGTTGCGAGATGGTCAACCGCCGTGCCCAGATGAAGCTGAACCCCCTTTGCGCGGTGCAGTTCAGCACAATAAGACGACAAGGCCGGGCTGGCGACACGGGCCAAAAGCCGCGGCGCCATTTCCACAACATGGACCTCTCGGCCCAGGCTGCGCAGGGAGGCGGCCGCCTCCAGCCCGATATAGCCGCCACCAATGACAACTGCGGTGTGCACATCATGAAGGCCAGAGCGCAATGCCCGGGCATCAGTTGCGGTACGCAACACATGAAGATTGGGGGCTGCCTTACGGCCTTGTGCTTGTGGCAAGGGCCTTGCGACAGCCCCGGTCGCCAGGACAAGATGGTCATAGGACAGAGACTGGCCATCTGCCAGCAGAACAGATCGGCTGGCGGTATCGATTGCGCTGACCGCACAATCGGGACGGAATTCAATCTTGAAAGTATCGAACCAGTCGGGCTTTCGCAGGACAAACGCCCCTTCCCCGCCGGACAGGTCCGCCTTCAGATAGGTCTTGGACAGAGGCGGGCGTTGCACCGGCAGGCCGGGATCGCGGTCCAGAACGGTTATCCGGCCGGCAAAGCTGTGCGCGCGCAACCGTTCAGCACAGGACAGGCCGGCATGGCTGGCCCCGATAATCATGATGTGGTCAGGCTGGGCCGTCATCACTGAACGCTCCTGATCTGGCAAAAAAAAGACCTGCGCGAGAGAGGGGTCAAAGCCCTTATTCACAGCCCCGCCCCCCCTCTTGGCACTGTCCAGAAAACCAGACAGTGCGGCGCCTTTCAATGCCGAAACAGACAAAAAATAAAAAAAACACCCCGCAGATGGTCTGCAAAGCTGACAAGAGGAGCAGAATTCGGCATAGTGCGGCCTTGCTGATTACATTCTCCCAAGACCGGACTGATAAAGATGATGGATACAATCACCACCGTTGATGAGCTGCGCGCAATTGCCAAGCGGCGCGTGCCGACAATGTTTTATGACTATATGGAATCAGGGTCATGGACCGAAACCACCTTCCGCGCCAATTGTGATGATTTCCAGAAAATCAGCTTCCGGCAGCGAGTCGCGGTGGATATGGCGAACCGAACCACCGCCTCTACAATGATCGGCCAGAAGGTGGCAATGCCTTGCGCTATCGCCCCAACCGGCTTGACCGGTATGCAACATGCAGACGGGGAGATTCTGGCGGCGCGGGCAGCTGCCAAATTTGGCATTCCGTTCACCCTGTCCACAATGTCAGTCTGTTCGATTGAAGATGTGGCCGCGCACAGCCCGGACCCGTTCTGGTTTCAGCTGTATGTTATGCGGGACCATGATTATGCCAAACGGCTGATAAAGCGGGCCAAGGACGCGGGCTGTTCGGCGCTGATGCTGACGCTTGATCTGCAGATTCTGGGGCAACGGCACAAGGATATTAAAAACGGGCTGTCCACACCGCCGAAGCTGACGGTGAAAAATATTCTGGATATGGCGATGCGGCCGCGCTGGTGCATGGGCATGCTGGGTACGCCGCGCCGGTCATTCGGTAATATTGTGGGCCATGTTGAAGGCGTATCAGACATGTCCAAGCTGTCCGCCTGGGTCGGTGAGCAGTTCGATTTGCAATTGAATTGGGATGATGTGCAGCGGATTAAGGAGTGGTGGGGCGGCAAGCTGATCATTAAAGGGATTCTGGATGCTGATGACGCCGAACAGGCGGCACGGTCAGGCGCAGATGCGCTGATTGTGTCCAACCATGGCGGCCGCCAGCTGGACGGGGCAGAAAGTTCGATTGCGATTCTGCCGGAAATCGTTGACCGGGTCGGCAAGGATATCGAGATTTGGATGGATGGGGGCATCCGTTCAGGTCAGGATATGTTAAAGGCTGTGGCCCTGGGCGCACATGCCACCTGTATCGGGCGCGCGTTTTTATACGGGCTGGGTGCCGGCGGGGAAGCCGGCGTGACCAAAGTTCTGGAGATTCTGCACAAAGAGCTGGATATGACGATGGCCCTGTGCGGCCACCGCGATATCCGCAATGTCACCCGTGATATTCTGAAAACCTGCCCGTTTTAAGGGGGGCAGGCCTCAGGCGGGCCTCACCTTGTCGTTAACCAAGCTGGCTGAAGGCAGGCGGCGTCAGCGCCGAGGTCTTGGTGTAATTGTCTTTATAGGTCTGCGAATGCCAGTTGATGACATAAATCGCGACCGCGGCAACCAGGCCCAAAAGGCCATAGGTGATCAGCCGTTTCACCCTGTCCGGCTGGCCAGAGGCCTGGAGACGGGTGAGAATCAACCATATCGCCCCGCCTATCGCAAAGAAGGCAAACGCCCCGATTAACACTGTATCCTGAAACATTTTGCCTCTCTTTTTTTCAAAAATATTGTCGTTTTATTAAAATAACCAGATATTCCATGATCTGAAAAGCGGTTTAATCCGTAATGATATCAGATAATTAATTTGTTGTTCTTGGAAATGTGACCACAAAAGGTTGCCAATAAGAGCGAATATGTTAAATTATCGTTAACTCGGGGGGAGGCCCTGTTCCGACGGGTGTTGGTTCAGGGAAAAAAAGTAGGACGTTCTAGAACGCGACGTTTGGGGAGTGTCCTATGTCAAAAAACCTTTTTAAGTTTGCTGCACCAGCAGCGCTTATGTCTATGATGCCTGCAATTGCTCAGGCTGCAAATCTGGAATCAGATGATTTCGTTGGCATCAGCTTCTGGCTGATCTCAATGGCTCTGGTTGCGTCAACAGCTTTCTTCTTCTTGGAAACACAGCGTGTAGCCGGTAAGTGGAAGACATCTCTTGTCGTCTCAGGGCTGGTCACACTGGTTGCCGCCGTTCACTATTTCTACATGCGTGACGTGTGGGTCGCCACAGGTGATACACCAACAGTCTATCGTTACATTGACTGGCTGATTACTGTGCCACTGCTGATGATCGAGTTTTATCTGGTACTGCGGGCGATTACAAATGTATCAGGCGGCGTCTTCTGGCGTCTGACCATCGGTACCCTGGTCATGCTGATCGGTGGTTACCTGGGTGAAGCCGGTTACATGAACGTAACT
>CBFHLG010000002.1:86119-97373 GCA_965656625.1 Puniceispirillaceae bacterium (SeqCode)
CTGGGCTTTGTCATTGGTATGGTCGGTTGGGCCTACATTCTGTATGAAATCTTTGCTGGTGAAGCTGGCAAGGTGGCTGCAGAACATGCAAAGCCATCAGTACAGTCTGCCTATTCAACCATGCGCTGGATTGTAACCATCGGTTGGGCGATTTACCCGCTGGGTTACTTCTTCGGCTACATGGCCGGCGGTGCAGATATGGCATCACTGAACATCATCTACAACCTGGCTGACGTGCTGAACAAAATTGCGTTCGGTGTGATCATCTGGAACGTAGCTGTGACAGAAACAGAAGCAGAAGCCTAAACCAGGCTTTGGAAGGGGTAGGTCCGCACAGCTGTGGGCCTGCCCTTTTTTTTCCTTCTGCGGCGGACCTTCATCGCCACCTTATTTTTTAAAGCCTTACTGACCAAAACCTATTTTTTACATCAATTTTCTTAATCGCTTTTTTTTGCTACGGGATAATCACAAAAAAGGGGCCAGACGATGACGGAGAGCTTGACCAGCCAACTGGACCAGGCCACACAGGCCGCAAAGCCAGCTGACCTGCCTGACCTGTCTGAGGTTATTTCAGCCTTTATCAAGCGGCGTCTGCCGTCTGGCAAACACCCCCTGGGCCCGGCCGCCCGGCACCATTTCAAACGCACTGGCAAACAGCTTCGCAGCCGCATGGCCCTCGCCGCCGGTGACAGTTTCGGGGTACCGCGCACCGCCAGCCTGCCCTGGGCCGCCGCGGTTGAAATTCTGCATAACGCGTCTCTGGTTCATGATGATATCTGCGATGGCGATATGGTCCGCCGCGGCACCGCGTCTGTGTGGGCGCTGTATGGCCGCGATACCGCGCTGGCCCTTGGGGACTGGCTGATTGCCCTGTCCTTTGAGCTGGCCGCGGAAGCCGCCTATCATGGCCAGACCCCGCAACTGGTCTCTATCTTATCCCGGCATATGTCAGCAACAACCACGGGTCAGGCGCTGGAATTTGAGGTGAAATCCTATCCGGACTGGGCCGCCTATATGGACATCAGCACAGGCAAGACCGCGCCGTTGTTCATCGCATCTGTTGAAGGGATCGCGCATCTGGCGGGGCGGCGTGATGTGATTATGCCGCTGAACCGGTTTTTCAGTGCGGCGGGCGGCTGTTATCAGATTGCCAATGATATGCTGAATGTTATTGGCAAAGATGGGGCGGAAAGCCCGGCATCTGATCTGTTGCGGCGCGCGCCAAACGCGGTCATCGTCATGTTCCAGACCACCCTTGACCGGCATATGGCCGCCGCCTTTGATGGCTGGCTGGCCTCTGGTGATACGCATGAAGCCCCGAAATGGCAGGAGCGGCTGCGCCGTTCACCTGCCTTGTCGATGACCTCTGCGTCCCTGCTGAGCATGTTAGAAGAAGCAGAAGCCTCATCAGCTGTCTTCCCGGCTGATTGCCGCACGATTATTACGCCGATTCTGGCCCAGCTTCGCCATGTGTGCCGCGATCTGACCAGCCTGCACGGCTGAGAGATGCACCACCATAACCTTTGCGCAGGACAGGCCGGCACCGCGTGTGCTAGGCTAGACAAACACCGGCTAGACAGTAAGGAAGCGGCAAATGGATGATGCCCGCCCGTTCCCCCCTGAACACACACCGCATACGGTTGTTATCGGCAGCGGTTTTGGCGGCATTGCCGCGGCGTTGCGGATGCGCGCAAAAGGCCACCGGGTCACGCTGGTTGAACGGCTGGCGGATGTTGGCGGCCGGGCCCGTTCGTTTTCGCGTGGCGGGTTCCGCCATGATGCGGGGCCAACCGTCATTACCGCCCCGTTCCTGTTTGATGAGCTGTTCGCGCTGTTTGGGGAACGCCGGGACGATCATCTGGAGTTTGTTCCGCTCGACCCGTGGTACCGGTTTCATTTTCATGACGGATCTGAATTTGATTACCGCCCGTCACTGGCCGATACCCATGCCGAAATTGCGCGGTTCTCGCCAGAAGATACGGCGAATTATGACCGTCTGGTGGCGACCTCAAAACAGATTTTTGATGTTGGCTTTACCCAGTTAGCTGATAAGCCATTTACCCGCTTCGGGGCGATGATAAAGCAAATCCCGCAGCTGTTGCGCCTGCGCAGCTATCTGACAGTGGCCCAGCTGGTCAACCGGCATATCAAACACCCGTTACTGCGGCAGGCGTTTTCGATACACCCGCTGCTGGTCGGCGGTAACCCGTTCGACACCACATCGATTTATGCGCTGATCCATTATCTGGAGCGCAAATGGGGGGTGTATTTCTGTATGGGCGGAACCGGCAAGCTGGTCGCCGAATTAAAAGCGCTGATGATCCGCCAGGGCGTACAGTTGCAGATGCAAACAGATGTGACAGAGATTTGTGTTGACGGGGCGCGGGTGACCGGTATCCGAACCAGCACAGGTGACGTGATAGAGGCAGATAATGTGATCTGTAACGCTGATCCGCCAACTGTCTATCGCCAGATGCTGCCCAGTCAGGCCGGACGGCGTAAAAAAGCCCTGCCAGAGGCGGTGACCCGCTATTCGATGGGGCTGTTTGTGCTGTTTTTCGGCACCAAAAAGCAATATCCGGACGTTGCGCATCACACCATCTGGATGGGTAAACGTTATCAGGCGTTGCTGGACGATATCTTCAACAAGAAGATATTGGCTGAAGATTTTTCGTTATATCTGCACCGGCCAACCGCAACAGATGCCAGCTTTGCCCCAGACGGGTGTGACAGTTTTTATGTGCTTTGCCCGGTCCCCAACCTGCAAGGTGATGTGGACTGGAGCACAGAAGGCCCGGCATTGCAGGCCCGTATTATCAAGGCCCTGGACGCCACCATCATGCCTGGCTTAGGGGAGGCGTTGGTGGAAGATTTTTATATGACGCCAGAGGATTTCAAAACCGATTACCGGTCTGAACATGGCGCCGGTTTTTCCATTTCGCCCAGCTTTACCCAGTCAGCCTGGTTCCGCTATCACAACCGCGATCCGCATCTGGGCAATCTGTATTTTTCAGGAGCAGGCGCGCATCCCGGGGCCGGTATGCCGGGGGTGTTGTGTTCTGCCAAGGTTGTTGAAACGCTGGTCACCGAAGATGAGCAGCAGGCGACCCATGACCGGCCTGTCAGCTGATCCCCGCCGCCAGCCTGCATCTGATAGGGCTGGACCTGCTGAGGCAGCCGTTCACCAAATACAGGCAGACAGCGCGCTTGAGACGCTGGCCAAGAACGGCAAGAGCTTTTACTGGGCCTCTCGGCTGTTGGGGCGGCGGATGGCAGTGGACGCGGCCGAGCTGTACAGCTTTTGCCGTCTTCTGGATGATATCGCAGATGGTGATGCCCCCGGCGGCGCAAACCGGCTGAACGCCGTTCGCAGCCAGCTGGTCATCTTAAAAGAGCGCGGCCAGCCCGCGGTAATGGATCCGGCCCTGGCCGCTTATTTGGCGGTGATGAGGCGGTGCGCGATACCGGTTGCCCCGCTTATTCATCTGCTGGACGGGCTGTTGTTGGACCAGGACCCGATGCTGGTCAAGGATGAGGACGAGCTGGTGCGCTATGCCTATCATGTGGCCGGGGCGGTGGGGTTGTTGATGTGCCCTGTGCTGGGGTGCCGCGACAGAGCCGCGTTCCGGTTTGCGGTGGATATGGGCATTGGCATGCAGCTGACCAATATTGCCCGCGATATTCTGGAAGATGCACATCTGGGCAGACGCTATCTGCCGGAAAGCTGGGCCGGGCCGCTGAGCCCGAAACAGATTATCGCTAGCGCAAGCGCACCCGACACCGCGGCATATAAAGCTGTTCAGGCAAGTGCCGGCAGGCTGTTGGGGCTGGCCGACCGGTATTATGAGAGCGGGCGGGACGGTCTGGCCTTCCTGCCGGTCCGCGCGCGCGCCGGTATCGCTGTGGCCGGTGAGGTATACCGCAGAATAGGCGTCCGCCTGCGCAAAAGGGACCTGAGGTGGGGCGACGGGCGCGTCGTGACCAGCGTGCCGGAAAAACTTGACGCCAGCATAAGCGCGCTGGCCAGCCTTAAAACAGGCGCGGCCAAAAATAAACAGGCGGTGCATGACAACCACCTGCATCAGCCTATCGCCGATCTGATGGATGAGGCGCTGAGATGAGCCAGCATTCCCAGACACAAGCCGTTGGCGCAGATGAGATAGCGATTATCGGGGCCGGTTGTGCCGGGCTGTCGCTGGCGCGGCGGCTGACCTTGTCTGGGGCGGGGTATAGGGCGCGGCTGTACGGGCCTGTATCAACAGCGGCAACACAGGGGCATAGCTGGGGGTTCTGGGCCACAAACGGGCTGGAGGAGCAAGCCCGCCTTGCCGCACAAAGCTGGGCAAAATGGCAGATTATCACCCCTGCACAAAAGATTACCCAGCGCGCGGATAACCACCCCTATTGCCGCCTGGACAGCCGCACCTGGCTGGGCCACTGCCTTAAAGCTATCGCCGGGCAGGTGCCCATGGATGAGGCGGGGCCAGATAAGGCGGGGCCGGATAAGGCGGAAACGGGCCTTGTCTTTGACAGCCGTCCGCCCACACTGCCGGACGGGGCCATGCTGCAGCATTTCAGAGGCGTTGAGATCAAGGCGAAAAAGCCCTGTTTTGACGCCGATACCGCGATTTTGATGGATTTCAGATGTGACCAGTCACGCGGCATTCATTTTATCTATCTGCTGCCCTACAGCCCGGATCAGGCTCTGGTCGAATCAACCATGTTTTCGCCGACAGTGCAGGAGGATGCGTTTTATGATCAGGCCATAACGGCCTATCTTGATGCGCACTGGGATACCGGCGGCTATGAGGTGCACCACCGTGAGGCCGGATGTATTCCGATGGCCTTTGTTGAGCCGCGCGAGACAGGGCTGTTGGCGATCGGGGCAAATGGCGGCTGTGTGCGCCCGTCTTCAGGCTATGCTTTTTGTTATATCCAGCGGCAGGCTGATGAGATTGTCCGGCGCCTTGGCAGCGGACCCGCAGAGTTGAGCCTGGCCAGCCTGCCGCCCCCCATCCGCAGGTTTGATCTGTTTCTGGACAAAGTGTTTTTGCGGGTGATCCGCCGCCACCCAGAGACCGCGCCGGACTTGTTCGCGCGTATCGCCACCGCCCTGAGCGGCGATGAATTTGCCCGCTTCATGTCCGGCCTTGCAGATTTCACCATCTATGCGAAACTGATAACAGCAATGCCAACAGGTCTGTTTGTAAGCGCCCTGTGGGACACAGAACGGCACAGAGCGGCACACACCGGCACAACCGAGGATGACGGGGCGGTAATGTAATGGAGATGTTATCAGCGATTGATGTTATCGCGCTTGTGGCGGTGATGGTGATTGGCCTGCCGCATGGGGCGTTTGACGGGGCAATCGCGTTTTGTCTGGGCTTTGGGCGCAGCCGGGGCAAGATGACCGGCTTTCTTGTGATGTATCTGCTGCTGGCCGGGCTGGCCGGGCTGATCTGGTCTGTCTCACCGGTATTTGCGCTGGCGGCGTTTCTGGTGATGACGGTGGTGCATTTTGGCAGCGGTGATATCCAGCATTTGCCGAAGGTCTGGGACCGGCGGGCGGGACGCGCGCTGAGTGCCTGTCAGATCCTTGTTCATGGCGGGGTGGTGACCATCTTGTTGCCGCTGTTTCATGAAGCGGAGGTCGCCCGCCTGTATATGGTTCTGGCCGGGCCGAACGCGGTTGTGTTGATGGATGGCCTGCGTCCGGCGCTGATGTTATGGCTGGTGGCGGCGGCAATTTACGCGCTGGCCGGGGTGATGAGCCGGCAGTATGGCGCGGCTGTTATTGAGCTGGCCGGACTTGTGCTGGCGGTCTGGGTCCTGCCGCCTCTGGCCGGTTTTGCATTCTATTTCTGTGTGGTGCATTCGCGCCGCCATTTCACCAGCATCTGGTCAGCGATGCAGATGTATGTCAGCCGCCGCGCGATACTTGTCAGCGGAAGTGTTTTGACCGGGCTGTCCTGGCTGATGGGGGCTGGGCTTTATTTCAGCCAGACCATCAGCGGCGGGTTTACAGCCGATGAAGCCTTTATCCGCACAGTCTTTATTCTGCTGGCGGCGCTGACCGTCCCGCATATGCTGTTGGTGGATACCATGTACCGCCCGACCATAAAGAAGATTACCCCGTCATGAGCCCTGCAAAGAGTAACGCCCCGCATGCCGCCGATCGGAAGAATAAGCATCTGGACCTGGCCAAAGCCAGCGTGCCGCTTGCGGTGCACCCGCTGGATGATATCGTGCTGCCTTACTGCGCACTGCCGGAATGCGATCTGGCCACAATCAGCCTGAAGACACGGTTCCTGGGCGCAGAGCTGGCCGCCCCGTTGATGATCACCGGCATGACCGGCGGCACTGATCGGGCGCTGGCGATTAATTCTGTACTGGCAGAGGCGGCGCAAAAACACCAGCTTGCCCTGGGGCTGGGCTCGCAACGGGCGAGCCTTGAAGCCGGACAAAGTCAGGCTGAGGTGCGCCGTCTGGCGCCTGATGCGGTTCTGGTGGGCAATCTGGGGGCGGCCCAACTGGCTGGTCCGGACGGGCTGGCCCTGGCAAAAGCCGCCATTGCCGATATCAAGGCGGACGCGCTGGCTGTTCATCTCAACCCGTTGCAGGAAGCCATCCAGCCAGAGGGCGACCATAACTGGACCGGCGTTCTGGCCGCGATTGAAAGCGCAGTCAAAGAGCTGCCCTGCCCGGTTCTGGTTAAGGAGGTTGGCGCGGGCCTGTCCGCAGAAGTGGTCGCAAAGCTGGCCGGTGTGGGGGTGCAGCATATGGATGTGGCGGCCAGAGGCGGAACCAACTGGGCCGAAATTGAATTACAGCGGCGACCGGCAGACGATGCGGCCACCTATGCCCCGTTCCTGTCTACAGGGTTAATGCTGCCAGAGGCGATAGAGGGCGCACGCGCAACCTCCGGCCAGCTATGCCTGATCGCATCAGGCGGAATCCGGCACGGTCTGGACGCGGCGAAGTGTTTATATCTGGGCGCGGATATCGCCGGTATGGCCGGACAAATTCTGCGCGCGGCAGAAGATGAGGCGTCTGTTCTGCAGCCAGAGCGGCTGGATGATACATTAGCGCAAATTCAGCATCAGTTGCGGCTAAGCCTGTTTTTGACCGGAACAGCGTCTGTAAGGGCCTTTAAGCGGCTGAAACCTGGCTTGTGATCGCCGAAAATAAAACCCTTATTTTCAGCTAGTTACCTGAATGTCGGAAAAAAATATTAAAAAAGGGGGAAAAAGTATACCCACACAAATCTAAATTAGCTTTGTGTGGGTATAAGGTAAGACTTGAAAAAGTCTTCCCCCCGATGGAGGTCTCGGTTTTCCTACTTTCCGAGACCTCCACTTTATTATGGGCCGGATCAGTTTGACCAGCCCCTTTTCCGTATGATGAGGTCACCTGTGCAGAGGCCTGCGCGTCAACGGGTCCATTTCTGCAGGGCGATATCGTCATCCTCACGGGCTTCCACCCAGGCGGCCCCAGCCCGCGTTTCTTCTTTTTTCCAGAACGGCGCGCGTGTTTTCAGGTAATCCATGATAAAGGCGGCGCTGTCAAAAGCGGCCTGGCGATGAGCAGAAGCGGTGCCGACAAAAACGATATTTTCCTGAGGCAGCAACCGGCCGACACGGTGGATGACCCTGACCGCCTGCAAGGGCCATCTCTCGCGGGCCTCATCAATAATGGTCTGAATTTCCTGTTCAGTCATGCCGGGGAAATGTTCCAGCGTCATCGCGATCAGATCCGGGTTTTCCGCATTATCACGCACAATGCCGGAAAAGGTCGCAATGGCCCCGACCCCGGCCAGACGCAGCGCCTCTATTTCCGCGCCAGCATCAAAGTCGTCTGCGGTGATGATGATGTCCTTTGTGAGGGCGGTGTCCATTAGCTCAGCCCCCTGTTACCGGCGGGAAGAAAGCCACCTCATCACCATCGCCGATAGGGCTGTCCAGAGCGGCATATTTCCGGTTCACTGCAATCCGCACCGTCTTCAGATTGCGCAGCGCGGTGGCGTGCCCTTCAGACCGGCCAGACAGAAGGGTCACCAGTTCAGATACTGTCTTTACATCGCCAGGCAGCTCAATCGCCTCTGACGAGCAGCCGGTATGTTCACGCATCCAGGCAAAATACAGGATATTCATAAAACAACCTCATTAAAGGGGTAGAAGCGGACCGGCTGGCCGGGGCTGAGCTCTGTTGCCGCAAAGGGTATTTCAACAAGCCCGTCCGCCCCTGTCAATGATGAGATCACACCGGCCCCTTTGCGCCCCTGCAAGACGGCCTGCTGGGTGCCATCAGGCGCGGGGATGAGACAGGCGCGCAGAAATTCAGCCCGGCCGGGCTGTTTTTTATGGGCAAAGCCGCTGGGCACCATCACACAGAGCGGGGGCCGCACAGCAGCACCGGCCAGACAGTCCAGTACCGGGCGCACCAACAGCCGGAAACAGACAAAGGCGGCCACCGGATTACCGGGCAGGCAAAACATCATCTGTCGGCCCCGGCGCCCCGCCGCCATTGGCCGCCCGGGTTTCATCGCCACCCGCCAGAACACCGGTTCTGCGCCGATATCCTGCATCGCCCCTTGCGTATGATCTTCGATACCATCGGACGCGCCGCCGGAAGAGATCACCACATCACAACGGCTAAGGGCTGTCTGATACGCCTCTGTCAGGCTGGCCCGGTTATCCTGAATAATACCGAAATCGGTCAGCTGGACATCCTGTTGGCGGCACAGCGCGGCCAGCATCGGCCGGTTGCTGTCGAATATCTGACCTGCTTTCCGCCCGTCACCCGGTTCGGCAAGCTCATCACCGGTGGAGATCAGCGCGACCCTGAGCCGCCTGAACACCGGTATATCTGCACAGCCCGCCGCGGCCAACTGGCCGATATCCGCCGCCGCCAGACGCGCGCCCTTCTCGGCAACCAGCTCACCAGCCGCCAGATTTTCACCCGCCGGCCGCATATTGGTGCCGGCCCCAAGCTGTTTGGTGCAGATAACACCGCCATCAGTCAGCTGACAATCTTCATGCATCAGAACGCAATCCGGGCCCGCCGGCATCACAGCCCCGGTAAAGACGCGTACCGCCTGCCCCGGTGCCGCCTTACCGTCAAACGGATGGCCCGCCCGCGCGGTGCCAATGACAGCGAAAATGTGATCCGGATTCGCAGCCAGATAAGCGGCATCAACCGCATAACCGTCAACAGCAGCGTTATCGGTCTGTGGCAGGTTAATCGGGCTGGTCTGATCGGCCGCCAGAACCCGTCCCAACGCATCTGGCAGGCTGACCTGCTCTATTGCCGGGGCGGAACCCTGAACAGCAGCCAGCATCAGGTCAAGAGCCTCTTCATAAGGGGTTGTTGTGGGATGCGGCATGGCCCCCTACCCGCCTTTCAGGCCGGTGGCCTCACGCACAAAAGCGGCGATGGCGCCGATATCGTTCAGGTCCAGAACCGGCAACGGGCAGTCCGGCAAGCGGGCATCACTGGCGACCGCGATAATCTGCGGATCATCGGGATAGAGATGCGGCTTGCCCACTTCAGGACGGAAGATTTCCAGCTTTGGCACAGCTTCGCGCTTAAAGCCTTCTATCAGCACCAAATCGCAAGGGTGAAGCCGGTCCAGAAGCTGTTCTAAGCCAGGCTCTGCGGTGCCATGTTCAACAAAATGGGCTGACCGGATAGCCGAAGAGACCAGCACCTGGCGCGCGCCGGCATGACGGTGACGCCAGCTGTCCTTGCCAGGTGTATCAGCGTCAAATTCATGATGAGCATGTTTAATGGTGGCCATATTCAGCCCCTGTGCTGTCAGCTCTGCGATGAGCTGTTCAGCAAGTGTGGTCTTGCCTGAGCCTGACCAGCCAGCCAGACCGAACAGGGCAGCAGACCCGTGCGAGATACGCGGCTTTGTCATGACCCGGCCCCTTTACCCGCCAGTCACATTCATATGCCGGCCAACGGCCTTTGCCTCACGCCTGTTGATGACGAAATCATGACCCTTTGGTTTACGGGCAATCGCGTTGACAATCGCGGCGCGCAAGCCCTGTTCGCCCTCCTCGCGAAGGGCGTGGGCCAGATTCGCGTTATCATCCTGGCCCAGACACATATAAAGCTGGCCAGTACAGGTCAGCCGCACCCGATTGCAGCTTTCACAGAAATTATGCGTCAGCGGGGTGATAAAGCCCAGACGCCGGCCGGTTTCCGCCACATTCACATAACGGGCAGGCCCGGCGCTGATATAGTCAGACTCAGTTAAGGTAAAGCGTTTGGCCAGACGCGAGCGGACCACAGAGACGGGCAGATACTGGTCAACCCGGGTTTCATTGCCGATATCGCCCATCGGCATCACTTCAATAATGGTCATATCATAACCCTGATCACCCGCCCAGGCGACCATATCGCCAAGCTCATCATCATTAACGCCCTTCAGTGCAACCGCGTTCAGCTTGACCGACAGGCCTGCGTCACGTGCAGCCTTCATCCCGTCCAGAACCTTATCCAGATCGCCCCACCGCGTGATCAGCTTGAATTTGTCCTTGTCCAACGTATCAATAGACACGTTCAGCCGGCGCACACCCGCCGCAGCCAGATCGTCAGCCATCTTGGTTAACTGGCTGCCATTGGTGGTGATGGTCAGCTCATCCAGGTTGCCGGCCTTCACCTCTGCCCCCAGATTGCGGATCAGCTGGATGATATTGCGCCGGACCAGAGGTTCGCCCCCGGTCAGCCTGATTTTGCGGGTCCCCATCGCCATAAACGTGCGGCAGACCTGTTCCAGCTCTTCTAAGGTCAGCAATTCTTTTTTCGGCAGGAAGGTCATTTCTTCTGCCATGCAATAGACACATCTGAAGTCGCACCGGTCAGTAACCGAAATGCGGATATAATCAACCGCCCGGCCAAACGGATCTATGAGCCTGTTATCCGCAGAGCTTGCGCTGGCGCCGTTTTGGGGGCCGGGCGCGGCTGGTGTTGCGGGTCTGATAACATCATCCATGACGATATGTCCTTAAAACAACGGTGACAGCTGCCGGTACCAAGCTGTCCATAGGCAAGAGTAGATGAGCTTGGCCTTGTGAGGCAAGCCGAGAGCCGTGATTTATTTCAGTGGGTAAAAACATCTGCCCTTTCCGCCCATTTCCGCATCACCTTATCCACCAGCGCGGCCGAAACCGCAAAGTTCACACCGGCGTCACTGTCTTCTGATTTGGTGAAAATCGCATCAACAAGGCCTATCGCCTCGCCCTCTGCA
>CBFHLG010000002.1:97471-103473 GCA_965656625.1 Puniceispirillaceae bacterium (SeqCode)
CGGCGGGGCCCCAAAACCCGGCCGGTTATAGCCAGGCCAGGTCGGCAGAACGGCCATTACAGACGCCGCAATAACCTGATAGCTGTGTGGACCATGGTCAGCCAGACCCGGCGAGGCCGTTATAAAGCTGAGCAGCGTAGCCAGAAAAACGCCCGCCCGCCGCATAAAGCGCCGGATCAAAGCCGGACCGCTGCCCCCGACAACACCGACGCTGTATCCATGCCAGTTGAGGTCAGGACGAAATAGGCCACCACGGCAATCGCGATGGCAATGGATGAGCTGAGCAAAAATATTTTCATAACACCGTCTCCTGTTGATTTAATCAGCTGGTTTTGTTGCTTCTTTCAGATAGGTAATCAGGTCTTGTCTGTCGGCCTCATTTTTCATCCGCTGTATCGGCATTTTGGTGCCCGGGGTGACCACATCCGGGCCGTCTGAAAACAAACGGTGGATGGTGTCTTCTGCCCAGATAATATCCGAATCCAGCAGGGCTTGTGAATATTTATAGCCCGGCAAAGTGCCCGCCTGACGGCCGAACAGATTATATAAAGTCGGGCCAGCGCGCCGCGCCCCATCCGGAACCAGCGTATGACAGACCGAACATTTGCGCGCAAACTGGCGCTCGCCATTGGTGATTTCGGCCGTGGGGTGAAACCGGCGGGCCGGGCCGGGTGTATCCAGAATCTGTGGCGGGAAGTCATGAATTTGCCATTTAGTGATGTAATCATCCAGGCTGGCGATCATCATATCACCGTTCTGCGGCATGAACATGACTGCCCAAATCGGGCCATTGGCCGCACGGAAATCGCGTAACAGAGAATTACGCTTCAAATCGACGATTTTTATCTGACCCTTGGCATTGCCAAAAGCAAGCTGGCTGCCCTCGCGGTTCAGCCCGACAGATAATACCGGGGTGCGATCTTCGCCCATGCGCAGGATATCTGCGCCCGTATCCAGCGCCGCTATGACCATCGCCCCATCAGTCGACCCATAGGCCAAAAGGTTGCGCGCTTCATCAGCCAGCATCACATTCACGCCCCAGCCATTGCGGATAACAGAACGCAGATACATCCCGTCTGCCACCCGCCAATAGCGGATATGACCATCATAACCGGCGCTGTAGAGATGGGTATCATCAGCGCTGAACTGGACCATGTTTACCGGCCCGTCATGACCGCGCAGCATATAGGGCATCTGGTCAAGCTGGTTGCGGGCAAGGGCCATATCCCACACCCCGACAAAGCCGTCCCAACTGGCCGAGGCCAGATGGCGGCCATCAGATGAGAAAGTAAAATCAACAATCTTGCCCCGATGACCCGCCAGCAGGAAAGGAGCCGCCTCATCCCGGTTTTTCCGGATATCATCAACCGACCACAATAAAATCTGGTTATCATCACCACCGGTCACCAGCCAGTTACCATCTGGTGAGAAGGCGGCCACATTCACCGCGGCATCATGACCGATAAGAGTAGCGGTATCGGCCATGTCCGGTACTGTCCAGACCACGGCTGAATAGTCAAAGCTGGCGGAGACCATCAGCCCGCCATCAGGCGAAAGGGTGAGATGTTTTACCGGTCCGCCATGGCCGGTATAGTGTTCAAGGGCCAGTGCCGGGCCGGCGACAAACAGCAGACCGGCACAGACAAGCCGTGCCACTGCCAAACGGAGATATACAATAGCCGGTAACATGCAGGTCAGGCCCCCGAACGTCAGGCCCGGCGTGACGGCACGTAAATGGCCGAGCCGGACCTGGCGTTTTCGTTTTGTCTATTCAGCAGGCTTGGCTTTCGCCGCCTTTGTTGCTGCATCGACTTCCTTGACCCACAGGCCATGGTGTTCTTTGGCCCAGTTGCGATCAACCTTGCCCGAATTCATCGCATCAAGCGCGCCTTCCATACCAACCGAACCGATATAGATATGCGCCACAATGATGGTCATCAGAACAAGTGACACAATACCGTGCCACAGCTGGTTCAGCTGTTGTTCCTGCAGGGCTGTCAGCGTGGTTGGCAGATCAAACCCGACCACATTCAACAGACCGAAGGTCTTGGCAAACATGTCTGTCTGGAACGGGAACATAAGCGCGATACCCGACAGTGAGACAGACAGGCCGCCCAACATCACCACCCAGAAGATTATTTTCTGGCCAGCGTTAAACTTGCGCGCCGGTGGATGAACGCCCTTGGTAAAGATACCGCCGCCCGCCTTCAGCCAATCCAGGTCAATCTTGGCCGGAATATTGTGGCGAACCCACAACACAAAAGACAAGGCCAAACCCGCCATAAAGGCAAAGGACAGGTAGTTATGCGCATATTTGCCAGCGATGGTGATCGCGGTAAAGACCTCTGGGCCCAATAACGGCAACAGCGTGTAACGGCCATATAAAAGGTTCAAACCGGTCAGCGCCAGAATGACAAATGAACCTGCCATAAGCCAATGCGCAAAGCGGTCAATCGTCCCGAACCGTTCAATTGTTTTGCCAGACGGACCGGAATCAATGGTGATGCGCCCGCGCCAGCTGTAAAAGGCCGCCAGCAGGACAATAATGCCCAGCACACCGGCCGCGCCATAGACAGACACAGGCCCGTTCCGCGCCGCCCGCCAGTTATCACCTTCAGACTGAATCATCACCGCAGCCAGCTCGCCCTTCATCTGGGTATCACCTGAATTGCCGTTCCGAATAAACCGCCACAGATCCGCATCAGAGTTCAGCCCCAGGGCCTGGCCCGGAACCTCACCATTGGTCTGGGCAGACGCGGTGTAAGCTGCCGGCATGACCCCAGCCAGTACCAGCGCGGCCAGCACCAGAACAGACGCCAGTCTGCTGCGTAATGTCTTGACCATTTTCATGAGAATATCTCCTGTTTTCCCTTAAATCTTCGGCTCTGTTTAAGATCAGGCAGCTATCTGGTAGCGGGTCCGGTCCTGCAGTTTACGTACCGCCCCGTCATCAAGTTGCTGATCAGCCGGACCCAGATAAGTGCCCTTATTGTACATCAGAACGCGGTCACGCTCAGACTCCTTACAGCCCGCCATGGCCACTAATAGACCCAGGCCCAAAACAGCGGTTGTTGCATAGTGTGCAAAGGATTTTTGCCTCATCGACGTAAGTCTCCCGACAGAGAAGAGGGTTTCATTTCTGTTCAAAAAGAAGGGCGAGGCCGTTCATACAATTCTTTGTATGCCGATCCCGCCCCTCATCTATTGGTTATAATGCCGTGGCTTAGCTACCCTTAACCTGATAGGCGGTACCCCACCCCCAGGCACCTGAACCGAAGCCGCGCAACACAACACGCTCACGGAAGATGTTGGAGACCTGGTCCCCATCACCGGCCAGAAGCGCCTTGGTTGAACACATCTCAGCACAGATTGGCAACTTGCCTTCTGCAAGACGGTTACGCCCGTATTTCTGGAATTCAGATTCGGACATATCGTCTTCGGGACCGCCTGCACAGAATGTACATTTGTCCATCTTGCCGCGTGAACCATAATTCCCGGCCTGCGGGTATTGTGGCGCACCGAACGGACAAGCATAGAAGCAGTAGCCGCAACCGATACACAGGTCTTTGGAGTGCAACACCACACCCTGTTCAGTCTGGTAGAAACAATCCACCGGACAAACAGCGGTACATGGCGCATCAGAGCAGTGCATACAGGCAACAGAGATAGATCTCTCACCCGGCTGACCGTCCTGAATAGTGACCACACGACGGCGGTTCACACCCCAGGGGACCTCATGTTCGTTCTTACACGCTGTGACACAGGCGTTACATTCGATACAACGTTCCGCATCACAAAGGAATTTCATACGTGCCATATCAAACCTCCCTTAAGCTCGCTCAATGTTACACAGAGAGCATTTTGATTCCTGCATCTGTGTCACTGAGTCGTAGCCATATGTCATGGCTGTGTTAGCCGCTTCCCCAAGCACATATGGGTCTGCCCCTTCTGGATACTTGGACCTCAAGTCTTTGCCTTCCATATGTCCGCCAAAGTGGAATGGCAGGAACGCCACACCGGCAGCCACACGTTCGGTGACCATAGCCATCACCTTAATCCGTGCACCTTCTGGTGTGCTGACCCAGACCATATCCCCGTTGCGAATCCGCTTGGAATTTGCATCCCGCGGGTTCAATTCAACGAACATGTCCTGCTGAAGTTCAGCCAGCCAAGGGTTAGACCGTGTCTCATCACCACCACCTTCATATTCAACAAGGCGGCCAGAGGTGAGAATAATCGGATAATCCTTGGTATGGTCGACATCCTGGATGGACTTATACAGGGTCGGCAGGCGGTAGGCCTTCCGGTCACTGTAGGTCGGATAGTCTTCAACCAGATCGCGGCGGCTGGTGTACAGCGGTTCACGATGCAGTGGAATCGGATCCGGGAAGGTCCAGACTTTCACCCGTGCCTTTGCGTTACCAAACGGGGCACAACCATGCTTGATGGCAACCCGCTGGATACCGCCTGACAGGTCAGTCTTCCAGTTTGTCTTATCACCGGCAACAGCGTCGATAGCTGATTTTTCATCAGCTGTCAGATCGCCGTCCCAGCCCAGCTTTTTCAGCATGGCCATATTAAATTCTGGATAGCCATCCTTGATTTCTGAGCCAACAGGATATGACCCTTCAGCCAGCAGATTGTTGCCTTCATGTTCCACACCGAAACGGGCCCGGAAACACAAACCGCCTTCTGCAACAGGCTTCGAGGTATCATACAG
The DNA here is from genome assembly GCA_965656625.1 of Puniceispirillaceae bacterium (SeqCode). Classification (GTDB taxonomy): domain Bacteria; phylum Pseudomonadota; class Alphaproteobacteria; order Puniceispirillales; family Puniceispirillaceae; genus JADHLI01. Next base: position 102,192 of record CBFHLG010000002.1, read on the forward strand.
CAGAGGTGTGCCAGGGTGGCCCATATCCGCTGTGCCCCAACATGGCCATGGCAGACCGTAATAGTCGCCATCAGCAGGTCCGCCGATCGCCTGTAGTGTCGTGCGATCGAAGGTGTGCTGGTTTTCCATGTGCAGCTTCATACGCTCTGGGGACTGGCCGGTATAACCGATAGTCCACATCCCGCTGTTGAACTCACGCGTTACATCTTCAATAAGCGGCTCATCACCGTTTACTGAAATGTTCCGGAACATACGATCGGCAAAGCCCAGCTTTTTCGCGAACTTATAGATGATGGTATGATCGGGAAGTGAGTCGAATGACGGGTCAATCACCTTTTCACGCCACTGCAGAGAGCGGTTTGAAGCGGTCACAGAACCGTATGTTTCGAACTGGGTTGTGGCTGGTAGCAGATAGACGCCGTCAGTCCGGTCTGAAAGCACCGCAGAAACAGTTGGATACGGGTCAATCACGACCATCAGATCCAGCTTTTCCATGGCTGTCTTCATTTCCTTCATACGGGTTTGAGAGTTCGGCGCATGACCCCAGAACACCATTGCCCGTACGTTATCAGGCTGATCGATATTGTCCTTATCTTCAAGAACACCGTCAATCCAGCGTGATACAGGAATACCCTTGAGGTTCATCAGGCTCTTTTCTTTGCCGTCTGCCCCTTTGATAGAGTCAAACCGGCCCTTCAGCCATTCATAATCCTCACCCCAGACACGTGACCAATGTTTCCACGCGCCCGCTGACAGGCCGTAATAGCCAGGCAGAGAGTGGGAGAGAACACAGAAGTCTGTCGCGCCCTGAACGTTGTCGTGACCCCGGAAAATATTGGCGCCGCCACCAGCGGTCCCCATATTGCCGAGAGCCAGCTGCAGGGCACAGTACGCCCGGGTGTTGTTGTTCCCGTTGGTGTGCTGTGTACCGCCCATACACCAGATAAAGGTGCCGGGACGGTTATTGGCCATAGTCTGGGCCACACGCTTCAGCTGTGAGCCAGGAACACCTGTGACACGTTCGGTCTCTTCAGGGGTCCATTTCTTGACTTCTTCCAACACGTCTTCCATGCCGTAGACACGCTGACGGATGAATTCCTTGTCTTCCCAGCCATTTTCGAAAATATGCCACATAATACCCCAGATCAGAGCAACGTCTGAGCCAGGACGGAAGCGGACATATTCGTCAGCATGGGCCGCGGTACGGGTAAAGCGCGGGTCACACACAATCAAAGGCGCGTTGTTTTGTTCTTTCGCCTTCATCAGGTGCATCAGTGACACA
>CBFHLG010000002.1:103571-108389 GCA_965656625.1 Puniceispirillaceae bacterium (SeqCode)
ATAAGCCTGTTCGTTGTTATGCTTTGCTGAACCCAGCCAATAAACAGAATCCGGGCCAGATTTGCCACGGATATCCATCATCTTGTCACCGATTTCGTTGATGGCATCGTCCCAGCTCATCCGGGTCCATTTACCACCGACCAATTTCATCGGGTACTTCAAGCGGCGCTCACCACTGGCGGTTTCCCGCACAGATGCGCCCTTCGCACAATGCGCACCGAGGTTAATCGGGCTATCCCAGCCTGGCTCCTGGCCAGTCCAGACACCGTTCTGCACTTCGGCCATAACCGTACAGCCAACAGAACAATGTGTACAAACAGTCTTCTTTATTTCCGCTGCACCTGCTGCTGTTACAGCTTGTGCCGGCTTTACATTCGCGCCGACCAATGCAGATGCGGCAGCGATACCGCCAATGGCAAGACCAGAGCCGCGCAAAAACGCACGACGGTCAACAACCTTTTCGGCTGCCTTGCCAATGAAAGATGATGAGAGGGGGCCATTCGCAACCCCTGACGTCTTCTTCCTGAGCATGTCTTCCTCCTCAAAACTTGGTTAAGACAAATTAAAACATTCAGTCAAATTCACCGCTTAGAACCGCGCTGTTTCGTAGAATGTTTTTACATGGTCTGTTTCCCGGTATCCTGACCCGGAAACAGGCTTTGCGTCTTCGGCTGCTGCTGTACCTGAGGCCATGACAGTCCCTGCCGCCGCTGCCCCAAGAGCAGACAGCTTCAGGAAATCACGACGACCGGTCTGGCCAACATCCTGCTTTTTTGTGTCCATTGTTTTCCCTCCAACAATGAAGCCCGTACCTTAGATGCTGTTCACATCAGGCAAAGGCGGTTTTGCCCGGGGCCATTCGCTACCCGGACAGCTCCATATCGAAAGCCTGGCTCTCGATATCCATGAACGCCTTGCCGATAGACCCGACAGGCGCATAAAAGACAGCGGTTTTCGCTGATTCCAAATCTGAGAAAAACAGCCCGGCCCACGGCGCGAGGTGCTTTTTGAAAAACGAGGCTTGCTCAGCAAGCGTGAACGGGCGGCTGAACTGGCCCCGAATGAGGCCCGCCATCATGTCACACAAACTGGCGATATGATCTTCAGGGTCTTTCACCCCGTCCGCGCGGGCAATCCCAATCGCGGCCATATCCTGGCGCAGATTGGACAGCGGCTTTTCGTTCAGGAAACCGGTCAGATAGTATGAGCAGTAGGGCAGTAACTCGCCCCGACCAACACCGATAAACAGATCAACATATTCAGAGCGGACAGCCGATGCGTCTATCTGGCGGGCCAGATGCGCCAAGGTGGCAGAGGCCTGACCTATCGGGGTGTCATCACCAGCCAGACCGGCGACCTGCTGCAGAACCTCATCAGTTGGCTCAACCCGCAACAAGGTTGCCAAAAACTCATAAAGCTGTGCGCGCAGCACATCTTCTTCGCTGATGGTGTTTGGATTTTCGATATTTGTTGCGCTATCGCTCAAAGTCTTTCTCCCCACCCTAAGCCTAACCCTATCTGCAGCAGATTGCCTAGGACTGATCGGCCAGTTTCTTCCACAAGGCGGAAAAACCTGTGGTTTATCGGCAGGAGGTTAGAATTAATTTCTAAAAAACCCGCCGTTTACGCTTCATTTTTGGTGAAGACCATCCGTCTGGGCCGACTCACCTTCATCGCTACTTCCGGGTCCCTTTTTTCTGGCTCCCTATTTTCTGGACCAGTATCGTCCGATCGGGCACCCTCTGGGGCAGGTTCACCTGCGGCTGTCAAAACCGGCGCGGAGACCTCTGCATTTTCGGCAGTTTTGTCCGGGTTAGCGCCGCTTTCAGTCTGGCTTTCATCCCCATCAGAGCCGGTCTCCTCGCTGGCTGGCTCAGCTGATTCGGCAAGCTCGTCTGCTGAGCCCTGCTCGCCTCCCCCTTCAGCCACCTCTTCAGCACTCTCCTGGGCGCTCTCCTGGGCAGCTTGTGCCGCCAGCTCCTCAGCCTCTTTCTGTTCGGCCAGTATCTTATCCAGATAGCCTTTGCCGACCTTGTAGGCGGTTTGCATATTCGGGATCACCGTGGCGGCATCGGTAAAATCCTCACCATATTCAACCATTTCATCAGCGAACCGGAACAGCGGGTTCAGCCGCCACATCCGGCGCATCGCCAACTGGCGCAGCCGGTCAGGAATTCGGCCTTCGAAAAACCCGTCCAGCTGTTCAGCTTCGGTGCAGGCCTGCGGGTCAGGCAGCTCATAGCGCGCGCATAGCTCTTCATCAGACAGCGCGGCTTCTTCTTCTGTTTCATCCGGTGCGGCCAGCGCCCCAGAAGACGTATCAGAAGACGTATCAGCCGCCTCAACAAGCTGGCCTTCAGGCTCGCCCTCTTCGCGTTCAGGCGCGTCTGTCTTGCTGGCGGCTTTTCGCTGGGCCCAACGGCTGAGAAACGGTTTGCTTTCTGTCTCGCTCATCTTGACTATTATTCTGTTCCTGACGGGGTTAATGGGGGCGCTGACGGGCCAGGCGTCTGTCACCGCCGCGCTTTGTATCAGCATCAATCCGGGCCTTGTCGCGCTTGCGCTTCACAAACACTTCCGGGGTGAAATGCTGTTCAACAAAGGCTTCAACAAACTGGGCAATCGGCCCCTGCAGCGGCAGTTTTTCGACCTGATCCTCACCGCAATCTTCGTAATCCTGAATATTGTAAGGCGACAGGCTGACCTCAAACAGGCGAACATCCGCGCTGTTCAGCTCATCGCTGTCATCATCATCGTCTGTATCCACATCTTCTGCGCGGCGCAGCACAACATAAATTGCCGGGTCAGATGACTGCAGGTTTTCTGCATAGGCCTCAGCTTCAGCATGATGCAGGTCAATCCGGATATCCGCCATATAGAGGTCCAGATCACGGCCCGCGCTGTGCAGAGGCCGCAACGCAATATCACCAGATGGCAAGGCGCCAAGCCCGGCACTAAGCTCTAGCGGGATCAGGTCATGCACCGCCCATCTGTGGCTGACCCACGGGTTGTCCAAGGGCTGGCGTTCAATAATGACGCGCACACCATAAAGCACATGCCGTGTTGATGCGGTTATCAGTTCTGACATTGTTGTGCTCTCCCTCCCCCTCAAGACCCGTTCAGGTCCATTCAGGTCCATTCAGGCCCGCCCGGACGGTTTTTTATCCGTCTCTTTTTGCCCCCTGCTTTTCATCCAAGCTCACATTATGAAAAATGGCGTTGGGCAATTTCACGCTGTGGTGCATCATGCTCGTTCATATCATCAGCAAACCACACGCCATTGCCCAGAGACAACAGATGAAAATTTCACAGACCAAAATCATGTTATGTAATTGCGGCAAAACCATGCCGCTGGATGGGACGGCGGTTGCGGCGGCCTGCGGGCTGGCGGCTGAAGCCGGAAATGAAACTGGAGCTAACGCTGGGGTCGCCACCTCCTTATGCCGGGCCCAGCAGGACCGTCTGGCAGAGGCCATGAGCAGCCTGGGCGAGGGCGAGCGCCTGGTCGTGGCGTGTACCCAAGAGACAAAAACATTTGAAGATATTGCTGATGAGCTGGGCAAGCCCGCGCCGCAGACCGTGAATATCCGCGAGATGGCAGGGTGGTCTGATGAAGCAAAATCAGCCACCGCAAAGACAGCCGCGCTGCTGCGCGCCGCCACAGATACCACGCCGCCGGTCCGCTCTATGGCGCTGACCTCACACGGGCGCTGCCTGATTTATGGCGGCGGTGAAGCCGGGGTTGCGCTGGGCAAGGCCTTGTCCGGCCAGCTGGGCGTGACGGTGATGCTGGACAAGCCCGCAGACGGGCTGGCTGCAGAACCGTTTTCAGGCCAGTTGACACAAGGCCGGATCACCAAGGCTGCCGGCCATTTCACCGCCTTCAGCCTGACCATCGACGGCTTTTGTGAGGCTGAACCCTGGGGCCGGGCAGAACAGCTGTTTTCTGCGCCCACAGACGGGGTCGAGACAAGCTGTGATATCCTGATCGATTTGACCGGCGGAGCCCCCTTGTTCACCGGGGCAGACAAGCGTGACGGGTATCTGCGCTGCGGGGCTGATGACAGTGCCGGGCTGCTGCGCGTGCAGCAACAGGCCGCCGAGATGATCGGCGAGTTTGAAAAGCCGATTTATGTGAATTTTGATGAAAATTTATGTGCCCATTCGCGCAACAGTCTGGTGGGCTGCAGCCGGTGTCTGGATGTCTGTCCGGCAGGCGCAATAACCGTGGCCGGTGACCATGTCGCGATTGATGCCGGTATTTGCGGCGGCTGCGGCATGTGCGGAGCGGTCTGTCCGTCAGGGGCGGCGCAAACCGCCTTTCCGGCCATTGATACCAGCCTGACCAGCCTGGCCAACCTGCACCGTTATTACACTGAGGCCGGCGGCAAGGGCGCGATGTTGTTAGTGCATGACGGGCAGTGGGGCGGCGAAATGATTGAGATGCTGGCCCGCTATGGCAAAGGCCTGCCCGCCGCGCTGCTGCCTTATGAGATGCATTCTGTGGGCCGGACCGGACATGATATGCTGGCCGGGGCGATAACGCTGGGCTTTGAGCGGGTGTTTGTGCTGATGGACCCGCGCAAATCAGCCGAATATGCCAGCCTGCATCAACAGGTGGAACTGGCCGAGGCGTTGCTGGCCGGAACAGGGGTGGATACCGAAAACAGGTTTGTGCTGCTGGAAGAGACCGACCCTGATGCGGTTGAACAGGCGTTGTGGGGTAAACAGAAGACCGCGCGGTACAACCCGGCCCCGTTTGTGGCAATGGGCAGCCCGCGGGCAGTGACCCGGCTTGGCCTGCGCGGCCTGGCCAAA
>CBFHLG010000002.1:108486-117755 GCA_965656625.1 Puniceispirillaceae bacterium (SeqCode)
CTGACAAGGCCATGGCGACTGAGCTGGTTATTGAGGACGAGCCGTTTCATTGCACCAGCTGCGGGAAGCCGTTCGGAACCACCAAATCCATCGAGAATGTCATCGCCAAACTGTCCGGCCACAGCATGTTCCAGGCCGAAGGCCGCACCGACATGCTGAAAATGTGTGAGGATTGCCGGGTGGAAGCCATGTTCGGACAATCTGAAAAAATGGCCGATGTGGGCGAGCGGCCGAAGCCGCGCACCACTGATGATTATCTGAACTAAGCCGGCGCTCCTTTGGGCCTCGCTTTCGCGCCTTACCTATCGTGCCTTACCTATCGCGCCTTACATATCGCTTAGGGGCAGGTTGACCAGCAGGTTCTGCGGCTTGGCCGATACGATACCGGCGGCGTTCATGGCCAGCCCGAGATAGACCGGCTGGCCCACCATATCCGCCTTCAGACCGGCATCCGCGGTCAGCGAGAACAGGCACAGGATTTCACGCAGACGCGTATCAGACACCGCGCGGCCGTCATATAAATCGTTCAGAATGCCGGTTGAATTGCTGTCCAGCCCGACATGCCAACGCCAATTGTCATCTTCGATTTTCACCAGCGGGCTGATGGTGACAGACAGGCCCAGAAAATGGGCAACCCATTTTTCCAGAACCCGGGCCAGCGCGTCCAGACCCGGCTGGGTAAAGGCGATATCAATGGACGTATCGAACTTATCGGAGCGTTCCCAATAGAGCGGCTTGGTCTCAGTGGTGAGGATATCTATCTGCACCTCTTCAGGACTTTCGGCCTGGGCCAGGCTGCGCTGATAGTCAGCCTGAAGCTGAACCGTGGACTGGTCGGCTATCATGATACGGCCATCATCGGTGGTGACCGACTGGCTGCGGAAAAGCACCTCAGCGGCGCGTACCTGCATCGGGTCGGTCTCGCCGTTCAGTATTTCGCGCAGAATGATTTGTGCCATCTGGTCAATAAACAAAGGCGGGAAGGTAATCGCCGCCCCCTTCGCCACCGCCATATAGGCCGCCTGCAGCGTGTTATGCTGGGCAATAAACTGGCGAAACGCCAGAACCGCGCGGTAATTATGCGCAACATCCTCATCTGCCAGCGCGGTCAGCTCATCTTCTGTCACCTCAGCGAATGGCTCTGCCGTCAGCTTTTCATGCAAAGCGATTTCAGCCGCACAAGACTCTTCCACCACTGCCAGTTCGGGACGGTGAAAATAGGCCGCCATGAAATCGGCTGAAGGCAACAGGCCGCCGCTCTCATCACGGTCGCATAAATGCCAGCCTGAGGTCAGCCAGAAATCAGGAGCCTGTTGGGGCGGTGTGCTGTTCATCTTCGTCTTCCTCTTCGACAATCTGCCAAATCTGTTGTTCAGCACAGGAGTCCGCCTTGGCAAGGGAGCGGAACTGTTCTTTGATACCCTCTTGGGTCAGCTTGCGTTGCAGGCTGAGCAAAGTGCCGGTCTTATGCTCCTGGCAAACCTCTGCCATGAACGCGATTTCATCATCGGCCACGGCCCCGGCCGCCGCCTCATCAGGCGCGCCATAACAGGTGATAAAATGATCGATCAGGTCGGCGCGAAGCTGGCTTATATCGTCTTCACTGGCCTTGGCCACAGACACCAGCGTTGAATAGCCAAAAGACGGGACAGCAAGGAACCCGTTGGCAAAGGCCTGTTTTACCTTGCCGGTTATGTCTTCATCGCGCATATGGGCAAAGGAAAAGCTGCCGGAAATGGCCCATTGGCCTTCTTCGGCGGCCTGGTCAAACACATGCTCATCAGACGCATCAAACCGGATTGTGCGGGCCAGTTTCATCACTTTGTCCCTGAACCAGAATTATCAGGGCCGGTTTCATCAGGGCCCATGTTGTGAGGAGCAGGGTCAAGCTGCGGGGTGATAAACATCTCCGCCGCGTTCAGGACCGATACAGAGGTCGCCTCGCCGTCCAGCTTAATCAGGCCAGAACCCGTCTCATCAAGGCCAAGCCAGTCTGCCACCTGGCCATCCGCGGTGCGCAGTTCAACATTTTTTTCAATCCGGTTTGTCCACATATCATGAACCGGCCGAAAGCCCTCGTCTTCCCATTTATGCAACCAGACCAGGAAATGACGACAGCAGGCCTCCAGAAAACGGGTACGCGAGATAAAGCCAGCGCCTTCTTCTTCAAGTGAAGTGTTTGCCATCCTGAATTCAAGCGGCATCGCTTGTGTCTCATCAGACAGGCGCACACGCGCAGAGACCACCATCCAGGCTGGCGAGGCCTGGTCCGCGCTCAACGGGCCCTGAACCAGCTGGATAGACCCGGCAATACCGCGATTGAACAGGATTGTGCCGGGGAACTGATAGCTGACCACCACCTCTGGCGGGGCCAGCGCGCCTATCGCATCACCCACCGCAACCATCAGCGCATGATGCATCTGTGCGGCGGTAGACGCGTCCACCTCTGGGGCAAGCGTCACCGCAAAATCAAGCAACGAGCCAGACGGGGCATAACATACCAGCCCGACTTCACCGGCAGCGGCCCGTGCCACAGCTTTGGCCTGAACATCACCGCTGGTGACCGCCTCTGCTCTCAATAAGGGGGGCAGTTGGGGCGGGGTGTTTTCATCTGCAGGGTCAGCTTCATAATACAAGCTCATGCGCTCTCCTCCGGTTTCAGGTCAGCCCGTTCGATAAGGCTGGCCGCAATCTGTTTATAGGCCACGGCATGCGGTGAGTTCGGCGCAGACAGAATAATCGGCAAGCCGCTGTCAGACCCCTGCCTGACGGCTACAGATAACGGGATATCGCCTAACAGGTCAATGCCGCGGCGGCGGGCTTCTTCAGCAGCCCCGCCCTCACCGAAAATATGATCTGTCCGGCCACAATCAGGACAATGCCAGACCGCCATATTCTGGACCATGCCCAGAACCGGCACACCTGCTTTTTCAAACATGGTCAGGGCCTTGACGACATCCAGCAAGGCAATATCCTGCGGTGTGGAGACAATCACGGCCCCAGCCAGATTGACCTGTTGGGCAAGCGATATCTGGATATCGCCAGTGCCCGGGGGCAGGTCAATGACAATCACATCCAATTCGCCCCAGGCAACCGCGTTCAGCATCTGAGTCAAGGCAGACTGCACCATCGGCCCGCGCCAGATCATGGCGGTGTCATCGGGAACCAGAAGCCCCATCGACATCAGCTTGATGCCATAATTTTCCAACGGGGCAACCATGTCACCGCCAACCGCAGGCGGTTTGCCAGACACCCCCAGCATACGCGGCTGAGACGGGCCATAGACATCTGCATCCAGCAAGCCAACCCGCAAGCCTTCAAGCTTTAGCGCAATAGCCAGATTGACCGCGGTGGTGGATTTACCCACCCCGCCCTTGCCAGAGGCAACAGCGACAAAGCGGCGGACCTTGCTTTCCAGAACCTTTTCGCGGGTCTGGCCGGCAGAGGCCTGTGCCGAACCACCAGCAGAACCAGCCGTCTGGGGCGCATCACGGCTTTCATGGGCGGTCACCAGAACCGTTGCGCTGGTCACGCCATCAAGGGCCAGGACCGCCTGTTCGGCACGTTTACGCACCGGTTCCATGGCCGGGCCGCGATGCGGCGGGACCACCAGCATAAAGCTGACATTGCTGTCTTTTATCTGGATCGCCTGAACCAGACCAAGGGCGACAATATCATTGTTCTGCGAGGGGTCTTCAACCGTGGCCAGCGCCGCCAGTATCCTCTCTTCGGTCAGGGCGGTCATTCGTTGTTATCAGCCTCAGGCAGAATAAGGTCAGCGTCAATTTCATGACTGAAGCCAAGCGCCTCTATCGTAATGCTGGCCTTTACAGGCAGCTTATCGCCGGCCGAAGCCGGGGCCTTGTTCACCTGCTCCTGAAGCCGGGCTTCAAGCGCCTGATGAGTGGTTACGCCCAATTGTTTCAGAAACTTCCGCATCGCAATTTCGCTTGCGCTCATCTCGGCCATATCTGGTTTTCTGTCTGACATTTTATCTCTTCTTTCCTTTTTTGTTTTTCATAAAAACGCTAGGCAGCCAGTCATTGCCCGTTACTGATAGCTGACGCCGCCGCCCAAATCCTTTACCGGTACAGTGTCCACATAAGCCAGGATCGCCTCAACCTCGTTCGGGCTGAGGATAATCTGTTTGGTGGTGGCCAGAACGCCCTTCGGCCGTTCAGGGGACAGGCCTTCAACCTGGACCACGGACGGATGCGGCAGTAAAGACCAGAAGGCGGCGAACCGATCTTCCCAGTCCGGCAGTGATTTGATCGCCCCGAAAGACGGGGTAGACCCAATGCCACCATATTTGTTCAGCTGGCCGACCACATGACAGCGCGTGCAATGCTGGCGAACCAGTTTCTCGCCCTGTTCCAACAGCCCTGCGTCTGAGGCGTGAACAGCCGGTATGCTGAACAGGCCAGCACAGCCAAGAAGAACAGCAAAGAAGGTGAGCATCGAGCGCGTCATGGCCTTTATCATCGTTTCGCGGCCTTCATATCCTACAGGGCGGGGTCAGCCATATTTTCGCGCAGCATATCCTGAAACTGGGCAGTCATATGGGTGATCCATTCATCCTGATCGTCAATATCGACCACATTCTTGCCGACATGGCCGGTATAGCGGGCGGCGGCATACATCAGCGCAAAATGCAGCTCTGTCGCCATGATTTTCTTATTCCGATCATTGGCCAGAGAGATAAATTGATCCGCCACACGCAAGAACGCTTCCTGGTCCAGAATACCTTTCTGTTTGGTTTGCGGGCGATGATGCCATTGGGGCAGGTCCATGTCAGATATCTCCTCAAGCTCTTTATTTTTATTTGTTGTTCTCTAACTAACGTATCTTTCGGTCTATTCAATCCCGCAGGTCCTGGTCAATCCCGCAGGTCCTGGTCAATCCCGCAGGTCATGGTCAATCCTGGGCGGTCAGCCCGCCTGCTGGCCTGTCAACCAGTCCTTCAGGTCTGCTGACAGGGTTTGTATCTGGTGGTCCTGTTCGCGATACCGCCTAATCAGCTCCGCGCCAAGGCCAGTCAGCTCAAGGTCACTTGTTGTTGTTTCTGCCGGCCTAACAAGGGGCGCGGCAAAGCCGGCAGACATCAGGCCCAACAGGCTTTCCGCCCGCGCCTCGTCCATTGCCATCGCCGCGGCCGCCCCAGACAAGGAGCCGGTCAGCCCGATTTGGTGCAGCAGGTCTATCTGGCCCACCCCGATAGCCGCCTGGCCGACAAACAGTTTCAGGCGCACCCCCGCCGGCCGGCCGGTTGCCGGTGAACGGTGATCTGGTGCGGGCTGATCTGGTGTGGATGACAATGACGACACGTGCAAATGCCCCCCGGCGGCATAAAAAGAAACCCTTGTGCCGATGCCGTCCCCGCTCTTAAGATACCGGCCTGTCTGTTGGCATAACAGCCGCGGCAGGCACCAGGCGTTTACGACCATCTGCGTTAGAGACAAATACTGCCATGAAACCGCCCTATATGAGCAAGGCTGCGTTCCACCTGATAAAAACCGGGCTGATAAAGACCTGTCTCCTGATCTGGCTGGTCAGCCTGCTGCCAGCAGCCCTCAAGGCAGATCAGCCGCCGGTTCTGCTGCAATCGACCACATCGACCCTGAATTCGGGGCTTTATGACCATATTCTGCCACGGTTTTTTGAAGAGACCGGCATTGAGGTGCGGGTGGTCGCGGTCGGGTCAGGGCAGGCGTTGCGGAACGCGGCGAACTGTGACGGCGATGCGGTGCTGGCGCATGCCCCTGAAGATGAGACAGCCTTTATGGAAAGCGGGTTCGGTCTGGCCCGCCTGCCGGTGATGGAAAACCGCTTTGTGCTGTTGGGCCCCGGCGCCGACCCAGCCGGTATCCGTGAGGCCGATACAGCAGAAGACGCGCTGCGCCGGATAGCAGACGCGCAGGTCCGGTTTTTATCGCGCGGCGATGACAGCGGCACACATCAGCGTGAACGCCGCCTGTGGGCCGCCGCCGGGATTACCCCTGAGAGCCTGAACAGCCGCTGGTATCTGGAGGCCGGGCAAGGCATGGGGGCAAGCATCAATCTGGCGGTCCAGCTTGACGCCTATCTTTTGAGCGATATCAGCACCTGGCTGGCGTTCGGTAACCAAGCTGGCCATAAGCTGCTGTATGCCCGCAAGGAGGCCGCGCTGAACAACCGGTACAGCATCATTACCCTTAACCCGGCTCATTGCCCGACAGTTAATCATGACGGGGCCGGCCGGTTTGCCGACTGGCTGACCTCAACAGACGGTCAGGCCCATATCGCCAGCTTCCAGCTGGACGGCCAGCAAATGTTCACCCCCGCTGCCAGACGGCCAGCCCCATGATGAGATCTGCGGCGTCACCTTTTATTCTGGCCAGCCTTGATAAGGCATTGGCGGGCCAGCCGGCAGACAGCCCTGTTCACCTGCTTGATCTGGCCTGCGGGACCGGCCGGCATATTACAGCTGTTCTGGATAAAGGCTATCAGGCGGACCTTCAGATTACCGCCGCCGATATCAATGCCGACAGCCTGGACCAGTTGATGGCGGGACTGCCTACTGGCGCGCCGGTGCGGCCGGTCTGTATTGATTTAGAGCAAGACGGGCTGGCGCTGGCCGCAGAGCTGGCAGGCCGGCTGGGCCAACAGCGGTTTGATCTGGTGGTGGTGACAAACTATCTGCACCGGCCATTACTGGCGCAGATTTTCGATCTGGTCAGCCCGGGCGGCCAGCTGTTGTATGAAACCTTCGGGCAAGGCAATGAGGCGTTTGGCAAACCGTCCCGCCCGGCGTTCTTATTGGCAAAAGGCGAGCTGGCAGCCGCCCTGCCCCCGGAATTTTCCGTCCAGCACAGTTTTTTTGGTCAGCGACAAGAGCTGTATCCAGAACAGCCGCCCGCCATTATCAGCCAACTGGCGGCCAGACGAAACAGCTAGGCAGAGGACTATCTGGCTTACTGGTCAAATCCGGCGGGCTCTATTTCGCCCCAATGGACCGGCCGGCGCCTTCGGGCAGGGGCAGGAGGGCATGAGCCTGTGCCATCGCCGCGATCCGGGTGGCCAGCGGGCTCTGGAACGGGGCGGTACGGCCGGCTTTCATATCCACATGAAGCCACATCTGCTCACCGGTGGCGACCTCAACACCTGTATCGGTGACGCAAGAATGCCACAGCCTGACCTTTTTTTCATCCGCGCTGATAATCTGGGTGGCGACCGTGATCACCTCGCCCAGCTTGGCTTCTGCCAGATGCCGGATATGGGTTTCCACGGTGTAAACGCTGTAGCCTTGCCCCAGATATGTCTGGTCCAGACCCAACGCGTCCAACAACACATCTGAGGCCTCGCTCATCACCTGGAGATAGCGGAACTCTGTCATATGGCCGTTATAGTCAATCCAGGCGGGCAGAACCTCTGCTTTATGCTGGGCAAACGGGACCTGTTGTTCAGGCAGCGAGGGAGGCAGGATATGGCGGCGCTGTTCGTCCCAGCCAGACAGAACCGTGCCCGCGGCCCAGTGATGGTCTTTTAACACCTTTAAAAACCCGACCAGATTGCGATCCCGCACCCGTTCCAGCTCACGAATAGACAGATGGCCTGACTGGGCATCAGACTGGCTGGCGATGGTGTCTACCAGCTCATCAGTCAGCTCTGGCGTATCCATCAGCTTGGTCCAGGGCCAGGCCAGAGCCGGGCCGAACTGGGCAATAAAATGCCGCATCCCCGCCTCGCCCCCGGCCACGCGGTAGGTTTCAAACAAACCCATCTGGGCCCAGCGCAGACCAAAGCCATGCGTGATGATATCGTCGATATCCTTGGTCGTGGCGATGCCGTCCTTGATCAGCCACAACGCTTCGCGCCAGACCGCCTCCAGCAGACGATCCCCGATATGGGCGTCAATTTCCCCTGCGATAACCACAGGCTTCATGCCGATATCCTGCAGCATATCCCGGGCCGCCAGAATATAAGGATTATCCGCCCCGCCAACCAGTTCCACAACCGGCAGCAGATACACCGGATTATACGGATGGGCGACAATGATTTGATCCGGCTGGGCCGCGCCTTCGCGAAGCTGGGTCGGGGTAAAGCCCGAGGTCGATGACGCCAGAACCGCACCGTCACCCGCATGGTCTTGAATATCGGCAAAAACCTGATGTTTGAGGGCCAGACGTTCAGGCACAGATTCCTGAATCCACTGCGCACCGGAAATCGCGTCTGGCAGGGTGTCACAAACCACCAGCCGGCCTTCATCTGGCAGGGCTGTTCCCGATAGCAGAGGCAAGCTGGCCCGGGCATTGTTCAGAACTTCGCCTATCTTGCGCTGCGCGTCCGGGTCGGGATCAAAGATATGCACGGTCCAGCCATTGAGCAGAAACCGGGCCGCCCAGCCGCCGCCGATAACACCGCCGCCGATAATCGCTGCGGTCTTTGTTACATCTCTCATCTCAGCTCTCCTTTATGAGGGCAAACCCCGGCGGTTTAAGGGGGTAGGCAGGGGTTAAACAGGAGGGCGCTTTTGAAGCTGTAATTCGGCGCGGACCTCATCAGGGGTCATCAGCCCGACCCCCATCCGGTCAATAATTTCAGCTGCCTTGGTGACCAGCTGATCATTGGTTGCCAGAACGCCGCGCTCCAGATACAGATTATCTTCCAGACCGACCCGCACATTGCCGCCGGCCAGCACCGCCGCCGCCACATATGGCATTTCATGACGGCCAATGGAAAAGGCAGAGAAAATCCAGCTGTCCGGTACATTATTGACCATTGCCATTAATGTGTTCAGGTCATCCGGCGCGCCCCAGGGAATACCCATACACAGCTGAACCATCACCGGGTCTGCGATAAGCCCTTCTGCGACCAGCTGTTTGGCCAGCCACAGATGACCAGTATCAAACGCTTCAATTTCCGGACGTACGCCCAGATCGCGCATCATCCCGGCCATCGCGCGCAGCATGCCGGGCGTGTTGGTCATCACATAATCAGCCTCAGCAAAATTCATTGTGCCGCAGTCAAGGGTGCAAATCTCCGGCCGGCATTCAGCGACATGCGCAACCCGGTCTTCAGCAGAGGCCATATCGGTTCCGGCCGGGTTCAGCGGCAACGGGGCATCCGGCGGACCGGTGACCAGATCGCCGCCCATCCCCGCGGTCAGGTTGAGGACCATATCCACATCGGCGGCGCGGATACGCTCTGTCACCTCGCGGTACAGAGCCACATCACGAGCAGGGGCGCCGGTTTCCGGATCGCGGACATGACAATGCACCACCGCCGCGCCG
>CBFHLG010000002.1:117853-153542 GCA_965656625.1 Puniceispirillaceae bacterium (SeqCode)
CGCTTTTGCCGCGGCAATGGCCGCCTCAGCGATTTGTTCAGGACTGCGCGGAACATGCGGGCTTTTATCCTGCGTCCCGCCAGATCCGGTAACAGCAGCGGTGATAAAGACTTTCTTGCGCATCGACAACGGCATCGGCTGGCGTCCTTTCGAATAATATACTGGTCAAGTGACGTGATGGTCAGGTGACATAATCAATAGTCTTCGGCATAATTTACCCTTATTAAGGAAGATGTTCGCTAAAAAAATCCAGTTAATTCCGCTAAAAAATTATCCTTAACGCGCCAGCCCTGCTGCACAGTCCGCGAACCGAACAAAGACAGACGAAAGATGAGAAGAAAGCCCGGTACAATGACAGACACACCCCCCCTGCCAGAGGCGTTGCAGTTTACAGAAGACGGGCTGATCCCCGCCATCGCCCAGCAATTCGACACTGGTGAGGTGTTGATGATGGCCTGGATGAACAAAGACAGTCTTGCCGAAACACTTGCCACCGGGCGGGTCTGTTACTGGTCACGATCACGCCGCGCGTTCTGGCGGAAAGGCGATACATCAGGCCATATCCAGCAACTGGTGGACCTGCGCTATGATTGCGACGGCGATACGGTGTTGGTGCTGGTCAACCAGACCGGGGCGGCATGTCATGAAGGCACAAGAAGCTGTTTCACCCGCAAGGTCAGCCCAGACGGCACAGTTACTACAGCCGATACCGCCCTGCCTGTGGCGGCCAAAAGATGACGTGATTAGGCCAGAGGAATTGCGGATATGAGCGACACCCCAGAAGCCGGCCCGCCGGTTATAACCGTTTCAAAAGAAACCATCTGGCATATGACCTGCGGGGCCTGTGGTTATTACTGGACCGTGCCCACCATGACAGAGGCAGATGATCCGACCAGACGGTCCTGGACCTGTCCGTTATGTGCCACCAAAAGCACGGCCGCGCGAATTGACAGCCAAAGCGATTGACAGCTAGGCGGTAATGGCCTTTAGCGCGGTATCAAAACTGTTCACGGTGCGGTCAATATTCATCAGCTTATCCAGCCCGAACAGGCCGATGCGGAACGACATATAATCATCAGGTTCACCCACCTCCAGCGGCACACCAGCGGCGATTTGCAGGCCTTGTTCCATGAATTTCTTGCCTGATTTCAGGTCTGGATCTGTGGTAAAATTAACAATAACAGACGGCGCCTTAAAGCCGTCTGCCGCGACCGAGACAAAGCCGTAGGATTCGGTCAGCGCCCGCATTTTTGCGCCCAGGTCAATCTGCGCCTGTTTTACCGTCGCAAAACCGATATCGCGGGTTTCGTGCACCGCATCACGGAACTGGCGCAACCCGTCGGTCGGCATGGTCGCATGATAGGCATGACCGCCGCCTTCATAAGCCTGCATGATGGCGTGCCATTTTTTCAAATCGGCCGCATAAGAGGTGCTGGTGGTCTGGGCGATCCGGTCCAGCCCGCCTGCGCCCAGCATGACAACACCGGCGCACGGGGTTGCCGTCCAGCCTTTTTGCGGCGCGGTCAACAGCACATCAACACCCAACGCCGCCATATCCACATACAGCGCGCCAGACGCCACGCAATCCAGCACAAAAATCGCGCCCGCGGCGTGCGCCGCTTCGGCAATACCGGCGATATAGTCATCGGGAAGGATCATCCCGGCTGAGGTTTCGACATGCGGGGCGCAGACCACGTCCGGGCTATAATCAGCGATTTGTTGCTGCAGGTTGGCCAGAGGCGCCGGGGCAAATGGTGCAGGCGTGTTGACGCCGTCTGCGACGTCCTGCTGGCGGGCATATAAAACCTTGGTATCTGCCGCAATGCGGCCTTTTTCAAAAATTTCTGACCAGCGGAAAGAAAACCAGCCATTGCGGATCACAAGGCATTTTGCATCCGTGCCGAACTGGCGGGCAATTGCCTCCATCCCGAAGGTACCGCCACCCGGAACCAGAACAGCCGCTTCGGCATTATAGGCGGATTTCAGGCCAACAGACAGATCGCGCATCACGCCCTGAAACCCTTTTGACATGGAATTCAGGGACCGATCGTTAAACACAACCGAATATTCGAGCAAACCGCCCTTGTCCACCTGATCAAAAAGAGCCATTTTTGTCTCCGTAGAAATACCAACCCAACAAGATGTATAATATCTGCCGGGTAGTGGAATAACACAACATCTCATAATGCCATAGGGCTTATGTGCTGGTAATAACATGGACAAAGATTTTATAAGTTTCAACCATGACCGGCAGATGAGGAGGTGACCCGATGGCCGATAGCCCAAACCGCCCTGCCCCTGGCAGCCCTGAATTCCACCGCCTGTGGCCCACCTTGTTTATGGCTGTGACGCTGCCTGGTCATGAACAGGCCAACGCCATGCTCAGCGGCCTGGTGCTGGAGAAAAACGCAGAACAGGACCAGATGACGACCAATTATCTGGACCAGAATCTGATGGAAGAAGATAACCCGGCGGTGTTATGGCTGCGCCAGTGTTTTGACAGAGCGGTGCAGGATTACGCCGCCGAAGCCGGCATCACCTATCCGATGGACTGGACCATACACGCCTGGCCGAATGTGAATTTCAGAGGCGATTATCACAATCTGCATAATCACCCGCATGCCTGGCTGTCCGGCACCTACTATCTGAATGTGCCTGACCAGAGCACAGCCGATACCTTCCGTTCAGATCTGAACCCAGGGGCGATCAGCTTTTTTGACCCGCGCCCGCAAGCCAATATGAACGCGGTCCGCAATGATGGCCAGTTTGACCCTGAATTCAGACGCCTGCCAGATGCTGGTGAGCTGTTTTTATGGCCGGCCTTCCTGCATCATCTGGTCCACCCGAACTTGGTGGATGTGCCGCGGCTGTCTATTTCTTTCAACGTGGTGTTGCAGGATAAAGCCCGCTACCTGTAAGCCCGCTACCTGTATGTCCGGCCGGCCCTGTTTCCGCAGCCTGTTGCAGGTTAATCGTCACTGCGGCAGGTGTAGGTGCGCTGGCATTGCAGGGACGGCGACAGGCTGACCACGGTGTCATCAAGGCCGCGGCCCTGGCGCATATAAACGCACATGCGTGAGCCTGTCTCTGGGTCAATATACTGGCGGCGCAGGCGGCAGATATTGGAGAATTGGGTCGGCGGCGTGGCTTTGCGGCGGCACTTTGCCGTCTCGCGACCCAAAATGGTCTGCGGCCATTTCAGCCGCAGATTATCCCACACAGAACAATGAGCTTTTTCTTCTGAGCCTTCATAGATGCGCCCTTCACTGAAGGCCGGGGCTGCATAGAGACAAGCTGCCACAAACGCGGCCGCCAGAACAAGCACAAGCTCTGGTCTGGCGCGCCATATTGATAAGGGGGGGAATACCATCTTCACCACAACACTGACCTTTGTCCCTCATTTTTATCGGTTTGCTTTGCCGCCCAAACCAGTCTGGGCAGGCGACCCGAAGACACTACATCAAAACAACAGTAACGTCACCGCCTCAGCCCTGTATAGAGGCGGGCAGAAAGAAAACTAACAGATCAGAAGAGATGAGGTGAGGCGGGGTAAGTGCGGGCGAAGGGCTGGCTAAACAAACCGCCTGGCTTGCCGTTTATCTGGGGGCAGAGGACGGGTGGGGCCAACATCAACAGCCCCTTCCCCCTCAGCGCAAGGAGTTCAGAAGCCGCGACGGCATCACCACGCAAGCTTAAGGGCGATTAGCTATGGTTCGCAAATATATCCAGATAGCCGGTCTGTTTACAGCTCTTCTCGGGCTGTCCTCCTGCCAGTTCTTTGTGGACGGGCGGGACGAGTCTCTGCTGGTGGTCAGTGCGGCGGACTGGGCCGAAATGCACCAGTTCAAAGAAGACCAGCGTCAGGCCAAGGTAGAGGCCAACCGCCCGCAGGCCCTGCCCGGGTCAGAAACAATAAGCTTTGCCAATCTGTCAGATGCCTATCTGGCCGGATGCCGGACCTTAGGCATTGTCGAAGTGCATCATTATGGCAGTTATGATGAAGCCCTTATCCTGATGCGCAATCAGGCGCACCAGCTCTCCGCCAGTGTGATTGTGCCGCTGGATATCTATCAGGATAAGACCGTGCGTCAAGATGATGCCGGCCGGCTGAATTTTTTAAAAGGCCGGATGTTGCGCTGCCCTGACAGAACAGCAGAAGAACAGGCCTGAGACCATGAGCAGCGTAATTGATCTGACCGCCTACCGGGCCCAGCACAGACGAGCCGCAGATGCCGAGCGCAACGCCCGCAAGCGGATGTCAAGCCAGCTTCTGGAGGCCCAGAATATCGAAAAGCTGACCTTGCAAATCGATAATCTGCTAGAGGAAAAAGCCCGCCGCGAGACAATGCCGGATGCGGTGGCGATGGCGGCCGGGCGGTATGCGGCAATGCAATTATTCAGAAAACATGGCCGGGCGCAGGCAATGGCGTTCTTTGATGATTGTCTGCAGACAGCCGAGATCTGCGATGACATTCTGGCTCAGCTGGATGACGATTTTGTGTGATCCGGCTTGCGCCTGACAGTCCCGGAAATATCCGCCCCTGAATCAACAGACAATGCGTGGGTGACCAGCTCTCCGGCAACAATGGCCTGTTCAGAAATGGTCAGGCTGTCCGCCTCTAACACCCCGTTGAAGCGCCCGCCAACCATAATTGTGCTGGCCCTGACCAGCCCTTCATAAACCCCGCCTTCAGCAATCTCAACCGTGCCGGCCGTCATCTCGCCCTCAAACTGGCCAGCGATGATGACCGTCTGGCCAGGGGCATGAAACACCCCGGTCAGCTTCAGATCGCTGGCGATAAAGCTTGAATCACTCATGCTCCGGCCTCTCCTCATTCAGGGCCGGCGGCGGGGCGGGTTTGTCAGTTGTCTCCGGGCCAAGCATATCGGTCAAAAACCCGTCTTCCACCGCGGTTGGCGCGGCTGTGCCAGCCTCATCCTCAGTCCAGTTGTGCAGGATATGACAGTTCAGGGCCGCGCCCCTGTCCATCTGCAACGCGCTATATTCGATCTCACCAAAAATACGGGCAGATCGCATCATCCAGACACTGCCGGCCTTCATCCGGCCCTTATAATCGCCGGCAAACACGCCCAGCTTAATATCCAGATTGCCCTTCAGCCGGCTGCCTTCATGCAGATGCAGTTTTTCAGCGATAATATCGGCAATGACCTCACCATGGATATCCAGAGCCGCGCTCTTGATAAGCTTGCCGGTAAAGGTCGCACCTGCGCCAATAACTGATTTGCGGGAGCCGGTATCTGACATCTGGCTGGCCGGTTACCTGTCCGATTGGGGCAAGGCGACAACATCGCGGGGCAGCTCAGCCGCGACTTGGACAAAATTGCCATCAATTTGCGCCCCTTCCTCAACCTGAATGGTCTGGTAGGACAGCGTGCCCTTCACAATTGCACGGGATTTGATCTGCAGCTTTTCAACCAGAATATCACCATCCACACGGCCATCGATCATTGCCGCCTTGGCAACGACCTTGCCGTTAACCTGACCGGTGGTATCAATGGTTAACTGATCACATGTGATATCCCCGTCAACCGTACCCGCCAGAAACACATGCTCAGGCGAATCAATCTGACCCTTAATCCGGATATTCTCTCCAATATGGGCTGATTGCGGTTTGGAACTGGTCTGGGCAGGTTTATTTCCGAACATTAACAATCCTGATATATCAATAGGTTATTATTTAATCCCCCGTTCTGGTGAGGACAATGACTCAACAACAGCCCGCGGTTCGATATAGATTAAACTAAATTAACACTAAACACTATATAAGGTGTAAACGAGGGTCCGTTTCAGACGTTGACAGACCTGAGACGGGGACAGGACAAGCCCCAGCATAAGGGCAAGGTGAGCATGGTCGTTGATGTGATTGATATCCGCAAGCGGATCGAAAAAATCAGAAATGAGGTCTCCGAAGCGATTGTCTCTAAGCACAGCTATGAGCTGCCTGATGAGAAATTGCGCGAAGATGTGCATTTGTCGGTGCAGGATGCCGAATTGGGTGAGGCCGCCCCAGAGCTGCCACTGGACCGCCGGCAGACCCCGGCAAACAGCGATAAGGCCGGGGTATCTGAGACCAGTATCGCAATGCATAAAGCGATGACCAAGGCGATGTCGATGCCGGCCTTCAATCTGAATATCAAAAACAGGCATTCCAGCGGCCTGCTGATCACGCTGATTGTCCTGCAGCTGGTTTCTAATCTGATGCTGATGGCGATATTGCTGCTGAAATAGGGCTGATGATGATAAAGTGGGTGATACACAAGCTGGCTTCAGTTCTGCCGCCCGCAATAGATGCAGACAGCGCGCAGATGCGCTTTTCAACCACACAGAAACGCTTGTTCCTGCGCGAAACCCGGTTTTTGTTCTTCAGCGACGGGGGGCCTGTTGAGATAGCCTTGCGGCCCGGGCCCATGCTGGCCGGCCTGTGCGGCGGGGTAAGCCTTATCGGCCTTGTGCTGCTGGCCCCGTCTATGCCGTCCTTATCATCCTTGCCACCTGTTTCTTCACTGGCGTCCTTATCGTCACTGCCTTCGCCGGTGTCATTGTCGCCCTTATCGCCAGCATCGCAGACAGACCTGAATACAGCCCCGAATGAAGCCCTGAATAAAGTCCGAAATAAAGAGAGCCAAATTGAGGCCTCAAGCGGGTTTGCGCTGTCATTTGACGGCGGGCTGCTCGCCACCTTACTGGGCAGGCAGACCCCGGCGCGTGAGGCCGATCCCGGCTTGCCAGCAGTGCGCTTACCCCAACCGCCGTCAGAGACCGTAACCACGCTGGCGGCGCGGCGCCCCCCCAATTACACCACTATTGAAGAGCCCAATGATGAGCTGATTATCGGCCCGCCCCCTGAACAGGCGTTCAGGGCCTCAGAGCCTGGCGAGATAGAACCGGCGGGCCTGCAAGCGGGCATCGTGGCCCCTGTTCCGCGCCCGGCCCCGGAACCGATGGACCCTGAATTTGTCAGCTTTGATGGTATCGGTATTCCCCCACTGGCGACGGCGCGGGTGCGCCTGCACCGCCGCTTTGCAAATGTTCTGGGCGAGGTTGAGCGGATTGAGGCGATGCTGGCGGGTCTGGGGATCAGCCCGGATGGCGCGCCTGAAACTTGGGACAACACGCTGATGCCGGCAGAAGAGCATGTGCCGGCTTTGTATCTGCACCGCGATAACTGGCGCGAAATAGTGCATCTGATCCCGCTGAACGCGCCGTTGCGCTATTATTATGTGACCAGCCCCTATGGCATGCGCACCAACAAAAAAACTGGTGTGCGGCGGTTCCATCACGGGGTGGATCTGGCCGGAACATGGCGGGCCAAGCTGCGCCCGTCTGCCAGCGGGGTGGTGACCTTTGCCGGACGCGATGGCGGTTTTGGTAAGGTTGTGCGGGTTGAACATGCCCATGGCATTGAAACGGTCTATGCGCATCTGTCCTCTGTTCTGGTCAGCACAGGCAGTTTTGTAACCCCGCAGGATGTCCTGGGCACAAT
This sequence comes from Puniceispirillaceae bacterium (SeqCode), assembly GCA_965656625.1. Classification (GTDB taxonomy): domain Bacteria; phylum Pseudomonadota; class Alphaproteobacteria; order Puniceispirillales; family Puniceispirillaceae; genus JADHLI01. Next base: position 125,359 of record CBFHLG010000002.1, read on the forward strand.
GGGCAATACCGGCCATTCAGACGGTATGCATCTGCATTATGAGATCCGCATCAACGGCCAGTCAAAAGACCCTGAAGATTTCTTCGCCTATGGCCACAAGCTGACGGTCACCGGTGCGCTGGCTGGCGAGATGTAGGCCAGAGGCCCAATTTTTCCCCTCATTTTTGTTGATTTATCGGCGGGCATCCTGCCGGTCTGGCACGCAGGTTGCACCCTGTCTTCTGCGTATCGTCTGCCGTGGCGCAGACAACCAGAAAATATAAGGATTTAGGTGTCATGAGCCCGAAGAAATATTCCGCCGACCAGATGGCCATCAAATTTGTCGAATTTGACCAGAATGACAATCCTGTGTCTGAAAATCTGGTCCCGCTGGGCCTGTATCTGCATGAGCATGAGGTCAGCGATCAGGAACGGGAAATGACCGCAACGCTGTCTGCGGTCGCGGCTAAACACTAAGCCCCCCCTTTTTGTCTCTTCTGCCCCTGCCTTACAGGGCATAAAAAAAGACCCCGACGGGAACACCGCCGGGGCTTAAGGGGCAGCCAGGTTTGACTGCGTCTTCTTGGGAGAAAACTCTTTATAAAAAGATTAACGGAACTCAGACAAACGGGCTTGCATCCGCCGCTGTGATGAGGACGGTATGTTCAGCATTTCGCGGTATTTTGCGACTGTACGGCGGGCCAAATCGATACCTTGTTCTGAGATCATCTTTGAGATCGCTTCATCGCTGAGCGGCTTGTTCGGCACTTCCTGGGAAATGATTTTCTTCACCATGTTGCGCACAGATGCTGCAGACGCATTCACATCTGAATCGCGTGAGGCAATATTGACGCTGAAGAAGGATTTCAGCGGCATACCGCCCCGCGGCGTGGATATCAACAGACCGGTGGTCACCCGGCTGACGGTGCTTTCATGCATCCCTACCGCCTGGGCCACATCACGCAGCGACAACGGCTTCAGATAATCAAGCCCCTTATCCAGAAAGTCGGTCTGGTGGCGGATGATTTCCGCGCTGATCTTCAAGGTGGTCTGGTTACGCTGTTCAACAGCCCGTTTGAGCCAGCGTGCATTGGTCAGGCTGTCTGAAGAATAATCCTGAACGGCCTGGTCCGCGCGCTTTTGCTTGGCCATCATTTCGGCATATTGCTCGTTCACCAGCACCGCCGGCAGGGTTGAGCGGTTCAGTTCAACCGACCAGCCACCTTTGCGGCGTGTGACAATCACGTCCGGGCTTGGCATTTCGCGAAACTCAATGCCCAGATGTTCACCTGGCTTCGGGTTCAGGGTGCGGATAACCCCCAGCATATCAACGATATCTTCCGGCTCACACTTAAACTTGCGGGCAAGCTGTTTGATCTCGCCGCGGCCAAGCTGTTCCAGATTATCAAGAAGCTGGCCAAACAGAGCTGTATATTGCTCGCTTTCGATCAGCTGGATTTTCAAACATTCAGACAGGTTGCGGGCAAACAGGCCGGCCGGTTCAAACCCCTGCAGGGCCGCCAATACTGTTTCAACCTGCTCAGCAGAACAGCCGCTTTCAGCCGCGATATCTTCAACCGTGGTGCCTATCCAGCCCGAAGGTTCAAGCGCATTAATAAAATGGGTCGCGATAATCCGGTCAGCTGGATCAGTGAAGGTCAGGTTCATCTGTTTGAACAGCATCGGGTAAAAGCCATCTTCAACAGACAAATTATCGATAAGGTCAAAATCGCCGTCAGCAAAGCTCTGGCTGCCGCCTGAAGAGCTGCGCGGCATATCCACCAAAGCGGTGTCAAACCGGTTTTCAATTTCCTGATGCTGGGTCGGGTCATCGCTTAACGCCGCGCTTTCCCGTAACGCCGAAACATCATTCTGGCCTTCAGTTGAAGACAGGTTTTTGTTCACGGCTTCTGCATCAGCCGTACCGGCGGACGGCTTGCTGGCCTCGCTCAACGGGGTTTCGGTTGCGCCGGTGACCTCCAGAAACGGGTTGTCATACATCTGTTCCTGCAGATGCTGTGACAGCTCTAAATTGGTCATCTGCAACAGCTTGATGGCTTGCTGCAGTTGCGGTGTCATCACCAGTGACTGCTTCTGACGCAGCTTTATGGATTGTGATAATTGCATAACATGTCTCCCTTCATGTCTTCCTCGCCACCCACACTGGCCAGACGGCACAGCATTTGCAAAATAAACGTTTGACGGGGCTGTCTGTCAGAATTTCAACATGCAATATTGTTTTATTTCATATAGTTAGTATTTTTTGTTAATACTTTATTAAGTTTTATGTCAGAATTCAGACGTCAAAATACCGCTGTTTCGGCCGTTTCGGTCGCGCCGGACAGCTGAGGCAAGGAGCCGCAGAGAAAAATGTTTTCCACCCGCACAGAGGTAAAACGCGAGCCCTGCAGACGCTGTCAGATTTTGCGTGTGTATCTGGCGATGATATTGGGGGTGATTGTGTTCGGGGTTCTGGCGCGGGATATGTTGGACGGGCTGGCCGGGCTGACCCCGATGATGTTCGCTTACGCCTTTGCCGTGCTGCCTGTGCTGTTGTTCATCGCCAAGCTGTGGTCACATAGACGCAAAGCCGCCGCGAACAAAACTAAGGCCTAGCGATCACGCACCAGCCGGACCGCCAGCCGCTGATACGGGAAGAACCGGCCATAGCTGTGCCCGGTCATGAAATTGACAGACCAGATATTTTTCGGCGAAATCCAGTTCTTCTGCCCGGTCCAATAGGGCTCTGTCACGGTACCGGGAAACACAGACTGATTAATTTTTGGGGGCTCACAGGCTGGGCAGACCAGATATTCAAGCTCTTCACGAGTGGGCAGACGCCACAACCCGCCCAGTTCCTGATTGGCGATGCGCACCGCTTCTGCGGCTTCGTCCTGGCTCAGGCGCAGAACCTCTCCTGTACAGGTGCCGTCACTGAAACGCTGGCCAACAGAGCAGCGCAGCCATTCCACCCCGGACCGCAGATCAATGACCCGGTCATCCTTGATCACATAAGTGCCATCTGAAGTGGTCAGCGCAGACGTGGTCTGGGCCTGCGCAGAACACACCGCAGCCAGCCATAACCCGGTCGCCAGCAGCAGCCCCCCAGACAACAAGGTCAGTTGAGACATAAAGTGGGGCGACATAAACAGGGCCAGCAGACACGATTTTCTGTTCATATTTTAAATATAAGCAAATTAAGATATATTGACCATGTCTAAAACGGCGACAGGCAAATACAGCCCTGCTGGTCGGGGCGGCGAGGCTTACGGCCGGAGGGTCGCCAAAAAAGCAGGCAGATAGCCGGTTTTGGTATCAAACTTGCAAAATTGGACGTGGAGCCGTGTGTGCGGCTGACGATAAAGGCAACAGGCAAACAGGTGAATTGCTCATGGATATAGCATCTATTATCGGGTTGATCGGCGGCGTTGGCATGATCCTCGGAGCGATGATTTCAGGCGGCGGTCTGGCCCCGTTTGTTGACATTCCGTCTATTCTGATTGTGTTTGGCGGCACCGCATTCCTTGTGCTGTACGCCATTCCCCTGCCTGTGTTCCTTGGTCATTTCGGCGCGATGGCAAAGGCCTTCATGCCGCCGATTAAAAAGATGGATGAGCTGATTGAACGGATGGTCGAGCTGTCCGGCATCGCCCGTAAAGACGGCATGATGGCGCTGGAAGGCCAGGAAGTTCCCGACAAGTTTTTCCAAAAAGGCCTGCAGATGCTGGTTGACGGCGCCGATGAGGCCAAGCTGGTCACCCAGCTGAACAAAGAAATTAAGGCGATGAAGAAACGCCATGAGGTCAACCAGAACGCGGTCAAGGCCTGGATTGACATCGCCCCGGCGATGGGAATGGTGGGCACGCTGATCGGTCTGGTGCTTATGCTGGGCAACATGTCTGACCCGAAGGCGATTGGCCCGGCGATGGCGGTGGCGTTGCTGACCACAATGTATGGCGCGATCATCGCCAACGTTCTGTTCCTGCCGCTGCTCAACAAGCTGGAAGGCTATACCGAATATGAGGTGGTCTACCGCGAGATGGTGGTCACCGGCCTGCGCAATATCGCGCGCAGTGAATCACCGCGCAACATCCAGGATCAGATGGTCGCCAATCTGGCGCCGAAGATGCAGGAAAAGCTGGAGATGGCATAAGCCCTGACCAGATGGTCACGGCACCGCCCTATCTTTTATAAAGGCAGACGAAGATGGCAGAAGCACCGGCACAAGAAATAGAAGAAGAACAGGAAGAATGCCCGAAATGCCCGCCTGTGGGCGCGCCGGCATGGATGGCAACCTTCGCCGATATGGCCACGCTCCTGATGGCGTTCTTCGTTCTCATTCTGTCCTTTGCCGAATTTAACGTGCCGAAATTCAAACAGATTTCAGGCTCATTGCGGAACGCCTTCGGGGTGCAGAAAATCGTGCCTATTGTCGAACAGCCAAAAGGCACCACCGTCTTGTCGCTGAATTTCAGCCCGTCTCCCAGCAAGTCTGTCACCAACGAGATGACCCAGCAGACCACGCAAGTGAACCAGCCTGATCTGGAAGTGCAGAACAAAACCAAAGATGGTGAAGGTGATGCAAAAGACAGCGCGGATGACGTGGTCAAAGCGCTGGAAGAAGCAATTGCCAGAGGCGATATTGAGGTCCAGACCCTGGGTGAGAAAGTGGTGGTGAACTTCACCCCGACCGAAGCCGAGGAACAGGATTTGCCGCAATTGCTGCAGAAAACCCTGAACGCGGTTGAACGCGCCAAGGCCGCCGCCGGCAAGTCAGACCAGGAGGTGATGTTCGGCGGTCTGGAAGGCACGCTGGAGCAACTGGCCCAGGCCACGGCCGAGCTGACCCAGCAGGCCCAGCAAGACGCCGAAAACCAGCAGCGTTCAGAAGAAGAGGCCAAGGAAGCTGCAGATGAGCTGAAAATCGCGCTGAGCCAGGAGATTGATCAAGGCCTGGTCGCGGTTGAACAGGATGAAGACAAGGTGATTGTCACCGTTGGGGCCGGCGGGGCATTTGCCTCTGGCTCGGCTGACCTGACCCCCGAAGCGATTGATATCATGCAGCGTATCGCCGGTGTGAACGCGGAAAATGACAGCGAGATTACCGTTTCCGGCCACACCGATAATGTGCCGCTGATCTTCGGTTCACGCTACCGCGATAACTGGGACCTGGCCGCGGCAAGATCGGCCTCTGTGGTGCAGTCTCTGTCCAGCGATGGGGTAATAACTGATGAGCGTCTGGAAGCGATCAGCTATGGCGAAAGCCGCCCTGTGGACAGCAATGATACCGCGGTCGGCCGCGCCAAAAACCGCCGTATTGAGATCGAAATTAATTATTAAGGCCGCGCCTAAAACGCGAGGCAAGGGGGGAGAGGTGAGTGGTCACCCCTCCCCCTTTTTTATATGCCCCCTACCCGCCTTGATACTGATTTGCCCGCTCTTTTAAGGTGAGTGGGCGCAGGCCCCTTGGGGCTGTGCTTTTGCATCTCCAGCCTTTGCGTCCTTAGCGTAGCAGCTGCCCCACTGGCAGCAGCCCTGCTAACAGGCGGCCACCTCAGCTCAGTCCCAATGACAGATTCAGCGACGGATTATCGCGGCACCATAAAACAGGGCGGCGATTACAGGGGGCAGAAATCAGGTAGCCAGGAACATCTGACTGACGGCATGCAGCGGGCTGCCCGTGTCCGCAAGGCAGATTGCAGATATATGGAAAAGACGAAGTAGGAGAAGGAAGAAAGGAAGAGCAGACTGGCAGTCCCCCCGGTGTGCGCTCTTAGGCGGCTTCGGGTTCTTTTTTGGTGCCGGCCTCAGCGTTTAGATCCGCCTGGGCTTCTTTAATCAGCGCGGCCAGACGGGCTTCTTCTGCCTCGTCAATTTTAGGCTCCGGCACATGAGAGAAGGCAAACCGGCATTTACCGTCAAACCGGCGCAGGCGTTCCTGGGCCTCACGAGTTGACCGTTCGGCAAAGATAAACCAGAAGAAATGTTCCAGATACAAGCTGTAGCCCCGCATCAGCGCGGTCTGGGCTTTGTGGAAATATACACAGAGCAACAAATAGACCAGCCCGAACAGCGCCAGATTGATCATCGCCGACACAGCATAGGTTGCCAGCACAACGCCCAGAGGCGCCCAGATGCGATGGTATAACAGCCAGAACAGAGGGGCGACCGTGGCATAGGGCGAATAGTCAGTGCGGTACAGACGCACACGCCTGCGCATATCGCGCAACGCTTCAAACGGAAAATAGGTGTCTTTCGGGCCGATATCATGCTCAGGCTGTTTTTCGAGAATCTGCGCCACATCTTCATCAGAGGCATAGCGATAGCCGCAGCCCACCGGCTGATCGATAAAGACCTCAAAAAACTCACCTTTACGGAAGATGGTGAACAGAGCCGGCAGATCATCATAAGCCGCCAGCGTCTGGTCAAACCTGTCGATATCCCACGGGATCGGATTACCATCAACAGCCACAAACACATCACCAGCCTTCAGCCGCAAATCACGCCCATGAGACAACCGACCAACAGCTTCAATAGCAATAAAGGCCGGGCCTCTATCGGCGCTATCCTCTGTTGTGTCTGGGGTGTCTGTGGTGCTGTTTTCAGCCATTTGATATCAGCCTGCTGGTTGTCTTCTTATTTATCGACTCGGATAAGCCAGCGCCTATGGGAAGCTGATTTTGTCCTGCTGTACTTCGAGCAGGCGCAGGATTTTCATGTTCTGGCCCGCCAGCATTTCGACCTGGGCAGAGGTATTCTGCTGGGCCGCAGACAGCGCGCCGATCTCTGCATTATTGACCAGCTTGCCTTCAACATCCTTGATGGATTTGTTTAACCCGGCTTCCATGCTGGCCAGCTTCACCGCCAGCTGGTTATTCTGGCCCATTGCCTTGGAAATCACTTCTGTTGACAGGCTTTCAGACAAGGCTTCATTAGAGGCCCGCATCGCTTCGGCTGAGGCTTTCATCTCTTCTGTCAGCGTCTTTGAGGTCACTTCTACCAGCTGCATCATCTGGGTCATCTTGTCAGATGATTCCTTGTTCAGCGCAACCAGTTCAGCCTGTTGTTCCAGCGCCACATTCAGATCAGCCAGAACCGTGTTCAGCTCATCAATATTTTCAGCAAACACAACCAGGCCTTCACGGTTTGTCTTGGTCATCAAGCGCAACTCGCCCAAAGTCTTGAAATACAGAACCGCAGAAAAGCCAATCCCGGCCACAGCCGCGGCCATCGCGGTCACAAAGGTGATGGTGGTGTATTTATGAATCTGAGACACTTTGCTCTCCAGCTTTTTATGTTCGCGTTTAACCTGACTGTATTCAGAGGTGACATCGGTTGCCGCATCCGCCGCATCCAAAGCCAGCTTAATGCTTTCCTGTACCGAATTCAGTTCGCTAGACATTGATCTCAATCCTTATCCAAGCCTGCATAAAAAAGGGCAAATACCGGCCCTTTTCTATCCAGTGATATCCACTTCACCCGGGCGTTTTTTCCGCGGTTTTTGCCGCAGGGCTTTCACAGACGGGTTTGCTGTATAATATGCACATTGCATGCCAGTTGCCTCATACACGGTCTGGGCCGGCAGGTTTTTGCCCTTAAAGCCGAATTTGCGGCAACCCCAGGGCCGGTGCGGGTCATAGGTGATGAAAAAATGCTGACAGCCATGACAGCTGATGCGGAATTTTGACAGGCTCTTCACGACTAGCCCCTCAGCTTTTCAACCAGATCATGGATAACGTAGCGCAGCCCCCCGGCAAAACAGGCCAGCGCGCACAAGCCCAGACCCCAGCCGCGCACGCCGTATCCGGCGTCGATATAATCCTTGGCCTGGAGCGCAAAAAACGCCGCCAGCACGAAATAACAAACCGTACTGATGAGAGTGCCAACCGTGCGTTCATGGGATTTACGCTTCATATCCTGCTCCCCGCTTGCGGTCTTCGTTCATCTGCTGGCCATGTTCGGTGAAGTGCAGGTCTTCTGGAATATCCACCTCTGGTTCGGCCAGCGCCTCGCCTTTATCTATACGATACAGATATGCCAGCACAACCGCCACCGCCTGATACAGCTGTTCGGTTATCTCGGCGCCAATTTCGCCGGTATAATACAAGGCCCGTGCCAAAAGCGGTGAGCGGAATACAGTCACATCCGCCCCCTTGGCCCGGTCAATGATCTGATGCGCCATGTTGCCCCGGCCCATTGCCAGAATGCGCGGGGCTTCTGAGGCGCCGACCTCATATTTCAGCGCCACCGCAAAATGGGTCGGGTTGGTGATCACCGCCGTCGCGTTCGGCACATCGTCCAGCGCGGCCTGCTGACGGCCGGCATTGGCTGCGGTTTCCATCTGCATCCGGCGGATTTTGGCCTTCACCTCTGGCGACCCTTCGGTCTGTTTAAATTCGTCCTTTACTTCTTGCTTGGTCATCCGCAGAGACTGGATATGCACATGACGCTGCCAGAAATAATCGATCATCGCGATAAGCGCCAAAATCACCAACAGCGCGCCCAGAACCACCGGGAAATTCAACAAAGACGCAATGGTGGCAGAGCCCAGATCGCGCGAGGGCAACTGCAGAACTCCCGGCAGACGGGCGTAAATCACCGCCGCGGCAATACCAAACAGTAAAATCACTTTCAGAAGCGATTTGCCCAGCTCAACCAGCCCCTTGGAGCCAAACATCCGCTTGAACCCTTCTAAAGGGCTGAGCCGGTTGCCTTTGAAATTCATCGCTTTGGGCGCAAAGTTCAGCCCGCCGACAGCCGCCTGTGTGGCAATCACGATCACCATCATCGGAATGCCAATCACAAGGCTGGCCACCACAACCGCCAAGATCAGATCGGAAAACCGTTCCAGCATCATGGTCAGCAAATCATCCGGCCGGTTAAAATGAAACAAACGCGACCAGTAGGCCAGCACAGACTGGGCAAACATCGGGGTAACAAACATCAACACGAACGCAGCAAACATCGTGGTGAAGACAAACATTTCCTTTGAGGACAGGACTTTGCCGTCTTCTGCGGATTTCTGAAGTTTTCGTTGGGAGGGGTCTTCGGTCTTTTCCTGACCGTCCTGACTTTCTTCAGCCATAGGTCACTGCCCCCATCACAAGTTGAAGATTATCCATCGTGGAATGCACCAAATCCTTGAGCGCAAGAGAAATCACCCCGACAGACATATATAACACCGCAAACACCGCCAGCATCGAAATCGGAAACCCGAAAGAGAACAGGTTCAATTGCGGGGCAGAGCGCGTGATCACCCCAATCGCCAGATTAATCAGCAGCATGGTGATCGCAATCGGCAGCATAATAACAGAGGCCGCCATGAACATTGACCCAGCCGCCGCAATACCGCCTTTGATCAAAGCCCCGAACGCCGGCATCGCCCCTATCGGCAGATAGCTGTAACTTTCCAGCATAGTCCGGATGACCACCAGATGACCGTTCATGCCCAGAAACAGAACAGTGAGAAACATCGACAGCATTTTCGAGACTACAGGCGTTTGTGCCCCGGTGTTGGGATCAACCTGGGCAGCAAAACCCAGACCCGCAGATGCGGCGATTTTTTCACCGGCCAGAACCGCGGCTGAAAACCAGATGGTGACAATCAGCCCGGCAGACAGGCCGACCACCAGCTCCACCACCACAACACCCAGTATGCGCAGCTCAGAAAAGCTTTCCACGGTCGGCACCGGCACATAGCCCATCACCACCACACCCAGTAAGGCCGCCAGAATAACCCGCACCTGGAGCGGCACAGCTGCCGCCCCAAAGACAGGGACCGCCACCAGAAAAGCGCCAATGCGCAGGCTCGCCAAAAAGAACTGGGCCAGAACAGACATTAATGACTGCAGCTCCAGCCCGGGCAGGCCGCCCATCGTATCCAGCAATGTTAAGGGAAGATGCATGACGTTTGTATCCGCCTAGCCGACCTGGGTTATCTGATCAAAAATGAAGGCAAAATAATCGGTCAGATTAACCAGCATATAATTGGCTACCAGACCGAATGTCAGCAGAACCAGAACCACTTTGGGCACAAAGCTCAGCGTCATCTCGTTAATGGATGTGGCGGCCTGGATAATACCTATAAGAAGACCGATTGCGAGCGCCACCGCCAGAATAGGTCCCGCAATGATAACGATTTGCCACATCGCCATCCGCAGAAATTCAACATTCATATCAAAATCAAACATCAGCCTGTCTTTCTATCAAAAAAGCGGGGGAGACCCATCACGCGGTATAGGTGGCAACCAGTGAGCCCACCGTCATCGCCCAACCGTCAACCAAAACAAATAACAACAGCTTAAACGGGAGCGAGACCAGCATCGGGCTGAGCATCATCATCCCCAGCGACATCAGAACGGACGCGATCACCATATCGATCACCAGAAACGGCAGGAATAACAAAAAGCCGATCTGGAAGGCGGTTTTCAGCTCTGAAGTGATGAAAGCCGGCAACAAAATAGTGAGCGGCACATCTTCAGGCGCGTCAAAACCGGTCTCATTCGCCATATCAGCAAACATGTTCAGATCATCTTTACGGGTGTTCTTGACCAGAAAGCCCTTCATCGTATTGCTGGCGTTATTCAGCGCAATATCAGCTGAAATATCCCCGCTCAGATACGGGTCAGCCGCGTCTTCATAAACCGTGGTCAGGGTCGGCGCCATGATGAACAAGGACAAGAACAGCGCGATGGCAATTAGCACCTGATTCGGCGGGGTTTGCTGGGTACCCATTGCCTGGCGCAAAATAGACAGCACAATGATAATCCGCGTGAACGACGTCATCCCCAGAACCAATGACGGCAACAAGGTGAGCGCGGTCATCAGCGCCAGAATCTGCAGCGACAGGCTGTAGGAGGTTGAACCATTGCCGTATTCAGTAGAGGTCAAGGCCGGCAGGCCGCCAGTCAGCCCGCCCAGATTATCTTCAGCCAGAACCGGGGACGGGGTGCCAATAAGAACCGTGAGGCCAAGCCCGAACAGACCCAGCAGAATAACCAGATTGGTCATCAATTTTGGAAGGTGTATCTGCGGCAACATCAGTTTTTTCTCCAGCCTTTGAATTTTGCAGCAAAGGCAGCGACTTCTTGCGGGCCCATAGCCTGCTGCGGTGTCTGTTGCGGTGTCTGTTGACGGGGGTGAGAGGCAGGTACAGCCTGCGTGGTCAGCTCAAGCGGGGCCTCATCATCGGCTGAGGCCTGTTGGTAATGATCAGAAAAAGCGGCTGCGGCGGGCCCAGATGGGGCGACAGAAACAGGCGCGCCGGCGGCCGCCAACGGCACCAGACTGGGCTGAATATTCTTGCCCGACAGCATCACAAAATCACGGTTATCAATACTGATCAGACGCAGCCGTTCAGACGGGGAGACGGCGGTCTCCTCAACCACCTTGATGCGCTGGCCTTTCTGCAGATTGGCCCGGATAAACCCGCCCTTCATGCGCAGAAACACCAACAGGCCCACCAGGCACGACAGAAACACAACAGTGATTATCACCTGCTGCATGCTGACAATTTCCGTGGCCACCATCACTAAACCCCTTAATCTCATCCTGTTTGCGTCAGAACCGCAAAAAAACACGGTCCGCTTGCCAGAAGAGAGAGGCAAAAAGCATGCCAGCCGGAAAGGGTACTTAGAATAATATCTAAGCTATTGTATGTTATAAAGAAATTTTAATTAAAGGGCTGGCCAGCTGAGGCGGCCACCCGATTGTCAGTTTCTTGACAGGAGGCATCACGCCTCGCGTCAGAGGCTTTCGACCCGCTTTTCCGGGTCCACAATCTCGGTAAAACGAACCCCGAACCGTTCACCGACCATGACAATCTCACCCTTGGCGATCATGGTCCCGTTGACCAGAATATCCAGAGGGTCACCGGCCAGACGGTCCAGTTCGATGACAGAGCCTTCGTTCAGACGCAACAGGTCTCTTATCTTGATTTCTGTATTGCCAACCTCAACCGCCAGCTGGACTTCAATATTTTCCAGAACGCGCAGATTTTCAGCTGTGGCCCCGCCAGTGGCGGCGCTAAACTCAGACGATGCCTGAGCTTCGGTCTGGTTCTGCTGCTGTTCATTCATATCTTGTTCTTCAGCCATGATTGTCATCCTTCATGCTTGTCGGCCGGTTAAGCTGCCGGTCCGCCCTTACATCCGTTTTTGCAGGCTAATCGCCGATTTACCTGCCACTTCACCCATTTCGCCGGTGAAAAACGGCCTGTCCTCAATTTTAACCGTAACCCCGTCATTGATCCGGATAGGCACAACATCACCTGATTTGAGCCGGGTCATATTGCCCACCGACATTACCGGTTCGCCCAGTAACGCAGAGATATTCAGCGGGATATTCAAAATCGCCTTTTCCATCTGTTCACGCCAGGACACATTATCGTGGCTGGCATCTGTCTGCACGCGTGAGCGCAATTGTGAGGCAATCGGCTTCAGCGTTTGTAAGGGGTAGACAATATCAAGCGTGTCAGACCCCGCGCCGGGCAGTTGGATCACAAATGAGCAGATAATCACCAGCTCGCCACCATCAACCACAGAGGCAAACTGGGTGTTGACCTCGCGCCCCTGTTCAACCAGCGTGACCGGCATCAGATCGCGCCATGACGACATCAGCGCGTCATTCAGCCCGTCTGAGACCAGCTCAATAACGCGTTCTTCGGTTGAGGTGAATTCTGAGCGATTGCCGCCGCCACTATTAATAGTTCCACCATAAAAAGACGCGGTCAGGGTGGAAATGAATTTCGGCGGAATCGCAACCAAAACCGGGCCGCGCAGCTCTTCGATACGCGAGATATTCAAATTCATGAACGCATCGATACTGGCACAATATTCATCAAAGGTTTTCACCTCTGGGGCGAAGGATGTAATCCGCGGCTGAATCCGCAGCATCGGCAGAAAAACCGCCCTCGCCTGGCGGGCAAACCGCTCATTCACCTGACGCAGGGCATAATAGTCGCCCATCAGGCTGAGATCATCCTCACCAAACGCAAACGGGCGAACATCATCAGACCTGGACACATCAATGCTGACCGATTGAGAGCTGTCCTGCAGCCCTTCCATCAGCGCATTTACTTCGTCACTTGTCAGCTTCTTCGATGCCATCTCGTTGCACCTATCACCATTACGTTCGAGGTTAAATCATCTCTGTCTTATAAAAGATTACTGCAGAACAAAAGAGGTAAAGTGAACTTCTTCGATACCGCCGAAATCTTCCAGAACCATCAGCTTCTGATTAATACCGTCCGCCAGCGCGCGGGCCAGTGTTTCCCGCCCCTGTTTGCCTTGAATATCTTCTTCTGTAAATTCGCTCATCACATTCAGAATTTCTGAGCGCAGTGCCAGCTGATGATCCTCAACATGAGTAATCACTTCATCATCATATTGAGTGGAAACCCCCAGGCCCAATTGCAGGAATTTGCGTGACGCCTTCAGATTGGTTGTGAAGGTACCCGGAAATTCAAAATACGTTGTAACAAAGGTTTCAATCTCGGGCAACTCCTTGACCACCTTATCATTGCTCAGTAAGGCTTCTTCTTCGGCCTGGCGTTCGGCATCAGCCTCAGCCATCTTCTTTTCAATGATGGATTCGATTTCTTCAGACGGGTCTGGCTGGCTGCTGCCAAACAGAACATAGCCGCCGCCCAGCCCCAGCCCGACAAGGACCAGACCTGCGCTAACAAACATCAGAATACGCAGAATAAAGCCTTTTTTCTTTGGCTCATTATTTTCTTCATCTGCCATCTTTTTATCTCCTTGGCTTTGTTGCCCGCGTCACCGCGCCAACATCTCTTAAGCTCTCATCATGCCGTTGCAGCATATCTTCTGAAAACAGCTCCTATGCTGTCAGATTAACTAACCCATCTGACAGCTTCGTGTCACCTGTCTTACTGTCTGTTTCCGGCTCACTTCCTGAGGCCTGATCCTGATTATCATTCCCGTTCCGGCCGTCCTGCTGCTGGGCAAAGCCGCGGTTCTGGCCGCCGGCAAAGGCGTCAAACTGGCCCAGCTTCAACCCCGCCGCTTCCAGCATCTGGGCAAGGCGGCTTTCAGCATCGGTTATCACCTGTGCGGCAGCACCGGTTTCGGTGCGCAACACGACATTTGTCTGATCATGGACCATGGACAGATTCACCTTCAGCCGGCCCAGATTGCGAGGATTGAGTTCCAGATCAAGGCCATTCCCGCCTGACCGCATTTCCCGGTCAATCCGACGCACCAGCTGATCTGTCCATTTTTCGTCCTGCATATCCAGAACATCAAGCCATTGTTCGGCCATATCAGCGTTCAGCGTGCCCGCAAAGCCAGCGCCCGCACCAGACTGCTGGCCACCGGTCTGGGCATTGGCGTTCTGCCCGCCCCCTGTGGACAAGCCAGCCTGCGCGTCAGCCACAGACGCCGGGCTGGAAGCAGATGGGCCGGTTGTTGTCCGCACAGACCTATCAGCCAGACGCATGGCCGGATCAGACAGACGTTCTGCCTTCATGCTGGCCCCGTCAAGGACTATATCATCTGCACCAGCCTCTGCCATGAACTCCGGCTGCATCTGGGATGGGGTCTGGGCCTGAACACGCGCATCAGCAGACTTTTGGCCAGCCGCCGCAGCCTGTGCAGCGGCGTGCAGGCGCGCCATCGCCGCCGGGCCATTGCCCGGCTTTGTCAGATCGCCGGCCAGATCGCCAGCCAGATCGCCTGATTTAGCCAGGGTGCGCGGCGGTGGCGGGCCAATAAAGTCAGGTTCCTGATCAGACGCATCATCACCAACAGCGTCCGCCAAGGTAGAGGCTGATATCGTGGCTGAGGCGGTCTGGCGGTTATTGGCGTTTGCGCCGCCCTGTTTCATATCTTCAGCAAGAGCAGCCAGCGGGCTGCGAGCGGCTGTCCCCTGCCCGGCCTGTGCCGCCGCAGATGGGGTAGTGCCAACAGCCAGCAAGCCAGCTTCAGCAGACCTGTCGGTATCGTCCTCGCCTTCCGCCGGGCCATCCAGACCCGCCAGGGCCAGAAGGCCGTCGGCGTCATCACCCTCTTCGGTACGTTCGTCTGCACCGGGTTCAACCGGCATATGGCCTTTGCCCGCTGCTGACAGCATCTGTGCCAGATGCGGGTCGATAACAAGCTCACCGTCAGCGTGAACGGCCTCAGACGTTGCCTCGGCCTCGGCTTCAGCATCCACCCCGGCCATCTGCATACCGCCGAACAAAGCAGCAAACATTGCCGCTGTCCCAGCATCACCAGCGGCCTCATTGCCTGGGGCTGAGCCCTTCACCAGAGGGGGGTGTGAGCCAGATGTTGACATTATCTTTGACATCAATGCTGTCCTGTTTTTTCCACGTGCAGACGCAATTCTTCACGCCTTAAAGTGCAAGTTGGATGCCAAAAGCAAAGATGGTGAAGTGTGATCAGCGTTTCGCCGGCCGTCCGCGTAACTCGGCCAGCCTCTCATCCGCCTTATCCTGCGCCGCTTTTTTGGCTTGGCTTGTCAGCTCATCAGCGCGTTCCTGTTTTTTTGTGCGGCGTTGTTCTGCCCGGGCCAGATCGGTCTGCATGGTCTGGACTTCTTTATCGAGATGCGTGCAGCGATTGGCGACCAGTTCCAGCTGGTCCCGCACCCGGGTGTTATACCAAGACTGGGAAGACAGGGCCATTGCGGTCTGTGCCTGATCCGCAGAGCGGGCCTGGTCAACCAGCTTTTCAAGCTGACCGCGCACGCCCTCATTCTTGGCCAGCTCATCCCGCAGCACGCCTAAGGACTGGCGTTTACGTGAGGCTTCCAGCTTATCCCTTAACGCCATTTTCCGGAAGATAGACGCGCGTTTCAGCTTGTCTTTCGGGCTCATTTCGCGGCGCCCCCAAACAGGCCGTGAAGGCTGGCAACAGAGGCATCAAACGGCGATTTTTCGGTATAGGGCTGCTGAATATGCCCCATCAGTTGCGGCCAGAGCTGGACCGCCAGGTCCAAATCGGGGTCCTGGCCCGGGCTGTAGCCGCCCATCAGGATCAAGTCCCGGTTTTCAAGATACATCGAGACCAGCCGGCGGAACAGAACCGCGCTTTCGGTCTGCTGGGGGGTAACAATTTCGTTCATCACACGGCTGACAGAAGCGGGCACATCCACCGCCGGATAAATCCCCATCTGTGTCTGCTGGCGCGAGAGCAGGATATGACCATCCAGAATCGCCCGGGCGGTATCCACCACCGGGTCGTTGGTATCGTCACCATCAGCCAGAACCGTATAGAACGAGGTGATCGACCCCTGGCCGTCAAGCCCTGTACCAGAGCGTTCAATAAGAGACGGGATCAGCGAGACAACAGAGGGCGGATAGCCTTTGGAGGTCGGCTGTTCACCCAAGGCCAGACCAATTTCACGGCGGGCATGCGCCACCCTGGTCAGCGAGTCCATAATCAGCAGGACATTCTTGCCCTTATCGCGAAAATATTCAGCAATCGCGGTGGCCCGGTTCGCCGCCCGTATCCGCAGCAGAGGCGATCTGTCCGCCGGTTCAGCCACCACAACAGTGCGGCCTCTGGTTTCCGCGCTGAATACGGTTTTCACAAAATCACCAACCTCACGGCCGCGCTCACCGATAAGCCCAACCACCACCACATCAGCTTCGGTATAGCGGGTCATCATGCTGAGCAGCACAGATTTACCCACCCCGGAGCCGGCGATAATGCCAAGACGCTGACCCTGTCCAACCGTGAGCAAAGAGTTAATCACCCGCACCCCCACATCAAGACAGGTATCCACAGCTTTACGCGCAAGCGGGTTAATCTTCACCCCGTCAAGAGGCCAGCTTTCGGCTAAGGGCGGGGCGGATCGACCATCAAGGCAATTACCCAAACTGTCAAATACCCGGCCCAACAGCCCGTCGCCAACCGGGATCATATAGCCGTCATCCTGTACCGACACCCTGGCCCCGACACTGATACGCGCGCCGGTTTCATGCACACATAAAAGATTATTGTTGTTCTGAAAGCCGATCACCTCAGCAATGATATGGCCGCCTTCCTGGGTTTCGATACGGCATAGCGTGCCGATGGTCGCCGGAAAGCCGTCACATTCGATCATATGACCGTCAAACCGGCTGACGCGGCCGGAAAAACACGGCTGGACAGGAGCGGCTGATTGCTGGGCGGCGGTCACCAGATGCTGGGTGAGGACGCTCATTCGCTGTCCCCTTCCACTGCGGTTTCAGAAGCGGTTTCAGAGAGTTCTTCTGGTGTGTTTTCTGGCACGATTTCTGGCGTGTTTTCTGGTGCCTCGTCCGTAGCTGTCTCTGCAGCAGGCGCGGCTTCAGGGGCTTCTTGTTCTGAAGCCACCTGTTCTGGGGCCACCTGTTCTGGCGCGGCAAGTGCGTCTTCTGTTGCGGTAATTTCTGGGACGGCCTGTTCTGGTGCAGCCGAGACAGGTTTCAGAATATCGGTGATTTCAATACCGCCAAGCAGCAGACGGATATCGCCATGACCAAGCTGGGCATCGGCCACAAACTGCCAGCCGGACGGGGCAGTGTGATCCTGCATCCAGCTGTTCAAAGCGGCCAGGTCAGCCGCGTTCACGAACACGTCAACCTGCTGTGAGGCCGATTTAACCCGGTCAACCAACTGCTTGATGCGCGCCATGAACCCTTCAGGATTTTCGGCGATGACCTGGCCGGCGCGTTCCGCCGCCAGATGGCGCACCGCCTCATCGATGGCCTGCATCAGGGCTGTGCTGTCCAGGGCCTGCGGGCTGGCCAGTGCCGCGATAGCGTCATGAAACTGGGCAATAATCGCCTGCTTTTCCTGTTCCTTTTCCGCCTGAAGAGCCAGTTCTTCTGCGGTCGGCTCAGCCGTTCTGGCCGCGTCCAGTCCCGCTTCAAAACCGCGCTTATAGCCTTTTTCCTCAGCCGCCAGACGCAGCGCTTCATCGTCTTGTTCACGCTGAAGGCGGGCGGCGGCTTCTTGCTGCCGGGCCTCAGCTTCAGCCTCATTTTGAACCTGCTGTGCGGCGGCCTGTGCGGCGTGGATAGCGTCCGGAGCGTCCGGAGCGTCAGTGCCCAGGCCAGCCGCATCACCAGTACCAGCATTAGCATTAACATCATCCCCCGCCTGTTCAGCCTGTTCGGCGGCGGCCTGCGCGGCCTGTGCGGCCTGTGCGGCTTGTGCAGCTTGTTCAGCCTGCTGGCGTTTTTGTTCGGCAGCGAAGGCGATTTCGACTAATGAGCGCGGTTTGAATTCTGTATTATCAGCAGCGGCAAGGGTGTCAGATTTTTTAAACTGGGCCGCCTGCACCGTTTTGAGAAGACGCGTGATCTCCCCCTCAGCAAGGGCCTGACCATGCTCATCCCTGGCGGCGTCTTCCAGCCTGTCTGCGGTTGCGGTTGCCATCGTCCTGATTATCCCTTACTTCACCCCGGCCCATGTACAGGCCGGCTTCTTACACAAAGTCATCACCGCCGCGGCCAGCCAGAACAATGGTGCCTTCATCAGACATCCGGCGGGCAACATTGATGATTTCTTTCTGTGCAGTCTGCACTTCGGTCAGGCGAACCGGACCAAGGGCTTCCATTTCATCCATGATGTTGGCAGCCGCCCGCTTTGACATACAAGAGAACAGCTTTTCACGAAGCGGCTCATCCGCACCCTTGAGGGCCAGAACCAGCAATTCATTATCCACAGAGCGCAGCAAGGTCTGCAAGGAGCGTTCATCAGACATGATAAGATTATCAAACACAAACATGCTTTCCTGAATTGCCTGCATCAGTTCGCGGTCATTGCGCGAAATATCCTTCATGATGCGCTGTTCCATATTCTGCTTGGTGAAGTTCATGATCCGGGCAGCTGCGTCTACGCCGCCGACCTTGGCCGCGCGCAGTGAGGTGTTGGCCTTGAACTTGGACTGCATAACCTGTTCCAACTCAGACAAAGCGTCAGGGCCAACGGTCTGCAAAGTGGCAATACGGCGGACAATTTCCGGCTGCATACCATCTGGCAACAGACCCAGAACATCAGCCGCCTGACCTGAATCCAGATAAGAGATAATCAGCGCGATAATCTGCGGATGTTCGTCAATAATCAGCTCAGCGATTGAGCGGGCATCCATCCAGTCCAGAATTTCAATGGGACGGGCAGAGGTAGACGGGGCAATCCGGCTCAATACAGACTGAGCCTTATCTTCGCCAAGGGCCTTGTTCATCACATTGCGGATATAGTTGCCAGCGCCCATGCCAAGGCTGGTCTGCGCCTTAATAATGGCCAGAAATTCATCCAGCACAGCGTTTACGGTTTCCTGATCCAGACCCTGGACCGAATACATGGCCGTGCCCAGATGCTGGACTTCCTTCGGCGACAGGTTGCGGATGATCTCAGAGGCTTCATCCTCGCCCAGCAACATCATCAGAATCGCTGATTTCTGCGTCCCTGTCAGACGTTCAAACTGGGTTCTGTCGTCTTCGCTCATTGCTTCTGCCGCCACTGCCATTTTTCACTTTCCTTATAAAATAGTAGTCTTCGTCTAACAGATTGTTAAGTCTTCAACGGCGATGGGCCTACATCTCCAGATCGCGCTGCATCATGCTCTTGAACACGTTGGAGACACGGCCAGCTTCATCAGCAACAATCATCCGGATAACAGCGACCTTGTCATCATAGGTGTTCGCGGTATCCAGCATCTCAGCGGAAATCGCCTGTTTCTTCGGCTTCAGCTTAGCCTTGATATCCTCAAGGCTCTCGCCTTCGCCCACCTCTATCTGGTCAAGATCGACATCTTCATTTTCAGCACCCATCGCAGAAGACGCGACAGCAGCAGGAACCAGAATCCGGTTCAGAAGCGGGCGGATAATGCCCAGAATGACAATCCCCAGAATAAGGATAATGGCGACCTGGTTAATCGCTGAGCGGAACCATGGCTGTTCATACCACAGTGCCTGAACCCCTTCTAGCTGGTTGATAAAGGCAGAGCTGGATACGGTCAGGCTGTCCCCGCGGTTAACGTCAATCCCGATAGCATCTGCAACCAGCGCTTCGATTTTACGCATCATGTCATCAGCCAGAGGCGCGGAGGTTTCAGCCCCGGTTTCCGGATCAATAATCATCTGTTCGCGCACCAGCACAGCCGCGTTGATCTTCTGAATCCGGTGAGACGGCTTCAGCGTGTTGGACACCGTCCGGCTGACCTCATAGTTCTTCACCTCACTGGATGATTTTGAACGCAGATTTTCTTCGCCGGATATGGTGGTGTTGGTGGTCGAGATATCAGGCGCCTGCGGCGGCGTGTTGGATACCGCACCCGGGATCCCCTTGGCCGGGGTTTCGCGGGTCAAATCTTCTGTATTTTGTTCAGAGCGCAGCGCGTTGCCGTCCGGGTCAACAATTTCCTCGGTGACTTCAGAACGGGTGAAATCGATATCCAGGTTAACCTGGGCATTGATGTTGCCTGGTCCCACAATCGGGGTCAGCAAAGAGATAATCCGGTTTCGGTAGGTTTCTTCCATCCGCACGCGATGTTCAAATTCAGCATCATTGATGCGGCCATTTGGCGTGGTCGGGTTGGACAGCAGACTGCCGTTGTGATCAATAACAGACACATCCTCTTTTGCCAGCTTTGGCACAGAAGAGGACACCAGATGAATAATCGCTTCAACCTGGGAGCGGCCCAAAATGCGGCCTTTGGCCAACTGCACAAATACAGAGGCAGTCGGCTGGGCTTCCTGGCGGATAAACACTTCACGTTCCGGCAACGCCAGATGAACCCGGGCGGACAGAACATGTTCAATTTCAGCGACCGATCGGGCCAGTTCCAATTCCTGGGCCTGTTTCAGACGCATCGATTCCACCGAACGGCTGGAGCCCATCTGGATGGAGTCCAGATTTTCATAGCCGGTGGGCACAACTGTTGGCAGGCCCTGGGCGGCCAGCATAATCCGTGAGGAATGATAGGCAGAGGCCGGTACCATCACATCGCCCGTGGTCGGATCAAGAACCACGTCCACACCAGCATTTTTCAGCGCATCCAAAACCCGTGATTTTTCGGTTTCCGGCAGTGAGGCATATAAGGTGGTGCGAGAGGGCTGTTGCATCAGAAAATAGGCCACCAGCCCGACCAGCGTGACCACCACCGCCACAATGGTCGGCAGCGCGCGGCGGAATGCGGGCTGTTCAGACACTGCCCGGAACTGGGTCAGCATATCTCCGGCTTTGGGCAGGAGGCCGGTGCGCTCACCGGTTATATCTGTGGGTCTGCTTGCTGCAAGATCGGCCATCTCTGTTTCTCCACACTTCAGCTAAAAAGCGGTCACGTCAAAAGACGTCAGACCGGCATATTCATAATATCTTTATAAGCGGTCATGACCTTGTTCCGAATGTTCAAGGTCAGCTGGAATCCCAATGAGGAGACCTGCTGATTGATCATCACCTTGGACAGGTCCTGTTCACGGCCCAATTCGTAATCCCGTGTGATCCGGGCCGCTTCGTTCTGGGCATCTGCCACCGAATTCAGCGCATCGACCATCCGCCCGGGAAAGTTGGTCTGCACCCGGTCAGGGGTAAAGCTTTTATCCGCTTTTTCCAGCAGTTGGGTCCGCAAAGAGGCTTGGGTCGGCTGGTTTGCCAGGCCGGTTGCCAGATTGGATTTGGCCTCAGTGTTCATGTAAGGAACGCGGGTCGACATCATAGAAACTTTATCGATCATGGCTCTGTCCTGCTCTTCTGCTTAAGGTCCGGTTAAATCCGCAGCTCAGGCGGCTGTTCGGCCTGGGCGAGGCTGCGCCCGGACAACTGGCTGTCAACAACGCCGTCAACCATAATATCCTCAGCCGTGATCTGGTTATCCACACACAGGACCAGCGCCCGCTGCAGCACATTTTCCAGTTCGCGCACATTGCCCGGCCAATTATAGGCCATCAGCGTATCGGCAGCGCTGGCATGCAGGGCCGGCAGGCTGGCGGTATCCGCACAATGGCGGTTCAGCAAAATTGTACTGATGGCGATAATGTCATCTTTGCGTTCATGCAGATTGCGGGTCGTCAGCGGAAACACGTTCAGACGGTAAAACAAATCTTCCCGGAAGCGGCCTTCACGCACCTCAGCGATCA
Source organism: Puniceispirillaceae bacterium (SeqCode) (assembly GCA_965656625.1). Classification (GTDB taxonomy): domain Bacteria; phylum Pseudomonadota; class Alphaproteobacteria; order Puniceispirillales; family Puniceispirillaceae; genus JADHLI01. The sequence continues at coordinate 147,410 of CBFHLG010000002.1, forward strand.
TGTTCCGGTTGGTCGTGGCAAGCACACGCACATCAACATCAACCTCTCTCTGGCTGCCTAGAGGGGTGACTTTCTTTTCCTGTAGGGCCCGCAGCAATTTGGCCTGCAGACCAAGCGGCATTTCCGAAATTTCATCAAGCAGCAAGGTTCCGCCATCAGCCGCACGGAAAATCCCCTTATTAGCTGTTGACGCGCCGGTAAAGGCGCCTTTTTCATGGCCGAATAAAATTGCTTCCAGCATGTTTTCCGGTATCGCTGCACAGTTCACCGCCACAAACGGAGCGTCGCGGCGGCCGGACTGGTTATGGATAAAGCGGGCCAGAACTTCTTTGCCTGTTCCGGTTGGCCCATTGATAAAGACAGTCACATCTGTTTTGCCAACGCGGCGGGCCAGGGCCATAAGCTCTAGGCTTTTCCGATCCGCAACCGCAACATATTCACTGTTCAGAAGAAGTGTAACGGCCATTTGCAGAGAATAGTTTGACGGGCAATCCGCGCTCAGCGCTTCGGCCGTCATATCTGCCGCTGCCATATTCAGATGAACAAGGTTACCCCGCATTTCGGTGGTAACCGAAAACGCTTCACCCTGATCCTGGCCGATAATCAGCACCCGCCCTGCTTTGAGGCCCTTTGCGATATCAACAACTGATGATACGCCGCCAGATTTATCAGCAAAGCTGCAGCTGCAGACAAAAGCGTCGACCTGACCAGTTACAGCAGACGCGTCATGCCAAATAACCTGTGCCATGCGACAATCCAGAAAGGTCGCCAATTGGTCGGCACCAACAAGGTCAGTTTTTTCAATTACTATCGTTGCCACAGTTTTTACTCCCGAAATATGTGCTACCGAAGACAGGCAAAAAGCGGGCCAATTTTGAATTTTTTTTTAAAAATTATTTAACATATTGTTTTTTATCCCTAATTTAGATTTATACTTTTTCATTCATTTTTTTGACATTTCTAAATGAGACTTTAGTATTAGAGACGGAATTTTGACTCTCTTTTGGTTTACCGATGATGGTAGACCCGCAGGTGAAGAGGCCCGGGGGCTGATGAGCGGACTTGATGAACTTCTGGTTGGGCAGTCCGCGCCGATGCGGGAACTGAAGCGGCTGATTGAATTAGCGGCCCCGTCAACATCCACCATTCTTGTCCAAGGTGAAACAGGAACCGGCAAAGAGCTGGCGGCCCGCGCAATACATAAATTATCCGGGCGAAAGGGTAAGCTGATCTCAGTGAACTGTTCGGCGATTCCGTCTGAATTGCTGGAAAGCGAGCTGTTCGGCCATGAAAAGGGCGCCTTCACAGGTGCAGATAAGACCCGGGCAGGCCGGTTCGAAATGGCGTCTGGCGGCACTTTATTTCTGGATGAAATTGGGGATATGCCGCTGGCCCTGCAGGCGAAGCTGTTGCGGGCCCTGGAGAACCGAACCATTCAGCGTGTCGGTGGCGGCACAGATGTAGAGGTTGATTTCCGGCTGGTCTGTGCCACGCACCAGAATATTGAAGCTGATATCGATGCTGGTAAATTCAGGGCAGATTTGTTTTACCGGATCAATGTGTTCCCCGTGACGATTCCTGCTCTGGCCGGACGCGCCGTGGATATCCCGGCCCTGATTGAGGCGATGATGAATAACGGCCGCACAACTGACAAGGGCGCCCTGCCAATCTTTACCGAAGGGGCGTTTGCCGAGATGATGCGCTATCCCTGGCCAGGGAATGTACGCGAATTACGCAATGTTCTGGAGCGGGCCTGTCTTTTGTTTCCAGGACGCCAGATTGAACAGGCAGATGTGAAAAATAATCTGTTGAGGATCAAGGTTCCTGACCCAGTTGAAGAACAAGATGCCTTATGGGCAATCACCTCTGATCTGGACCCAGTAATTCATGAGACTGACAAGGCGTCTGAGGCGGGCGACATGCCCCTGCCCCACCCGTCGCATTATCAAGATTGGTTCTCATTTTTTGATAATATTGACTTGCGCCGTCATCTTCAGGATGTGGAAATCGTGCTGATCGAAGCCGCCTTGCAAAAATCAGATGGCATGATTTCAGCTGCCGCAGACTGTCTAAAACTGCGCCGGACCACGTTAATCGAAAAAATGAAGAAATTTATGATCGAAAAGCCGGTCAGCCAGAGCCCTGCAGACTAAGGTGGTCGAGCACAAACCCGCCCTTAATGGCTGTAAGCAGCCTGGGCCTTACGGGTACGGCTCTGACGGAAGGTCATCTCTTCCATCCCCTTTTCGATTGTTTCGATCAGCTTTGCATTATCTTTGGCACATTGCTCGATAAAGGCGAAGAAGCTCTCATCAATACCTGACATATCCATCAGACACAGATCGCGCAAAATATCCTGGCGAGCCCGGTCAAGAGTTACAGCACGATTAAAATCTTTATTGGAAATCGCGGTCGCAATATGGCCGTTGAGCTCAGAGAATTGACCTCTGATTTCAGCCATGTCCAGCATTCTGCTTACCCATTTCTTCCCATGAATCACGGATCTCAGAGATGAATTTTATCGCATCAATGGTACCTTTAGCCTTACCTTCTTTCAGATCAGCCAACAGCTGCTGGCGGGCAAATTCATAGAGCTGGAACAGATTATTAGCTATATCGCCGCCTTTTTCAAAATCGATGCTGCTTTGCAGGGCATATATAATCGAGAGTGATCTTGCGAAATGCTTTGATTTTACCTCAAGCTCTCCACCAGCCTTCAGGTCAGCGTTATCAGCAAATAAATTCATTGATTTCAGTAGCTCATTAAACATAGTCAGAATAATGAGATGTGGATCGTCTGTCTCCTGAATCGCCTGCTTTTCGGCGGTTTTATAGGCTTTTGTAATCTTCCCGTAATTCATAATTTCACCTTCGAGACCAAAACTTGAATTCAGACACTGACGTTGTTACAATTTGGTTATGACGTTACCCATGGTTCAAGATACGCCTGTTACAAGGCTGACAAGGTCGATCGACTCTCAGCCGAACAGCTCGTCGCCAACAGCAACCTCTGTTGTCACTGCAAGTGGTGTGCCAACAGATAGACAAACGTCACTAGGTGTAGAAGCTTTAATATCTACCCCACATATTTCGGCATCGATGTCTGGTATGCAGCTCAGCCAAATCCGTTCAGCAAGACAGGCCCCGTCCACTGTGGTCACTGAAAGCTTTCTTGCTGCTCGCGCAGCTTCAGCTCCGGTCTACATGCAGAACCAGTCGGCTCTGAAAGCAGAGCGGATTTCAAACATGTTCTCTGAAGCGCCGCGCTTTCGCAATCAGGTTGATCTTCTGGCCTGAACAGCCTAGCCATGTTCGATGGCTGTGATGCTTTTTTGTGTCTGCAAAAACGAGGCAAATAGGTCAGCTTCCGTCACCACACCAACCAGAACGCCGTCTGAGTTGATGACAGGGATGCTCTCTCCCACAAAATTTGAGGCCTTCTCTATAGCGACCAACAAAGACAGATCAGGCTTAAAGACCAATACATCCTCGTCAATGAAGCTATAAGCCGGGGCAGATACTCGGGCATCAAGTTTGGTGCCTAAAATCTTACCAATAAATTTCTGTTCTTTATCAACAAGATAGAGTTCAGATTTCTGCTTGCTCTGCAGACAGTCAAGAGCCTGTCTGACCGAACAATCCGGGGCAGAGGTAACAAAGTCGCCATGCATGATCTCGCTCAAATTTTGAGCAGACAGGCTTAACGCCACTCGGCCCACAGACAAGTCGATATTCCGGTTATGCAGCTGTTTATCAAACAAAGAATGGCCATAGGCCAAATGCGCGATAAAGCTTGCTGTGACAACACAAATCATGGCCCCGACAGCAAAATTATAGGACATTGTAAGTTCCAGAACCAGAACAACAACCGCAATAGGCGCGCCAATAACACAAGCCGATACCGCTGCCATACCGCTTACAATCAGAAGCGGGCCAGACAGGCCAATGCCGATGGCTGAATAAAGCCCGTTCAACAGGCTGCCAGCAGCCGCACCCAAATATAGGGCCGGAGAAAAATATCCTCCCACAAACCCGCCATAAACAGATAACAACAACGCAACAAACTTGAAGCAAAACAACAGCAAAACAGTCATCAGGACAAAGTCCTGATTAATGATATGTTTCAGTGTATCCAAGCCCAAACCCAGAACCTCAGGCAAAAACGTTCCCAGAAGTGCCAGCATAACAACCACAATTGTGCCTCGCGGCAAAGAGCTAAGCTTGTTCTGGCGGGCGATAAACCAGAAATTCATCTTCATTATCAGAATCGCTACCAGTGCAAACACAATTCCTGCCAGAAGCAAGGTAGGCAGATGAGGCAGAATATCTTCTGGAACAGCGGACATCGCCAAGATGCGACCGCCGCCAAACAGCCAAACTGAAAACGCCGACGCTGAAATCGCAGAAATGGAAATCGGGGCAGCTGCTCTTGCTGAGAAATGCCTTAAGATAGCTTCATGGGCAAAGATGATCCCGGCTATGGGCGCATGAAAAGCTGCAGAAATGGCCGCCGCCACACCACAGCCCAGCCAGATATCCGCTCCCCATTTCGGAGCAAACCGGTTCTGACGGGACCAGCTGCCAACCAGACCACCCAGATGAACAATCGGGCCATATTGGCCGAGTGATGCCCCGGAAGACAGAGACAAAAAACTGGCGATACTGGATAGAATCCCCTGTTTGAGGCCCACAGCATGATGGGCGTTATGGCTGGCCAGAATGATATCTGCTGGACCCTGCCAGCCTTCGCCCCTAAGCAGGGATTTGATCCTTGTCACAACAACCAGCGCTAAACCCAGAACACAGCTGTTGATGCAGAACTGAAGAAACCAGGCGGACCCCAACCCACCATCAGACAATAGCGTCTGATGAAAACCAAACAGCAGATTGATTCCCTTAACAAACCAATTGGCTAGCACAGCGATGATAGCCCCGATGAACAGAGAGCTGACGATCGTCAAGCCAATTGACCCTGCAAAATTTGAGCTACCAGTTATTATTCGCATTTGTCACTAAAAATTATTAGCTTTATCTAATTTGATACTATCAAAAATTCAGGAAGAGTAAAATCTGCAAGCAAAGATGATAACAAGCTACACAAACTGACCGTTTAGCTTACACCTTGCATAGGGTATGAATTTGGTATGTTTTTTGCATCTTCGGTTAACAATATTGTCCGTGGTAACTAATTAGGAAAACCTGGTAGGAAGACATGGCTGTCGATTATCTCAGTGCTCTCAATGTGGGAAGTGGTTTGAACGTCACACAAATCGTCGACGCTATTGTCGATGCTGAGCGCGTGCCGCGCGAAACCTTCTTGAACGAGAAAATCGAAGAGAAGACTGTATCAATCTCCTCTCTTGGTGAAGTCAAAAGCGATGTAAAAACCTTCGATAATAATCTTGATCTTCTGGCCGGAAATACAGGGCTAGCGGTATCCTCAACTGACAATAAAATTATCTCTATTGAAGATAATGGCAAAATTGCAGTTCAGCCTTTCTCGCACAAGATGGAAGTGAGCCAACTGGCCACCTCGCATACAGTATCTTTTCAGGGTTTTGCATCTGCATCTCAGGTTTTAGCCTCAGATAACCTCGCCTTTGATTTTGGCACCTGGGCCGCCAACCCGTCTCCGCCGCCTGCACAGACCTTTACAGCTCGCGCAGGAAACACCACCACCAACATCTCCCTCAACCCGCCGTCAAACACACTCGCTGACCTGGCATCCGCCATCAATGATGAAGATATAGGCGTAACCGCCAATATTATCAGGCTGGCCGATAATAACTACGCCATGACGCTAGTCAGCAAAACAGGTGAAGACAACCAAATGCGGATTACCGCAACAGGCAATGTAGCCCGGGTGGATTACTATGCCCCCGGCACAGGAGCAGGTACATTAGGAGATGCGCTAAGCGCGGCCGTAAGCGGAGATAATTTTAAATTCAGCAACGGCACTTCTGATATCGAAGTAACCCTTCCTGCGGGTGTAACGGCCGGAAGCTATACGCTTGCTGATCTGGCCGCAGCATTGGAAGCGGCAGCGCCAACAAACAGTTATAAGATCGAAGTTGCTTCAGGTGAGCTCAAAATCACAGATGAGACACCAGGGGCAAATTCGGAAAGCTGGAGC
>CBFHLG010000003.1:0-13446 GCA_965656625.1 Puniceispirillaceae bacterium (SeqCode)
ATGCACCATATCACCCTGAATGGGGCCCGGGCGGACAATCGCCACCTGGACAATCAGATCATGAAAACAACGTGGCTGAAGACGCGGCAACATCGCCATCTGGGCGCGCGATTCAACCTGAAACACACCAACAGATTCGCCGCGACACAGCATGTCATAAGTCATCTTGTCTTCCGGCGGAATGGTCGCCAGCGTCAGCGTGGTATGATAATGCTGGCGCATCAACATAAATGCCCCGGCAAGACAACTGAGCATACCAAGGGCCAGCACATCAATTTTCAGCAGCCCCAGCGCGTCCAGATCATCCTTATCCCATTCAATAATACTGCGCCCCTGCATCGCAGCCGGACGGACCACGCATAATTTATCCAACCGGTCCTGGACAATCACAAAGCCACCGACATGCTGAGAGAGATGCCGCGGAAACCCCTGAATCTGGCGGGACAGCTTAACCACCATCTGCAAGGTCGGGTCCTGCACATCCAGCCCCACAGCGCGCAGGGATTCAGAACTGAGACCGCTATTCTTACGGCCCCAGACCTGGCCAGACAAAGCCCGCTGGACATCCCGGCTGAGGCCAAAAGCCTTGGCCACCTCAACAAACGCGCTGCGCCCTTTATAGGTGATCACAGATGAAGCCAGCCCGGCCCGATGCCGACCGTAACGGTGATAGATATACTGGATCACCTCTTCACGCCGGTTATGTTCAAAATCCACATCAATATCCGGCGGCTCATTGCGGGCTTCGCTGACAAACCGTTCAAACAGAGGATCTGATCTGGCCGGATCAACAGAAGTGATGAACAGACAATAACAGATGGCCGAATTGGCGGCTGAGCCGCGCCCCTGACAAAGAATATTGCGGCTACGGGCAAACCGGACAATATCAAACACAGTCAGGAAAAACGGCGCATAATCCATCTTGCGGACCAGGGCCAGTTCTTTGTCCAGATAGGCTTTGACCTTATCCGGCACGCCATCCGGATACCGCTTTTTGCTGCCTTCATGGGTCTGCCAGGCCAGCTCATCAATCGCTGTGCGGCCAGACCGGCCCTCATGCGCAGGATAGTCATAACGCAGATCATCAAGGCTGAACTGGCACGAATCCGCGATAGCATCTGCAAGCCTCAGCGCCTCTTCGCATCCCTGCCAGCGGCGCGCCATCTCAGCCGGAGACAGAAGATGACGTTCTGCGTTACGCGATAGCAACCAGCCCGCCTCAGGCAAGGTGGTTTTATGCCGGATACAGCTAAGCACATCAGCCAATGGCCGCCGCTCTGGGCGATGATACAGCACATGGCCAAGCGCCACAAAGCCCAGATCATCTGCCGCGGCCTCATGGCTGAGACGGTAAAGCCGTTCTTCATCACAGCCATCGCGCATCAGATAGCCGCCGACATACACATCCCCCGGCGTAAACAAGGCTATGGTCCGGGCCTGTTCACGGTAATCTGTATCCGCCAGAACCGGCGGCAACGTGATTACCATCACATCAGATGACAGCCGCCCCAGATCACTGCTGTGCATATCCGGCCATGCGCGGTTATCATGGCCGGATCGCATCATCGCCGCGCTCAGCCACTGGCACAGGCTGTGGTAACCATCCAGACTGCGGGCATAGCACAGAATATCACCGCCATCGCGAAGCGTAACGCTCACCCCGCAGATAAGCTGGCTGATAGAAGAGCCAGAAGATGAAGCCCCGGCCGCTCTGTCTTTTATCGCCATATGCGCCCGGACCAGCCCGCCACAGCTGAACCTGTCTGAAACGCCTACCGCCTGCCAGCCAAGCTGATCAGCCTGGCCGATAAGCTCTTCTGGATGAGAGGCCCCGGACAGAAAGCTGAAATTGGTCTGGCAGCCCAGCACAGCTTTTGGCATGTAACCACCCGCGCCGGCCATCAGCTGAACACCCCATGCACAAACCAGTTAACCTCATCACCACGTTCAACAAGCCCTTCGCGGCAGAGCCACAGCCGCCGGCCATCTTCCACCTCAACCCGGTAATAATCACGGGACAAGGCAGTGGCCGATTTATGATCCCACCAGCGCGGCCCCACCCGTTCAGGCCCGGTTGCCCGCAGCACAGTCCAGTTATGATGACGCCAGCGGATCATTGCCGGCGGGTGATCAGGCATCATCGCCACAACCTTCACCGGTTCAGGATGGTCCAGCAGGCGTACCGGACGCGGGGCAGACAGACCGGCCAGAACCGGCATCGGCCAACAGCCCGCCTTTTCCGTCACATCCGCAACCGGCAGATAAGCCTGGCTGGCGGCGATTTGCCAGTCCGGCTGGCTGATAACACGCTGGACCTTATCCGGGCCCAGCCTGGCCGCCAGAATATCGATAAGATCGCTGACCTGGCCGGCCTTCATGCTGTCTTCATCAGTCCCCAGCAAAGCGGTTACAGGGATATCGGTGGTCAGCCCGTGCGCCTGTATCCAGCTATAATCAACCCCAAATTCAGCATCAATCTTTTCCGCCGCCCCGGCCAGCAGACGCCGCAGAGTCTGTTTGCGCCGGCCAGGTCGGGACAGACGGAAAAACAGCCGCCCAATCTGGCCATCGCTGCGCTGCCAGCCCAGCTCAAACGACCGGGCCGCTTGTTCTGCCTGTACCAGCTGGCCGGCGATATCATCGCTCAACTGGCTGACCATGCCGCATAACGCCTCATAACCGATAACAGGTTCCGGCCAAACCTTGGTAACCCGCACAGGTTGAAGCGGCTGAACAGGAACCGGGCTTTCCGGCTGGTCACCGAAAAGCTGGGCATAGCGCAACACCATCTCTGGTCCGAACCGGGCGGTAAGGTCTGCCCGGCCAAGCGGATAAAGATGGCCTATCTGGCGTAACCCCGCCCGGCTGAGCGCCAGCAGCAGGCTGGTGTCCAGACGCATAGCCGCCAGCGGCAGCTCAGCTAAAAACGCCAGCATCTGGGCGCGCCGAACAGGCGCATGAACCTGTTCGGCAGATACCGCCGAATGATAGTGCGCCAACGCCCAGGCCGCCGCAAAAGTTGGCGCTGTGGCCAGCTGTACGGTCAATCCGGTCTGGCTGAGCTGGCAATGTATGTCAGCACACATCGCCTCAAGACCGCCAAACAGGTGGCTGGCCCCGGTCGCCTCAATCCAGAGGCCGAGACCGTCATGATCACACCCCACAACAGGGCTGTAGCGAAACGCCCACCGCGCCAGAGCCGTCAGCACAGCCCGGTCACCATCAGGGTCAGCCGGGGCCAGCAGACTTTCCGGATAACGGGCCCGGGCATCCGCCACCGCCATCCCGGTCTGCAGGCCTGCAGCCTTCGCCTCCGCCGACAGATAAACCAGCCTGTCCCCCCCTTTATCGCGCTGATAAAGAGCGGCTTTGTGCTGATCCGGCCAGCCGTTCAGCCGGGCCATACGCCGAACCGGCAGGCACGGCAAATGCAGATAAATTATCTGCCGCCCACCAGAACCAGACCCAAAAGCAGACATGACACCCCTCCCCTTATCCTAAGCAGACAGAGGGGCCGGCAGATACACACCAGAAGCGGGCCTGATGTGATCCGGCGCCCTTTTGAAGGGGTGCAGACGGCCGTTCAGACAGTCATAACGCAACCGGTCAGCATATGATGTCCCCTGCCGGGTATAGTCAAGCTGAACCGCCCAGCAGGGCCGCCAGTCTGGCTCAGCAGAAGATATACCTCTCGATTCGCCTGCTGACATCTGCGCCGGGGCCGCGGTGATATGCCAGCCTGTTTCAAACCCAGAGACAGCCGCAGGTGAACCCAGCAAGAGCCCCATACCGCCGCCGGTCTGTGCCGCCAGACGGGTACGCCGGGCCCAACGTTGCCAGGCCGCCCCGTTCCGGGCAAACAGGCCATATTCACCAACCGCCGCCAGAATCCCCCTGGTCTGCAGAACTTCTTCAAAAGCCCCCATCAGACGTTTGGGATGCTGGTCATGCACAAAAATAAACCGCGATGGCGAAAGCCCCAGAGCCGGTAGCGCAGAAGCCAGAACATGCCCCGCCTGACCGGCGTGATACGGGCTGCACCAGACCACAGGAGCTGTTTTATCCTGTTCCATCATCACCCGCAGCAGAGCCAGCACAAATCCGGTGGCCGCGCCATCAAACGGCCGCCCTGTCATAAGATGGACATGACCAAACCGCAAACCGCCTGACAAGGCTGTATCAAACCCCTCCACCCCCAACGGCAGAGCCGGAAATGACCGCGCCGTATCCGCCTGCTTCACTTGTGTTTTCAGCTCAGCAAACCGGTGCGCTTTTTGTCCTGGTTGTTCTGGTTGTTTAAAGTGTTCCGGGCCGCCCGATCCTCCTTGTACCGGCGCGCCTGAAGGAGAGGATGTCCCCCCAGAAGATGTAATCCATGATGTCTGCATACCCTACAGCCTTCACACAAACGATAGCGTTTCCCTTTTTCACATTTTTGAACCCGAATCACGGTTCTGAGAAAGGCTGATCAGTATAGAACAAAGCAGGAACATTGTCAAGTGCAAAACATCGAACATCAACCAGTCTAAACATCATATGTTTAAACAAGGCGCTGATATCGTGAAAGAAAATGGGATAAAAACAGGCCGCAGAATATGGCGCAGCTGAGCCCGGTCAGTTCAGGTCGTCATCCGGGTCCTGCCACGCCGCCTCATCATGGCCGGAGCGTGAGGAATAAAAGCTTAACGCCATCAGCCCGCCGCCCAGAACAACCATACCGACAGACCCGGCGATAAGGGCAATCCAGCCATGCAGGCCCAGGTCAATCTGGCCCATCTGCCGCCAGACCACATAGCTGGCCCCGGCGATTACAGTCAGGCTGGTCAGGGCGAACAGAACCGCAAAACCGGTCCCGTGTTTGCGTTGTTTAGGTGGTGTCTGAATGGGCATAGCCGCCCCTTTCGTCAGGCCTTGTCTTGTCAGGCCGATTCGGGTTTCACGCGTTACATCTACACTCGTTACGTCTACACTCTTTACATCTACACTCGTTATATCTGGCCACCTATTTCTGGGCCAACTCACTTTCCACCAAAGCGGCCCAATAGCTGGTGCCCACAGGCAGAATCTCATCATTAAAATCATAGCCTGTGTTATGCAGCATCTTTCCGGGCTGCGCTTCCCCCGCGCCCAACCAGATATAAGCGCCTGGCTTTTCTTCCAGCATGAACGCAAAATCTTCTGCCCCCATGGACGGGTCCGGGTTCAGATGCACACGCCCCTCGCCAACCACACGGCGCGCCACCTCTGCAGCGCGGCCCGCCTCTGTCTTGTGGTTGACCGTTGGCGGATACCCCACCCGCCAGTCAATCTCAACCGAACAGCCATAGGCCGTGGCGGTCAGGGCAGATACCTCACGCAGGGACTGTTCAAGCCGGGCCCGTGTTTCCGGCCGGAAGGCGCGCGCGGTCCCGGATAGTTTCACCTCATCAGGGATCACATTAAACGCGCTGCCGCCATGGATCATGGTGATCGACATTACCGCGGCATCAACCGGGTTGGTCTGGCGCGAAACCAGCATTTGCAAGGACTGGACAATCGCCGCTGAGGCCACCACCGGATCGGCGGCCTGATGCGGCATCGCGGCATGACCCCCGCGGCCAGCTACCGTCATTTCAAAATGATCTGCACTGGCCATGCAAGCCCCGTCAGAGACAGCGATTTCACCAGCCGGTAAGCCTGGCCAGTTATGCATGCCCCAGACCGTTTCCATCTGAAACTGCGAAAACAGCCCTTCTTCCATCATCTTGGCCGCGCCCGCGCCGCCTTCTTCAGCAGGCTGGAAAATGAAATAGACCGTGCCATCAAAATTGCGGGTTTCGGCCAGATAGCGCGCCGCGCCCAACAGCATCGTCATATGGCCGTCATGCCCACAAGCATGCATCCGGCCTGCGGTTGTGGATTTATGCTCAAACTCGTTTGCCTCTGGCATAGGCAAACCGTCCATATCTGCCCGCAGACCGATAGCGCGTCCGGAATCTGTCTTGCCTTTTAAAATGCCGACAACTCCTGTTCCGGCCAGGCCCCGCACAGTTTCAATGCCAAATTCAGCCAGCCTGCCAGCGATAAACTCAGAGGTCCAGACTTCCTCATAGCAGGTCTCCGGATGCATGTGCAGACTGCGCCGCCATGCTGTCATGTCCTCATGAAATTCTGCCACACGGTTGATGATTGCCATGCCCCGTCCTTTTCTGCTGAAAATCCGTCGCCAGAGGATATGATAGGTGAGCAATGAGGATATGTCGACCAAGCACAAGGGCAAGTCGTCCAGAAGACAGGTTTTTTTCATCATCTGAGCAACTTTAGGACTGGATTTTTTGGACGTGGGCTGTGTTTTTTCTTAATCTTGGGCAAACAGGTTTCACCAGACCATCAAGAAGGGCAGTTAATTATGGCTGGAGCAGAACTGGATCGCGGCATTGGCGGGCTGAAAGACAAGGCCAAACGCTATTCTGTGTTTTCACTGGCGCGGCAGGCCGCCCGTTATCATACCGGCTGGCAGCAGGCCTGGCGGCATGCCGAACCGAAGAGCGAATATGACGCGGTGATTATCGGCGGCGGCGGCCACGGCCTGGCCACCGCGTATTATCTGGCGTCAGTGCATGGCATGACCAATATCGCGGTTATCGAAAAAGGCTGGCTGGGCGGCGGCAATACAGGCCGTAACACCACCATTATCAGATCCAACTATCTGTGGGATGAATCAGCCTCTATTTATGAACATGCCTTAAAGCTGTGGGAAGGGCTGGCGCAGGATTTGAATTTCAACATCATGTTTTCCCAGCGCGGCGTGCTGACCATCGCGCATTCCGAACATGAGCTGAAAGAAATGTCACGGCGGGTACATGCCATCCGCCTGAACGGTATCGATTCGGATATCCTCAGCCCTGAGGAGATCAAAAAATTCGTTCCGATTATGAATATGGACCCCACCATCCGTTATCCGGTTATGGGCGGATTCCTGCAGAAGCGGGGCGGAACCGCCCGTCATGACGCGGTGGCCTGGGGCTATGCCCGGGCAGCAGATGATTTGGGTGTCGACATCATCCAGAATTGCGAGGTCACCGGCCTGAAGCGCAGTGGCCGGCGCATCACCGGCATTGAGACCACAAAAGGGGTTATCAAAACCCGCAAGGTGGGCTGTGTTGTGGCTGGTCATTCCTCTGTGCTGGCGGATATGGCAGGCGTGCGTCTGCCGCTGGCCAGCCGGCCGTTGCAGGCGCTGGTCTCCGAACCGATAAAGCCGATACTGGATACGGTGATTATGTCAAACGCTGTGCATATGTATATCAGCCAGTCTGACAAGGGCGAGATGGTGTTGGGCGCTGGTGTAGATAAATATAACTCCTATGCTCAGCGCGGCTCATTCCCGGTCCCAGAACATATGATAGAAGCAGCGGTAGAGCTGTTTCCGGTGCTGTCGCGCTTGCGCATGCTGCGGCATTGGGGCGGCATTGTGGATACCTGTCCTGATGCCTCACCGATTATCTCTAAGACAGATATTGAGGGCTTGTATTTCAATTGCGGCTGGGGCACCGGCGGGTTTAAAGCCACCCCGGGGTCAGGCCATGTGTTTGCCGATCTGATTGCCCAGGACCGCCCGAACGCCATTGCCGCGCCTTATGCGCTGAAGCGGTTTGAAACCGGCTTCCTGATTGACGAGCATGGTGCGGCCGGTGTTGCCCATTAAGGATAAAGTGAAGACGACAGGAAGAACACAGATAAGATGCTAGTGCTGGACTGCCCCTATTGCGGGCCAAGAGATGAAGCAGAATTCAGCTGCGGCGGTGAGGCCCATATTGCCCGCCCGCTGGCAGCACATAACATCAGCGACCGCGCGTTTGCCGATTACCTGTTCCTGCGGGACAATCCCAAGGGGCTGTTCTTAGAACGCTGGCGTCATGCCGGCGGCTGTCGGCGCTGGTTCAATGTGGCCCGCGACACAGTCAGCCACCAGATTATTGAAACCTACGCCATGGGCAGCCTGCCCAAAAGCAAACCCGCAAAACAGGCCTATAAGGCCAGCTGGCGACGCGGCACAGCCGCTGAGGCCGCTGCCCAGCCTGGCAAGCTGGCAAAAAAAGGCAGAGAGGCGCGCTGATGTCAACACGCACACAAGATATGCGCTGCAGCACCGGAACCGCAATACGCCGGGAAAAGCCTGTCCGCTTTACCTTTGATGGCAAAAGCTATACCGGCTATGACGGGGATACGCTGGCCTCTGCCCTGCTGGCCAATAATGTTCACCTGCTGGGCCGATCGTTTAAATATCACCGCCCGCGCGGCATTATGGCGGCCGGGGCTGAAGAAGCCAACGCGCTGGTTCAAATCGGCACGGGCGGGCGGGTCGAGCCCAACCTGCGCGCCACACAGGTTGAGCTTTTTGACGGGCTGGTTGCCAGATCACAGAACCGCTTTCCCAGCTTGAAATTTGATATTGGTGAGGTCAACTCGCTTCTGTCGCGCTTCTTTCCAGCCGGGTTTTATTACAAGACCTTCATGTGGCCGGCCTCATTCTGGATGAGCTATGAGACGGTCATTCGTCATGCCGCTGGCCTGGGCAAGGTCGGGTCTGAGCATAATGACCCGGACCGGTATGAAAAACGCCATGCCCATTTTGAAATTGTCGTGGCCGGTGGCGGGGCATGTGGGCTGATGGCCGCGCTGGAAGCCGCCAAAAGCGGCAAGCGCGTGCTGATAGCAGAAGACGGGCCCCGGTTCGGCGGCTGGCTGAACAGTGTGAGTGATGTTGAAATCGGCGGCCAGCCCGCACAAGACTGGGTAAAAGACACCCTTGCCCGGCTTGAAGCGATGCAGAATGTGACTGTGCTGGCGCGCACCACCCTGTTTGGCTATGGCGATCATAACTATCTGACGCTGGCAGAACGGGTGACAGACCACCTGGCCGAGAAGCCCGGCCACCTGCCGCGGATGCGGATGTGGAAGGTTCGGGCCCATCAGGTTATTCTGGCCACCGGGGCGATTGAACGCCCGCTGGTGTTTTCCGGCAATGATCTGCCCGGGGTGATGCTGGCCTCTGCGGCGCAAACCTACCTCTCAGAATATGGCGTGCTGCCGGGCAAGCGCGCGGTTATCATGACCAACAATGATGCCGCCTGGCATACAGCCTTTGCCCTGCACAGCGCGGGCTGTCTTATTAAGGCGATTGTTGATACCCGGGCTGAGCCCACACCGGCATTGAGGCGCCGCGCTACAGACCTTGGTATTGAGGTTCTGGCCGGACACGGCATTACCGCTGCACACGGGCATCTGAAGGTGGCGCGTATTGAGGTATCTGCGTTAAATGAGGAGGCCAGCGAAGTCGCCGGTGATGCCGCCCATATCGATTGTGATTGCGTGCTGATGTCAGGCGGGCTGAGCCCGGTGGTGCATCTGCATTCACAAGCCCGCGGCAAGCTGATGTGGGATGAGAAGACCTTATGTTTCCGCCCGTCATCTGTGCATGAGGCAGAAGCCTCTGTCGGGGCCTGTAACGGCAGCTTTGATCTGCAAAAAGGACTGAGAGAAGCTGTTGCCGCCGCGGGCCGTGCCGCCAAATCTGTTGGCGCGGCCTATGATAGCGGGGATGTGCCTGTGGTAAACATGCCGCGCATCAACCGCGCGCCGATGCCGGTCTGGTCACTGCCAAACGGTGAAGGTGAAGGTAAAGGCGGCAAGGCTTTTGTTGATTTTCAGAACGATGTGACCGCCTCTGATATCAAACTGGCGGTCCGGGAAGGCTATCATTCGGTTGAGCATGTCAAACGCTACACCACAACCGGCATGGCCACTGATCAGGGTAAAACATCAAACATCACTGCGCTGGCGATACTGGCTGAACAGTTAGGTGAGGCCATCCCGGAGGTGGGCACAACGACCTTCCGCATGCCCTATACACCAACCTCAATGGGGATGATCGCCGGCCGGGCTATCGGCGGGCTGTTTGATCCGGTCCGCACCACACCAATGGACAGCTGGCACAGACAGGCCGGGGCCAAATTTGAGCATGTCGGCCAGTGGATGCGCGCCTGGTATTACCCGAATGAGGGCGAGAACATGGAACAGGCGGTCCAGCGCGAGGTTCTGGCGGCCAGAACCAACGCCGGCCTGTTGGATGCCTCAACCTTGGGCAAGATAGATATCAAAGGTCCTGATGCGGCTGAATTCCTGAACCGGATTTACACCAATGGCTGGCTCAAGCTGGGGATTGGCAAATGCCGGTACGGGCTGATGTGTAAAGATGATGGCATGGTGATGGATGACGGGGTTACCACCCGGCTGGCCGAAGACCATTTCCATATGACCACAACAACCGGCGGGGCGGCCGGAGTGCTGGACTGGCTGGAAGAATGGCTGCAGACCGAATGGCCTGAGCTGGAGGTCTACCTGACGTCTGTTACCGAACAATGGGCAGTCGCCACCCTGTCTGGCCCGAAGGCAAAGGATATTTTGGAAGCAGCCGGCGTGGATATTGACCTGTCTGATGACGGGTTCGGGTTCATGTCGATGAAGGCCGGCCATATCAGCGGCCTGCCCGCGCGTATCTTCCGGATTTCCTTCACCGGTGAGCTGTCTTACGAGATCAATGTGCCCGCCCGTTACGGGGCCGCTCTCTGGTCCACCCTGATGAAGGCCGGTGAACCGTTTGGCCTCACCCCCTATGGCACCGAAGCAATGCATGTGCTGCGTGCAGAAAAAGGCTTTATCATCGTTGGCCAGGAAACAGATGGCACAGTCACACCGCTTGATCTGGGGATGGGCTGGATTGTCTCAAAAACCAAGGATG
The DNA here is from genome assembly GCA_965656625.1 of Puniceispirillaceae bacterium (SeqCode). Lineage (GTDB taxonomy): Bacteria > Pseudomonadota > Alphaproteobacteria > Puniceispirillales > Puniceispirillaceae > JADHLI01. Next base: position 10,784 of record CBFHLG010000003.1, read on the forward strand.
ACTTTATCGGTAAGCGCGCGCTGGCGCGGGCCTCAATGGCAGATCCCAACCGCAAGCAACTGGTCGGCCTGCTGACCGAAGACCCCCATCAGGTGATCCCGGAAGGGGCGCATGCGGTTCTGGACCCGCACCAGCCTGCACCACTGCAGATGCTGGGACATGTGAGCTCTTCTTACTTCAGCCCGAACTTAGGTCATTCAATTGCGATGGCGCTGTTGAAAGGCGGGCATAAGCTGATGGGCGAGACCGTGTATATCCCAATGCTGGACGGCCAGCCGCCGATAAAGGCACGGATTACCGAGACCAGCTTTTATGATCCAAAAGGAGACCGGTTAAATGGCGCAGATTAAGCACAGCGCGCAGGAACGCCAGTCCGCAACATGGCCTGATCAGATGCCAAACCCGGATGGCCGGCCCGAAAACCGGCTTCTGATCACCTGTCAGGCACAAGGGCTGATGAATGTGCGCTGCAGAGAAGATATCACCGGGATTATGCGCCGGTATTTTGGCACAGGCCTACCCGCCCAACCCAACAGCTTTACCACCAGCGGCGAGCGCCGCGCCGTCTGGCTGGGCCCAGATGAAACCTTGCTGATGTGCGCAGAGCACGAGGACGGCGAGCTCCACCGCACGCTCACCACGCAGATGGCCGGCCGCCATTTTGCGCTGACCGTTATCTCTGATGCGCTGTCTGTCTATCAGCTGCAAGGCCCGTTTGTGCGTGAGGTTCTGGCGAAGGGCTGCGCGATTGACCTGCACAGCACGGCCTTCCGGCCAGGCCATTGTGCCCAGTCCAGCCTGGACCGGGCAGCGGTGACGCTGATTTGTGAGGCTGATGACATCATCCGGCTTGTCTGCCGCCGCAGCTTTGCCGATTATGTGGAAGCCTGGCTGAAAGACGCCGCGCTTGAGTTCGGCTATGAGGTCAGGTGAGCAGACGGCATCCAGCTTGACCCACCACCGCCTCTAATATTCGCTGTCAGGCAGCTCGTCCTTACGCTTATCAATATAGGCGATAAGGGCTTCATCAATGCCAGGATCGATAGGCGGGGCTTCATAGCTGCCAAGCATATCAATAGCCTTTTTGCGGGCCCGGGCTTCGGATTCAATCCGCCCGTCACTGTCCCATTGCTCAAAGGTGGTGTTATCCGCCATGGAGGAGCGCCAGAAGGCGGTTTCAAAGTTGGCTTGTGTATGGCTGGAGCCAAGGAAATGCTGGCCCGGGCCTGCTTCCCGCAGCGCATCAAGTGCCAGACCATTTTCAGACACATCAATGCCGCTGACCATGCTGTCCATCATGGTGAGCTGGTCTGCATCAAGCAAAAGCTTGGCATAATCAGCGACCAGCCCGCCTTCCATCCAGCCCGCAGAATGCAGCGCAAAATTCACCCCGCCCAGAACCGTCGGCATGAGGGTATGGGCTGATTCATAAGCGGCCTGTGCATCGGCGGTTTTGGCACCGGTCAATGAGCCCCCGGACCGGAACGGCACACCGAGACGCCGGGCCAGCTTAGCACAGCCATAGAGCACTTTGGCCGGTTCAGGCGTACCGAAAGTCGGGGCACCTGTCTGCATGGAAATGGAACTGGCAAAGCTGCCGAAAATCACTGGTGCGCCCGGGTTGACAGCCTGAGTAAAGGCAATCCCGCTCATCGCTTCTGCCAGAATTTGAGTGAGCGTTCCGGCCACAGACACAGGCGACATCGCCCCAGCCAGAATAAAGGGCGAGATGATGGTCCCCTGCCCGGCCCGGGCATAGACCTTCAGCGCGCCAAGCATAGTGTCATCCCAGGTCATCGGCGAATTGGCATTAATCAGCGAAACCGTCACACAGTTAGGGCCGACAAAATCTTCCCCGAACATTATTTTCGCCATATTTACGGTGTCTTGCGCACGTTCAGGCGCGGTCACAGAGCCCATGAACGGCTTGTCCGAGAACCGAAGATGGGCATAGACCATATCCAAATGCCGCTTGGTCACCGGCAGGTCAACCGGCTCACACACCGTACCGCCTGAATGATGCAGACCAGGCAGCATGTAAATCAGTTTTACAAAATTATTGAAATCCTCAATTTCGGCATACCGGCGCTCGCCATTCAAATCGCGCACAAAAGGCGGGCCGTAAACCGGCGCAAACACCGTGTTCTTGCCGCCGATTTCAACTGATCTTGCGCTGTTGCGGGCGTGCTGGGTGAAGGCTGACGGGGCTGTTTTACACAGCTCACGGGCCAGACCACGCGGGAAATGCACCCGCTCCCCTTTAATATCACAGCCCTTATCTTTCAGGATGTGAAGGGCTTCAGGATCATCGCGGAAATCAATGCCGATTTCTTCCAGCACGGTTTCAGCGTTGTGTTCGATAAGCTGGCAGGCCTCTTCGCTCAAGATATCGACAGGTTCGATATGCCTGACAAGATAGGGCGAACTGGCCGCCTGGGCCGCCCCTCTGGCTTCACGGCGCGCCCCGCGTCCCCCGCCTCTGCGGCTCTTTCTTTCTGGTGTGATATCATCCATATCTGTCGTCCTTATCTGTCAGCATGAGGCCGCCTTACGCATCAACCGCGCAGACGCTCATTAGCGGGATCAAACGGGCTTTCTTCGATAATCTCTGCGGCGAACCGGTCACCCAGAATGTCAATTTCAAGAGCTGTCCCAACAGCCGC
>CBFHLG010000003.1:13544-146679 GCA_965656625.1 Puniceispirillaceae bacterium (SeqCode)
AACAGTCTGGTGAGACCATGGCAAGGGCAAGCGATTTTTCAAGCCGGAACCCATAGCCGCCAGATGTCGCGCGGCCCACCAGCTCACCATCACGGTAAATCGGGTTACCGCCGATAACATCCCGGTCTGTGGTCCCTTTGACTTCCAATGTGACAAAGCTGTTGGCAAAGCCTTTTTCCTGCCAGGCCAGCAACCCTGCACGGCCGATAAAATCTGGCTTCTGCAGCTGAACAAACCTGTCCAGACCAGATTCAAGAGCGGCATATTCAATGCTCATCTCTGTACCGACCATGCGGTAGGATTTTTCCAGGCGCATCGCGTCCATGGCCCGGATGCCAAACGGTTTCAGACCAAATTCAGCCCCCGCCGCCATCAGCGCATCAAAGATATGGTTCTGATATTCGATAGGGTGATGCAGCTCCCAGCCCAGCTCGCCCACGAAATTCACCCGGGCGGCGATAGACGGGGCCAGATGCACATCAATCTGTCTGGCTGACAACCACGGGAACGCGGCTGAAGACAGATCTGTTCTGGTCAGCTTCTGCAAGACATCGCGCGCCTTCGGCCCGGCCAGAACCAGAACACCCTTCGAATTGGTCAGATCGGTAAAGGACACAGATCGATCATCGGGCAGGTGTTTTTTCAGCCAGTCATGGTCCAGACGCTGGGTCGCCCCGGCAGACACAATATAGAAGCTGTCTTCGGATTCCCGCATAATGGTAAATTCAGAATGCACGCCGCCGCGCGGGGCCAGCGCATGGGCCAGAATAAGACGGCCTGTTTTCCGCGGCAGCTTGTTGGCGATGACATGTTCTAAGAACGCTTCTGCGCCCGGGCCTTCAATGCGGCATTTCGCAAAGGCCGACATATCCAGCAGGCCGCAATTTTCGGTGACGTTTTTAACCTCTGCGCCAACATGTTCAAACCAATCAGAGCGGCGGAATGACCAATGATCTTGTGCCGTCACCCCTTCAGGGGCAAACCAGTTTGCGCGCTCCCAGCCGAATTTATGGCCAAAAACGGCCCCCAACGCCTTCAGCCGGTCATAACAAGGGGCAGTCCGCAACGGGCGGGCGGCCTCCCGCTCTTCATCGGGATAATGAACGGTGAAGACATTGGCATAGGCTTCCTCATTCTTTTCTTTTACGTAGCTTTTGGTGGCGTATGAGCCGAACCGGCGCGGGTCAACCCCCATCATATCAATGGTCGGCTCGCCATCGACCATCCATTCCGCCAGCTGCCAGCCAGCCCCACCAGCGGCTGTAATCCCAAAGCTGTGACCTTCGTTCAGCCAGAAATTCGGCAAATCCCAGGCCGGGCCGATAATCGGGCTGCCATCAGGGGTGTAGGCAATCGCCCCGTTATAGACTTTCTTCACGCCCACCTCACCAAAGGCCGGCACCCGGGCAATCGCCGATTCGATATGCGGCATCAGGCGTTCCAGATCTTCCTGAAACAGCTCATATTCTGAATTGTCGTCCGGGCCGTCAAAATAACAGACCGGCGCGCCCACCTCATACGGGCCGAGCAGCAAACCGCCATTTTCCTCTCGCATATACCAAGAGCCGTCAGATTCGCGCAGAACCCCCATTTCAGGCAGACCGTTGGCCTGGCGTTCCTTGATCGCCGGATGCGGTTCAGTGACGATATACTGATGTTCAACCGGGATAACAGGAATATCCAACCCGACCATCTCGCCAGTGCGGCGGGCAAAATTGCCTGTTGCGGAAACGACATGCTCGCAGGTTATCTCGCCCTTGTCAGTGGTGATTTTCCATTCCCCTGATGTGGTCCGCGAAATAGCCGTTACAGCTGTGTTCCGGTAAATCTCGCCACCATTCTCGCGGGCCCCTTTGGCCAGAGCTTGGGTCAAATCAGCAGGCTGGATATAGCCGTCCCACGGGTGGCGAATAGCCCCGATGAGACCGTCTTTCACCGCCAATGGCCAGATATCGACCACCTCATCAGGGGTCAGCATATCCACCTGAACACCGATGGTTTCGGCCACACCGGCATATTGCTTATATTCATCCATCCGGTCCTGATTAGTCGCCAGGCGAATATTGGAAACGCGCGACAGGCCCGCATACTGGCCGGTTTCTTCTTCAAGGCGGCCATACAGATCAACTGAATATTTGTGAATCTGGCCAACCGAATACGACATGTTGAACAACGGCAACAGACCAGCAGCATGCCAGGTTGATCCAGAGGTCAGCTCTTTGCGCTCAATAAGCACACAGTCTGTCCAGCCCTTTTTGGCCAGATGATACAAGGTACTGACGCCCACAACGCCGCCACCAATAATAACAACCCGCGCATGACTTTTCATTTATCCACCCTTTTCAAGCAGCAAAGGAATTGATCTTTGTTTTCGGTAAGCTGTGAGGATAGCAACAGGGGCCGCAAAAAACCTGCCCACATCCGACTTTTTTTGATCAATTCAGGTCCACACCCCCTCTGCCCCAAAATTTACGGATAGAGGGATTTACAGATAAGCGGGTTTATGAGGAGGAGGATTTTAAGGATACAGGCGCTGCGCGGCCCAGACACCATCTGCAGTTTTGGTGAATCTGAACCTGTCATGCAGGCGGAATTCACCATCGGCCCAGAATTCGATTTCCACTGGCCGGATCAGAAAGCCGCCCCAATGCGGCGGGCGCGGCACTTCCTCTTTATAGGTGTTTTCCACACGCTCCACCGCCGCAGCCAGGTCTGCGCGGGTGTTAAGGGGCTGTGATTGTTCTGAGGCCCAGGCCCCGATACGGCTGCCGCGTGAGCGGGTCTGGAAATAGGCATCACTGCGTTCACCCGGGACCTGTTCAACTGAACCTGTCACCCGTATCTGGCGCCGCAGGGACTTCCAATGCATCACAAAAGCGGCCTTGCCGGTGGCCAGTAATTCGCCAGATTTCCGGCTGGTGTAATTGGTGTAAAACACAAAGCCTTCAGGCAGGATTTCTTTGAGGAGAACCATCCGCACAGAGGGCATACCCGCCTCATCAACAGAGGCCAGCGCGATCGCATCCGGGTCATTTATCTCTGTTTGCTGCGCCTCTTCAAACCATTGTTTAAAAAGCACAAACGGGTCTGCATTCAAATTATCAGCACCAAGGACTGTCATGACATATCACCTGTGATAAGCGGGTTGCGGCAAGCAGGGTATTTGCTGTTGTCAAAACTAGCCTTAAAATTGCCAAAATCAATCTCTAAGGTTAATATCAGCATCACTTAGTTTGAGATGAAGTGAGAAGAGTTTTTATGCCCGGTTGCCTTCGCGCCCTCTAGTCGTTCAGAAAGGACATGATTAATGAGATATCAGCTTAACGCAACACTGGTAGCAGGCCTGACCGTCGTCAGCGTGATGAGCAGTCCTGTCCATGCCGAAACACGGTATGAAAACGTCATCGGCACAGTCACAAATGTTGAAACCCTGACCAACAGCTTCACCCGCAAAACCCCGCGTGATGAGCGGATCTGCCAGATGGAAGAAGTCCCTGTTTATGGCGAGGGGGAGCAAAGCTCTGAGCTGGGCTCTATGATCATTGGCGGGCTTATCGGTTCTGCTGTTGGCAATAAACTGTCTGACAGCAACGGGGCCGGAAGCGCAGGCGCGGTCGCCGGCGCGCTGTTGGGCCGGGAGCGGGCAAAACAAAGCGCCCAGTCCGGGACAATTGTCGGCTATCGCCAGCAGGAAGTCTGTCAGACCAACCGCGTGGTGCATGAAGAAGTGGTTGAGAAAATTGTCGGCTACCGTATCAAGGTAGAGGCAGACGGCCGGATTCTGTCGCTGAACTCAAGCAAGCCTATGAATGTGGGTGAGCGCGTCGAGGTGAATAAAAAGGTCAGCTACGCCCTGAACTAAGCCAGAGCGCACAGCGCATGCCGTGTTGTGCTGACGTGATGATACTGGATTTACCCCCTGTTTTTTGCTACTTGTTGTGAACACCGCCACCTGGCCGCGTCAGGCGTTATTGTCAGCGCGGTACAGATGACCGTGGCCGTTGGCACAACAAGCAACAAAGTCAGAGGATACGCATGACCGTTACTTCCGTTCCACCATCAGGACTGATGCAGGGTAAAAAGGGCCTCATTATGGGGGTCGCCAATGACCGTTCTATCGGCTGGGGAATTGCCGCTGCCGCCGCCGCACAAGGCGCAGAACTGGCCTTTACCTTCCAGGGCGATGCCTTGAAGAAACGGGTTGAGCCTCTGGCCCAGTCTGTTGGCAGTGATCTTGTCCTGCCCTGTGATGTGACTGATGAAGCCTCTGTTGACGGGGTGTTTGACACATTGCAGGAAAAATGGGGAAAGCTGGATTTTCTGGTCCATGCGATTGCCTATTCAGACAAGGATGAGCTGAAGGGCGGCTATGTGGACACCAGCCGTGAGAACTTCCGCCGGACCATGGATATTTCTGTCTATTCCTTTACCGCGTTGGCCAAACGCGCTGCCGAAATGATGCCTGATGGCGGATCTTTGTTAACGATGACCTATTACGGCGCAGAACGGGTAATGCCGCATTATAACGTGATGGGTGTGGCCAAGGCCGCGCTGGAAGCGTCTGTGCGCTATCTGGCAGTTGATTTAGGCGGCAAGAATATCCGCGTGAACGGGCTGTCCGCCGGACCAATGAAAACGCTGGCCGCCTCCGGCATTGGCGATTTCAGATATATCCTGAAATGGAATGAATATAACTCACCTCTGAAGCGCAATGTGACCTTGGAAGATGTGGGCGGGGCCGGTCTTTATTTGTTGTCTGATCTGTCGTCTGGCGTATCAGGGGAAACCCACCATGTGGATTGCGGCTATCATATCGTTGGTATGAAGGCTGTTGACGCGCCGGACATATCGGTCGTCTGATCCAATGGGTGACAACAGCTTCGGCCAGTTATTTTCCTTTACCAGCTTCGGCGAAAGCCACGGGCCAGCGATTGGCTGTGTGGTGGATGGTGTGCCGCCGCGCCTGGCGCTGACAGAGGCCGATATCCAGCCCTATATGGACCGGCGCAAACCTGGCCAGAGCCGGTTTGTCACGCAGCGGCGTGAAGCAGATGAGGTGCAGATACTGTCTGGCGTCTTTGAGGGGGTGACCACCGGAACACCTGTCGCGCTGCTGATCAAGAACACCGACCAGCGGTCCAAAGATTACGGCGATATCGCCCAGCAATACCGCCCGGGCCATGCTGATTATACGTATGATGAAAAATATGGTCACCGCGACTACCGCGGCGGCGGCCGATCTTCTGCCCGCGAAACAGCGGTGCGGGTTGCCGCCGGAGCAGTTGCCGACCTGGCCTTAAAACAAATATTAGGCCCACCATATCAGGTCCGAGGCTCTGTGGTACAGATCGGCCCGCACCGTATCGATCATGATAAGTTCGATGCAGATCAGATAGATAGGAACCCGTTTTTCTGCGGCGATGCAGAGGCCGCGGCCAAATGGGAGGATTATCTTGATGAGGTCCGAAAAGCCGGATCGTCTGCAGGGGCTGTGCTGGAAGTGGTCGCCAGCGGCATTCCCGCCGGCCTGGGTCAGCCTTTATATGGCAAGCTGGATGCCGAACTGGCCTCAGCCATGATGTCGATCAATGCGGCCAAAGGAGTTGAAATTGGCGGCGGGTTTGCGCTGTCCGCCCTTGACGGGGCTGTCGCCGGAGATGAGATGCGAAAATCTGAGGATGGCACGCCGGTATTTCTGTCCAATCATAATGGCGGCGTTCTGGGCGGCATTTCATCTGGCCAGGATGTGGTTGTGCGGGTGGCGATTAAGCCAACCTCTTCAATCCTGACGCCGCGCCGGTCGCTGAACCGTGATGGTGATGAGGTGGATGTGGTGACCAAGGGCCGGCATGACCCTTGTGTTGGCATAAGAGGGGTTCCGGTTGCCGAGGCGATGATGGCGATTGTTCTGCTGGATCAGGTGATGCGCCACCATGCCCAAACAGGCGTTCTGCCGGCCTGATCCCCGCTCATAAGACCAAGCGGGCTTTTCATCAGCGGTCCGGTTTTTGGGCACAGATCAGATATTCATGATTGCCGTCAGGGCCGGTTATGGGCGAGTCTGTCAGGCCGCACAGCTGCCAGCCCTGCTCCTCAACAACAAAGTGTCTGACCAGGTCTATGGCGCGCGCGCGATCGGCCGGGTCTTTAACCACCCCGCCCTTACCCAACGCCGCCCGCCCAGCCTCAAACTGCGGTTTAATCAGGCTGATCAGCCAACCGCCCGGCCGCACCAGCGACAGAGCCGGGCCGAGGGCTTTGGTCACAGAGATGAACGACACATCACACACCACCAGATCAAGCGGGCGCGGGACAAGCTGGCTGGTGATATCGCGGGCATGGGTCTTTTCCAGATTAACAACCCGCGGGTCAGCCGCCAGACGCGGGTCAAGCTGGCCGTGACCAACATCAACCGCATAGATAACAGCCGCGCCGGCGGCCAGCAGAACATCTGTAAAGCCGCCCGTACTGGCGCCCAGATCAAGACAGGTCATACCGGTGACAGGTGGCAGGGAAAAGCTGTTTAAGGCCTGTTCCAGCTTCATCCCCCCCCGGCTGACCCAGCGCAGCTCTGTCCGGTCCAGCTGGAAGGTGGCATCAGGCGAGACCAGCTGGCCCGGCTTGGTGACAGGCTGGGCGTTATAAGTAACCGCCCCGGCACGGATCAGCGCCCGCGCTTTTTCACGGCTGGGCACCAGACCCCGTTCCACCAGAACCAGATCAGCCCGCTTACGCATAACAGCTTCAGGCGTTGTCTTGAGTGGCTTTTGCCGGCCGGACAGAAGTCATTTCACCTGCCAGAGCCACCAGGCTGTCGGCGTCCAGCCCTGAATCGGCAAGCTGGCGGCCCCGGTCGGCGTGATCGATATATTTATCAGGCAGGCTGGCTACGCGCAGCTTCAGCCCGTTATCCAGCAGGCCTTCTGTAGCCATAAACTGGAGCACATGTGCAGAAAACCCGCCGGGGCTGCTTTCCTCAACAATCAGAAGCGCATCATGGGTTGTCGCCAGGGTCCTCAGAAGCTCTTTATCAAACGGTTTGGCAAAGCGGGCATCAGCCAGGCTGACAGACAGACCAGACGCGTCCAGCCTGTCGGCCACTTCAGTGCAGGTCTGTGTCATTGTGCCCAGGCTGAAGATGGCAATATCGCTGCCCTCACGCAGCAGGCGGGCCTTGCCAATTTCAAGCGGCTGCGGGGTTTCCGGCAGTTCTGCCCCGGTCCCTGTGCCGCGTGGGTAGCGCACCGCAGACGGGCCGTCATCATAGGCCGCCGCGGTGGCGGTCATATGGGCCAGTTCAGCTTCATCAGACGGGCACATCACCACCATATTCGGCAGACATGAGAGATAAGCCAGATCAAACACGCCGGCATGTGTGGCCCCGTCAGCACCAACCACGCCAGCCCGGTCAATGGCAAAACGTACCGGCAAATTCTGGATCGCCACATCATGGACCAGTTGATCATAGCCACGTTGCAGGAAGGTTGAATAAATCGCCGCAAACGGTTTCATGCCTTCGGTTGCCAGACCGGCGGCAAAGGTCACCGCATGCTGTTCAGCAATCCCGACATCAAACACCCGTGACGGGCATGTTTTCATCATCTGGTTCAGGCCCGTACCCGACGGCATCGCCGCGGTGATCGCGACGATTTTTTCATCATTTTGGGCCAGCGCCGACAATGTATCGGCAAACACCTTAGTGTAGGTCGGGCTGTTCGCAGATGATTTTGACTGCTGGCCGGTCACCACATCAAATTTCGGAACCGCGTGATATTTTTCCAAAGACGGGCCGGCAAACGGATGCCCCTTGCCCTTTTCGGTGACCACATGAACCAGAACAGGTCCGCCTATCTGGCCGTCCTTAAGGTTGCGCAGGACCGGCAACAGATGATCAAAATCATGACCATCTATCGGCCCGATATGGAAAAAGCCCAGCTCGCTGAACAGGCTGTGACCACTGACCAGATCGCGGGCCAGATCCTTCGCCCGTCTAGCGGTCTTTTCAATTTCCACCGGAAAGCGGCTGGCCACTTCCTTGACCAGATCGCGAATAGACTGATAAGGGCGAGAGGAGATCAGCTCTGACAGGTAGGCAGACATCGCGCCAACCGGCGGCGCAATAGACATATCATTATCGTTCAGAATGACAATCAGGTTGGAATCCATCGCGCCTGCATTGTTCAGGGCTTCAAAGGCCATACCCGCGCTCATCGCACCGTCACCAATGACAGCGATTACATTGTTGCGCCCACCTTGCAGGTCACGCGCCACCGCCATGCCCAGACCAGCCGAAATAGAGGTCGAGGAATGCCCTGCCCCGAACGGGTCATAAGCAGATTCAGACCGTTTGGTAAAGCCGGACAGGCCGCCTTCCTGGCGCAGGCCAGACATCTGGTCCCGCCGTCCGGTTAATATCTTGTGCGGATAGGCCTGGTGGCCAACATCCCAAATGAGACGGTCATCGGGTGTATCAAACACATAATGCAACGCCACCGTCAGTTCGACCACGCCCAGACCCGCGCCCAGATGCCCGCCTGTTTGCGAGACCGCCTTGATCACATCATAGCGCAGCTCATCCGCCAGCATCGGCAACTGGCTGGCCGACAGCGCGCGCAGCTGGTCTGGCGTTTTGATCTGGTCCAGTAATGGTGTTTGACGGCCGGTCACGTTTCCCCCTCACTTCTAAACGACATCTGCTCTACGCTTACGCCTTGTTACCGTCTGTATCACAGCCGGCGCGTCAGCATCAAGGCTGGCCGTTTATCTGCCTTTTTTAGCAAAGGCTTATTTATCTATACGCAGAGATCAGTGATTCCGATCTATTGCAAAACGGGCCAGTGCCACAAGCTCATCACCTGCCGCGCCATAAGGGGCTAAGTGGCGCGCTGCGTCATCAACCAGATCAGCGGCCATCTGACGGGCTTCAGCCAGACCTAACAGGCTGACCAGACTGGCTTTCCCCTGTTCAGCATCCCGCCCTGATGGTTTGCCGAGCGCTTCGGAATCAGCGTCATAATCCAGCAGATCATCAGCGATTTGAAAGGCGAATCCCAGGGCGTGTGCATAGGCAGAGGTAGCCGTCTCAAGCTCAAGCGAGCCGCCGCCCGCAACCACCCCCATGACCGCGGCCGCCTTGATGAGCGCCCCTGTTTTCATATCCTGCATCTGCCTTGTCTGGTCTGCGTCAAGGCTGGTCTGTTCAGCCAGCAGGTCAAGCATCTGGCCACCGGCCATACCCTGATCACCTGAGGCAAACGCCAACAGATGAATAAGCTTGACCTGAACAGCGGTAGCCGCGCCCGCCACCGGTGCGGACAGAATATAAAACGCTTCCGTTTGCAGCGCGTCCCCAGCCAGGATGGCCGTCGCCTCATCAAAAGCGATATGGTTGGCCGCCACGCCGCGGCGCACTTCAGCATCATCCATCGCCGGCAAATCATCATGAATAAGCGAATAAGCATGAACCAGTTCAACAGCCGCGGCGACCGCTGGCAAGTCAGCAAGACGGGCCGGCTGGCCTGTCACTTTTGTCGCCATTCTGGCCGCAGACAGCACCAGGCTGGCGCGCATACGTTTGCCCCCGTTCAGGGCTGAATAGCGCATCGCCTCAACCAGACGCCCCGCCGCAGCGGTTGCCGCGCGCTTCTTAAAATGAGCAGACAGCCAGCTGTCCAGCTGGGCCGCGTCCTGCGATAAAATCGCTGTTACATCAGTCATTTACTGATCTGTCTGAAAGGGTGTTGTGACAGCCGGGCTACCCTTTTCAGGCAGTTTGATCTGTTCAACCTTCAGGCGGGCTTCTTCAAGGCGGGCCTGGCAATGCTGTTTCAGCACCATACCGCGTGAATAGGCCTCAATCGCCTTATCCAGACTGACAGAACCGCCTTCAAGCTGCTGCACAATCGCTTCCAGCTCGCTTAACGCCTCTTCAAAGCTGAGGGCATTCAGGTCTGTCTCGGGGCTCATCTCGGGGCCGTTCATATCTGTTTCTCCTGCAGAATTAGCGGCGCGGGGCTCAGCGTTTTTCGTTGATCGTCACCGCAATGGCCTTGACCATCTCTGCTATGCGTTTACGCACCTTCGGCTTTTCAATGGAATAATAGGTGCGGACCAGCTCCAGGGTTTCCCGGCGGGCCATTGGATCACGCGCATTTTCATCATCGACACGGGCAGTCTCTCCCTTGCTGACGCGGCGCGGGGATGAGCGCATGGTGTCATCTGTCATATCATCGAAGAAGTAGCTGATTTGCACATCCAGAATTTGGCTGATGTCCCACAGGCGCGATGCGCTGATCCGGTTCGCCCCGCGTTCATATTTCTGGACCTGCTGGAAGGTGATGTTCAAAGACGCGCCCAGCTGTTCCTGGGACATGCCAAGCAATGTGCGGCGCAGGCGGACCCGTTTACCAACATGCATATCCACAGCGTTATTGTTGGTTACCCTGAAATTCTTGTCCATTTTCGCCTCTGCCATCTGCTTTCCCCTCTGTCAGACCCTGACTAACTTTACCATAATACTAAAGGTTGCATAACCCATCAAAAAATGTTGCGCAACTATTTTTAAGTTTTCGCTGAATAATAAGAAAACCTCTGCAGCAAAAGCAGGCAGAAGGTGTTGAGGCTTGGTCTTATTCAGCGAAAATTCAGATAAGCGCAACTCTTACAGCTGCAGGGCAATTTCATCAAGTCCGCGCATCAGGCGCCCGACAATACCCGATTCGAAAGCTGAATGACCCGCATCATCAACCATGCGTAACTGAGCCTGCCTGCCCCAGGCTTCGACCAGCCTGTAGGCGGTGAAAGGCGGGCAGATAACATCGTGACGCCCCTGTACCACAAAGGCCGGAAGGTGGCGGATGCGGTCGACAGCCCCAAGGATATGATTATCGCTGAGGAAACAGTTATGGGTAAAGTAATGCGCTTCAAGCAAAGACAGGCTGAGCGCGGCCTCGCCCGCATCCCGCGCGACCGCGGCCAGAGTTGCGCATGAATTTTCATACGCCGCCCAACTGCGCGCAGCCTGGCAGGCAATGGTCTTGGACGGGCTGGTCAGACGGCTGTAATAGGCGGACAGAAGGTCATCACGTTCACCCGGCGATATCGGGCTGATAAACCTGTCATATGCTTCGGGGAAAAACCGGCCCATATCATATAAAAACCAGTCAATCTCTGCCCGTGTACCTAAAAATACACCCCGCAACACAAAGCCAAGACAGGCCTGCGGATGTTCTACACCATAGGCCAATGCCAGGGTTGAGCCCCAAGAGCCGCCAAACAGAATAAAGCGCGGAATATCCAGATGCTGGCGCAACGCTTCAATATCGGCGATGAGGTCCTGTGTCGTGTTCTGGTTAATGCTGGCAAACGGTTCTGAGCGGCCACAGCCCCGCTGATCCATCAAAATCACCCGGTAGCGGCGCGGATCAAACAACCGCCGGTGCGCGGGCACACAGCCTGCCCCCGGCCCGCCATGCAAAAACATCACCGGTATACCTTCAGGATTACCGATTTCTTCATAATAAATGTGATGGATACCGCGTTCCAAAAAGCCGTCATTGAACGGTTTTATCGGCGAGAACAGTCCCAGTTCAGAATCATACGCGTGCACAGGTCCAGCCATTGGTTAGGTTTATGACTTCAGGCCTTCAAGTTTAGGAAAACTGAGACAATAAATCCAGCGAGGATTCGGTTTGCGATTCAAGTGTCTTCTGGAGCTTTTTCAAGGCCCGGTGTTCAAGCTGGCGAACACGTTCCTTACTGACCCCCAAAATCCGGCCAAGCTGTTCAAGGGTTGCGCCTTCTTCGTTCAGACGACGTTTTAAAATGATAAGCCGTTCGCGCGCGCTCAGCTCATTCAAAGCCTCTGACAGCCAGTTTGAGAGTACCTCACGATCATGCAACTCAATAACCACCTGTTCGGGGTTTGGCCGTGTATCCGCCAGAAAATCCTGGGCTTCGTTTTCGCTGTCTGTATTCACCGTTGCGTTCAGCGACATATCCGCCCCGGACAGGCGTTGTTCCATAGTCACAACATCTGTGACAGTCACACCAATGGTTTCGGCAATTTTCTGGCGGCCTTCTTCTGAGAGCGGCCCGCCATCTGCCTCACCAATGCGGGCGCGAAGCCGGCGCAGCTTGAAAAACAGAGATTTATGCGCTGCCGTGGTTCCGGTCCGCACAATCGACCAGTTACGCAGGATATGGTCCTGAATAGAAGCGCGTATCCACCAGGCCGCATAAGTCGAGAAGCGGAAACCCCGGTTCGGGTCAAACCGCTTTGCCGCCTGCATCAGGCCGATATTGCCTTCCTGAATCAGATCGCCATTGGCAAGCCCGTAATGTCGGTATTTGGCAGCAGCGCTGACCACCAGCCGGGCATAAGCCATCACCAGCTCATGCATTGCGCGGTGGTCATCATGATCACGCCAGCGCTTTGCCAGCGTAACCTCATACTCGCGGTCAAGCAGAGGCTTGCGCATGGTTTTGCGAATGTAAGCGTTGTCGGCCTGCCTGATGTCAGCAGAATCATAAGTTGCCATTTTGCATACCACCCTTCTGTGCTCTTTACGGGCCGGTTAAGGGGGCAGATCAGAAATCTGACGATGTGGTCAGATCATTTCATCAGATGGAAAGAGGGCGCGGGCCTTAATCAGGCCGCGTCCATCATATCTTCAAGGCGAACCGCGGCGGTTTCCTGGTCAATTTCTTCAATAGCGGCAAATTCGCGGGCCAGACGCTCAAGCGCGGCCTGGTACATCTGCCGTTCAGAATAAGACTGTTCTGTCTGCGGGTCACGCTTGCGCAGGTCGCGAACAACCTCAGCAATATTGACCGGGTCGCCAGACTTGATCTTGGCTTCATATTCCTGTGCCCGGCGTGACCACATGGTCCGGCGCACACGGGCCTTGCCCTTCAGGGTTAAAATCGCATCATCCATATGTTTGCGAGACGACAGGGTCCGCAGCCCCAGCGTCATCGCCTTTTCAAGAGGCACGCGCAGGGTCATCCGGTCCTGTTCAAAGCGAATCACCAGCAAGGTAACTTCAACACCCGCGATGTCGCTTTTTTCTGTGCCGATGATCTTGCCAACGCCATGCGTAGGATAGACCACAAAGTCACCGTCCTGATAAGAGAATGATTGTTTTTTTGCCATAATAATATAAATGCCAGCCCGCGGGGGACAGCCGGGCGTGAGCAGCTTTCCAGATGGGTTGTTTTCACTTGGGGTATGCCAAGCCGAAAAAGTGGCATCACCTCGTCCCTCAAGCAGTGAGTATACCACAGTTTAAGACAATTTCAAAATCGGGCCGCTGGAGACCGGTCAGTTTCCGGCCCCGGGGGCCTTGCTGAAATAGGTCTCAAATTTGCCCGCTTCATCGCGCTTGGCATCCGCCTCGGGTAGAGCCTCGATCTTCTGGGTGATGTTCGGCCAAATTTCCGCCATCTCCTGATTCAGCGTCAGCCAGGCATCTGCGCCCGCTTCTGAGTCAGGCAGAATCGCTTCTGGCGGGCATTCAGGTTCACACACCCCGCAATCGATACATTCATCGGGATGGATCACCAGCATGTTCTCGCCTTCGTAAAAACAATCGACCGGACAGACCTCTACACAGTCTGTGTATTTGCACATAATACATTTGTCATTGACGATGTAGGTCATGGCCCGGGCCCTTCTTCGCGGCGAGAATTCGGTGACGAGGATGATGTAATTCAATTTACCTTAATCGGCAAGACCAAGTCGCTGGCGGGCCTTTTTTGCGGCCAAACCTGAATCCACATCAGAGACAAATAACAGCCCGGCCAGACGGCGCATCAACTGGCTTTCGATTTGGTCCAGACGCCCATCTGCCAGAACCACCATCCAGACCATTTCCATCACCCCGATGCGTTCTTCATAATCGGCCTTATCGCGCAGGCGGCTGACCAGACTATGGAGTTCAATACGGCTGGCGGCTTCATCCACAGCCCGGTCCAAAACCTGTTTCATATCGTCATCTGCCAGGCTGAACTGACTGGCCACACAGCTGCTGATAAGATCTGTTTCAGCCTCGCCAATCTCGCCATCAGCAGAAGCGGCCTCCACCATCAGCGCGGTCACAAGTTCCGCCAGCTCATGGCTGAACGCCTCACCGCCTGCAGGGGCTTTGGCTGAGGTCTGGAACCAGTCTGAAAAGGTCTTGAACATAGCTGTTATCCTTTTTTATATCATAAGTTATGAAAACGGGTCTTTCAAACGGGTGGTCTGGCGGCGGTCTTTTTTAGTCGGCCGGCCGGAGCCTGTCTGTCGGCGTTCAAAATATTTTTGTTGTGCAGACGCCTTATCGTCTGCGCGTTGCCTGTGCGGCGGGTCGAGGTCTGTATAAAGCCGCTCTGCCTCTGGGGCGGGGCCACGGCGGCTGCCTATCTTTTCAACCCGGATCACACGAATATGGGGCCCTTGCGCAAAGGTCAAGACCTGGCCAATTTGCGCGGGCCGATGCGGCTTTGAGGTGACCTCACCATTGATGCGCAACTTGCCTGAGCTGATCAGCTTGGTGGCCAGACTTCGGGTCTTGAAAAACCGCGCATACCAGAGCCATTTATCCAGCCTGACCGCGGATGGCGCTTCTTCAGACAAGGGTTCAGCCTATTTTTTCAAAGCGGCCAGCACCGCAAATGGCGAATTGGGATCAGGCTGTTTTTCGGGGCGTTGACGGGGTGACCGGTTCTGATTATGGCCTTTATTCTGGTGTTTACTGTTGTTCCCGCGCGGCCCGCCTTTGCCGGGCTGGCGGTCCTGGCCTTTGCCTTGTGATTTCTGGTGCGGCCGGGATTTATGTTTTTTCTGTATCCGTTCAAACTGGGCAATAGCGGGTTTTTCCGGGTCCTCTGCGGGACGTTCCCCAACCTGGCGACAACCCAAATCGGCCAGCATCAGGGCCATATCTTCACGCCCGACACCAGCAAGCGAAAGCATATCATCTGCGATTTCAAACGCGCCCTGACGTGCCGCCGCCCGCACCAGCGCGGCCACCCGTTCAACCATATCCACCCGCATGATACGCGGGCCAAGCCGCCGATACCCGGCCGCCATCCAGAAACCGGCCGCCACATCTTCTGCCCCTTCGGGAATCGCAAAAGACACCCGGCCTTCCGGCGGCGGGCCACAATCAGGAAAGGTCTGGTTATGCAGACACCAAAGCAGAACACGCAAGGCGATTGGTGCGGGTTTCAGCATTTCAGGAAGGTACAGGCTTTCTGTGCCGACCCGCAAACCGGCTTTGGCCAAAAGCGGCTTATCGGCGTCTGCTATCTCGCGCAATTGGCCCGCAACCGTGCGGCGTTCCACTGTGCCCAGCCCTTCATAAATCTGCCAGACCAGACCCTTTGCCGCCCCGGACAGGGCACGCGGTGTTGAAAGGGCCACTTCCGCAGCTGTTTGTGCATCAGCCGGTGTATCTTCGGGTGTTTCAGATGAGTTAGCCGCTGGCGCATCTGGCGCATCTGGCGCGAGGGCCTGTTGTCCCTGCGGCGGCTGTGTCTCCTGTGTCTCCTGTGCCTCCTGTGCGTCCTGTGCGTCCGGAGCGGTGAACAGCTGGTCCGGTTTGGACAAGGCCATAAGAGGGGCCAGAACAGTATTGATATGATCGGCAATAAACTGGGTCAGCCGATCGGCCATGCGGGCTTTTTGATCTGCACTGAGCAGGTCGCTGTCGGCAACCTCCGCCCGCGGGGCATACAAAGCCTCGGTTCGTACAAGACGGCCCACAGGGGCATCACGCCAGCTGATACGGCCCTTGTCATCGAGCTTGAAAGCCGGGTCAGCAGAAATGGTCAGCGCCGCCACACGCCGTTCAATTTCATCTGGCAGGCCTTTGCGCGCAGCGGCCAGGATCATGGCCTTTTCTTCTGCATCGCCGCCTGTTTCTGATAATGAGGGCACAAAGGTAAAGCCGTTCAGGCTGCCGACCTCTTCGCCTTCAACAAGGACAGTTCCGTCCAGTCTTACCGATGCCATCAATGTCGTCGATTCCTTCAATCTTCGGGACAGATGTGCCGCCCGCCTGTCCACAAAGCGTTGCGTGAGGCGGTTATGAAGCTCATCTGATAATCTATCTTCTATCGATTTGGCCAGCTCTTGCCAATCCTGTTTTGCGTCTGTCCACCCGGTTTTATGGGTAATATAGGTCCAGGTGCGGATATGGGCGATACGCGTCATCAGCGTATCAATGTCCCCGTCCAGCCGGTCCAGATGCGAAAGCTGGGCCGCAACCCAGCGCCCGTCCAGCTGACCATGACGGGCCAGACTATCAAAAATCCTTGCCAGCATCACCACATGGCTGTCCGTCAGGGTCTTGCGGAAATCCGGGATTTGCGCCACATCCCACAGGATACGCAAGCGCCCCGGGCTGTCGGCAAGGGCCCGGATATCAGGCCGGTCCGCCAGCGCCTGGAGCGTGAGATGGTCTACCCCGTCCCCTTTGCGCGCCATAAAGGCATAAGGCGGGGCCGCCTCCAGTGATTTCAGCAACCCGTCCAGCGTGTTGTAATTCAAATTACGCGCCCGCCAATAAAGCTGGCGAACCGGCGGGAAGTAATGGGTTTCGATAGCGTCAATCACTTCCTGGTCCAGAGGGCGGCAATCTTCGGTAACGCCAAAAGTGCCATCAGTGGTATGGCGGCCGGCCCGGCCCGCGATTTGGGCCAGCTCAGACGGGGCCAGACGCCGCATCGACTGGCCGTCAAACTTCATATCATCTGCCAACGCGACATGCCCGATATCCATATTCAGGCCCATGCCGATAGCGTCTGTGGCGATCAGAAAATCAACATCACCGTTCTGGTATAATTCGACCTGGGCATTGCGGGTGCGCGGGCTGAGCGCGCCCATCACCACCGCCGCCCCGCCCCTCTGGCGACGCACAAGTTCTGCCACCCGGTAGACCTCCGCTGCGGAAAACGCAACAATCGCGGACCGGCGTTGCAAGCGGGTGGTTTTCTTCTGGCCGGCATAGGTCAGGCGGGAAAACCGGTCCCGGCTGATGAACTCTGCTTCTGGCAACAGGGTTTCCAGCAGAGGCCGCATGGTATGCGCGCCCAGCAGCAGGGTTTCATGCCGCCCGCGGGCATGCAACAGCCTGTCGGTGAAGATATGGCCGCGTTCACGGTCACCGCACAACTGAATTTCATCAACCACCAGACAATCAACAGACCGTTCCAGCGGCATCGCTTCGACCGTGCAGCAGAAATAGCGCGCGTTCGGGGGGATAAGCTTTTCCTCGCCCGTAATCAGCGCCACATCAGACGGGCCGAGGCGGGCCACCAGCTTGTCATAATTTTCCCGCGCCAGAAGCCGCAACGGAAACCCCGCCATGCCGGTCTGATAACCCAGCATCCGGTCCATCGCATAAAAGGTCTTGCCGGTATTGGTCGGCCCCAGCACGCATTTGACGGTGGCAGAAGAAAGAGACATGGAACGGACAAACTATGGGCTGAACAAAAAGAAGGCGACACGCGCAAAACAGATACCCCACAACCCTTACCCAGCACAGGGCATAGAGTCAAATGATGGGGGAGTTAGGGGGCAACACCCATGACAACGAGCGGCACAGCAGGAACACCTCTGCCTTGGCGGACAATATTGAACAAATCACGTTCAAAATAAGGAACACCGGAGGACATTTCAGCTTCAAGACATTTCATCGGAATAATTTCAATCCCGACATCAATCCAGTCACCAACAAAAAAAGACATGTGCTTAACAAACAAGTCATGAGCAACAAATGAGTATTTTCCGAACTGGACCTCTACCGCGACTCTGTCTTTCACAAAATCAGTCTCGTTATAGCTGTAATATGGAGTGTGGCCCGCGGCCAGAATGGCCTTTTTCTGCTCCTCGGCAGACAAGCCCACAATGCGTCTGGCCAGGACCTCATCTTCAGCCACATAAACTTCCTTACGCTCACTTTTCCAGCCCATTTTTGTGAAACATTTCACAAACTCTTTATTCATATCTCCTGGTGAATAAAGCCTATTGCCAATCTTGTTTCTTTCTTTGGATAGCTTTGTGCGGCATCGTTCGGCATCAACCGATTTGATTGCAAACATGATTTCCTTAATTAAATTTTTCTTATGAACTTGAAGATATTCCATGCCGTTCAGGTGCGAATATATCTTCTTCACCCTCACCCGTGCCCGCCTTTGGGCAGGGAGGGATCATAAACAGGTCGGTTCATAGGCCTCGTTTTAAGGGTTCCTGCAACAAGCGCATGATAACGCTCCCATGCAACGCGGATATAATCGGAATCTGTGTCACACCCCATTGCACCACGATGATGTATTAACGCGCCTATCGCCGTTGTGCCCACCCCCAGATAGGGATCAAGCACGATGTCATTCGTATTTGATAAAGATAAAACGAGCCGCTCAACAAGTTCGACCGGAAACTGGCAGGGATGGATGGTTTTTTCCACATGATTTGATTTAACATTCGGAAATATCCAAAGATCGCCTGGGTTCTTGCCCAAGGGATTACCTGAAATTTTACCTTTATTCGGGCCCTTAAAATGTCTTTTATTTGGGTATTTTGCTGGTACGCGCACAGGATCGAGATTGAAAATATAGTCCTTCGTTTTAGTGTACCAGTTGATTGTTTCATATCGGCCTGAAAACCGGTTACGACAATGCAATCCATGTTCAAAGTGCCAAATTATGCGATTTCGCATTTTCAGTCCAAAATCGGTGAAGACAGGGTGAAGGAGAACGTCAAGCGGAACAATTTCACCCTTATCCACATAATTGCCAACCTGCCAGCAAATGGAACCTGCGGGATGCAACACCCGCACACATTCGGCAATTACCGCTCTCTGCTGTTCAAGATAAGCCTCCAGGGGCTTCTGACGCTCATAGGTTTTACCGATGTTATAAGGGGGCGAAGTGATGATCAGTTGAACAGATTCATCTGGTATGCGCGCCAAAAATTCAAGGTTATCGGTAGCTTCAATCAACGGAAACGGATAGGGCTTTTCTTCCCTGTCCAGCACGGAATGGTCTTTGGTCACAGTCTGCTCCAACACTACAGGAGCATCTATATCTATTCTGTTTTCCATCCGCGCATAATGACACAAAAGGATTAATTAAGTGTAAACACTCATCCATTTGGAGGATAAAAAATAAAAAAACAGCCCCTGCGTTGGGCAAGGGCTGCTTTGTTTAAAGATCGGATGTTTAGCTCAACATCATCTCCGGGACCAATCCCGACACGCGCTCTCCGGCCGGGTTTAGAAATGCGCGGAGTTAGTGGTCGCCGGGGTTTGTGTCGGCGGGGCAAAGGTGGTCAGATCAATGCCCACAACCGCTTCTCTGTATTCATCGATAGTCGGGGTCCGGCCAAGGATGGCAGACAGCACAACAACCGGGGTTGAGGCCAGCAGTGACTCGCCCTTCTTGTCATCCGCATCTTCAACCACACGGCCCTTAAACAGACGGGTTGAGGTGGCAAGAACGGTGTCCCCTTTGGCCGCCTTTTCCTGGTTCCCCATGCACAAATTACAGCCCGGACGTTCCAGATATAAGATATTTTCATAGTCTGTACGGCTGGTCTGTTTAGGCGCGCTGTCATCAAATTCAAAGCCTGAATATTTCTGCAGGATGGCCCAGTCGCCTTCTGCCTTCAGCTCATCAATAATGTTGTAGGTCGGCGCGGCCACCACCAGAGGGGCCTTGAACTCAACCTTGTCTTTTGCCTGTTCCAGATTGCGCAGCATCTGGGCCACGATTTTCACATCGCCCTTATGCACCATACAAGAGCCGACAAAGCCAAGGTCCACTTTCTTCTCGCCCCTGTAATGCGAAATCGGCCGGATAGTGTCATGGGTATAGCGTTTGGACACATCAGCGTTGTTCACGTCAGGGTCGGCTATCATCGGCTCATTAATGGCGTTCAGGTCGACCACAACTTCGGCAAAATATTTGGCATTGTCATCAGGGGCCAGCGCGGGTCTTTCGCCTGATTTAATCTCTGCCATGCGCGCCTCGGCAATATCGATAAGGCCCTGCAGCATCTGGTTGTCATTATCCATGCCCTTATCGATCATGATCTGAATCCGGTCACGCGCAATCTGCAGAGAGCCGACCAGCGTGTCATCATCAGAAATACAGACAGAGGCCTTGGCCTTCATCTCTGCGGTCCAGTCTGTAAAGGTAAAGGCCTGGTCCGCCAGCAGCGTGCCGATATGAACCTCAATAATGCGGCCCTGGAAGACGTTATCGCCAAACTGGGCCAGCATCTGGGCTTGGGTGGCGTGCACTACGTCGCGGAAATCCATATGTTCTGCCATGCTACCGGTAAAAGTCACCTTGACTGTTTCGGGGATAGGCATGGTGGCCTCACCTGTGGCCAGAGCCAGCGCAACAGTCCCGGAATCCGCCCCGAACGCAACCCCCTTTGACATCCGCGTGTGCGAGTCGCCGCCAATGATGATTGACCAGTCATCAACCGTAATGTCATTCAGAACTTTGTGAATTACATCTGTCATCGGATGATAGGCGTCTTTCGGGTCACGGCCGGTAATAAGGCCGAACTTATGCATGAACTTCATCAGCTTGGGGGTGTTTTCCTGGGCTTTGAAATCCCATACAGACGCGGTGTGACAGCCAGACTGATAAGCCCCGTCCACGGTCGGCGAAATAACCGTGGCGGCCATCGCTTCCAATTCCTGTGAGGTCATCAGGCCGGTGGTGTCCTGCGAGCCGACAATATTGACCTTCACACGGGCATCAGAACCAGCATGAAGAACAGTCCCCTCTGGCACGCCAACAGCGTTTGCATTGAAGATTTTTTCAACCGCCGTCAGGCCCTGGCCGTCATTGCTGACAATCTTTGACGGCGCAAACACAGGGGCCGGGTCAACACCAAGTGTTTCGGCAGCAAAGCTCTGCAGCATCTTGCCAAACACAATCGCATAAGACCCGCCCGCCTTAATAAATTCCATTTTCTGCGGGGTGAATGAGGCGGCCATATCGACCAGCTCTTCCCCCTCTTCGGCGGCATACAGCTTTTTCCTGGCTGTATCGATTCTCAGAACGGTTCCGGTTTCAACAGAATATTTCTGTTCCAGAACCGGATTACCATCATTGTTCAGAATAGGGTTGCCAGCATCATCCAGCTTTTTCACCCAGTTTTTCAGATCAACACCAATGCCGCCGGTTACCCCGACCGTGGTCTGGAAAATCGGTGAAATGCCGTTGGTCCCGGCAACAATGGGCGCGATATTCACGAACGGCACATAGGGGCTGGCCTGCTTGCCAGTCCACAAGGCCACATTATTTACCCCAGACATGCGCGACGAGCCAACGCCCATAGTGCCTTTTTCGGCAACCAGCATCACCTGTTTGCCCGGATGCTGGAGCTTGAGGGCCTGAATTTCAGCCTGTGCACGTTCTGAGATCATGCATTTGCCATGCAATTCACGGTCTGAGCGGGAATGGGCCTGATTGCCAGGAGACAGCAGGTCAGTTGAAATATCGCCTTCTGCGGCAACATAAGTGACCACATCTATTTTTTCGTCCACGTCAGGAAGGCTGGTAAAAAATTCAGCCGCCGCATAGCTTTCAAGAATGTCTTTGGCGATCTGATGGCCGTCCTCATAAGCCGCCTTCAGGCGTGATGTATCGGCCTCATACAAGAACACTTGTGTTTTCAAGACGTCTGCTGCGTCTGCTGCAATCGCCTGATCGCTGCCCAAAGCCAGGTCCAAAAGCACCTCAACAGACGGGCCGCCCTTCATGTGTGAGAGCAGTTCAAACGCGAAAGAAGGCTTGATCTCTGGAACGCTGACCTCACCCAGGATGATTTGTTTTAAGAATTTAGCCTTCACCCCGGCCGCGCTGGTTGTGCCCGGCAGCGTGTTGTAGATGAAATAGTTCAAACAATCGTCTCTGTGCGCGCTGCCCGTATCGGTGATGTGGGCAATCAGATCCTGCACCAACACGCCATCATCAATCGGCTTCGGCTTCAGGCCCTGAGTTTCGCGGTCTTTGATCTCAGCGAGATAAGCATCATATAAAGTCATGTGTCTTCCCATAAAATCTGTTGTTGTCAGATCCAGATGTCAGGGCGCGGATGGCCTGACTGTTCCCCTTGTTTCAGGCACAGATGACGCTGGTCCGCTCACAGTTACATGCGGACAGCCTGAACGGCGGCACATCTGCCGCTCACGCTGGCTGGCACGGCTTTATGCACATGCCCGAAACAAATCACTTGTCTGAAACCGGCCGCGACAGGTGCGCCTGACCGCGGTCTTTCAGGCGGATTATAGCAAATTCAGGCAAAAAAGAGAAGAGGTGAAAACCGGCCTTAAGCCCGCTTGCCGCGTCAAATCCGGGAGCGTGACCAAAAACCCCTCTGGACCATAAGGCGCGCAGGCCGTAAAGTCCGGGGCTATGAACACACAACCACACTTCCCAGACACAGGACCGGCGGTCACGCTGACAGGGGCAGATATTGCCCTGATGCGCGGGCAGGCCCTGTTATATGAAGGGCTGGGGTTTGAGGTATGTTCAGGCGAGCTTCTGGTTGTGCGCGGGCCGAACGGCAGCGGTAAATCAAGCCTGTTGCGGGCCGTGGCCGGGTTCCTGCCGCTGAGCGACGGGCAGATCAGCTGTAATGGCGTGCGCTTTGATGCCCGCGCGCAAGATACGGACCTGCGCTGTTTATGGTACAGCCAGGCGGACGGGCTGGCCGGGGCATTGACAGCCGTCCAGAACCTGTCGCTGGTCCCTGAGGCAGGTGATGAGACAAGGGTGAGAGACAGGCTGGCGGCGCGCGATCCGTTTGCCATCACCGGCTTTCTGGACAGGCATGTGCGCAGCCTGTCCACCGGCCAGCGCCAGCGTGTGGCCCTGACCAGGCTGTGTTTTGCGCCGTCTGCACGCTGTCTGTGGCTGCTGGATGAGCCGAACAGCGGGCTGGATGAGGCGGGTCATCAGGCGCTGGAAGAGGTACTGGCCGGCCATCTGGCCGCAGGGGGGATATGCCTGATTGCCAGCCATCACAAAATCAGCGACCGGCTGGCGCCCAGCGTCCTTGATCTGGGCCCGAATTCAGGTGAGGTGTAAGCGATGGGCGCGTTCGTCATCTGTGCGCGAAGAGAGGCATTACTGGGCAAAGGCGCGCTTGGCGATCACATTGGTCAGGCCGCCTTTTTCGTGATGATAGCCGCCTTGTTCCCCTTGGCGGTTGGCCCGTCAGCCGAGATGCTGCGCACACTTGGCCCCTCTGTTATCTGGATATCCGCGTTGTTGAGCGCGCTGCCCGCCTTTGACAGGCTGTTTGCAGAAGATGACCGGCAAGGCTGGCTGGAACAGGTCTGTCTGATGCCAGGCGGGCTGACAGGATATGTGGTGGCCAGGCTGGCCAGCTGGTATCTGTTATCGGTGTTGCCGTTATTAGTGATCACGCCGGTTCTGGTGCTGCTTTATGACCTGCCCTTAGCGATTTTGGTGGTCTTGTTGCCTAGTCTGGCGCTGGGAACAGCTTGTCTGAACCTGTTGGGAGCAGTAAGCGCAGCGTTAACACTTGGCGCGCGCCGCACCGCGTTGCTGGTCGCGTTGCTGTTATTGCCGCTGAGCCTGCCGGTGGTGATATTCGGCGTGGCGATTTGCGAGGCCTTCTTATCCGGACAGAGCTTTTCCGGTCAGGCAAAGCTGTTAGGCGCGGTGTTTTTATTTCTGACAGCGGTGGGGCCGGTTGCGACAATTGCGGCCTTGCGATCTGCCCTAGAAGACAAGTAGAACAAACCAGTAAACAGACAACCATACCCGACAGGTAAAACAGACCTGAAGAGAACAGCATAAAGAGCACGCCAAATGTCCGGCTTTTTTGACAGTCTTGCCAATCCGACCCGGTTCAGAACCCTGTCAGCGGTTCTGCGGCCGGTCTGTTTCTGGGCGGCCTGTGTCTGTTTTATTTATGGGCTGTATCTGAGCCTGGCCGCGTCGCCGCCTGATTACCAGCAGGGCGAGGCTGTGCGGATTATGTATGTGCATGTGCCGTCTGCCTGGCTGGGCCTGTCCAGCTATCTGGGGCTGGGGTTATGTGCGCTGTTTTATCTGGTCTGGCGGCACCCGCTGGCCGATATCGCGGCCCGGGCCATCGCCCCTATCGGGGCCGGGTTTACCGCATTGACGCTGGTGACCGGCAGCCTGTGGGGCTATCCTATCTGGGGGACCTGGTGGGTCTGGGATGCGCGGCTGACCTCTATGCTGGTGCTGTTGTTTTTCTTTATCGGCTATATCGCGCTGGCAACCGGTTTTGACCGGCCTGAACGCGGTGCGCGCATGGCCGCCATTCTGGCGCTGGTGGGCTGTGTAAACCTGCCGATTGTGAAATTTTCAGTTGATTGGTGGAATACCCTGCATCAGCCCGCCTCTATCCTGCGATCAGGCGGGATGGCGATCGATCCGTCTATGCTGTGGCCTTTATTTACCATGTTCGCCGGGTTTCAGTTGTTTTTCATCTGGATTGTGCTGCACCGGATGAACTGGATGCTGGCAGAGCGGCGGGGGCTGGCCTCTGCTGGCCGCAGAAAGGCGGTGTAATATGGCAGCGTTCCTGGCGATGGACGGGTATGGCGTTTATATCTGGGTCAGCTATGCACTGGCGTTTGCCTTTGTGCTGGGCGCCAGCCTGCACAGCTGGCGGGCCGCCCGCCGCAACACCCAAAAACAAGACTGAACGGGCTGCAGCAAAGGCCCAACCGCAAGGTGCCTTATGTTGACCGGCGGGCCCGGCGATTGGTGCGCCGCCGCCCGGCCCCTTCAGCAGAAGGCACATTATCGGTCAGATCACGTTCCGGCAGAGTGACCGCCGCGCTTAGTTCTGGATAAGGGTCTGTCTTGTGCGGAAAAGCCATCGCCCGCACGAAATGATTCTGAAAATCAGCCTCAACCGCGGTTTCGATTTTCTCAATCCCTCGCACCGTGCGTTCAATAACCTCTCTTGCTTGTGTATTCAGCAAAGCCATGCGCGCGCCCGCCCCGGCCGAGTTACCAGCCGCAACCACATTTTCCAGAAGACAATCCGGGACCATGCCCAGAACCATCGCATATTTCGGATCGATATGGGTGCCAAACGCGCCCGCCAGAACCACCCGGTCAACCTTGGCGATCCCCATCTTGTCCATCAACAGCTTGAAACCGGCATGAAGCGCGGCTTTGGCCAGCTGGATCGCGCGGATATCATTTTGCAGAATGGTGACCGTATCTGTGATGCGGTATTTAAAGGTCCGCCCGTCAGCTTCTATCCTGTCGGTGCGGCTGGCCAGGCTTCCATCGATCACCCCATCGGCCGTGATCACACCAGCCAGATACATCTCAGCCAACGCCTCAATAATGCCAGAGCCGCAAATGCCGGTGATGCCGGTATCGGCAATCGCCTCATCAAAGCCGTCTTGATCTGACCAGATATCAGACCCGATCACAGAAAATCGCGGCTCTAATGTTTCCGGGTCAATGCGCAGACGTTCAATGGCCCCAGGGGCAGCGCGCTGGCCTGCGCTTATCTGTGCGCCTTCAAAAGCAGGACCAGTCGGCGATGAAGCGGCCAGAAGACGATCTTGGTTTCCCAGCACAATTTCAGCATTTGTGCCAACATCGATCAGCAGTTGGATGGAACGGGCGTCCTGCGGGGCTTCGGCCAGAACCACACCGGCGGCATCCGCCCCAACATGGCCGGCAATACACGGCAGAATATAAATCCGGCTGCCCTTATGCAGAGACAGGCTAATTTCTTCTGCTTTTATTTCAGCGGCGGTATCGACAGCCAGCGCAAACGGCGCGCCACCCAGTTCAATCGGATCAATGCCCAACAACAGGTGATGCATCACAGGATTGCCGACAAGCACAACTTCCAAAACATCGTCAGCCGCGAAGCCGGCTTGTTCTGCACCGCCCGCGATCAGCTGTTGCAGGCCTTCACAAACCGCCCTGGTCATTTCGGCAGCGCCACCAGGGTTCATAATGCCGTAGGATACACGGCTCATCAAATCTTCACCAAAGCGGATTTGCGGATTCATAATCCCGGTTGAGGCCAGAACCGTGCCATCATTCATATCACAAATATGAGCCGACATGGTGGTTGAGCCCACATCCACAGCCGCGCCAAGGATTTGATCTTTCAGGCCCGGCCAGACCGCCACAATCTGGGTGCCGGCGCGCAAGGCAACCGTGATTTTCCATTTGCCCTGCCGCAGAACAGGCTGCAGCTGTTGCAGGACGTGCAAATCGCACCTGACTGTCCCTGTGACCCGATCCGGCCATTGCTCTTCAAGGGCCTCGATAACGCGCCGCAGATCACCGGACGGCTCATGCATATCTGGCTCACGCACATCAATAAAACACAACCGCACCGGCGGGCGTAAATCGATCACCCGGTTATCGGCCGCTTTGCGCACCAGCTGGTTATGCACCTGGCTGGTAGCCGGCACATCAACCACGATATCGCGCTCTATCTGACACTGGCAGGCCAGACGCCGTCCTGGTTTCAGATCACGTTTTTCAGCATAACGGGCTTCTGAGGCAGAGGGCGGGCTGAGCGCATCAGATGAAGAGCTGATGCCATGTTTGGCGAACTGGCCTTCCCCGACATCGATCTGGCAGCGCCCGCACATCGCCCGGCCACCACAAACAGAATCAATGTCAACGCCCAGTTGCCGCGCCGCACTCAGCAGATTTGTGCCTTTGGCAATCTGGCCCTGACGGCCAGACGGGGTGAACACAATTTTGACATCAGCCACGTCACTATTCCCCGTAAAAGACTATGATTAAAAAACAACGCCCCGATTAAGAGGCCCGGGCGCGGCGGCGGGTTGCGCGCCGTTCACGCGTACCAGACCCTTCAGCCGGAACCTCACGGAACTTTGAAATCCAGCGGCGGCATTCCGGGTCCACACCGTTCATCACATTGGCGCCCATAATCGCGGTCATTTCTTCAGCATGAAGCGGGTTCATAATCGCCGAAGTCATTCCCGCCCCTGCGGCCATCGACAAAAAGGCAGCGTTCATACCGTGACGGTTCGGCAGACCAAAGGAAATATTTGACGCCCCGCAGGTGGTGTTTACCTTCAATTCATGGCGCAGACGCCCGATAAGATCCAGCGCGGTCCGCCCGGCCAGATTAATCGCGCCAACTGGCATAATCAGCGGGTCAACAATGACATCCTCTCGCGGGATGCCATAATCTTCTGCCCGTTCAACAATTTTCTTCGCCACATCATAACGCACATTCGCATCTTCAGAAATGCCGGTTTCATCATTTGAAATCGCCACCACAGCCGCGCCGTATTTTTTAACCAGAGGCAGCACAACCTCCAGCCGTTCTTCCTCACCGGTCACAGAATTGACAAGGGCCTTGCCCTGATAGACGGACAATCCCGCTTCCAGCGCTTCAACAATAGAGCTGTCAATCGCCAGCGGCACATCAACCGTGTCCTGAACCAGCTTGATCGCTTCAGCCAGAATGGCCGGCTCATCTGCCATTGGAATACCAGCGTTCACATCCAGCATGGTCGCCCCGGCTTCAACCTGGGCCAGCGCATCAGAAATGACCCGGCTGTAATCACCTGCCGCCATTTCGGCTGCCAGCAATTTCCGGCCAGTCGGGTTAATCCGCTCACCAATGACACAGAACCGAGAGTTAAACCCGATGGTGATTTCCTGCTTATGAGATGAGATGGTTGTGGTTGTCATAGGGTTTAACCTTTCTGTAGGGTGACCTTTTTGTGGGGTGACCTTTTTATGAGGAGTGACGCTCAATAAAAAATGAACATCTTAAATCAGGACGCCTGGCGAACGTCAAAGCCGCCCTTTGCGGTCAGGTCAATCTGGCCCGTGGCCACCGCCTGTGCATAGCTGGCCGTCTTTGCAAATCCGCCAAACGGATAATAATGGAAATGGGCCAGCAGACATCCCTGGTCAGCCGCCATCCCTTCTGCCAGCCCCGCCAGCAACTGATCAGGGGCCTGGACCGTCATCAGCTTGGCCACATTGCGGGCCTGTTTGGCCACAAACCGCATTGACGGGCCGATACCCGAAATCTGGGCAAAGCGGAACAGGGTTTTGATCGTGGCCGGACCGGGAATACCAATACGGATCGGCAGCTTGTTGCCGTCTGCACGGATTTTCTTCTCCCAGGCCAGTACAGTTTCAGCGTCAAAGCAAAACTGTGTTTCCATGTATAAAGACAGGCCTTGTGTGGCGGCAAAGTCATTCTTCCAGGCAATCGCGTCAGCCAACGCCTGATCACTGATATCAGGGCTGCCCTCAGGATGGCCGGAAACACCGATGGTGGTGATGCCATATTTCTGCAGAATACCGGTCTGCAGCACCTGCATAGAGCTGTCAAAATCGCCAACAGGCTTATCCACACCGCCGCCGATCACCAGAACTTCAGATACATTCGCCTCAGCCGTCATCCGGCTGACCAGATCATCAAGCTGGGATACATCCTTCAGGGACCGCGCCGCGATATGCGGGACCGCGTTCATGCCGTCATCAGCAAGCCGCCGGGAGACCGCAATCGTGTCCAGCGGGTCTGTGCCTGGCAGAAAGGTGACATTCACAGTGGTGCCCTCAGGCAGGCAAGCCGCAAAGCTGTCAATCTTTGTGGCCCCGGTTGGGGTAACCTCAATTGACCAGTCCTGACCGGCGCGCGCCAGATTATCTATCGAAACAGCCATTCTTATTACAACCCTTGTCTATTCGCTCTGTGTCTATGCGTTCTGTGTCTATTCGTTCTGTATCTTGCCGCTATCTGTCTTGCCGGTTTCTGTGTAGCCGGTTTCTGTTTCATCAGGCCCCAGAGGTGAACCGGCTTGCCGCCAGCCCCTCACCCCGGGGTGAAAATGATATGCAGATAGTGACGAGTGCGCGCGATTTGCTATCGCTTAACTTCGCCTTTCATCTGTCCGATTACGACACATGGTTTCGGGGCTGATTATTTCGGTGAAAAAGGGGGACAGGTTTCAGCCAGCGCGGCCGCCCGTCTCAACAAGGCTGGCAAGAGCCTTGCCATCGAATTCCTGCTCCAACCGATCTGCCAGGGCCCTCGCCTCTGCGTCCAGATCATCTGAGCAGTCAACAGGCTCACCACGCCGCCAGTCAGCCAGATAGTCATCTGTGCTGTCTGCGCCATCTCTCATCGCGGCTTCATCAATTGCCAGAGCAAAGCGCCGGTGCAGTTCTATTTTGGCTTGTTCACGCTTGCGCCCGCGACCGCGTTCAGCCACCACCTGTGCCGGGATATCCCGCCAGTAGAGGACCATAACCTGTGCCATAAGCGGTCAGGCCGCGCCAGCTTCACGCCGCTGGGCAATAAGGGCCTTCGCGGTTTCAACAGCAACAGCCGCATCACGGCAATAGGCATCTGCGCCAACTGATTCGCCAAACGCTTCGTTCAGGGGCGCACCGCCAACAAGGACGATGTAATCATCGCGGATACCCTTTTCGACCATCGCGTCAACCACCACCTTCATATAGGGCATCGTCGTGGTCAGGAGCGCAGACATGCCCAGAATATCGGGCTGGTGTTCTTCCAACGCTTCAAGGTAGTTTTCAACCGGGTTGTTGATGCCGAGGTCAATCACTTCAAAACCGGCACCTTCCAGCATCATCGAAACCAGATTCTTGCCGATATCATGAATATCGCCCTTTACCGTGCCGATAACAATTTTGCCCACGCGCGGCGCGCCGGTTTCAGCCAGCAGAGGCCGCAGAACAGTCATTCCCGCCTTCATCGCATTGGCCGCCATCAGCACTTCAGGAACAAACAGAATACCATCACGGAAATCAATGCCCACGATGGTCATCCCCTCAACCAGAGCCTTGGTCAGAACGTCATAAGGTGTCCAGCCCCGCCCGAGCAGAATGTTTACACCTTCAACAATCTCGTCTTGCAAGCCATCATATAAATCATCATGCATCTGCTGAACGAGTTCATCATCATCAAGTTCGGACAGAACGATATCTTCTTCATCTGACATGCCAGCCTCCGCTGTTAACCATCTCTTTGCTGCCGGAGCAGACCCGTCAGTCTGCCTCACCCTTAAATGGATATGACGCTGATGCGTTTCATGCGCGCATCTTCTGCGACCCATAATATCATATCTACGACATATCTGGTGATTCAGTTATAAGGGGACACAAAAAATCAATCCCGGCTGTCGCCAGACCCGGCCGTCCCGGACAGGTCGACAAGGCTGTGACGCGACATAATCGGTATAGTCAGCATCGCAAAGGCCACCGAAATACCGGTCAGGCCAAACAGCTTGAAGGTCACCCAGCCATCATCGCTCAAGGTCCGCCAGGCAATTTCATTCGCCGCGGCAGAGGTGACAAACATCGCCGCCCACATCCAGGTGACCTGCCGCCAGCCAACATCACTGAGCTGCAGTTTGTTGCCCAGCATCGCTTTGAGCGGGTTACGCCGGACCAGCTGTCCGCCCACCAGAACCGCCGCGATAAGCAGGCTGATCACGGTCGGTTTGACCTTGATATAAAACGGATCATCCAAAACCCAGGTCAGGCCGCCAAAAAAGGTGACCGCAATCCCGCCCAGCAAAGTCATCATCGGAATATGACGGTCAAGCACCCAGGAAACGCACAGCGCGACCATCGTGGCAATGACAAGCGCGGCTGTTGCAAACAGAATACCGGCAACATAATTCACGATGAAAAACAGAATCAGTGGTCCGTATTCTATCAGCCAGCGGCCTTTCTTCGGCGCTTGCGGGGCGGCGGCAGCTTCAGGGTGTTGTGCAGACATCAGGCAACTTTCTTATCATCAGGAAAAGGGTTCAGCTCAAGACAGGTTTCAATGGCCCGTTTTATCAATCTGCTGTCTGTACCGGCAAGGCGGGCTGTCTCGCCCAGTTCACGCCGGAACGCGCGCGCGCCTTTGAAACCGGTAAACAGACCCAGCATATGCCGGGTGATAGAATGCAACGGCACGCCCTCATCAGCCTGGCGCGTGGCGTAGGCCGCCATCTGGTCCGCGATATCACGCAAATCAGGGGCATCCCCGCCGAATATCCGCCGGTTCAGCAGGCAAAGCTGATACGGCGTTTTATAAGCTGCCCGGCCCAGCATTACGCCCGTGAACGCAGGACTGTTTTGCTGCAGGAGGACCTGCTGGATCATCTGCCCATCGCTCAAGCCGCCGTTCAGAATAATATCAAGATCAGGGCGGCGGCGGGCCAGCCGTTCAGCACGGGCATAATCAAGCGGGGGAATTTCGCGGTTTTCCTTGGGGCTTAGCCCGTTCAACCAGGCTTTACGGGCATGCAGATAAATCACCTTCACACCGGCCTCTGCAACGGCATCAACAAAACAGTCCAGACCCGATTCCGGGTCCATATCATCAATCCCAATGCGGCATTTCACCGTTACCGGGGTGTCTGTTTCGTCCTGCATCGCTGAGACAAGCCGCGAAACAAGGTCCGGTTCAGCCATCAGGCACGCGCCAAACCGGCCGGACTGTACCCGTGAAGACGGACAGCCAACATTCAGATTAATCTCATCAAAGCCAAATGGCGCCGTTGCCCGCACCGCCGCGGCCAGACGCAACGGGTCTGCCCCGCCAAGTTGCAGGGCAAGCGGATGTTCGCTGTCATCATATCGGCAGAACCGATCTGCCCCGGCATGCAAAATCGCCTCTGCTGTCACCATTTCAGTAAATAACAAAGCCTCTGGGGCCAGCAGGCGATGAAAATAGCGGCAATGCCGGTCAGTCCAGTCCATCATCGGCGCAACAGATAAGGACCGGTCAAGACCGTCCGCGCAGATACCGTTGTTTTTGAGAAGGGTTTTCATTTCCTTGACGTTTTCTCTGGCGTTTTCTCTGGCGTTTTCTCTGGCGTTTTCTCTGGCGTTTTCTCTGGCGTTTTCTCTGGCGCAAACGCAGTTCAGTTTCACGACCATTTCATCGCATTAAACCTGGTCTTAAACTCACATCTCCACGTTTTAACGCTCGCCACATAGAACTGCAATACAAAGTATTGAACAAACTTTTAAACTCAGATATTATTTTTACTTGTTGGTATTTTTTTATTAAGAGTATGTGGTTATGTCTGTCTCGTTGGCCCCCAGACCGTTTAATGAAGAACGCCGAGCTAAGGCGGTGGTTCAAACCGGGTTAATCGACAACCCAAAGCCAGAATTATTCCAAGTCTACTGCGACTTAGCGAAAGATATCTCTGATTTTGATTCAGCGACGTTCTCCCTTTTTGATAAGGACTACCAATGCGGTATGGCCAGCGTTGGCAGGGAATATGAGGTTGGAAACAAGGGTGAGAGGCATAGCAATAATATCTGCTCCTACGTTCTGTTGAGCCCAGACCCTCTTCTGATGCCCGACCTCAGAGAAGATCCAGTGTGGAAAAACCACCCGTCGATTGTGGGTGGTTCGCCAGTCTGGCTTGGTTATGCAGGATTTCCGGTGATAAACAGGGATAATTATGCTCTGGGGACATTATGTATGCTCCACAAGTCACCAAAGACACTTCCCGAAACCGTGATTCCCCTGATGCAGAAGATCACAAAAAATATCGCCTTCCTGCTGGACATGCAAACTGACCAAAAGCAGCTTACATCTGAGAAGATGCTTGAGGCGGCTTCAGCGTTTCAGGCAGACTTTCCGGATTTAAATTTACATGATTTCAAATTATTTCTGGCCGCAAGCGCAGGCCGCGCACTAGATGCAGATGACGCGGACAGGCTGATAAAGGCAAGGCTTCTGGAGCTTGATACTGGACAGGTCATTTTGTCGAGCGCAGGCCGCAATCTTCAGGAGGCGATGAAAATACAGCCAAAGCCTCTCAACCGGATAAAAATATCAGGCGCAGACGCGACAGACGTCTTAGATGATATGTTATCAAAGCTGAATTAAACGCCATGTTTGCAAAAGTTTATAATCTGAAATTTCCGTCCATGGATGAAGCAAAAGTTGCCGCTTCATACATCTCTGATTCCTTTGGCAAGCTGATTGTGGATTGCAATCTGCAGGCATTGAATATGTCATTAGGCCAATGCGGCAGTGTCACCATCCAGACCAAATTCAGCAGCAGTGAGGATTTGCGCAAATTCGAATCACGGGCAAGCCAGACCCTGTCTGAGCTGCGCAACTCTCTTGCGTATACAGAAAAACATTATGCCGGGGTGTATATCTACGCCTATGAGGCTGAAGCATCTGATACCAGCCTGTCACTCAGCTGAAGACGGGGCTGATCAGTCCTCATCTGCCATCAGCTTGCCGCGCAGAGACGACACCGCGTTGGCATGGGCATCAAAGCCTTCATAGCGGGCAAATACCTCAGTCTTGGGGGCCATTTCTGCAAACCCCTGTGCCGACACCCGGCCGACAGACGCGGTCCGCATAAAGTCGCGCACGCCCAAGGGTGAATGGGTCCGTGCTGCCCCTGATGTAGGCAGCACACAGTTCGGGCCCATCATGTAATTGGCCAGTGAACCAGCCGCATATTCACCCAGCAGAATTTCAGACGCGGTGGTGATATAAGGCAAATGCCGATCTGGTTGTTTGGACAGAATCTGGCAATGTTCAGGCGCATAATCATTAATAAACTTATAGGCCTGCTCTGCTGTTTTCGTCAGCACGATGCCCCCATTTGTGCCAGACAGAACCGTCAGCGCAAAATCCTGTCTCAGTTCTGACATTTTCCCCAGATAGGTCGGCAGTGAGGCCAGAACCTGTTGTGCCAGAGCCTCTGACCAGGTCACAAGGAAGCCTGAAGAATCAGGCCCATGTTCGGTTTCGATGAGAATATCCAGTGCCGCCAGTTCAGGATTTGCGCTCTCATCTGCCAGCACGATCACCTCGCTGGGGCCAGCGGGCAGGCGCGAGTCAATCTTGTCCGCCAACAGCCGCTTTGCCGCCACAAACCAGGGGCTGCCCGGGCCTTCTATCTTCTGACATTTCGGAATTGAAGCTGTGCCAAAGGCCGCCGCCGCAACAGCCTGTGCCCCGCCAGCCTTTGCCACCATGTCCACACCGGCCAGACGCGCGGCCACCAGCGTTGCCGGATCAATACAGCCATCCGGGCCAGGCGGGGTCAGGATAACCGGTTCCGGCACCCCCGCCACAACAGCCGGTATCGCCGTCATCAGGGTAACAGACGGAAAGCTGCCTTTGCCGCGCGGCGAATAAAGCGCCACCCTTTGAATAGGAAAAGCACGTTCGCCCACATCTATGCCCGGACGAATTTCAACCGACCAGTCCTGTTCCGGTTTCTGGCATTCATGGAACCGGCGGATATTATCGGCCGCGTAACCAAGCGCATCAATAAGCTGTGCGTCAAGCTTATCAAAAGCGGCGTCTATCTCTGCCTTGCTGGCCAGAAGGGATTTGCCGGCCATATCGGCTTTATCAAAACGTTCAGCCAAGTCAATAAGGGCATCATCCCCCTCGCGGCGGACCTGATCAATGACAGGCTGAACCTGGGCCATATAAGGACTTAAATCATCTTCCACACGTGACAGAAGCTCGGCTATCTGCTGGTCAGAATAATCGGCCAGCCGGTGAAGAGCAGCTTTTCTCTGTGTCATCGTCTTAACAGGTCCTTATGAATGGTGGGTGGCCCGGTGTGGCCTCATTATCCTGAAACCGGCTCAAGTGTAAATATATTCCGGCCCTTCGGGTCCTGCACACAGATAATCCAGCAATCCGGGTCGCGCGCGGCTTCGGCTTCGAGACGCTCTGCGGCATGTGTTGAGGAAACCGGTTCCTCACCGGTCAGGCATACCCATTCATACTCACCCTCAAAGCTGACCTGGCGGCCATAAAGGCGCGATTGTGAAAAGCTCACCTCCACCTCAACGAAAATCGTGCCAGCGCGTTCATCCCCTTGCCTGAACACAGAGGCAAAAATGCCTCTCGCCTGTGCCTGACGCAACGCAGATGAAACAAGAATAGTCGTGGTCACCCTCATCATAACGACACAAAAACAGAGAATAGCGGCTTAAAAATCTGTGCAGCGGCCATTATTTTCCCAATCCCCGTAACGGGTCGGCTCAGGCCCCTTGGGCCCGCCGCGTTCTGGTTGCTGCGGCTGAACTTCTGCGGTCTGTTTGTCTTTATCCGGCTGTGCTGTGGCCGGGCCCGCTTTTTCAGGCTGAGCCATTTTTTCAGGCTGACGCGGATCAGATGACATGACGGCCCCC
Organism: Puniceispirillaceae bacterium (SeqCode); assembly: GCA_965656625.1. Classification (GTDB taxonomy): domain Bacteria; phylum Pseudomonadota; class Alphaproteobacteria; order Puniceispirillales; family Puniceispirillaceae; genus JADHLI01. The sequence goes on from CBFHLG010000003.1 coordinate 48,753, forward strand.
TGTTGGACGACGTGAATTTTGTACTGGCTCTGTGCTGTTCTGCCAGAAACACCAGCCCCTGATCGATAATATGGGCGCGTGATGAGGTCTGGACAAGATGCAGAGAACTGGTCTATTGGCTAGGGCATGGTCGAACCTCCCAAAAAAACGCTGAAGCTGAAACACCCGCTGCCCTCTGGCAAAGGTAAAAAAGGGGGCCGTGGTAAACGGCCAACCCGCAAACCCCTGCCTGAGCGTCCGATTGATGCGTCTGCCCGTCTGGCCGCCTTCACTGTGCTGCACGATATTCTTCACAAAGCCATGGTCACTGATGCGGCGCTGGCACAGAACACCATGTTTGCCACATTAGAGCGGCGCGACCGCGCCTTTGCCCGGCTTTTGGTCACCACCTGCCTGCGTCGTCATGGACAGACACAGAAAATCATCGACCATTGTCTTGCCAAACCAGCAGAGGCAGAGGTGAATCTGATCCTGCATCTGGGGCTGGTACAATTATTGTTCTTGGACACCAGCCCGCATGCGGCCACCAACACATCGGTTGAGCTGGCCAGAACGCTGAAGATGGACCGCGCCACTGGCCTTGTGAACGCGATCATAAGGCGCACCATCCGCGAGCAGGACAGCTTGTTGGCGATGACCTCTGTGCTGGATAATCTGCCCGCCGCGCTGAAGACCAGCTGGGAGGCCGCCTACGGGCCTGAGCAGACAGCCGCTATTGCCGAGCTGGCAATGACCACGCCGCCGCTTGACCTGACGCTGAAGCCAGCTGCGGACCAGCAGGCGCTGGCAAAGACCTTGTCTGGTGTGCATCTGCAGGATCATACGCTGCGTTGTGGTTTTGACGGGGACATCCGCCAGATGCCCTGTTATGAGGACGGATTATGGTGGGTGCAGGACGCCGCCGCCGCGTTATGTGGCAGCCTTGCCGGGGCGGGGCCGGGCAAAACTATCTGGGATTTATGTGCTGCCCCTGGCGGGAAGACCGCCCAATTGGCCGCCGCCGGGGCAAATGTAACAGCGGTTGATGCAGATGCCCGCCGCCTGGACCGGCTGCAGGCGAATATGGACCGGCTGGGGCTGACGGCCACCATTATCGAGGCTGATATTCTGTCGGCTGCGTTTGAGCAGCAGGCCAGCACCGCAAGACCAGATGTTATTCTGTTGGACGCGCCCTGTTCAGCCACGGGGACAGTAAGGCGCCGGCCAGACATTCTGGTCCATAACAACAAGCTGGAGTTGCAGGAATTGCACGCCAGACAGCGTGATATGCTGGCCGCCGCCTTGTCCTGGGTAAAGCCAGACGGGGTGGTGATTTATGCCACCTGTTCGCTGCAGCCAGAAGAAGGCGAGCATGTGGTTGGAGATGTGGTTCGTGCGGGGCGGGCAAAACTGGACAAGTTCAGCCCGGCCGAACTGGGCCTGTTTGCCCCTGCCCTCAGCCCACAGGGCTGGGCCCGGGTTCTGCCGACCTGTCTGCGCGCGGATGCCCTGCCCGCCCCGGCCGCTGATACACATATCCCGGCCGGCAATGATGGTTTTTTTATTGCACGCTTAAGACCAGTAACGGCATAATCCGGCAGGGGCTTCAGACAGTTTGTGTGTGACCTCATTCTCAGCAGCGATTTTGATCAGCAGCGATCTTGAATAGTCTTTACCGTGGTCATGGCAAACAAAAGCACATCCAAAACATCCCGGCCGCCAGACCATCAGACAAAGCGGTGGACGCTGTCAAAATTTGAAATTCTGTATCGCCAGTCCTGGTTATATGGCTGGCAGCTTAACGGACCAGAGCCGTCCTCACCCTTGCCGGTCTTTGTTGACCCGTGGAAGGGCAACCCGCAGACCGGCGCGCTTATTGCCCAGGGGGCGCTGCCCTATGCGCTATCCTCTGAGGTGTTTGCACGGTTTGACTGGATCCGCGATTTGCGTGACTATGGCGGCAGCCGGGCCAGAGCCACCGCCCGCACCCTGATTGTGCGCTGGCTGAATGAAAATAAAGACTGGTCACCGGTACAATGGCGCCCCGATATCATTGCGGTAAGGCTGACCAATCTCGCGCTGACCTATGGCTGGTTCGGCGAGTCAGCAGATGAAGATTTCCAAAACCAGTTAAAGAAGATGATGGCGGTGCAGTTCCGTTGCCTCAGTCTGGACTGGCAACGCCTCACCTCTTCATTTGACCAACTGGTTGCCTTGACCGGGCTGGTAATGGGCCAGGTGGCCTTGAATATACCGCTGCAGGCGACCAAAGGGGCCAAGGATATAAACGCCCTGCTTGACCTGATTATCCCCAAGGTAAAAGGCCAGCTTAACCCAGATGGCGGGCATAAATCACGGCGGCCGGAAACCCATCTCGACTTACTTCGTTTGTTGCTGGAATGCCGGGTGGCTATGGCCCAGATTGGCCTTACCGACAGGCCCGGTCTGGAAGAGATGATCTTGAAAATGGCGGCCGTGGTCAAAATGTGGCGTCACGGGTCTGGTGAATTTGCCCATTTCCATTTTGCCGGCAGTGTTCCTTCTGCCGATATTGAACAGGTGATCAACAGATGTGCGGTCAAAGGACGGGTGATTTCTGTTGCTGAGGATACTGGCTTTGTGCGGCTGTCTGCGGCCCGCAGTCTGGTGATTATGGATACCGGGGTCAGCCCTTCAGCCAAAAACCCGGCCAACAACGCGGCCAGCATGATGACCAGTATGATGACCAGCGCTCCGGCAAGCGTGTTCGCGTTTGAATTTTCGGTGTCCAACAATCAGTTCATCGTCAATTCAGGCCAGACCAGCCCAGAGCCGCGCCTGAACAAAGCCTTATGCCAAACCGCGGCTCATTCAGCCCTGACGCTTGACGGGCTGGATAACCACCGGCCTCTGGCTGGCCTGCCGGCCTCTGTTCTGAGCCTGGATGTGACCACCGCTGAAGACGGGTTTTTAATCGAAGGTCTTCATGACGGCTATAACAAGAGCCACGGGATTACCCATAAACGCCAGCTGTTTCTGGCAAAATCGGGAAACAGCCTGCGCGGCAGGGATACCCTCAGCTATACCGGTGCGCCAGGCGAAATCCCGACCGAAGCGATTATCCGCTTCCACCTTCACCCGCGGGTCAGCGCGGCCAAGGTGAAACAGAATCAGGTATTGCTGAAAATCCATAACCAGAAAACAGGCTGGGTGTTCAAATGCCGCGGTGGTGAGGTGTTTTTAGATCAGTCTGTCTATATGGACGGGACAGCGCGCTTATCCTGCCAGCAAATTGTTCTGCGCACACCGGCAAACCATATCCAGGTCAACGGATCAGCAGAGATAAGCTGGGCCTTTAACCGGCACAGCCCGTCCGGGCCGAAACGGGCAAAATAGCTGGTCTTGTGTTTTCGCCGGCCATTGGGCATAAACACAACCCACAGCCCCAAAATACCTGACCTCATCATCAGCAAAGGACGACCCTTATGTTCGATACCGGCCCGCAACAGATTAAAACGGCCCTTCTGTCTGTTTCCGATAAAACCGGCCTGATTGCCTTTGCCACGCGTCTGGCGGCCCTGAACATAAAGCTGCTCTCAACAGGTGGGACCGCTGCTGCGCTCAGGCAGGCGGGCCTTGATGTGATTGATGTGTCTTCTGTGACTGGCTTTCCTGAGATTATGGACGGGCGGGTGAAAACCCTGCACCCGCATATTCATGGCGGCATTCTGGCCAGACGCGATAAACAAGCCCATATGGACGCGCTGGATGAACACGCCATTGCCCCGGTTGATATGATCGTGGCCAATCTGTATCCGTTCGCCCAGACCATCGCCGCCGGGGCTGATTTCGAAACATCAGTTGAGAACATCGATATTGGCGGGCCGGCCATGATCCGCGCTGCTGCCAAAAACCACCCCTTTGTCAGCGTGGTTACCGACCCTGATGATTATGAGGGGGTTGCCGCCGCGCTGGAGACAGATGGCGCTGTTGATGCGCAGACAAGACGCCTGCTGGCCAAAAAAGCCTTTGCCAAGACAGCCGCCTATGATCAGATGATCGCCGACTGGCTGACCCCGCACTGTACAGGTGATGACAGCGATACAGCAGAGGCCAGCCTGACCATATCTGCGCGCAAAACACTTGATCTGCGCTATGGAGAAAACCCGCATCAGACTGCCGGTCTTTATGCCAGTTCCTCTGGTGAGCCGTCTGTGGTTCACGCCCGCCAACAACAAGGCAAAGCACTGTCCTATAATAATATTAATGACACCGACGCCGCGCTTCGCCTGGTCAGTGAGTTTGCGGAGCCGGCGATTGCGATTATCAAACATGCCAACCCCTGTGGCGTGGCCGTTGCGGCCAGCCTGAGCGATGCGTGGGAACAGGCCCTGGCAGCGGACCCGGTCAGCGCGTTTGGCGGCATTGTCGCGTGCAATCGCCGTTTGGACCGCACCGCCGCAGAAGCGGTTTCCTCTATCTTCACAGAAGTGGTGATCGCCCCTGATGCGGATGAGGACGCGTTGGCGGTGCTGCAGGCAAAGAGCAATCTGCGGGTGCTGTTAACCGGCAAGATGCCCTCACCCCAGCACGCCGGCCTGCAGATAAAATCTGTTCTGGGCGGGTATCTCGTGCAAAGCCGGGATAACGGACAGATAACAAAGGACGATCTGAATATTGTCACCAAAGCTAAGCCAACTGCTGGCCAGATTGACGATATGTTGGTGGCATGGAAAATCGCCAAACATGTGAAGTCAAACGCGATTGTCTATGTCAAAGACGGTGTGTCAGCTGGCATTGGGGCCGGCCAGATGAGCCGTGTGGACAGTTGCCGGCTGGCCGCGCAAAAAGCCAAGGACATGGCCGCCCATCATGGCTGGAAGACACCGCGTACAGTTCAGTCTGTGGTCGCGTCTGATGCGTTTTTCCCGTTCGCAGACGGCCTGTTGAGCGCCATAGACGCGGGCGCGGTTGCGGTCATTCAGCCGGGCGGGTCAGTGCGTGATGATGAGGTGATCGCCGCCGCCGATGAAGCGGGTATCGCGATGGCCTTTACCGGTATGCGCCACTTCAATCACTGAGTGCCGGGCCGCGCTTTACACGATGGCGCCCTTGTTATGATTTTGGGGCGGCCAGGGTGAGCCGCCACGCCTTTCTGAACAGAGACGGCCAGTCATCCGGCTTTATATCTGCCCAGATATACCCCTCTGGCAGAGGCCAGGCGGCATCAAGCTGAATGTGGCTGACAGCCAGCTCTGCTGTGAAGTGGGTGAAGGTATGGCTGAGCTGTTGCGGTATCGCTTGTACAGGCGCCCCTTCCAGCGCGGCAAGCAAGCTGTGGTCCATATCTGATTTATCCCAGCCATCAGCCGGAAAGCCCATCATCCCGCCCAGAAGCCCGGTCGGCGGGCGCTGTATCATCACCACCTGGTGTTTATCATTGCTGATAACCAGTACCGTGCCGCGGCGGACCGGCTTTGCCATTCTGACCGGCTTTACCGGCAGTTCAGCCGGATTGGGCAGGTGGCGGGCCGCACATCCCTTTGCCAACGGGCAAAGACCGCATCTGGCCTGTTTGGGGGTGCACACCCCGGCGCCGATATCCATCATCGCTTGCGGAAAATCGGACCGGCGCGTGCGCGGCAACACCGAAAGATACCCGTCTGCCAGCCTGTCTTTGACTTGTTTTTTAGGCTGATCTATGCCCGCAAACCGGATCAGCACACGTTCAATATTACCGTCCAGCACAACCGCCGGCTGGGCAAAAGCGATGGCGGCAATCGCGCCGGCTGTATAAGGCCCAATGCCAGGCAGCTTGACCAGCTCGTCAGCGGTCTGTGGGAACTGGCCGCCATAGTCAGTGCAAATCACCCTGGCAGCCTTCAGCATATTGCGGGCCCGGGCATAATAGCCCAGACCGGCCCAAGCTTTCAGCACCTCATTCTCATCTGCAGCGGCCAGAGCGCGGATATCAGGCCATCTGCGGATAAATTCCTGAAAATAAGGTATCACGGTGGCGACCACTGTCTGCTGCAGCATTAATTCAGACAAAAACACATGATAGGCCGGGGCCAGCTCTGGGCTGAAGGCCCGCCAGGGCAGGTGGCGCGCATGGCTGTCATACCAGCCCAGCAGCGCGTCTGTCGCAAAGCCTGCGAAATCGGCGGGCTGTTGTGTTTTGTCCGTCATATCCACCTGCATCATGGCTAACTGCCTGCATGATGGCTAACTGATAGCAAACCCTGACAGCTGTGAACAGCACCGCACAGAATTATATCAGAATTCATTCTGTAAGGGGCATCAGGGCTGGTCCGGGTATATGTTATCATGATAGGCTAACGGCTATGACACCGCCTACCCGCCATCATCAGCGCAAGCGTTCAACCCGCCTTCGCCCGCTCTCCAGCCTGGCTGAAAAGCTGGTTGGCCCGGGTTTGCAAAAACGCAGCCGGTTCCTGGCGAAACTGATTGCAGACTGGCCTGTCATCGCCGGTGAGGCCGCCGCTTTTTGTCTGCCGGTTGACTTGCAGTTTCAGAAAAATAAGCGGATTGACGGCACTCTGGTTCTGTCTGTTGTCAGTGGACGGGGCCCACAATTACAGATGATGAGCGGTGAGCTCATCACCCAGGTCAACAGAAGCCTGGGCTTTGCCGCGGTTGGCCGCATTAGGCTGCGTCAGGACTTAATCCGCCCCAACAGCGGCCCAAGCGGCGGTCAGCCCGCATCACAAGAAAAACCGATGCCCGGGGCTGAGGGGTTAAGCCTGCATACGCTGGAAGAGGCCACCAGCCGTATCCAGAGCCCGGAGGTGAGGGCCGCGCTAATCCGGCTTGGCCGCACCATCAAAGGTTAGCTCAGCCCGGCCAAAGGTTAGCTCAGCCTGGCTGCTGCTTATGGTTTAATTTTTTTATTTTTTTATCTCTTTTGGATTGTGTCTTCAATAAGGCGGTGTTATGGTTGTCCAAAATACGGGCTGACACAGAGTGGTCAGTGTTCGTGTTCTGCTAAGTTTTAAGTCTGGTTAATCGCTCTGGTCTGCCCTTCACCTTTGAAGAGGAGAAGAGGAGATGGAGCAAATCCAGTCGTTTATCGGTCTGATTAACAGTTATGCATGGGGTGTGCCCATGCTGATCCTGATTTTGGGCACAGGTCTGTTTCTGTCTGTCGGCCTGAAATTCATGTCCATTGCGCGCATTCCGTTTGGCTTCAGGCTGTTATGGAAAGGCCGGATTCCCGGAGATGATGCGGGCGAGATATCGCCATTCAACGCGCTGATGACATCTTTGTCGGCAACCATCGGTACCGGGAATATCGCCGGCGTAGCCACCGCCATTTTCTTAGGCGGGCCCGGAGCTGTGTTCTGGATGTGGATGACCGCCCTTGTCGGAATGGCCACCAAATATGCCGAGGCGGTCTGCGCGGTCCGGTTCCGTGAACAGGATGAAAACGGCAATTTTGTCGGCGGACCGATGTATTACATCAAAAACGGGATGGGCGAGAAATGGAAATGGCTGGCAACCCTGTTTGCCGTTTTTGCGGCCATTGCCGGTTTTGGGATTGGCAACACGGTACAGTCAAATTCAGTGGCAGATGCTTTATATACCAATTTTGGCCTGCCTCAGGTCTGGACAGGGATCATTATCATGATTCTGGTCGGTCTTGTGCTGGTTGGCGGTTTGAAGCGTATCTCTACAGTGGCGGGCCGTCTGGTACCGGCTATGGCGGTTTTATATATCCTGGCCAGCCTTGTGGTTATCCTGATGAATATTGACGCCCTGCCAAGTGCAATTGGCTTGATCTTCACCCATGCCTTCACCCCGGCAGCGGCCACTGGCGGCTTTGCTGGTGCGGCGGTCTGGGCGGCGATAAGGTTTGGTGTGGCCCGCGGCGTGTTCTCTAATGAGGCCGGGCTCGGTTCGGCGCCTATCGCGCATGCGGCGGCCAAGTCAAAAGGGCCGGTTTCACAAGGGTTGGTGGCGATGCTGGGCACCTTCATTGACACCATCATCGTGTGTTCATTTACCGCCTTTGCGATTATCACAACCGGGGCCTGGACCAGCGGGGAAACCGGCGCGGCCCTGACCAGCGCTGCCTTTAATATCGCTCTGCCGGGAATTGGCGGGCCGATAATTGCACTGGCTCTGGCGGTATTCGCCTTCACCACGATTCTGGGCTGGAGCTATTATTGCGAGCGATCACTGCAATATCTGTTCGGTCTGAAGGTGATCATGCCGTTCCGCGTGGTCTGGTCTGTGGCTGCTCTGGTCGGCTCTGTGCTGACGCTGGAGTTTGTCTGGCTGTTGGCGGATACGCTGAACGCGCTGATGGCGGTACCGAACCTGATTGCGCTGATTGTGTTGAGCCCGATTGTGTTCAAGCTGACAAAAGAGTTCTTCGACAGCAACGGCGAATCAGAACAAAACCCGTTCTAAAGGAATAATGTCTGGTTCTTGATGTCTTTGCAGGCAGTCTGGCCCCAAACTGGTCAGGCTGCCTGTCTTCAAATAAGCAGGCGTTTTTTGGCCGTACGGGCAAAATATGTTGGTTTTTAGTGGCTGGGCTGAGAGGCCGGGAGCAGCAGGATTTCACAAGCATTAAAAAACGCTGTACAGATAGAGGTGAATTCTTGATAAGGTGAGAGCCTTATTGCCATAATTGTGTGAAAATGCCGGTTTATGCCTGTTCTGGAACCCCCCTTTTTAACACACAAGGACATATGACGAGCCATGATGACCAAGACCATGAAAACGCCATTCACCCCCCCATCCCGTCTGTTACCGACACGGCGCCGCTTTCTGCAGCAGGGCGCGGCAACCGGACTGATGATTGCCGGCTTGCCTTTTGCCGCACAGGCCCGGGTTGAAGCCTCAACAGAGCGGGCAAGCGAGGTTCGCTTTCTGGGCAAGGCAGACGCCGCGGTCACCGTGGCTGAATATTTTTCGATGACATGCGGTCATTGTGGCCGCTTCCACCGCAATACATTTCCGCAAGTAAAATCAGATTTGATCGATACAGGCCTGATCCGTTTTGAGCTGCACCCGTTCCCGCTGGATGGTCTGGCGTTGCGCGCGCATGCCTTGTGCCGTGCCCTGCCCACAGACAGTTATTTCAAGATGGTGGATACCCTGCTGGACAAGCAGGAGGCCTGGATTGGGGCGGCTAATCCGGTGGATGAGCTGAAGAAATATGCAAAATTCGCCGGGGTGTCCTCAGGGGCATTTGATGAGATTATGCAGAACCGTTCCTATCTGGAAGCCATTGTGCAAATTCGCCAAGATGCGGTGAGCCAGCATCAGATCAACTCCACCCCGAGCTTTGTTGTGAACGACAGCAAAACCTTCAGCGGGGCCCTGTCTTTTGATGAATTTCTGTCAGAGTTAAACGCGTTTGGCATTTAGCGTTTGTTATTCGGGGTACAAGGCTGAGCGTTTATGATTTTCCGCAACCTGACTATGGCTGGCTTCAAATCCTTTGCCGAAAAGGCAGATATGGATATTGAAGACGGGCTGACCGGCATTGTCGGCCCGAACGGTTGCGGTAAATCAAATATTGTTGAGGGCCTGCGCTGGATTATGGGCGAAAGTTCAGCCCGCCAGATGCGCGGTACAGAGCTGGATGATATTATCTTTGCCGGGACAGATAACCGGCCCGCCCGCAATTTTGCTGAAATCTCGCTGCGGCTGGACAACAAGAACAAGCGGGCCCCGGCTGAGTTCAATGAACATGACGACCTGGAAATTACCCGCCGCGTTGAACGGGGCAAAGGTACCCAGTTCCAGATTAACGGTAAACCGGCGCGGGCAAAAGATGTCCAGCTTCTGTTCGCCGACAGCGCCACAGGCGCGCGTTCAGCCGGCATTGTCAGCCAGGGCCGAATCGGGGCCATTGTCGGGGCCAAACCAGAAGATCGGCGCAGCCTTATTGAAGAAGCGGCTAATATCAAAGGGCTGCACCAGCGCAAACATGAAGCAGAGCTTCGCCTGCGGAACACAGAGACAAACCTGGCCAGGCTGGAAGATCTTATCGGGCAGCTGGCGGAACAAAAAACTCAACTGGCCAAACAGGCCCGCCAGGCCGCCCGTTACAGGTCTGTTGCGGACCGGATAAGAAAGGCGGAAGCCCGGTTGTTTCACGCCCGCTGGCGGGCATCAGAACAGGCGCTTATCACGGCAAAGGCTGATTACAAAGCCAGTGCAGAGCTGGTTGAAGCGGCGTCTGCGGAAGTGGCCCGCCTGTCTGCCCAGCAGGCCCGCCTGACAGCAGATGTTCCGCCCCTGAGACAGGCTGAGGCCGAGCAGGCCGCGCTGGTCCAGACCTTGCGGATCAGGGTTGATGATTGTGAGCGTGAACAAGAACGGGTTACCCAGGCACTGGACCGGCTGACAAAACTGTTAGAGCAGATTGAGCTTGACGCGGCCCGGGAAAAAACCCTGCAGGAAGATGCCCAGCAGGCGATCAACGCGCTGCAGGAAGAACAACAAAAACACCAGCAGAGCCTGTCTGAAAGTGCCCCACTGCTGGAGCAGGCACGCGAAAAGCTGACCGCCGCGCAGGCCAGCAGCCGTGATGCTGACGAGCTGGCCGCAAAGAGCCAGGCCCGGCTGGCCGCCGCTCAGCAAAACCGAAACCAATTGACTGCCCGCCTTGATGAGCTGAACCGCCGCATTGAAAGCCTTGAGGGCGCGCTGGCGCAATTGAACCTGGATCAGCTGCAGGAGGCTGTGGACAGCTCTTTCAAAGCCCTGGCGTCAGCTGAGGCCGGGCTGAGCAGCGCGGCACAAGAGCATGAAGCGGCTGAGGCCAAGCTGGCCGCGGCCAGAGAGGCCAAAGACAAGGCAGCAGAAGATAAACGCGATACCGATACACAGCTGGCACGGCTGGTCGCAGAAATTGATGCGCTGAGCTATCTGCTGGCTGAACCTGTGAACCCGTCAGGCACGCCTGTTGCTGACCAAATTTCAGTAACCGACGGCATGGAGGTCGCGCTGGCGGCCTGTCTGGGCAGTGATCTGTCGCTGCCGTATGATAGCGGGGAGACCGGTTATTGGCGCCGCGATGTCAGCGCGCCATCAGCCGATGCGCCAAAGGTCGGCACCCCGTTTGCCACGTTTATTTCCCAATCAGATGTGCTGAAACAGGCGGTGAGCGGGGTCAGCCTGATAGATGATGTCAGCACCGCCGAACAGGCCCAGAAACAGCTGTCACCGGGGCAGGCGCTGGTTTCAAAAGACGGTACCTTATGGCGCTGGGACGGGCTGGTGCGCAAAGGGCCGGTCAGCAACGAAGCAGAGCGTATCCGCCAACGCCAGAGGCTGGATGCGCTGCAGGCCGAAGCCGATGAGGTCAAACGCTTTGCCGAGGCACAAGACCAGAAGCTGGGCACAGCAACCGCAGCGTTAGACGAGGTTCAGGCCGAACTGCACGCCACACAAGCCGCCCTGCAGACGGCCCGCAAAACCCGTGATGAGGCCAAACAGGCGGCCGATGACGCACAAATCGCCCTGAAGTCGGCCACCGCCCGATCAGATGACCTGAGCCACGCACTTGAGCTGGCCACCGGGGACCGACAATCGCTGGTCAGTGATGAAGGCTTTGAAGCTGACCTGGACACGCTTGAGCAGCAGGCGAATGACCATACCAGCGCCGCGGCAACAGCCCGCCAGACCCTGAATGAGGCAGTACAGCAGGAAGCAGAACTGGCGATGCAGCTGCGGTCAGCCGAACAGCAACAGCAAGGCGCAGCCCGGCAAATCGCTGACTGGCAGAACCGGCTGGGCCAGACCGATCGCCGGCTGACAGAAATGGACCAGCGGAAACACACAGCGATTACAGAAAAACAACAGCTTGAAAGCCAGCCTGAAGATATCAACAGGAACCGGCAACAGCTGATGGACCAGCTGGACGCCGCTGAGGCTGAACGCCAGCAGAGAAGCGACAAGCTGCGTGAAGCTGAAGAGGCGTTGCGGCAGGCTGATCTGGCCCTGCGCGAGGCCGAACGAGAGCTGAGCGGCAAACGAGAAGCCCTGATCCGCTCAGAAGCGTTGAGCGAGCGGTATCAGACCGAACAGGAGGGGCTCAGCCAGCGAATCAGGGAAAAGCTTGATTGTGCCCCTGATGACCTGGCCGAACTGGCCCAGCTGGCCACCCCTGATGAGCCGTCTGACACACTGGAAAAGCTGGAGTTGACGGTTAACCGCCTGCTCAATGAGCGCGACCAAATCGGGCCTGTAAACCTGCGGGCTGAGGTTGAGATGGAAGAGATTGACCGGCGCGTCACCTCATTGAGGGAAGAGCATGACGATTTGGTCGAAGCGATTGCCAAGCTGCGCAGCGCCATTTCAGCGCTGAACCGTGAAGGCCGGACACGGCTGATGGAGAGCTTTGCTGCGGTGAACAAGCATTTCACCCAGCTGTTCACCACCTTGTTCGGGGGCGGCCATGCTGAATTACAACTGATCAATTCAGATGATCCACTGCAGGCCGGCATTGATATTCTGGCCAGCCCACCAGGCAAAAAGATGCAGTCTTTGTCGCTGTTATCAGGTGGTGAGCAGGCGCTGACGGCCCTGGCCATCATCTTTGCTGTGTTTTTGACGAATCCGGCGCCGATTTGTGTGCTGGATGAGGTTGATGCCCCGCTTGATGATTCCAACGTATCCCGATTCTGTGACCTGCTCAAAGATATCGCAGAACGCACAGACACCCGTTTCCTGGTGGTTACTCACCACCGCATGACGATGGCCAGAATGGACCGTCTGTTTGGTGTCACGATGGAGCAAAAAGGCGTGAGTCGTCTGGTCTCAGTTGATTTACAGACGGCCGAGACCATGCGCGATCCGCTTACCGCCTGACAGCTCTCAGCAAAGCCAAGAAAACCTTATCTGCGACGCGGTGACACACCTTGTGGTTAAGCTTTGTTTTTAGCTGCCTTTAGACTTGACAAAAACCCCCGTTCGACCTTAGTTTGTGCGCGATCTCCGGACAGCGTCTGAACAGGTGTTCTTGTGTTGGTGCGGGGTACAGATGTTCAGGCGGAACGTGCGTGACAGACAAGGACAGATCAGCAAAACAAAACCGTGATGCAGACCTGTCCGCACGGATACGTGAATTTGAAAGTCGCCAAGAGGAAGACAGCCGCCCGAACCGGGCAAAGCTTCCAACCGGTGGCATGGCTCTGGCTGGACGCGTCACAACCGAACTGGTTGCAGGGGTTGTTGTCGGCGCATTTATCGGCTGGGCCCTGGATAGCTGGCTTGGCACAACACCAGCCTTTATGGTGGTGTTCTTTTTTATCGGGTCGGCCGCAGGCATGATGAATGTGTGGCGGGCCCTCACCGGCCGCGGGATGGCAGCCGGTTTTGTTGACGAGAAAAGCTCAGATGAGGCAAGTGATGCCGCCGATGAGCAGAAAGACAGGAGAGATTAGGTGCATTCACCTGTTGAACAATTCGCGATTAAGGTTCTGTTTGCGCTGAACCTGTTTGGATTTGATATTGAGTTCACAAACTCTGCTTTGTTTATGGTTCTCGCCGTTCTGGTCAGCAGCCTGTTCTTATATATGGCAATGAAGCCGGCCGCTGTTGTTCCTGGCCGTATGCAGGGCCTGGCCGAAATGCTGTATGAATTTGTCGCTGATATGGTGCGCAGCAATGTCGGTAATGAAGGCAAGCCTTATTTCCCCTTCATCTTCACCCTGTTTATCTTTGTGCTGTTCTCTAATCTGCTGGGCCTTATTCCCTACAGCTACACCACCACCAGCCAAATCGTTGTGACCTTTGCACTGGCGATTGTGATTTTCCTTGGTGTGACGGTTATTGCCCTTGTGAAGCATGGTTTGCATTTCTTCAGCTTCTTTGTTCCCGCCGGCGCGCCCAAGGTGCTGATCCCGTTCCTGGTTCTTATCGAAGTGATTTCTTATTTTGTGCGCCCGGTCAGCCTGTCTGTTCGTTTGTTCGCCAACATGCTTGCCGGCCACACAATGCTGAAAGTATTTGGCGGTTTGGCGGTCATGATCGCCAGCGCAGGTGGGGTATTTGTTGCGGGCTCAATCCTGCCTCTGGTCGCGATTGTCGGGCTGACTGGCCTTGAAATTCTGGTCGCCGTGTTGCAGGCCTATGTGTTCACGATTTTGACTTGTATGTATCTAAATGACGCGTTACATCTGCACTAGATTTTAACGCGCTCATTGAAGTGAGTGGTTCGAACAACTTTTGGGCTAACCAGAGGTTTTAGACTGAAAACGGAAACTGAATTCTCTAAAAATGGAAGGAAAAAGAGATGGACGTCGAAGCTGCAAAAATGATTGGTGCTGGTCTTGCTGTGATTGCGCTGGCTGGTGTGGGTGTAGGTATCGGGAGCATTTTCTCCTCTCTGGTGAGCTCTATCGCCCGTAACCCTGCCGCTCGTGATACCGTTTTCGGTATTGGCATTCTGGGCTTTGCGCTGACAGAAGCGATTGCGCTGTTCGCTCTTGTTGTTGCTCTGCTGATGCTGTTTGCCCTGTAAGACAGGCAAACCGCTGGAGATCGGCTAATAAGGGGCGCCGCTGTTCTACTCGGCGTACCCTGATTAGCCCGGAAGCCAACAGGTCTTTTCTGGTTCACCTTATTTCTGGGGTATTCAGATCAGATTAAAGACAGACAAGGTGCCCACAGTCATGATCTTTACATCGCGCCTCAAAACCAGACTGACAGCCGGTATCGTGATGATATCAGGCGGCGGTCTGATGAGCTCACAGGTGGCTCAGGCAGCCGGTTCAGGTGAGGCCACTGGCCTGCCGCAACTGGATATTACAACCTGGCCGAACCAGCTGCTCTGGCTGGCGGTGACCTTTACAATCGGCTATATCGTGATGGCGAAGGTCATCACACCGCGCATTGGCGGTGTTCTGGAAACCCGCCGGCAGACCATCTCAGATGATCTGAAACGGGCAAAGGACGCTGACGCTGAAGCCAAGCAGATGAAGCAAGCTTATGAGACCGCCTTGGACGAGGCCCGTGGCAAAGCAGCGGAAGCCGCCAGCAAGGCAATGGCGGAAGCCAAAGCACAGGCAGATGCCTCAGAAGCTGAGCTGAGCACAAAGCTGGCCAAAAAGACCAAAGCTGCTGAAGCCAAGCTGGCAAAGATGCGGGATGAAGCCATGGCCAACATTGATGACGTGGCCAAGGAGCTGACCCTGGACACTGTCATGACTGTCACTGGCATGAAGGTCAACAAGACTGACGCGGGCAAAGCCCTGAAGAAGGTTGCCACTTCACTGTCAGGCCAGGAGGCGTAAAATGCATTTTGATGAAGGCATGTGGGTCGCTCTCGGGTTTCTCCTGTTCGTCATTCTGGTCTGGAAAAAGGCCGGGGCGGCGCTGTCGCAGACCCTTGATACCCGCTCTGCAGCGATTAAGGCTGAACTGGATGAAGCCCGTAAGCTGAATGAAGACGCCAAAGCAGAACTGGACGCGCTGAAAGGCCTGAAAAGCGAAGCGGAACGCGAGGCAAAAACAATTATTGCCAACGCAAAGGCCGCTGCTGAACGTATCCGCGAAACAGCCGCACAGAAGGCAGAAGAAACCGTAGCCCGCCGTGAGGCACAGGCCGCGGCCAAAATCGAAGCGTCTGAAGCCGCAATGGTGAGCGAGCTGCGCGCCAAAGCGGCCACGCTGGCGGTAAATGCAGCCCGCGACCTGATAGCCGAAAAGCTGGATGAGGACGCATCGCTGAAGCTGGTTGAAAAGTCTGTGGATCAAATCGCCGCGGTCAAGTAAGCCTGTTATTCAACAAGACTATTCAAAAAGCCACCTTTCTTTGAGGTGGCTTTTTTTATAGCCGGCGTGTGTGTTTAGTTGACCTCAATGGTCTCAGCGGTCATCGACAGAATAATGCGACCATCACTGGGGGCATCAATTTCAAAATCAACCACCGGATAAAGGCTGTCCGTTCCTTTTGCAAAGGCCATTTTATAGCCGAAGCTTTCGTGCCGGACGACCTGTTCGGACCCGTCAACCACAGCCACCACAAACGGAACCTGAAGCAATGTTGGGTCAATAGACTCAGCCAGATCGCGGGTAACCTTCAGACCAACAGACACTTCATAGACTACCTCTTCAGCATCTAAATAACACAAGGCTGATACCCCGTTAAGGCGGGCTTCTACCGGCTGTTTGGTTTCAGAGGCGGTCAGCTGAACACGAGAGCCAAGCTCAACCGCGGTCACTTTGCTATTACAGGAAAACCGTTCAGGCTCAAAAGTTGAGCAGGCAGACAACAGCAGCACAGAACCGGCCAGAAGGCCCCTTGTGGTGAGAACGGATTTCAACATGCGTATTCCCTTATGGTTTAGTGTCTGCTTTGGGGTATCTGCTGTGTGTCTGTTATAGCAGTGTTCTTTATATTCTGCTACAGATATGAAAACCGTTTTACCGTTGTGACGCGCTGCATAAAACATGACACGTCAGGAGGCCCTCGATGACCGCCCCTACAGAACAGAAGCAAATGAAGAAAACCGTTATTCTGGCGTCACCACGCGGATTCTGCGCTGGTGTGGACCGCGCCATTCAAATTGTTGAGGTGGCATTGGAAAAATACGGCCGCCCGGTCTATGTCCGTCATGAGATTGTGCATAACAAGCGGGTGGTAAATGATCTGGCGGCAAAAGGGGCGGTGTTTGTCAAAGAGCTTGATGAAGTTCCCGAAGGCTGTCCGGTGATTTTTTCTGCCCATGGGGTTGCCAAGTCCGTGCATGAAGCGGCCGAGAATTTGAACATGCTGGCGATTGACGCCACCTGCCCTCTGGTAACCAAGGTTCATATCGAAGCGTCAAAACATGCCCGCAGAGGCCGCCATATCCTGTTAATAGGCCATGCCGGCCATCCGGAGGTTATCGGCACGATGGGCCAGGTCAGCGCTGATGAGATTACGCTTATCGAGACAGTAGACGATGCGCTGGCCATACAACCGCCCGAAGGGTGTGAGCTGGCCTTTGCCACCCAGACCACATTATCTGCAGATGAGACAGCTGAGATTATCACGGTTCTGCAGCATCGCTTTCCCGAGATAACCGGCCCGAAGGGCGAAGATATCTGTTATGCCACAACAAACCGCCAGAACGCGGTCAAGGCAATGGCAGAAGATGTTGATTTATGCCTTGTAATAGGGGCCACCAATTCATCCAATTCAAAGCGGCTTGTGGAAACCGCGCTGAAAGCCGGTGTAGCAGAAGCGCAGCTGATCGCCGATGCTGACGCTCTGCCGTTTGATCTGATAGATAAGGCCTCTGTTATCGGCCTGACCGCCGGCGCCTCTGCCCCTGAAATTCTGACCGATGAGGTGCTCTCTGCCCTGTCTGACCGATATCAGATAACGATAACCAACCAGAATTTCATCACAGAGCAGATGCAGTTCAAACTGCCGCCGGTACTGACAAAATAGGGGGACAGACCGATAGCGGTTTATACACATATTGATGATGCAGAGCTTGACGCCCTGCTGAACGGCTATGAGCTTGGCCAGTTGTTAAGTATGGCCGGAATTGCCGAAGGCGTTGAAAATTCAAACTATCTGCTGCGGACCGATAAGGCGAATTATATTTTAACCTTGTATGAAAAGCGGGTTGATAAGGCCGACCTGCCCTTTTTTATCGGGTTGATGGACCATCTGGCGGCCGCCGGGCTGCAATGCCCGATACCCATTAAGAACAAAGCCGGTGAGGTTTTGCAGAGCTGTGCTGGCCGGCCGGCGGCAATTGTCAGCTTTCTGGACGGTACCTCACAGAAATTCCCCACTGCAGAAAAATGTGCTGAGCTGGGCCGCGCCTTAGCCCGTTTTCATATGGGTTCAGCTGATTTCGGCCTGAAGCGGGAAAACAGCCTCGGGCCGGATAGCTGGCTGCCACTGTTGCGATCTGTCAATGGCGATCTATCCGATATGCCCACTGACTTAAAAGGTCAGGCTGAAGGGTGTATTCATGAGCTGGTCGCGGCCTGGCCCACGGACCTGCCCGCCGGTCATATTCATGCCGATCTGTTCCCGAACAATGCTCTGTTTGTGGGCGACAAGCTGACCGGTATAATCGATTTCTATTTCGCCTGTCATGACCTGTACAGCTATGATTTGGCGGTTTGTCTGAACAGCTGGTGTTTTGATAAAGATGGCAGCTTCAATGTGACCAAATCCGCCCGTCTTCTGAACGCTTACCAGAGCGTGAGACCGCTGGTAGAGGCCGAAAAACAAGCCTTGCCTACATTATGTTCAGGCGCGGCAATGCGGTTCTTTCTAACCCGCCTTTATGACTGGATTAACACGCCCGCCGATGCGCTGGTGAAGCCACTGAACCCGCTTGAATTCTGGGCCCGCCTGCGGTTTCACCAGAAAGTCGCCGGACCGGCTGATTACGGGTTGTGGTCGTGACCAGCCCAAATGAGCCGAAAAAGGTTTACCTTTATACGGACGGGGCCTGTCTTGGCAATCCCGGGCCTGGCGGCTGGGGTGTAGTCCTGAGCTGGGACGGGCAGACGCGTGAGCTGTCCGGCGGCATGGCAGAGACCACCAATAATCAGATGGAACTGACCGCCGTTATCAAAGGGCTGGAGGCGCTGAAACGGCCGGTCCCGCTGCATATCGTAACAGACAGTAAATATGTGATGCAGGGCGTCACCCAGTGGATGCAGGGCTGGAAGCGCAATGGCTGGCGCACAGCCGCCAAGAAGCCGGTGGCAAACCGGGCCTTGTGGGAACAGTTAGATAGCCTGCTGGTCCAGCATCAGGTCAGCTGGGAATGGGTAAAAGGCCATTCAGGCCATCCCCAGAACGAGAGATGTGATGAGCTGGCCAGCGCACAGGCCGCGCAGTTCAAATCAAACTGAACAAGCCTCGATTACAGATGACTGAGGATATGTTCAGCACTGGACACATCAAACACGCCAACCTCTTCCATGAAGACATGGCTGATGACACCATCATCAATGATAAAGGCACATCTTGCGGCCCTCACCCCCATCACAGAACCCATATCACGGTCGATACCAAGGGCCTTGGAAAATTCGCATCTGACATCAGCCAGCATGTCTATCTTGGCGTCTGCGCCCTGTTGGATTGCCCAGGCGCGCATGGCATGGGCATCATTGACCGCCAGACAGGCAACCGCATCCACACCGGCGGCTTTCAACTGGTCAAACTTTTCAACAAAACCGGGCATATGTTTGGCAGAACAGGTCGGTGTGAACGCGCCGGGAACAGCAAACATAACAACTTTCCGCCCCGCGCAATATTCAGCTGTATTCAGCGTATCCAGCCCGTCTTCAGTTTTAGTGTGAATATCTACCGAAGGAATGGCTGTGCCAACGTCTATTGTCATTATTTGTCCTTCCAAGGAACGGGCTGAGCGCCGCCTCATTATTGTTGTTTGTCTTTTCATAGTATCTAGCGTTATGAGGGGCGTTTTTCCAGTACGCTCAGAATTTTTTCTGCCGATAACAGCTCAGAGAAAATCACCGGTTCTGTCTGGCCGGGCAGATACAGGATATTGAAGGGGATCCCAAACCGGCCATAGCTGAGCAGATAGTCGGCAATTGCATCATCAGGCCGGGTCCAGTCAGCCCGTAATAAGACCACATCGCCCGCCGCGAACGCCTGCTGGACAGAGGCGCGGTCCAGAACGACCTGCTTATTCACCTTACAGGTCACACACCAGTCTGCGGTGACATCAACAAAGACCGGGCGGTTCTGGCGCCGCAGTTCCGCCAGCTTTGCTGTGGACCAGGGCTGCCAGAGGGTGCCTGCAGATGTTCCTGCAGCCCCCTGCCCTGCCGTATCTGTTGCCAGCGGCAAATTGGGGACGCCGAGCCAAGCCGAGGAGAGCATCGCGGCCACCATAACACCGGTTAAGACCGGCCAGGCAAACCGCCCTTGGGCAAACACCGCCGCTGCCGCCATCAGCACTAGTGCTGTCAGCAGGACAGCCGCCAGCAATGCCGTGCTGACAACAGAAATAAGCCACAACAGCCAGAGGATTGTCAGCACCAGCCCCGCCGCCAGAACAGGCCGCACATAAGACAGCCATGGCCCCGGTTTCGGCATCATCAGCACCAAGCGCGGGAACAGGGCCAGTACCAGCCACGGCACGGCAAGTCCCACCCCCATCATCATCAGGATAAGGCTAAGATCAAACAGGCTGCCGGAGAGCGCAAAGCTGACAGCCGTGCCCACCAGAGGGGCAGAACAGGGCGTTGCCAGCAGCGTTGCCAGAAACCCGGACATAAAATCAGAGGACAGATGGCCGGTCGCCTGGTCGCCGGTAAACTGGGGTGTGGGAAGCGACAACCTGTCCAGCAGAACCAGCGTGAACAGCCCCATCAGAAGCACCATCGCGGTCAGGAAATACAGATTCTGGAACTGAATCCCCCAACCGAGCCGCGCTCCCGCCACCTTTAGAGCCACGAGCCCCGCCGTGAGCACAGCAAAACTGCATAAAATGCCCGCCGCCCCGGTCAGCAGCCTGAGCCTGATGATATGCGGCTGGCTGGTGGCCATCGACACAATTGAGGTCAGCTTGAGCGAGAGCACAGGCAACACGCAAGGCATAATGTTCAAAATCAACCCGCCAGCCAACGCAAACAACACCATCAGGAGGAGAGCGGGCCGGTCCGTGTGTTGTACAGAAGGCGCCGAAACCGTAAGGGCTTGTTCTGAAAACTGGTTCGCGGTGCGCACTGTCAGGCGAACAGGCTGGCCGGTCAGCGCAAGCCCGTCCACCGCGCCGGATAAGTGGATCTGATAGCGGCCATCGCTGAGCCATATCGGGCGGGCAAAGCTGAGCCCGCTGACATCTGTTTCAACAAAAATATCGTCAATAGCTTCATTTGAGCCCTGACCAGATTGGGCATCAGTTTCGGCCAACTGGACAAACAGGCTGGCCAGAGCCGCATCAAACCAGACTGTGCTGACCACAAGGTCGCGGCCGGTTGCCAGGCGCGGCACAAGCGCAGATGCCCGCGCAATTGTCTGTGCTTCAACAGACGGCCTCACCTCACCTGCGGGCAGAGACAGCGAGAGCGGGCCCGCAAACGGCACACAGATATCAGAACACACCAGCGCATCAAGCTGGGCTTGCAGGTCCAGCGCCTGGCCAGGCTGATGGCCACTTAACCGCACGGGAAACACCACCTTGTCCCCATAACCGTATGTATCCAGCCCGAACAGCGAAAACCGGCCGGGGATAGGATAGTCCATCGTCAGGGCCTGTTCCGGCGGGCTGGCCGCAGACAATGACAGGCGTGTCGGCAGTCCGGCATCGCCCGGGCTGCGCCAGTAGATTTTCCAGCCGGGCTGCAAGGAGACCTGAAGAGCCAGTTGAACCTCATCCAGATTGCCGGTGGCCTCTACCGCAGAGAGAAGTTCTGCACGGGCAAAATCTGTTTCCAACACCCCATCAGCTTTGGCGGTGGGCAGGCCCACAGCCGCCGCCAGGATCATCAGAAAACCAGCAAACATGATGTGCAGGCCCGGAAAGGCCCGCACCAGTGCCTGTTGAAGATGGATGAGCGATGCTGTCATAACGCTTTCAGTATATACAGGGTTTACTCTGTCATAACTATAGCTGTTGATCTGGTTTTCATCTTCGCGGGCAAAAACGGCGAAATGACGGCAATGTTTGGCAACCAGAATAAACACGAGTACTATAAGAGGGTAGCACCAGAGCAGATGATATCATGAAACCAAACAAGCCATCTGAGCACCACACCCTTTCTGAAAGCCTGGCCGGCCATCTGCTGGTGGCCACCCCGCAAATGACAGATCCGCGGTTCCGGCGCGCTGTTATCTTCATGTGCCAACATGATACCGAAGCGGCGATGGGCCTGATTATCAATCAGCCCAATACAGACTTATCATTCCAAAAACTCACCGAACACCTCAATCTGGACCAGCCATGCCTGGATACAGACGAGCCTGTTTTTACCGGCGGGCCGGTAGAACCCCAACGCGGCTATATCCTGCATACAGATGACCAAATGCTGCCGGAAACCATTCCGATCGCCAATGGCATCTGTCTGTCTTTGCATGTCGATATGATCGCTGAGATCACACGCGGTCTGGGTCCGTCCTTTTCCAAGGTCATGCTGGGTTATGCCGGCTGGTCTGCTGGCCAACTGGAAGATGAAATGCGCGAGAATATGTGGGTCCATCTGCCCGCCAGCACAGATATTCTGTTCAGAACAGATACAGAAAGCTTGTGGGATAAAAGCTTTGCGCGTATCGGGCTGAACCCGGCAACGCTGTCATCAACCAGCGGGACTGCCTGAGCCAGATTACGCCGCAAACAGGCCGGCCAGCGCGTCAGCCCCCATCACCGCGTTTACAGGCCCAACCGTTGCCATCGCCGGACGCCCCTTTGTTAAGCGGGTCACAAGTTCATGCAAACTGTCTTGTGATACAGCCTCTATTTCGCGGATCATCCGGTCCTTGTCCTGCGGTTCACCAAACAGCGCAATCTGGCGGGCAAGGCTGTCCAGACTGGCAGATACAGAATCAAGCCGCATCAGCAGCGCAGCCTTCAGCTGTTGTTTGGACCGGGACAGCTCGTCGCTGGAAATATTAACAAGACAATCTTTCAGCTCGGCGGCGCACACTTCAAGCATTTCATTTGCCTGCGCCTCAGAGGTGCCCGCATAAACCCCGAAGACCCCGGCATCAGATAACATCTGGGAAAACGCGAAAATAGAATAACACAGGCCGCGCTCTTCCCTGACCTTCTGAAACAGGCGTGAGGACATGCCGCCGCCATAAAGATTGGCCAGAACCATCATATCAAAACGCTGCGCAGAGCGTATCCCCGGGGCCGAAAACCCAAATACGGTATGGGTTTGCTCCAGTTCTCTTTCCGCACGCTGATTACCTGCCTGCCAGGACGGGGCATCACGGTCCGGCGCTTCTGACAAAACAACCCCGGCAAACCGGTCACGAACCAACGCTTCAAACTGGTTATGGTCCAACTGGCCGGCCGCACAGATAATCATCTGATTGCTGCCATAGAACCGGTTCATGAACCCGGCCAGGTCGGCCTGCTGGAATGAGGAAACCGTGTTTTGCGTGCCCAGGATGGACTGACCAAGTGTATGACCATCAAAACAGGCTTTGTTGAACAACTCAAACACCAGATCATCAGGTGTATCCAGAGACTGGCCGATTTCCTGAATAATGACGCCACGTTCACGTTCAATTTCATGTTCCGGCAATGTAGAGGCGGTGAGAATATCGCTGAGGATATCCACGCCAAGCCCCAGATGTTCAGGCAGAAGATTAATATAATAGGCGGTTTCTTCGCGGCTGGTATGGGCGTTCATGAAGCCGCCGACATCCTCCACCTCACGGGCGATGCGCGCGGCATCACGGGTCTGGGTACCCTTAAACGCCATATGTTCAAGAAAATGGGCAACACCGGTCAGCCCGTCTGCCTCATCGCGGGAACCGGCCTTAATCCAGACACCAACCGCCACCGAATGCGAATCTGGCATATGAGAGGTGGCAATCGTCAGCCCGTTATCAAGCTGTGAAACCATGGTGTGCATCAGCTAGCGTCTTTCTGCGCGCAATAGTGCCTGAACAGAGGCCATTTCGTTTTCAGAGCTAAGCATCACCTCTTCACGGTCCATCAGGTCCGCCAGATGCGCGGGCAGCGCGGGGTGAACACCGCAGGCTGAATGAACCGCCTCAGGAAATTTTGCCGGATGCGCACAGGCAAGAGAGATAATCGGCGTATCCGCGCTAACAAGGCCTCTGGCGCGGGCATCACGGGCACCGGCCAGACCCACCGCGCTATGCGGGTCAATGATCATACCGGTCTCTTCAAAAGTTGTCTTGATCTCAGCCCTTGTGCCTTCATCATCAAGACAGAAGCCCGTGAAGGTGGACAGCGCAGCTTGCAACACGTCTTCGGCCACTTCAAAACTGCCGGTCTGCGCGAATTGCTGCATCAACGCATCGACCCTGGCCCCGTCCCTGTCCAACATCTCAAACAGCAACCGTTCAAAATTGGATGAGACCTGAATATCCATAGACGGGCTCAATGATGGGTCAACAGACCGCCGTTTCATGGTGCCAGTGGCAAAAAAACGAGTCAGGATATCATTCCGGTTTGACGCCACAATAAACCGTTCAACTGGCAGGCCCATCTGTGCGGCAACCCAGCCCGCAAACACATTGCCGAAATTGCCCGTCGGTACACAAAACGCAACAGGCTTATCCGGAGCGCCAACCTTCAGGGCAGACGAGAAATAATACACGATCTGCGGCATCAGCCGGGCCCAGTTAATAGAGTTCACGGCTGATAGGTTCATCTCATCACGAAACGCCGCATCATTGAAACAGGCTTTCACCATATCCTGGCAGTCATCAAAATCACCGGCAACCGCAACCGCGTGCGCGCCCTCTGCGGACACGCTGGTCATCTGTTTCTGCTGGACAGCCGACACCCGTCCTTCGGGAAACAGAATAAACACATCAACAGAGCTGCGCCCTTTGAACGCTTCCAAGGCGGCTGAACCGGTATCCCCGCTGGTTGCCCCCAGAATAACCGCGGTGCGGTTCTGGCGGGTCAGGGCACGGTCAAACGCGCGTGATAAAAACTGCATCGCATAATCTTTGAAAGCGATGGTCGGGCCGTAAAACAGCTCCAGAACATGAATGTCATCAGCCACCGGTTTCAGCGGGGCCACATCGCTGTGGGTAAAGCTGGCATAGGTTTGCCGGGCAAGGTCTGTCATCTCGGCTGTATCAATATCACCGCTGGTGAAGCGCGACATGATAAGGCCTGCAAGCTCTGCATAGCTTTTATTCTGCATGGCCCGGATTTCATCCTGGCTGAACCGCGGCCAGGAGACCGGCAGATATAAGCCGCCATCACGGGCCAGACCGTTTAACAACGCGGCCTCAAAGCTGACCGGTCCGTCTTTACCTCTGGTGCTGATAAATTGCATCCTTGCTGCCCTTCTCACCTCTCGGTTATCATGCTGAGCCTTGCCCTTTTTTAGCTGGCCAGTCAATCCGAAGACCGCCCCTTCAGCCCCAACCTGCCTGCATTGATATGATAAGCGATGTATACCCCGATCAAGGACAAGGCAACCCCAAACCATGTCAGCGCATAATTGAGGTGGGTATTACGAACCTCAATGCGTGTCTCAGCCGCGATAGGCAGGGTCAACACCTCACTGGTGCGAACCACGTCGGCATAATAGGTTGTGACGGCCTCATCCAGCTTCAGAAACGAGGCCATCTCATCAGGCTTTAGTGTAAACCAGAAGCCGTTGGCTGGATCATTTTCCGGCACAAAATAGCCTTTTTGCTGGGGCAGGCGAAGCACCGCGCGCAGGCTGACCTGCTCATCCGTGACCGAAAACTGGCGTGATTCCGGCTCGCGGTAGGCCTCAGATACCCAGCCCCTGTTCACCAGGACCAGCTTGCCCGCCACCGTCTGAAACGGGGTAACCACATGAAAGCCGGCATTGCCTTCATAGGTGCGGCCGGTCAGATACAGCTCTCTGTCATGCAGAAAGCGGCCCGTGAGGTCGAGGTTCCGAAATTCGAGCCTAGTCAGGTCAGCAGCCGGGTCAGGTGGCAGAACAGCAGCCGCGTTCGCCCTGTCGTTAAAACTTTCTATAAGCGCTGTTTTCCAGGCCAGCCGGTCCAACTGCCAAAACCCAAGCATCAACAGCACGGCAAGAGACGGGAGGGAAAAAAAGGTAAGCCAGAAATACGGGCGAAAATACATGTTCTATGTTCTCAAAACAGGGGGGTAAAAAAATCGGCCTGCACCAGCATGGCACAGACCGATATCTATCATGTCAGCAGGTGCTGAGTAAAGCGGATCAGCCGCCCCACCAGTACACCGCGACAAACAAGAACAGCCAGACCACATCAACAAAATGCCAGTACCAGGCAGCGGCTTCAAAACCGAAATGCTGTTCTGCGGTGAAATGGCCTTTCAGCCCCCGCAGCAGGCAAACCAACAGGAACAAGGTCCCGATAATCACATGGAAACCGTGAAAGCCTGTCGCCATATAGAACACAGACGGGTAGATGCCATCTGTAAAGGAGAAGGCAGCATGATCATATTCAACCGCCTGAAGACCAGTAAACAAAGCCCCCAGAACGATGGTGATGGTCAGGCCGGTAATGAAGTCACGTCTGTTGTTCTGCACCAGCGCATGGTGAGCCCAGGTTACCGTACAGCCTGACAACAGCAGAATAAGGGTGTTGATCAGAGGCAGGTCAAACGGGTTAAAGGTTTCAATGCCCTCTGGTGGCCAAACCCCGCCAACCGGATAGAAAGCACGGTCAAAAAAGGCCCAGAAGAACGCCACGAAGAACATCACTTCTGAGGCAATGAACAGCATCATGCCATAGCGCATGCCGATCTGGACGATCGGTGTGTGATGGCCCTGATATTCAGCCTCACGTATCACATCACGCCACCACATGAACATAGTCAAAAGCACCAGCCCGAGGCCAAGGCCCAGGACGTGCAGGCCGAACGCGCGTTCATGCATGAACATAATACCGCCAACAGCGGTAACAAAAGCCGCCGCAGAGCCAACAGCCGGCCATGGGCTGGGTTCAACGAGATGGTATGGATGTTGTTGTGCGCCACTCATGTCAGTTCTCCTTAAAAATAGCCTGTCCCCTCCGACTGGCCCCGTTCTGGGTTAACTTCAGCTTGTTTTATCCATCGCTTTAAAAAAAGTGTAAGACAGCACAATTTCATCAATATCGGCTGTATTGATATCAGATGCGATTTCGCTGTCCAAAAAGAATCTCACCGGCATGTCTACTGACTCGCCAGGCTGCAAGGTCTGTTCGGTAAAACAGAAACATTCTATTTTCATGAAATACGGCCCAGCTTTTTGCGGGGTCACATTAAAGGTCGCTGTGCCAGTAGAGGGCTGCGTGCCAATGTTGGTGGCCCGATACAACGCTGTCACCTCTTCACCTGGCTTCAGGCTGACCTCTGTTTCAACAGGCACAAATGACCAGTTCAATTGCGGGTTCACATTCGCATCCAGCCGCACATTCAAGGGCGAGCCAGATGCCAGCGCCTGATCAGGGGCTTTTGTGGCCACCTGCGTGGTCCCGCCAAAGCCGGTCACCTGACAAAACAGCTTATAGAGCGGGACAGACGCATAAGAGAGGCCAACCATGCCCGCAACAACAAGCGCGACAATTACCAACAGCCGGTTGTTTGATTTCTGCTGCTGGGCGGCGGGCAGGCCGGATTGTGAAACTGTGCTGGCCATAACGGTTAGACCCCCATCCGGAAGATGGTGATAAGATAGAATAGCAGGGCCAGACCAAAAATCAGGCCCAGTACCCAGAAGTTCCGGCGTTTCCGCATCGCCTGCATCTCTGCCCCGGTTTTTGGTTCTTTAGCGCTCATCACTGTATCCCCGCAAATGCCAACAGACCAAGCTGTTGGACCAGCATTTTATCCAGAATCAGGCTGGCAAACAGCACAGTCAGATACAGAACAGAAAATTTAAACAACGCCCAGGCCTGGCGGTCAGCCGGGGTTTTATATAACCGGACGGCCAGTGCAAGGAAGGTGATGCCAAGACCGGCGGCGATAACTGCGTAAACCGGGCTGGTCATCCCCAACAGATACGGGGCAACCCCCAACGGGGCCAGCAGCGCTGAATAGATAACTATTTGCCGCAAGGTTTCGGGCTTGCCCGCCACCACAGGCAGCATCGGCACACCAGCCTGTTTGTAATCTTCATTCTTGACCAGAGCCAGCGCCCAGAAATGAGGCGGCGTCCAGATGAAAATCAAGGCAAACAAGACCAGCGATTCCAGCGAGACTGTTCCGGTAATACTGGCCCAGCCCACCATTGGGGGCAACGCCCCGGCCGCCCCGCCAATGACGATGTTCTGTGGCGTGCTACGCTTCAGCCAGACCGTGTAAATCACCGCATAGAAGAAAATCGTGAAGGCCAGCAACCCACCCGCCAGAAGATTGGCAGATAAAGACAACAGCAGAACAGACAATACCGAAATCACAACACCAAGGGCCAGAGCCTCAGCCGGTTCAATCTTGCCCGCCGGTATCGGCCGGTTGCGTGTCCGCGACATCACCTGGTCGATATCCCTGTCATACCATTGGTTAATCGCCCCAGACGCCCCGGCACCGGCAGCAATCGCCAACAAAGAGACAATCGCCAGACCAAGATGCGCCTGGCCAGGGGCAAGATACATGCCCGCAAATCCAGTGAAGATAACAAGGCTCATCACACGCGGCTTCATCAGCTGGAAATAATCACCAACTGTCGCAGCAGAAGCCGCGACAGTCGATGTCATTGCCAGATCATGTCCAGATGTCTGATGCGGAAGCGCAGTCATCAAGCCGTCCTTTTTTGGTCTTCAGATGCCCTTACTTAACCTTCGGCAGAGCATCAAATGTATGGTATGGCGGCGGTGAAGATACCTGCCATTCCATGGTTGTCGCGCCTTCGCCCCACTGGTTCGCCCCAGCCTTACGCTTAGAGATAAAGGCCTCCAGGATTAGAGCCAGGAACACCAGCACACCTACCGCGCTGATGTAAGAGCCGATCGAAGCAACATAGTTCCAGCCGGCAAAGGCGTCAGGATAGTCGATATAACGACGTGGCATACCGGCAAGGCCGAGGAAGTGCATCGGGAAGAAGGTCAGGTTCACACCGATGAAGGTCATCCAGAAATGCAGCTTTGCAAGCCCTTCATGATAGGTGTAGCCGGTCATCTTGCCAAACCAGTAATAGAACCCGGCAAACAGGCCGTAAACCGCACCCAATGACAGCACATAATGGAAGTGCGCGATCACATAATATGTGTTGTGCAGAACCACATCCATGCCCGCATTGGCCAGAACCACACCGGTCACACCGCCAACGGTGAACAAGAAGATAAAGCCAATTGCCCACATCATCGGGATACGGAAGGAAATAGACCCGCCCCACATGGTAGCGATCCACGAGAAGATTTTCACACCTGTCGGTACCGCAATAACCATGGTTGCCGCGGTGAAGTAGGCCCGTGTGTCCACATCCAGACCGACCGTATACATATGGTGAGCCCACACGATAAAGCCGACAAACCCAATAGCCACCATCGCATAGGCCATGCCGAGATACCCGAATACAGGCTTGCGAGAGAAGGTGGAGATGATATGGCTGACAATGCCAAACGCCGGCAGAATCATAATGTAAACTTCAGGATGCCCGAAGAACCAGAACAGGTGCAGGAACAAAATCGGGTCACCGCCGCCTTCAGGGATAAAGAAGGTGGTACCGAAGTTCCGGTCGGTCAGCAGCATAGTGATCGCACCCGCCAGTACCGGCACAGCCAGCAGCAGCAGGAAGGCCGTGATCAGCATTGACCAAGCAAACAACGGCATCTTGTGCAAGGTCATGCCAGGGGCACGCATATTGAAGATTGTGGTGATAAAGTTTGCCGCGCCCAGGATAGACGACACACCGGCAAGGTGCAGCGATAAAATCGCCAGGTCCATCGACATGCCCGGCGTACCTGCCGTGCTGGACATTGGCGGATAAATGGTCCAGCCCACGCCAGCCCCGCCATCCATTACAGCTGACATCAGCAGCAACAGGAAGGACGGTGGCAACAGCCAGAAGGAGATGTTGTTCATCCGCGGAAACGCCATGTCCGGCGCGCCGATCATAATCGGCACAAACCAGTTACCAAACCCGCCAATCAGGCCCGGCATCACCACAAAAAACACCATGATAAGACCATGGGCAGTGGTGAATACGTTCCAAACATGGCCATCAGCCATGTACTGAACACCAGGTTCCATCAGCTCCATACGCATGAAGACAGAGAAACCGCCACCGATCAGGGCTGCCAGAATCGAGAAGATGATATACATCGTCCCGATATCCTTGTGGTTGGTTGAGTAAAGCCAGCGCCGCACAAATCCGGTCGGGATAGCGTGACCGTCTTCAGCATGTGTTGCCTCAGCATGTGTTTTTTGAGCACTCATTTGTGTTCTCCTTCACTCAGTCGTTCAGTTGGCAGACGCCAGCAACGTTTCATTCAGCAGGGGTTGTGCCGGGGTCTCAACAGACGCAAACTCTTCTTTTGCGCCGGCAAGCCAGGCTTCATATTCGTCTTTTTCCAATGCCTGAACCACGATCGGCATGTAGGCGTGGTTAACACCGCAGATCTGGTTGCACTGACCATAATAGGTCTTATTGCCTTCAGGCACATCAATCCAGGCTTCGTTCACACGGCCGATGATGGAGTAGGTCTGCACCGCCAGAGACGGCACAAAGAACGAATGCATCACATCATTGCCCGTGACCAGCAGCTTGATACGTGTGCCAGCGGGCACAACCATCGGGTAGTCAACTTCCAGCAGGCGCTTCTGACCAGGTTCCAGATCAGCTTCATCAATAATGTAACTGTCGAAGCTGAGCTCTTCATCAGGATATTCGTAATTCCAGTACCACTGGTTACCGGTAATCTTAATCACCATTTCAGTGTCTTTGGTTTTGTCCATGTAATAGAGCAGCCGGAATGACGGGACCGCGATCACCACCAGAATCAAGACCGGGACAACTGTCCACAAAATTTCAATCACTGTGTTGTGTGATGTTTTGGACGGGTTCGGGTTGGCTGACTGGCGGAAGCGCACACAGGTGTAAACCAGCAACGCCAGCACAAACAGCGAAATTGCGGTGATGATCACCAGCAGCAAATTATGAAGGCTGTCGGCCCTCTCAGCGATTGACCCGGCTGGTGCCTGAAGGCCCAGCTGCCAGGGCTGAGGTTCAGCAGCGGATACCCCGCCCGCCGCCATCAAGACCGCTGTCCCCGCCAATAATCCCAGACTCGCTACAGAAAAACCGCGCAATGTCATCGTGTCGTCCCCCTTATCCAAAAGGTCTTGCCATGTATCATGGTTATGCGAAATGGCTCTGTCGCAACAGAACCATGAAGTGATGAAAATTTAAAGCCTACTTTTCACGTATTCCGCCCCCGTTCTAGCGTGTTTTCTGTGCTGTGAAAAGCCCTCTGCGACGGCCTGTCGCAAAGGCCGCACAAATCCGGCTTTCCCAAATCGGGAATCAGCGGCAATGCCCCTGATTTCACCCTTGAAAAGCCCCCTTTAACGCCCCATTATTGATTCGGTACACAGGCATCGTCTGCCTGGCTACATGAACTTAACCTTACGCCCCAAACCGAAGAGACAGTGACATGGATTTACTTCAGCAGACCGATAACGTGTTTTTCACCTCCACAGGTCTGGATCGGGACCGGACCATGAAAATGGTCGCCACCTGCCTTGATGGGGCAGATGACGGCGATCTGTTTCTGGAGATGAAACATGCAGAAATGCTGTCTTTTGATGACGGGCGTCTGAAAACAGCAACCTATGACCAAAGCGCAGGCTTTGGTCTGCGCGCAATCGTTGGCGAAGCAGACGCCTTTGCCCATGCCGGCGAGTTGAGCGAAGCCGCGCTGAGACGCGCAGCTGAAACCGTGTCTGCGGTCGCCTCTGGCCATTCAGGTCAACTGGCCATCGCCCCTGAAGCGGGCCGCAACCAGTCCCTGTATTCAGATGCCAACCCGCTGAACCAAACCGCGTTTGAAGACAAGGTCGAGCTGTTGCAGAAAATTGACAGCTATGCCCGCGCCAAAGACCCGCGGGTCAAGCAGGTCAGCGCGTCAATCGCCGGCTCTTGGCAGGCGGTGCAAATTATCCGGCCTGACGGCACCCGCTATGCAGATATCCGGCCCCTGGTCAGGCTGAACGTGGCTGTGGTTGCCGAAAAAAACGGGCGTATGGAAAGCGGCTCCAGCGGCACCGGCGGACGGTTTATGTTTGAGAGGTATCTGCGAGCGGATATCTGGCAGGCTGAGGTGGATGAAGCCTTGCGTATCGCGATGCTGAATCTGGATTCTGTTGCCGCGCCGGCGGGCGAGATGGAAATTGTACTGGGTTCCGGCTGGCCCGGGGTGATGCTGCATGAGGCTGTCGGCCATGGCTTGGAAGGGGATTTCAACCGCAAAGGTACATCCGTATTTTCCGGCCGTGTTGGTGAGCAGGTTTCCGCAAAGGGCGTTACCGTGGTTGATGACGGCACCATGCAAGACAGGCGCGGGTCAATCACAATTGATGATGAAGGCACGCAGTCTGCGCGCAATGTGCTGATAGAAGACGGGATTCTGAAAGGCTATATGCAGGACCGCCAGAACGCCCGTCTTATGGGGGTTGGTGCCACCGGCAACGGGCGCAGGCAATCTTATGCCCATCTGCCCATGCCGCGGATGACAAACACCTTTATGGAAAATGGCTCTTATGAGGCTGAGGAAATCGTGGCCGCCATGAAAAAGGGCATCTATGCAGTGAATTTTGGCGGTGGGCAGGTCGATATCACCTCAGGGAAATTCGTTTTTTCCGCCTCTGAGGCCTATCTGGTCGAAAACGGGAAAATCGGCGCACCGGTGAAAGGGGCAACCCTTATCGGCAGCGGCCCGGACGCGATGTCTAAGATTACCATGATCGGCACTGACCTGGCGCTGGATCGGGGTGTTGGAACATGCGGCAAAGCGGGCCAGTCTGTGCCGGTGGGTGTAGGCCAGCCAACCTTGAAGATGGGCGGTATTACTGTCGGCGGAACCGAAGCCGCCTAGGGTCTGTCTTTTTTGAGGTGACGCGCTTTAACCCTCAGGCTGGTTTCAGCTGTCTGCTGACAGCCCAGATAATCAGCAGCAGCAAACAGGTAATACCGCCGCCAAAGCCGAAGGAGGCAACACCGCCGCCAAGGCTGTAGAACGGACCGGCAGAGACCAGACCCAAAACCTGGCCAATTGACCCGCACCCTTGCACAAATCCGAGCGAGCCGCCCATATCCTCTGCCTTTGCCGCCTTGGAGGCTGATGAGGTCAGGGTGGGGTTGGTAAAGGCAAAGCCGACACAAACAAGGGTGGTCGACAGCAAAACAAGACCAAGGCCAACCGGCAGGCCAGAAAGATAACTATAGGCCAGCGCAACAGTGACGAACTGGCCAGCGGCCAGCAGGCCTACCCCGAAGGCTATCACCCTCATCTCGCCAAAGCGGCCGACAACGCGTGAGATAAGCCCGCCCTGAACAATGATGATAAGAACCCCGATATAGGTGAACAGCCAGCCGGTCTGGCGCGCACCAAAGCCAAGCAGGTCCCTGACCAGCAAAACATACGAAGCTTCAACCTGTGCAAAGGCCAGATTAAGACAGAAAAACGCCGCGGCAAACCAGCCGATATGACTGGATAAGAGCGTACCCAGATAGGCCGAAAGTGACGCCCGCGGTGAGGATGAGGAAGGTGGTGTACCGGTCTCCTTCAGGCTGAAGGCAAGACCAAAAGACAGGGCTGAAAACAAGCCTGCGATCAGAAACGGAACCTGATGAACAGGACCGGAACCGATACCGCCCAAAAGCCCGCCCAAAGCCGGGCCAAGCACAAAACCTGATCCAATGGCCGCACCCAAAAACCCCATGGTTCTGGCTCGGTCCTCCGGGCTGGTCTTATCCGCGATAATCGCCTGAATTACACCGATATTACCAGCCGCAAACCCGGCCACAATGCGGGCAGCAAACATCTGCAGGATATCGTTTGTCATCGCAAACCAGAAATGTGCCGCGGTGCCGATAAACAGCGATATCAACAGCACAGGCCGGCGCCCGAGCCGATCTGACAGTCGCCCCAGAACCGGATTGGCCAGAAACATGGCAAAGGCAAAGCTGGCCAGCAAGGCGGTCATCACAACCTCTGAATGACCGAGGCCGTCAATGACTGTGAAGGGCAGTATCGGAATAAGCGCGCCGATGCCCACAAAATTAATAAAAACAATCAGAAGCAGATTAGCCATGGGCATAAATAACCGGTCTTTGCTGACGGGCGTCGCCGCCTTATCTGGCGGCTTAACCAGCCTTAATAATGATACAGTTTAAACAGCTGGCGCACATCTTCTGACCAGTCGTTATAATAATGCTCAAGCATGACATCAGCATTGGTTTTGCCGGTGTCGACAATTTGCCGCAAGGGGGCCAGATACTGGGTCTCATCCCTGCCTTTGCTATCTGTTATCTGGCGTCTGGCCAGCCCCGCTTCAGCCAGTTCAACTACCGCCCGGGCAACCTCCAGCATCGGCCGGCTGGCAAACTGGCCATCAAGACCATCTTTAATTGCGGACAGGCGGGCCGCTTCCACCTCTTTGGCGGTAATTCCGGCAATCAGGGCTTCTGCCTGTGTCAGCGCGGCGTCATCATAAAGCAGGCCCACCCATAAGGCTGGCAGGGCGCAAATCGAATCCCAACTGCCGCTATCGGCGCCGCGCATTTCAAGATAGCCCTTCAGCCGAACCTCAGGAAAAGCGGTGGTCAGATGATCTGTAAAATCTTCAAAGCTGGGAGTCTCCCCCTCAAAGCCAGGCAGTTTGCCGTCCATAAAGGCGCGAAATGACTGGCCGGAGACATCAACATACTCATCACCTCTGTGCAGAAAATACATCGGCACATCCAGAATATACTCAATCCACGCCTCATAGCCGAAACTGTCTTCAAAAACGACTGCCGGTATCCCGCATCTGTCCGGGTCGGTATCTGTCCACGCCTGTGCCCGTGTTGATTTCACACCAGACGGCTGGCCATCCTTGAAGGGTGAATTGGCAAACAGGGCCGTGGCCACAGGCTGAAGTGCAAGCGAGGTGCGAAACTTACGAACCATATCCGCCTCGCTGGCATAATCCAGATTGACCTGAACGGTGCAGGACCGCAACATCATATCCAAACCTAAAGTGCCGCGCTTGGGCATATATTCACGCATAATTTTATAGCGGCCCTTTGGCATCCACGAGATATCGTCTCTGGCCCAGAGGGGCTGGAATCCGGCGCCCAGCATACATAAGCCAAGTTCTGCCGTGATCTCTTTCATCTGTGTGAGATGCCGGCCGGTTTCACAGCAGGTCTGATGCAGACTTTGAAGAGGCGCGCCGGATAATTCAAACTGGCCGCCCGGTTCTAGTGTTATCGACCCGCCCTGCCCGTCTTTCAGGCCAATCAGATGACCTTTTTCCAAAATAGGCGCCATCTCATGTTGTTCACCAAGGCGCTTGAGCACCATACCGATACCCGCCTCACCGTCATACCCGACCGGACGGAAGCTGCCTCTTTGGAACAGAAATTTCTCGTGCTCAGTGCCGATGCGCCACTCCGCCTTCGGCGTTTCCTGGCCTTTCAACCAGTTAACAAGCTGTGCTTTATCTGTGACCTTCGTCGTTTCTGATGTGCCGGACATTAAAAACCCACCCGAGGTTGAAGAGATTGAAAGAAGACGGGAACAAACCCGATAGATATTCTACTGATGTAATCGGGAAACAGACCAGTCACCACAGACAGCCTGAAATAAACTAAGCGCGGCCAGCGCGGCGGTATCACTGCGCAGGATACGCGGCCCAAGGCTGAGCGGACGCACCAGCGGTAATTTATTTATCTGTGCGCGTTCTGCATCTGAAAACCCGCCTTCAGGGCCGATAAGAAGACCGGCCTTGTCAATGGGTTCACGCTGAAGCTGGTTGACCGGATTATAGCTGTTATCAGTTGACAACGCCTCATCACAGAACAGCAAATGCCGGTCAGATGGCCAGTCTGCCAATACCGTATCAAGCGCGGCAAACGGCCCGATTTCCGGGACATCCAGACGGCCTGTCTGTTCGGCAGCCTCAACCGCATTTGCGCTCAGGCGATCCAGATTGACTCGGCTGACCTGACAAAAAGCGGTATCAACAGGCTGAATTTTCCTGGCCCCCAATTCAGTTGCCTTCTGCGCCATGAAGTCAAGCCGGGTGCGTTTCACCGGCGCAAATAAGAACCAGATATCCGGACTTTGCTGGTAGGGCGCGCTAATCTCTACCACCCTAAGCTGGGCGGCTTTGCGGCTGAGCTCAACAAGCTCAGCAATGACGCTGTCTGTCCGGCCATTGAAAACCTCAATCCGGTCGCCAGCAGATCGCCGCATCACATGGCCCAGATAATGAGCCTGCTCCTTATCCAGCGTCACGGTCGCCCCAGCGGACAATTCAGTGTCCACAAACAGGCGTATAGGCGGGGTATATCCGGTCATGCAGATGTCTTAAGCGGATTAAACAATAGTGGCAAGTTTTTTGAGACTTGCTATAAATCAGACAAACAGACTGCCCATATGACCTCGCACAGACAGCCAGATTTTTCATGCCCGCAGACCCGCCTGATACACCCGCCCGCCGCCAGACTGATGTACCGCACAGTGATATTCAGCTGACCGGGCTGTGGGGCCGGCTGCCCCGCGCGACCCACCCCTATATCACACTGGCCAGGCTGGACAGGCCTATCGGCTGGTGGCTGTTGGTGTTGCCCGGCTGGTGGATTTTTGCGGCTTTCAGCCCGGATGCCCGCACCGCATTATGGTATATGGCCCTATTCACTGTCGGGGCGGTGGTGATGCGCGCAGCAGGCTGCACCATCAATGACCTCTGGGACCGGAATATCGATGCGCAGATCGAAAGGACCAGAACACGGCCTCTGGCCTCTGGACAGATATCTGTTCCCGCCGCCTTTGTCTTTCTGGCTTGCCTCAGTTCTCTGGGCTTGCTGGTTCTCATTCAACTGCCGGTGATCAGCTGGGCGGTGGGCGTTGCCGCGTTGCCGTTGGTTGTTTTATATCCTCTGGCCAAACGCTTTACTGACTGGCCGCAATCTGTGTTGGGGCTGACCTTCAGCTGGGCTATTCCGGTGGCGGCGGCGGTGCTCTGGCAAGGCTGGCCGCCAATGGGTCTCTGGCTTATCTATGCGGGCTGTGTGTGCTGGGTTATCGGGTATGACACGGTCTATGCGGTGCAGGATATGCAGGATGACAGGATAACAGGGGTGAGGTCTTCAGCCCTTGCCCTTGGCCGTCACATCCGCCTGGGTGTAGGCCTGTTTTATCTGGCCGCAACGCTATTCTGGGCCACCGGGCTGTTCAGCCTGCTGGCCCCTGGCCTCTGGCTGGCGGGGCTTTGTCTTGTAGGCTGTCATTTCATCTGGCAGGTCGCGCAACTGAAAACAGAAGAGCCGGCAATCGCCTTGAGCGTGTTTAAATCAAATCGTGATGCCGGGCTTATTCTGACCGCCAGCCTGTTCCTCAGCAGCCTTCTGTAGGCGCCTATACTGCCGTTACGCGGTGGCAGCCCGCCAGGGCGGGGTGTCCGGCATAAGCCCGTCTTTACGCATCGCCTCTGCTATGCTTTCCCGCAGGTCCGGGCGGGTCTGAAGCTGGGTAATCCAGTCTTCAAGAGACACACCGCTGGTACAAAAACGGCGGTGGATCATATCCTGCATCTGATGCTGGCTTTTGGCCGTAAACTGTCTGTTGCGGGCAGGAATACGCGGCAAGCCAAACGGCCCCTGCCCGGCATCGCTCATCGCCCCGGTCAGCGCGGCATAACCGAACAGGTGGTCAAGCGGGCTGGAAAATCTGTGCTCAATGCCCGATAAATCCCATTCAACCCAGCCATAGGCGACCCCCAGCGATTCTGTCTGATGCATGATATCCAGCTGGGATGCGGTCAGCCAGGCAATGTTCAGATCAACAGCCGTCCCCGGACAGGGAAATGCAGAACAGGGCACCGCGCCATAAGGGGCCAGATTGGCCACATGCACCACATCACAATCATGCACTGTTACCGGTGTTACCGGCACTTCAGCCTGGTCGCCAAACTTTCTGTTCAGCTGTACCGGGGCCCGGTTAGAGCCGACAGACAACACCGCGGTACGGCCAGAAAAATCATACTGCCGCGGCAGGTCGGTAACATGACCATTGATAATCAGATAGGCCTCAGACGGCGCATCATAGGGATAATCAAGAGCACGTTGACGTTCAGACAGTCTGGCGATTTTGTTCATCTATCTGATTTCAACCTGCGTCATCTTCACAGCTGAAGGCCAGCAAGCGGGTTAAGGCCGAGCATGATATTCATGTTCTGAACAGCCGCCCCGGCCGCCCCTTTACCCAGATTATCCAGCCGCGCGGTCAGCACAAACTGGCTGTCATCCGGCCGGGCAAACACAAACAGCTCCAGCCGGTCTGTGCCTGCCAACGGGTCAGCAGACAAAAACCCGTGCTCGGTTAACACACCTTCTGTGCCTACCGAAATAAGGGCCGCCTCCTGGTAATGATCTGCCAGAGCTGCGCGCAACTCATCTGCACTAACCGGGCGCGCAAACTGGGCCTGATGAAGCGGAATATTGACCAGCATGCCTTGCGCAAAATCACCGACAGACGGCAGGAATACAGGGGCATGGTCAAGTCCGGCATGCTGTTGCATTTCAGGCAGGTGTTTATGTGACAAGGACAGCCCGTAGCTGGCAAAGGCCGGTTCAGTTTGGGTTTCATATCTGGCGATCATCGCCTTGCCGCCGCCGCTATACCCGCTGACACAGACAGCAGATAATTGCACAGCGGCGTCCAACAGGCCCGCCTGACGCAAGGGCGCGATCAAGCCAAGAAAGCCGGTTGGATAACAGCCCGGATTGCTGACGAATTGAGCAGCGTGAATGGCGTCCTGATGGCCGGGGGCCAGCTCAGCAAAGCCATACGCAAAATCAGGGTCGACCCGGTGCGCGGTAGAGGCATCTATAAGCCGTGATCCAGAGGCCCGCGCCATTTCAGCTGCTTGCAGGGCGGCATCATCAGGAAGGCACAGAATGGTCACGTCTGCTGCTGCCATCGCCTCTGCCCGGGCACGGACATCTTTGCGCTGCTGCTCGTCCAGAACCTGCACCACAAGCTCTGCGCGCGTCTGCAACCGGTCATGCACCTGCAGGCCCGTGGTTCCGGCCGCACCATCTATAAACACAGAATAAGTCATTATGCTTTTCTAGATAAACTGACACTTTCTCAATTGCAAGCTGTTGCATCAGCCCCGGGGACGTACTATGTCATGGGGTATGTCTAAACAGGATCAAGATATTATCGAAAAGGCCCTCAGCGCAGCACAACAGGCTGGTGCAGATGGCGCGGATGTCAGCTTTATCAAAGGCGGCGGACAGGATGTTCAGGTTCGCCTGGGCAAGGTTGAATCGGCTGAACGCGCCGAAGATTACCAGATGGGTATGCGCGTGTTTGTGGGCCAGAAGAGCGCCACCATTTCGTCTGGCCAGCTGGATGACGACAACATCACCCTGCTTGCCGAGCGGGCTGTAGCGATGGCCAAACACGCCCCACAAGACCCCTATGCTCGGCTGGCAACCGCAGAAGAGCAGGCCAAATCCTTTCCCAAAATTGAGCTGTATGATGAAACCGAATACAGCACGGAGAAGCTGACTGAAATCGCGCTGGCTTGCGAAGAAGCCGCGCTCAGCCAGACCGGTATCAGCAATTCTGACGGGGCGTCTGCCTCAACCGGCTCAAGCGAGGTTCTGATCGGCACCAGCACCGGTTTTAATGCCTCTTACAAACGCTCCAGCTTTGGCTTTTCGGCGGTGGTTCTGGCTGAACAGGATGGCCAGATGGAGCGCGATTACGATTACAGCTCTGCTGTGTTTGCCGAGGATCTGGACCAGCCCGAAGCTGTCGGCCGCAACGCCGCAAAACGCACATTGGCCCGCCTCGGCGGCCGCAAACCACAGACCGGCACCTTTCCAGTTATTTATGATAAACGTGTCTCACGGTCTCTTGCCGGGCATGTGGCGGGGGCCATCAATGGCGCGGCTATTGCCCGCGGCACCAGCTTTTTAAAGGACAGGATGGGCGAGCAGATAGCCAATAAAGCGGTTAATCTGCTGGATAACCCGTTATTGCCACGAGGGATGGGCTCACGCCTGTTTGATGGAGAGACGCTGCCGGTTCAGCAACGTTATCTGGTCAAAGATGGCGGGCTTCAGGGCTGGCTTCTGGATTTGGCGACCGCAGCCCAGCTTGGCCTGACCCCAACCGGCAATGCCAGCCGGTCTCTGTCCGGCCCACCGAGCCCATCTGTCTCAAACTTTATCATGGAACAGGGGGAGACCGCACTGGCTGACCTGATTGCCGATATCAAGCAGGGCTTTTATATCACCGAGCTGATGGGCAGTTCTGTCAGCCTGACCACAGGCGATTACAGCCGCGGGGCCTCTGGCTTCTGGATTGAGAATGGCAAAATCACCTGGCCAGCGACCGAAGCGACCATCGCCGGGAATCTGAAAGACATTTTCATGGATATGATACCAGCCGATGATCTGGAATTAACCCAGTCTATCGCCGCTCCGTCTGTATTTGTGAAGCAAATGATGGTCGCCGGTAGCTAAGCCATGACGCCCCCCTCTGCCCCTTCCTCGTTCACGCCTGCACACGGCCGGCGCGGCCTTCGTGACTGGGTGGAATTGATGGCCAAAGATCACGGGTTTCTGCGGCTGTGGTGGCACAATCTGCATCAGATAGACGAGGATATGTGGCGCAGTAACCAGCCAACACCAGGCCGGGTCGAACAGGCGGCGCGGCTGGGTATCCGCACCATTATTAATCTGCGCGGGGCCCGTTCAGATGGCGGCTGGCGCCTCGAAGCAGAAGCCTGTGCCCGTCATGGCCTGCATCTGGTTGATTTCACTGCCCGGTCGCGGGCCGCCCCCGATAAGCAGATGCTGTATGACACAAAAGCCCTGTTTGACAGCCTTGAGGGGCCTGCCCTGTTGCATTGCAAATCCGGAGCTGACCGGGCCGGGCTGATGGCGGCACTTTATCTTTTGATCTGCAAAAACAGGCCAGTGGCCGAAGCCGCAGAGCAGCTGTCCTTTCGCTATCTTCATGTCAAACAGGCCAAAACAGGCTTGCTGGATGCGTTTCTGGCCGCCTATGCCCCTTATGAGGCCGAAGGGATGGCGTTTTTTAACTGGGTTGACAAGATTTATGACCCGGAACGGTTACAGGCAGAGTTCCTGTCCTCATCCTGGGCAGATCGTCTGACGGATCAAATCTTAAGACGGGAATAACCCCCCAAAAAAGGGCTGTTTAAGAAAACGACTGCAGCGCACACAAATGGGCATACAGACCATTGTTCTGCAGCAGGGTCTGGTGCGTGCCAGCCTCAACAATCCGCCCTTTATCCAGAACCAGGATCCTGTCCGCCTTTTGAATAGTGGCCAGGCGGTGCGCAACCACCAGTGTGGTGCGGCCGAAAGACAGCCTGTCAAGGGCGTCTTGAACCAGTTGTTCAGACTGGGCATCAAGCGCGCTGGTCGCCTCATCCAGCAACAATATTGGCGCGTCTTTCAGCATCGCCCGGGCAATGGCAATGCGCTGACGCTGGCCACCAGACAGCTTGTTACCGGTTGCCCCGACACCCGTGTCATAGGCCGCTGGCAATTGCTGGATAAACTCATCAGCCGCGGCGGCCCTGGCGGCGGCAATAACCTCATCATCTGTTGCGCTTTTGCGCCCGAAACGGATATTCGCCGCTACTGTGTCATCAAACAGCACAGCTTCCTGCGAGACCAATGCGATGTGCGAGCGCAGACCCGATAATGTCAGCTGTGAGATTGGTGTGCCATCGATCTTTATCTGGCCGGCTGTGGGATCATAAAAGCGGGGCAGAAGATTGATGATGGTTGTTTTACCGCTGCCGCTCGGCCCGACAAGGGCAACCGTCTGCCCAGGCGAAACGGTAAAGGAAATATCGTTAAGAATGGCAGCATCCTGATAGGCAAACCCCACCCCTTCAAAAGAAATCTCACCCTTAACAGCGTGCAATTCGACAGGCGTGGCCGGATTGGTGATGCGGGCTTTTTGATCCAGCAAGGCAAAGACCCGGCTGGTGGCGGCAAGGCCTTCCTGGGTAACCGCGTTCAGCGTGCCGATGGCCCGGACCGGCTGGACCAGCATCAGCAAAGCGGTGATAAAGCCGGCGACATCCCCGACCTGCAGCTGGCCGTTGGCAACCTGCCAGGCCGCAACCCCAATGACCCCGGCAACAGCAAAGCCGCCTAACACCTCTAAGATAGGGTCAATTCGGGCGCGCCCGGCCAGCAGATGAACCAGCCGGTTATACAGACCTTCAAAGGCGGTGGCGCTTCTGGTCTTTTCTGCTGTCTCGAGTTGGTAGGCCTTGACCATGCGTACGCCCTGCAGAATTTCAGCCAGCAGTGAGGTGACTGTTTCCATATGTTCCTGCAGCTCGCCAGACGCTTTACGCTGGCGGTTGCCAATGCGAATAATCGGCCGCATCGCCAGAGGGTAAACCGCCAGAACCAGAACCGATAACAGCCAGCTAAACCAGAACATCACCCCAACCATGACAAGGATGGTCAGAATGTCTCTGACCAGATTATTGGCCAGCCTGACAAAGGCCTCCCTGACCAGATTCAAGTCATTCATGATGCGAGAGATAAACGCGCCCGCCGGCTCTGCCGTCACCGTTGCCAGATCCGCGTCAATCAGGCGGTGTGCCATCGCTTTCTGGATATCGGTTGTGATCTTCAAGGCCAGGCTATTCACCGTCAGGACCTGAAAATACATCGCTGCGGCTTTGACAGAGGATAACAGGATAATCGCCAGCGGGATCAGCACAAACGGGTCATCCAGCCGGATAAGGCCGGTACCGGGGCTCTGATCTGCCCCGCCAGCCAGAACATCAAAAACATGTCTGATCAGGGCCGGATAAGCCCCGCTGGTGGCCGCGACCAAAATCATCAGCAGGAAAATCACTACCAGCCGTGAACGGTAACGCAAGACCCAGTCACGCCAGAACCGCCTTACAATGACTTTATCATCACTGCTGAACAAAACAGGCGTCCTTCTTGCACGTTAAAATCGGCAAAGCTGTCTTCATAGTGTTTGTCTAGCATGCAGGCCGTCTGGCTGTATAGACATAAAGCTCTGTTATGGTTAAGCTATAGCGTGAAAATGGCGCTGTATCCAGCCTGTCCGTGACGCCCCTGTCTGTTCACTATGGCCTATCGCTTAAGGCACATCGCTTCTCCTACCTTGTCCAGAGGCCGAATATCTTAAAGTTATGTTGAAACGCCTTACCCGATCCTCTGCTGGTTCTTTTTTGCTCAGCGTGACCCTGGCGGCGGTTATGGGCGTGCTGGTCAGCACATTGCGATGGCGCCATATCGGCCGGGCTGAACTGGTCAAGCGGATGCGCGGCGGCCCACCTGAGGTCATCGTGTTCTGGCATGAACATCTGTTTGTGATGAGCCCTGTCCTGCCAAAAGGCTGTTCTGCTCTGCAATCTCCTCACCCTGATGGGCGCGTTCTGGCCGGGGCATCGCGCCTGTTTGGCCTGAAACCGATTTGGGGCAGCAGCAACAGAAACGCCCTGTCCGGTTTACGCCAGATGGCCAGCCAGCTTAAATCGGGCCGATCAGCGGTGATCACACCAGACGGGCCGCGTGGACCGGCACGGCAAATGTCGATGGGGCCGGTCAGCCTGGCCCAGCTGACAGGGGCACGCATTACGCTGGTGGCCTGGTCAGCGAAAAACTGCTGGCGGGCCGGAAGCTGGGATAAGATGCGGTTTCCTAAACCGTTTAGCGAGGTAATCTGTTGCTGGTCAGAGCCAATTGAACTGGCGCGCACGAAATCCAGAACAGAGCTCGAACAACAACGGCTCTTGATCGAACGCCGCCTGAACGATCTGGTCCAGAATATGGACCAGCAAATGAATGACAAGCCAACAGGCAACAGGCCGGCGTCATGATCGCCAGCCTGAACAGTTATAACCGGTTGTGGGCCTGTCTGCGCCCCCTCATGCCGCTCTATCTTCGTTGGCGCGGCCTGCGCGGTAAGGAAGACAACAACAGGCGCGGCGAGCGGCTGGCAAAATCCTGGCAACACCACAGGCCAGAAGGTGTGCTGATCTGGTTGCATGCTGTGTCTGTTGGCGAAACAGTGGCAGCGGTAAGCCTGGCACAGGCTTGTCTTGAGGCACACCCCTCTTCGCATATCCTGATCACCACAAACACAAAGACTGCCCTGAACCGGCTTGAGCAAATCAAACCAGACCGGTGTATTGCCTGCTATCAACCGCTTGATGAGGCGATTTGTGTGAGGCGGTTTCTGGCATATTGGCGGCCAAATGGGGCGGTGTTTCTGGAATCTGATTTCTGGCCAAATCTGGTTATCCAGACAGCACAGCAAGACATTCCGGTGACCTTCGCGTCTTCGCAATTGTCTGATAAGGCTTTTGCGAACTGGCAGAAACGCCCGGCTCTGGCCAAACAGCTGTTTGGGGCGGCCCGGCTTATCTGCGCGGTTGATGACG
Organism: Puniceispirillaceae bacterium (SeqCode); assembly: GCA_965656625.1. Classification (GTDB taxonomy): domain Bacteria; phylum Pseudomonadota; class Alphaproteobacteria; order Puniceispirillales; family Puniceispirillaceae; genus JADHLI01. Next base: position 92,987 of record CBFHLG010000003.1, read on the forward strand.
CGCAAGCGTCAAAATTTGAACGGCTGTGCCAGACTAAGGACGGCACAAAACCGCTGATAAAGACACTTGGGTCTTTAAAGTTAAGCCCGGCCAGCCTGTCTGTTGACCCTTCATTTTCAGGTGCGGTAAAAGCGGCCGCCGCCGGCCGGCCGGTTGTGCTGGCCGCGTCAACGCATGAGCCGGAAGAACAGCTTATACTGGCGGCAAGTGATGAGCTGGCAGCGGCGGGCCACCAACATCTGCTGATTATCGCGCCGCGACATAGTGAGCGCGGTGATGAGATTGCCCGCCTGATGGCCGGAGCCAAACGGCGCAGCAAGGCTGAACTGCCACAGACACAAGACAGGGTGTTTCTGGCCGACAGTTTTGGCGAGTTGGGGAGCCTTATCAGCGCAGCAGATATCGTCATTCTGGGTGGGTCTTTTGCCGATAAGGGCGGGCATAACCCGCTGGAAATAGCCGCCCTTGGCAGGCCTGTAATTACCGGCCCGTCGCAGTTTAAAAACCAGGCGGAATTTGATACACTTCACCGGATTGGCCAGACCGTGACCGCAGCAGATAAAAACGGGCTCTGCACGCAGTTAAGCCAATGGCTGGATAAGCTGGACAAAGATAAGCAGGTGCTTGACCAGACGATTCTGGGGCAGGCGCGCGCCTATGTGACCAGGGCTTGTGAACGGCCCGCAAAGACGGCACAGTTAGTGATAGACGCTCTGCGGTGACAGCCACCACAGATTGGCCCTAAAAAAGGCATAAAAACCTGAAACAAACAGAAGTGAATGCGCTTAATAAACCATGATGATCGCTCCGAAATTCTGGACAGACAAAGGCTTGATCTCCTCAGCCTTACTGCCGTTGAGCGCGTTATGGCTCTTGGCGGGCCGGTTACGGAACGCCTTGGCCAGGCCAGAATCAGCTGACCTGCCGGTCATTTGTGTTGGCAATATTTCCATTGGCGGCACCGGCAAAACTCCGGTTACAGCAACGCTCTGCCGGATAGCTAAAGAACAGGGCTACAGCCCGTGTATTCTGATGCGGGGCTATAAAGGGCGGGAAGCCGGGCCCGTCTTTGCCGACCCGTCTGTTCACACCTCAGCCGATATTGGTGATGAGGCGGTGATGCTGGCGCTGGCCAATGATGTGTGTGTCAGCGCAGACCGGATCAGAGGCGCGCGCTTTATCGCAGCGCAGACCAAGTTTGATCTCATCATCATGGATGATGGCATGCAAAACCCCTGGCTGCGCAAAGATATCACCTTTGCCGTGTTTGACGGGCAGTCTGGCCTGGGCAATCAGCGCATTCTGCCCGCCGGACCTTTGCGTGAACCTCTATCCAGCGGCCTTGGCAAAGCTGATGCGGTTATCCTTAATGGCAAGGATGAAGCCGGGGTGACCGACCTTTTACCAGACGGGTTGCCCGTGCTTGGCGGTCAGCTTCGCCCGGATCAGAAAATCGCCAAAACCCTGAAGGGAAAGCGGCTGATCGGCTTTGCTGGCATTGGCCGCCCGCAACGGTTTTTCACCACCGTGAAAGAGACCGGTGCGGAGCTGATACGTGAGCTGTCCTTTGCCGACCACCACAGCTATTCTGAAGCCGATTTATCGCGGCTTCATCAGGAAGCCTTTAATGCCGGGGCTGAGCTGGTCACCACCCATAAGGATTGGGTGCGCCTGCCCCCTGAATGGCGGGCCCGGGTGTTGGCTCTGCCGGTATCGTTCCAGTTTTCGCGCACGCATAAAGCGACGCTTATCCAGCTCCTCAAAACGGTGCTGGCCGAAGGGCCGTCCTGATGTCGATGTCGTACCGGCCAGGCTGGTTGAAAATTATTTACACCGTCCTCATCTGGCCTCTGGAAGCTGTTTTTGTGGTGGTTCTGTTCGGGCTTCTGGCAGCCCTTCCTGTCGGGCTGGCCAGTTTTTGCCTGGGCAGGCTGTTTGTCTGGCTGGGCCCGATGACCCCCTGGCATAAGCGGGCGGCCGAACAGATGGCCCTTGCCCTGCCGCACAGCAAACAGACAGAAAAACAGGTCTGGCTGAGGCAAATGTGGGATAATCTGGGCCGAACCTCTGCTGAGTTTATGAAAACACGGCAAATGCTGGATAAAGGCTATATTCAGTTTGAAGGCCTGCATCATCTGGACGGACATGAAGGTGGTTTTGTTATCGGCGCGCATCTTGGCAACTGGGAAGCGCTGTCCATGCTGGGACCGGCTAAGGGTGTGCGTACCGGGCTTATCTACCGGCCGTTAAACAACCCTTATGTGTCAGTGCTGCTGAAGCGGCGAGCCCTGTCTGCCAAGGCCGATATCTATGAAAAAGGGCGACAAGCCGCAATCGGTATGGTGTCCACCTTGCGCAAAGGCGGTTTTATGCTGATTTTGGCTGACCAGCAATTGCGGGAAGGTGAGACGGTAGCGTTCTTCGGTTATCCGGCGCAGACCGCCATTGCCCATGTCAAACTGGCCGCAAAAACCGGTAAGCCGATTTTCATGGCCCAGACAATCCGCACGTCCGGCTGCCAGATAAAGGTGGTGTTGTCTTCGCCGTTATATGTGCCCAAGGATGCTGATGACGCGGCCATACGCGCCTTCGCTGCGCGCCTCAACCAACAGTTTGAGAGCTGGATTACGCAATATCCTGGCCAATGGCTGTGGCCGCATCGCCGCTGGGGCAAAACCCCGCCGACCCGGCTCTCAGAATAGCTCTTCTTGGGTGGTTGAAGACGGGGTTTGCCGCGGGGTTTTCTTTGGTTTGCCCGGCGGTGCGGCTGGGCTGTCCGGGTCAAGCTGGGCCCGGCGTTTACCATCAGAAAATTTTATCACAATACGGGCCTGTTCAGGGGCATCACCACTCATCTTCACCGCTTTCCCGGCGTCATCAGTGACCAGTGCAAAGCCCCTGTCCAAAACCCGCTGATAGGAGTTTGCCTCTAACAGACGTTCAGTTTGGGTCAGCCGGTTGCCCGCCCGTTCAATGAAGGCCGAAAGGCTATGCTCCAGGCGCCGGTCCAACAGGCTAACGCTCTGCGCAACCGCCGTCACCTGCTGTTCTGGTGAGACAAGCCGGTCCGCAACCGTCGCCAGACGCAACTGGAGCCGGTCCAGACGGCGATAGATGCTGGTATCAATTCGCGTGGCCGCCAGATCAACTGACTGCGACAGGCGCCCGATATGGTCTTCTGGGTGAAGCAGGCCCCGTTCTGCTGCTTTAATCGCCTGTTCTGCGCTGGTAAGCCGTGTAGTGACGGCCCGGCGCAGGCGCGCGTCAGTCTCGCTCAGGCGGGCCTGCAGTTCGGCCGAAACAGGGGTGGCAAATTCAGCCGCCGCGGTCGGGGTCGGCGCGCGCAAATCCGCTGCAAAATCGATCAGCGTGGTATCGGTTTCATGACCAACCGCCGAAATAAGCGGTATCGATGAGGCCGCCGCCGCGCGCACCACAATTTCTTCATTAAATGACCACAAATCTTCAAGTGACCCGCCGCCGCGCGCCACAATCAAAAGCTCAGGGCGCGGCACAGCCCCGTTACCGTCAAGCGCGTTAAAGCCGTTAATGGCAGCGGCGATTTGTTCAGCAGAGCCGGTGCCTTGAACATTCACCCCCCAGACCAGAATATGGGTGGGAAACCGCTCAGAAATACGGTGCAGAATATCGCGGATCACAGCCCCGGTTGGGCTGGTCACCACACCGATTGTCTTCGGCAGGGCAGGCAGAGGTTGTTTGCGTGCATTATCAAACAGCCCTTCGGCAGCCAGCCTGCGCCGCCTGTCTTCCAGCTGTTTTAACAGCGCGCCTTCACCAGCGACCTCTATGTCCTGCACAACCAGCTGATATCGCGACTGGCCGCCAAAAGTGGTCATCTTGCCGGTGCAGATAACATCCAGCCCGTCTTCTGGCTGTACCGACAGCCGCTGGGCAGTGCCTTTCCAAATTACGGCTGACAGCGCGTTCCGGTCATCTTTCAAGGTCAGATAAACATGACCGGAGGCCGGTGTACGCGGCTGTGAAATCTCGCCTCTGACACGGACAAAATCAAACGCTGTTTCCACGGTCCGTTTGACCGCCTGACTGAGCTCTTCAACTGTCAGGTAGGGCGCGTTGGTTGCAGGGGATATTGTCTCGTTTGCCATTTGCAGATTATGGCGCATCAGGTTAGGTTAGGCGAGACTTTAATACGGTAATTCAGCCAGTTTTTTGAACAGGGGCATAGAGATGAAAATTCTGATCATTGGCGGCGGCGGGCGTGAACATGCTCTGGCCTGGAGCATTTCAGCATCACCGTTATGTGATGAGTTGATAATCGCCCCGGGCAACCCTGGCATTGCTGAGCTGGGCCGGTGTGTTGACATTCCAGCAGAAGATACAGACAGGCTGGCCCGACTGGCTGGTGATGAGGGTGTTGATCTGGTAATTGTTGGGCCTGAAGTCCCGCTGGTGGCCGGGCTTGTGGACAGGCTGGTTGAGGCGGGTATTCCGGCCTTCGGCCCGCGGGCAGATGCAGCCCAACTGGAAGGGTCCAAGGCCTTTGCCCGTGATTTCTGCGACCGCCACGCCATTCCCCAGCCGCGCTGGCAGAAGTTCCAGAACACCGAGCAAGCCAAAGCCTTTGCCGCCGATCTGAACGGCTATTGCGTGATCAAGGCTGACGGGCTGGCCGCCGGAAAAGGGGTCATCGTCTGCGCCAATGGGGATGAGGCCAATCAGGCCATAGACGAATTGCTGGGCGGCAAGTTTGGCGCGGCCAGTAGCGAGATTCTGGTTGAGGAGAGGATCACCGGACCAGAGATATCTGCCTTTGCGCTGCTGGATGGGGAGGCTGCGCTGTGGCTGGCTTCGGCGCAGGATCATAAACGGGCATTTGATGGTGATGAAGGGCCAAATACAGGCGGCATGGGCGCGGTCAGCCCGTCCCCGTTTGAGACTGATGTGCTGCGCGAGGAGATTATGCGCACCATCATTGCGCCTGTTGCCACAGGCATGGCCGCAGAAGGCCAGCCCTATAGCGGGGTGTTGTATGCCGGACTGATGCTGACAAAAGACGGCCCCAAGGTGATCGAATTCAACTGCCGGTTTGGTGATCCAGAAGCCCAGGTCATTCTGCCCCGACTGAAATCAGATTTCCTGTCTGCCGCGTTGACTGTTGCTGAAGGCGGGTTGCAGAATTTCGATTTGCGCTGGACCGATGACGCCGCGGTAACCGTAGTGATGGCAGCAGATGGCTATCCTGAAGCCTATCACAAAGGCCAACCCATCGGCGGCGCCGATCAGCTGGAAACAGAAGAGGGCGGCCTGATTTTTCATGCCGGAACCGCACGTAACAGCGCGGGCCAGCTGGTCAGTTCAGGTGGCCGTGTGCTGGCGGTAACAGCGCTAGGCGCAGACAAAGACAAGGCCCGCCAGACAGCCTATCAGGCCGTGCAGAAAATCGACTGGCCAGGGGCGATGTTCCGAACCGATATCGCCAACAGCTAACCGCGTTTCCCCGTCTGCCTTGCGGCTCAGCGTTTATCGGCAAAGAAACCCTTTAAAAGCTGTTCAGCCGCGCGGTGCTGAAGGCCGCCATAGACCTCTATCTGGTGATGGATGGTTGGCTGGTGAAACAGGCAAGGGCCATTATCAACTGCCCCGCCTTTTTGGTCATAAGCGGCAAAATACAGGCGGCGCAGACGGGCATGGGCGATCGCACCAGCACACATCGCACAGGGTTCCAGCGTCACCCATAAATCACACCCGGTAAGACGGCTCTGTCCCGTGGCGCGCAAAGCAGCCTGTATCGCCAGCACCTCTGCATGGGCAAGCGCGTTCGCATCCCTTATCATCCTGTTTTGTGCGACCGCCAGAATAACGCCGTTCGGGTCTGTGATAACCGCACCAACCGGCACCTCGCCAGCGGCAGCGGCGGCGGCGGCAAGTTCAAGGGCTTTTGTCATAAAAGCTGTTTGTCTGTCTGCGGTGCTCATAGCGATAATCTTAAGGCGAAGCGGTATTATTTGCCAACTTGTTCTGCATGTCTTACAACCACGAACATGACCGACAGACAACAAAACACCGACAAGCCGTTTACCCTGGCACAGTCAGATGCCCCAGAACGGATCGCCAAACGCATTGCCAGAGCGGGGGTATGTTCGCGCCGGGAGGCGGAAGCCCTTATCACTGCAGGCCGGGTCAGGCTCAATGGCGAGATACTGGACACCGCGGCCTGCGTCGTCACCGCCAAAGATCGTATAGAAGTTGACGGCACAAAACTGCCCTCAGCCGATCCTGCCCGCTTATGGCGATATTATAAGCCGCGCGGACTGATTGTCTCCACCAAGGATGACAAGGGCCGTGAGACTATCTTTGATGCCCTGCCCGATACCCTGCCGCGGGTGATTTCTGTAGGCCGGCTTGATCTGGATTCAGAAGGGTTGCTGTTGCTGACTAATGATGGTGGCCTGGCCCGACATCTGGAACTGCCATCAACCGGATGGACCCGCAAATACCGGGTCCGGGTCAGAGGGCTGGTTGATGATAACAAGCTGACCGATCTGGCCGAGGGGGTGACCATAGACGGTATCCATTATGGACAGGTCATGGCCCGTCTGGACAACCAGATGCCGTCCAACGCCTGGCTGACAGTGGCGATTAAAGAAGGCAAAAACCGGGAAATCCGGCATATCATGGAGTATCTGGGGTATCCGGTCAGCCGGCTGTTGCGTCTGTCTTACGGGCCGTTTTCCCTTGGCAGTCTGGAAGATGGTGAGGTCAAAGAGGTCAGGCCTAACGTATTAGCCGAACAGCTTGGCCTGGCCAAGCCAAAGCAGACTGGCAAGCCAGCCGGCAGGCAGGCATCAAAATCACATAAACCGGCACGCCCGCCCCAGCGCAGGCCACACCGCAGATAATGACTGGCTGATGAATATTATCGGCGGGGAAAAAAGAGGCGCAAAACTGGCCTCCTGCACCAGCGCGGCAGTCCGGCCGACAGCCCAGCGCACACGTGAAGCCCTGTTCAATATTCTGCACGGCGGGCGGTTCGATTTGTCGCTGAGCGGGGCTGTGGTGGTTGATTTATTTGCCGGTACAGGCGCGGTTGGGCTGGAAGCCCTGTCCAGAGGGGCTGCACAAGCCCTGTTTATTGAACAGGACCGCGATGCACTGAAAACCCTGCAGGCCAACATCACCAAGCTGGGAATGACGGACAGGGCTGTTGTTCTGGCTCAGGACGCACGCAAGGTGGCGCGCTGGCCTTATCCGGCGGCAAGCCTTTTGTTTGCCGACCCGCCTTATGATAGCGATTTGGCGGAACAGGGCCTGGCCCGTCTGATTGAGGCCGGGGCCATAAGCCCGCAAGCAATTGTTGTGGTTGAGACCCGAAAATCAGACCCCTGCCCGCTCAGCCCCCCCTTCCGCTTTATCGACAGCCGCACTTACGGGATCGCCAAACTGAGCTTCTTCAGCCTGGCAGAAGGTTAAGACCGGCCAAACAGCTTTTCCAAATCCGCCAGCGAGAGCGTTATAAAAGTGGGTCGGCCGTGATTGCATTGGCCGGCAGCCGGGGTAGTCTCCATCTGCCGCAACAGCGCATTCATCTCCTCAGCATTCAGCCGGCGCCCGGCGCGCACAGACCCATGACAAGACATCGTCGCCAGAATATGACCTGTTCTGTCTGTCAAAGCGGTGGCCCCGCCCATATGGACTATCTCTTCTGCCAGATCAGACAGCAGCGATTTCACATCTGTCTGGCCAAGCAGAGCCGGAACAGACCTGACCAGAACCGCGCCTGTACCAAAGGCCTCAACCTCCAGTCCTGCGGTCTTCAGCCTGTCCGCCTCTGCCAACACAGCTTCTGTCTGATCGGCAGGCAGTTCAACAATTTCAGGCAGCAACAGAGCCTGGCTCTTGATCTGACCCTGTTCATACTGGGCCTTCATCTGCTCCATCACCAGCCGTTCATGCGCTGCATGCTGGTCAACAATACACACCCCAGACGCGGTTTCCCCAACAATATATGTTTTATGAAGCTGGGCCTTGGCCGCACCCAACGGATAGTCTGGTGATATTTCTTGTGTATGTGAGGGGCTGTCCACCTCTGGCTCATATCGGGCTTGTGGCGGGGCTTCAGCCAGAAAATTCTGCGCTGAGGCGGGGTCAGTCGGCGGGACTGGCATCTGGAAGTTCTGCGCAGCAAAGCGGCTGTCCGGCGACGGGTTGTAGGCCGAATAGCCCCATGATCTTGAGCCGGACCCTGAACCAGACCCTGAGCCGCCTGGACCAGAAGAAGGAGGGCGTGAAAACTGGCGCAGAGCCGCCTCTCCGCCTTCGGCTGTCGCCTGCATACCGGCCGCGCGCAACGCCGAGGACAAGGCCCCGACAAACAGGCCTCTTACACTGCCCGCGTCTTTGAACCGGACCTCTGCCTTTGCCGGATGCACATTCACATCAACCGCATCTGTTTCAATGGTCAGGAACAGAACGGTCACCGGGTGACGCCCGCGCGGCAGCATATCCTGATACCCTGCCCGTACCGCACCAAGCAGTTGGCGATCCCGCACCGGACGGCCGTTCACAAACAGATAAATATGAGCTGTTGTCGGCCTGTTCATGGTTGGCAGCCCCGCATAGCCACTAAGGGTCATGCTCGGTTTTTCAGCCGAGATGGGAACGGATTCACGGGCAAAGACAGGACCCAGAATTTCAGACAACCTGCGGGCAAATCCCGCTTCTGACTTATCCTGAGAAGGCAGGTGAAAAACAGTGCGCCCGGTATCGGTCAGCAAAAACGCGACATCCGGGCGGCTCATCGCAAAACGGCGCGCCACATCATAACATTGACCCGCCTCTGTCTTGCGGGTTTTCAGGAATTTCAGCCGCGCCGGAACAGAAGCAAACAGGTCTGTTATCTCAATACGTGTCCCGGCCTCGCCAGCGGCGGGTTCGGGTTCATCAGCACAGCCATGCCTGACGGTGAGGGCCCAGCCATGCGGCTCATCAGGCTGGCGCGAGACCAGCCGCAAAACAGATACCGACCCGATAGACGGCAGGGCCTCACCGCGAAAGCCGAAAAAGCGAATGTCAAAAAGATCATCAGAGGGCAGCTTTGACGTGGCGTGACGTTGCACCGCCAGCGACAGATCATCACGCGACATGCCTGTGCCATCATCACTGACGCTGAGGCCCGCAAGCCCCCCTTCAGTCAGGTCTATGCTGACCTGCCTGGCACCGGCATCAAGGGCATTTTCGATAAGTTCTTTTAGCGCGCTGGACGGGCGTTCAATAACTTCGCCCGCGGCAATCTGGTTAACAAGGAGGTCCGGAAGATGGCGGATACCGGCTGGCATAACGGCCTGACTATTCAACCAACACCGGCTCGCTCAAAACCTCATCAATCGCCGGTGTGGCCCCTTCAGTAATCGCGCGTTTTTGAATTTCATTCCGCCGGATGCGGGCATCTTCGGCCATCTTATCAACAACTGGCCCTACATTCGGCAGTCCGCCAAAGACAACCTGCAACGGCAACCGTCTCTCAAACCGGATACCTGCGGTTTCTTCATCAACCTTGGTGCGGATACCGTCTTCAATCTGGTCAAAAGCGAACAAATCATCATAGCCTTCAGCCTTGGCTGTCCGCCCGTTCAGAAGCACAGTTGAGCGGTCTTGCGCTGTAGACGCCGCAACCGCCGCGCTGGCTGTCTGCTCACCAGATGGGCGAGAGCCAAACTGAGGCGGCAGCGACAGAGGCGGGCGAACCACCACTTCGAATTCATCCGGAGATGATTTTTCGGTCCCGATTGCCCGTCTGAAATCTGAGCAGGCAGAGCAGATAAGCAGGACACCACACAGCAAGCCAGCATTCAGCGCGCGTGATGACAATCTATGTTTTAACCCAATTGTGTTCATGTCTTTTCACCTCTTGGCTGTGCTGTCACTATAGCGGCATAAATCCAGAATACAACACCCATGAAAATGGCGCTGTCAGCAAGATTGAACGCGGGCCAATGATAACTGCCCAGATGCAGGTCAAGAAAATCAACAACCCGTTCAAACCGAAGCCGGTCTATTACGTTACCAATCGCCCCGCCAGCGATCAAGCCAGCTGCAAAACGCTGCAGGCGGCTGAGCTCATATAAGCTGAAAAACAGCCACAGCACGACCAGAACCGCCAGTAGCGGGATCATCAATTTGCCGACCAGCGGGCTATCCTGAAACAGGCCAAAGCTGATGCCGCTGTTCCAGACTGGGGTCAGATTTAAAAACGGGGTCAGCACAATCTGGCGGGCAGGCGCGAAAATCTGCTCCAGCATCCAGGCCTTGGTCAAAAAATCGGCAATGATGACTGTGGCGCTCACGCCGCAGAACCAGGCAATATGTCCGGTTGCGGGCCACCTCATCACCGGACTAGCCCTTCACCTGGTCAGCCAGAACCGTCTTACAACGCGCACAGATGGCCGCGTCATCATCAACCGCCACCTCACTCACAATCTTCCAGCAGCGTGCACATTTGCCGCCATCTGCCCGCCTGACCGCGATTTGCATATCCCCCGCATCCGCAACCTCCAGCACAGCAGAAGAGGTGATAAACAAGCTGGCCAGGTCAATCCCGTCAAGCAGGTCGGCGACCTGTTGTGCGGCGGTAATTTTGATATCTGCAGACAGGCCGCCGCCAATGGTCCCGTCATTGCGGGCGGTCTCCAGCGCGGTCATCACCTCAGAACGCAGACCGCGGATCTGTGACCAGCGCGCTGCAAGGTCAGGGGCGTGCCAACCTTCTGGGATATCAAAATAGTTGTGAAGATGGATACAATCGCTGTCATCGCCGGTATAGGCAAGCCAGGCTTCATCAGCCGTGAAGCATAAAATCGGAGCAACCCAGCCGATCAGGCACTGCAGGGTGTAATCCATCACCGTCCGGCAGGCCCGCCTCTCCAGAGAGGCCGGATCATCACAATACAAACAATCCTTGCGCACATCAAAATAGAAGGCAGACAGATCAGAATTACAGAAATCATGGATCATGGTGAAGATGCCATGGAAATCATAAGACAGCGTCTTTGCCCTGATCTGCTCATCCAGTTCGGCCAGACGATGAAGAACCCACCGGTCCAGTTCAGGCATGTCATCTGGCTGCACAAATTCTGCAGCTTTATCAAACCCGTTCACCGCGCCCAAAAGATAGCGCAGGGTGTTGCGGATACGCCGGTAATGATCAGTCTGGCGTTTGATAATCTCAGGCCCGATACGCAGATCATCATAATAGTCTGAACTAACCACCCAGAGCCGCAGAATATCTGCCCCGTTCTGTTCGATGACCTTTTGCGGGGCGACCACATTCCCCAGCGATTTTGACATTTTGCGGCCCTGTTCATCCAGCACAAAGCCGTGTGTCAGAACACCTCTATAGGGCGCGCGTCCACGCGTACCACAGGATTCCAGAAGCGATGAGTGGAACCAGCCACGATGCTGATCGGAACCTTCAAGATACAAATCAGCCGGTGTTTGCAAATCATCACGCGCTTCCAGAACAAAGGCATGAGTAGAGCCTGAATCAAACCACACATCAGCGATATCTTTAACCTGAATATAATCTGCCTCATTATAATCCGGGCCCAAAAACCGCGCCGCAGGAGAGGTAAACCAGACATCGCAGCCATCTTCTGCAAAGGCCTCAACAATGCGGTCAACCACAGCCTGATCGCGCAACGGCTCACCGGTCTGTTTATGATAGAAAACCGGAATTGGCACACCCCAGGCGCGTTGGCGAGACAGACACCAGTCCGGTCGATTTTCGATCATAGAGGACAGCCGCTTCTGGCCAGAAGCGGGGTAGAAATCAGTTTCTTCAAGCGCGTTCAAGGCAACTGCCCGCAACCCTTTACCCTCTTCTGCCGCATCACCCATGGAGACAAACCACTGCGCAGCGTTACGGTAAATCACCGGCGCGTGCGAGCGCCAGGAATGCGGATAGGAATGCACCAAAATACCGACACCGATCAGGCCGCCATGTTCAGCCATGATATCTGCGATTTTCTGGTTATCCCGCAACACATGCATACCACCAAACAAGGGCAGATGTTCAGCAATGACACCGTCTTCACCAACCGTATCAGGCACTTCTACCCCATGCTGAAGATGGGCCAGCGCGTAATCCTCTGGGCCATGACCAGGGGCGATATGAACAAAACCCGTGCCTTGTTCTGTGGTCACATAATCTGCCAGAAACAACGGTACATTATGATCATACCCCTGTTCATAAAGCGGGTGACGGGCAACAGACCCGGCAATATCTGCACCAGTGAAGCGGGTTACCACATCAGCGTTCACAATGCCGGTTTCCGCAAATACAGCCTCTTTCAACTCGTCCGCCAGACAGATGACCTCACCTACCTTTGCCAGAGAGCCGTCAGCAACCTCAGTGATTTTCAACGCGCTGTAGGCAATAGCCTCACCGCACGCCATCGCCCGGTTGCCCGGCATAGTCCAGGGCGTTGTGGTCCAGATAACAAAGCTGGTCCCGACCAACTCTTCCAGCGGGCAGGATGCGACCTGGAAGCGGGCAAAGATGGTCACTGATTTATGATCAGAATATTCAACCTCAGCCTCAGCCAAAGCGGTTTTTTCAACCGGTGACCACATCACCGGCTTTGAGCCACGATACAGGCTGCCGTTCATCAAGAACTTCCCCATCTCGGCAGCGATGATGGATTCAGCCTCAAACTTCATTGTTGTATAGGGGTTTTCCCAGTCCCCGAGAATCCCCAGACGCTGAAACTCATCTGACTGTATCTTCAGCCAGTGCGCGGCAAAATCACGGCATTCCTGTCTAAACTCGGCAATCGGGACTTCGTCTTTATCTTTGCCTTTTTTGCGGTACTGTTCTTCGATTTTCCATTCGATCGGCAGACCATGGCAATCCCAGCCCGGCACATAATTGGCGTTCTTGCCGAGCATAGATTGTGAGCGGTTGATCACATCTTTCAAAATCTTGTTCAGCGCATGGCCGATATGAAGCTGGCCATTGGCGTAAGGTGGGCCGTCATGAAGCACAAATTTCGGCGCATCCTTGCGGTCGCGGCGCAACCGGTCATAAAGACCCAGCTTCTGCCAGCGTTTCAGAATTTCGGGCTCTTTCTGGGGAAGGCCGCCCCGCATCGGAAATTCTGTTTTCGGCAAAAATACGGTCTGCTTATAATCCATGTGCTTTAACCCTTACCCTTAGGTTTTTTCAGGCTGGAACGTCCTTGTGCTTATTTAAAGGGTTCAGGCTGGCCTGTCTACTTCAGTATCTGTCTTGCCTGTTCAGCATCTGTTGCGATTTGTTGGCGCAGCGCGTCAAGGCCGTCAAATTTCTGTTCAGGCCGCAAGAAGGCCTGCAGGTGAATGGTTAACTCACAGCCATAAATATCGTCATCAAAATCGAACAGATGCGTTTCGGCCAGAACCCCCCGGTCATTTACCGTCGGGCGGCGGCCGATATTGGTCACCCCGGTGAGGTTGGTTATTTTGCCGGTCTCACTCACCAGCTCAGCTGTAACAGCATAAACACCAAAGGCAGGTTTAAGGCAGTTACCCAGCTCCAGATTTGCGGTTGGAAAATCGAGCTGCCGCCCGCGCTGGTCACCCATCACAACCTGACCAGAAACAGACGGGGCGCGGCCCAGCATTTCTGCCGCCAGTTCCACCTGTCCGGCCTGCAGAGCCGATCTTATTCGTGAAGAGGAGATGGGCACCTGGCCTGTATCTTTATAAATCACAACCGGCTGCACAGTCAGGCCAAAAGACCGGCCCATCTCTGCAAGGCTGGTCATGCTGCCGGCACGGCCCTTACCAAAAGCAAAGTCTGAACCTGCAAACAAATGCCTTACCGAAAACGCCTCAACAAGCACGGTTTTGACAAACGCCTCAGGGGATAATTCCTGCAAGGTTTTATCAAATTGAATATGGATAATGACCTGCACACCCAGCGCCTCAAGACAGCCATCCTTGCTGGCTTTGTTCTGCAACAAAAACGGCGGATCAGATGGGCGAAAATACTCCCGCGGGTGAGGCGCAAAAGTAATAACAGCAAGCGGTAGACCGGTTATCTCTGCACAGGTATAAGCCGCCGCGACAACCACCTGATGGCCTTTATGGACACCATCAAAATTGCCAATGGCACAGACCAGATCGCCTAAGCCTAAGGGCGGGTCACCGGCTGCCCAGTCTATGCTCTTTGATCGGCTGTGCTGATGCTGGCTCATCTGCTTGTCATTCCTCTGGCTGCATAGTCTATCTGCTGCCGAACTGGTTTGTTCTAGACAGGGTTAAAACCTGTCAAATATGTATTCTTGTGCCTGTATTTAAGCAAGATGAAAAAACGCGACGGCAACGCTGGTCAAGGCTGTCTGGCCCGCTTATACTCAGAGCCGAGATATGAAAACCGTTTTTCTTCGCTAACTTCGGACTGGCCGTTATGGACACCTTCTCCGCATTTGAAACCTCACTAGGAGAAATGAGCCTTTTGAGTCAGGAATTATTCGCTATCGCGCTGAGCTCCAGCGTGAATGTCCTGGCCGGTATAGGCACCATCATTATCGGCTTCTGGCTGTCTGGTAAGGCTTCTGGCATGCTGCGCAAGCGGATGTCGTCACTGCCCCGCGCGGATAAGACGCTCATTCCGATTCTGGCCTCTATCGTGCGTTATGCAGGGTTTATTCTGACCCTGGTGGTCGCGCTGGGCCAGTTTGGGGTGCAGACAACCTCAATTATCGCGGTTCTGGGTGCGGCAGGCCTGGCTATCGGTCTTGCCCTTCAAGGCACACTGTCCAATGTTGCCTCTGGCATTATGCTGCTGTTGTTGCGGCCGTTCAGTGTCGGCGACTGGATTGAAACCAACAGCATATCGGGGACAGTGCGGGAAATTGGCTTATTTTCGACCCAGATTGACACCTTTGAAAATGTATTTATCTCGGTGCCCAACTCGTCTATCTGGTCGTCAACTATTGTGAATAACAGCCGCCATAATATCCGCCGGATGGATATTGATATCGGTGTGGGTTATGACAGCGATTTGGATGTAGTGGAAAAGGCGCTGTTATCGCTCACTAAGGACGAGCGGGTGCTGACAAACCCTGAGGCTGTGTTTCTGGTGGTTGATTATGCCGACAGTGCAATTGTGGTCAGGGTGCGGCTTTATGCGCGATATGATGATTTCTTTGCGCTGAACTGGGATTTGAAACGCCGGCTGAAGCCTGTGCTTGACGAACATGAAATTGAAATCCCGTTTCCGCAGCGTGTTGTGCATCATCTGGGGGGCGGGCCCGAAACCGTGTCTTCATCTGGGGATACGTGAACGTGACAGATGAGGACACAGGCATTACTGAACATCCTCTCAGCAGAGATATGCTGGAAAGCGGCATGGTCCAGAAACTGGCGCTGGACCGTGATGGTGAAAACAGCAGCGTTCTGAGCGAAGACCAGCTGGTAGCCTCACGGCGGCGCTATATCGATGATGATTACAACGGTCCTGATATCTGGGTGTTTGGCTATGGCAGCCTGATCTGGAACCCCCTGATCACCTTTGAAGAAAAGCTTTTTGGCCGCTTATATGGCTATCACAAGCGGTTCTGCCTGTGGACCCGTCTGGGCAGAGGCAGCCCTGA
The DNA here is from genome assembly GCA_965656625.1 of Puniceispirillaceae bacterium (SeqCode). Classification (GTDB taxonomy): domain Bacteria; phylum Pseudomonadota; class Alphaproteobacteria; order Puniceispirillales; family Puniceispirillaceae; genus JADHLI01. The sequence continues at coordinate 108,601 of CBFHLG010000003.1, forward strand.
AGACCCCGGTCTGGTTCTGGCTCTTGATACAGGCGGGTCTGTCAGGGGGGTTGTTTTCAGAATTTCAGCTGAACGGGCAGCTCAGGAAATGGATATCCTGTGGCGGCGCGAGATGATCAATAACTCCTACAACCCCAAATGGCTCAGCATTCATACTGAGACGGGCGTCAAAAAAGCGCTGTGCTTTGTGGTCCGTCACGACAGCCCGGGGTTTGCTGAGAAAATGTCAGATGAAACAACCGCTGCCATTATAGCCCGGGCTACGGGTTTTCTTGGACCCTGTTGCCAGTACCTGTTTGAAACCGCAGATGCGCTGAAGCAAGCCGGTATCCATGACCCGAGCCTGAACCGGTTGGTCCGCATGGTCAAAGCCCGGCAGACCGACTGATCATCAGGAATAAAATGGCTAATGGTGCTTTATTCAGGCCAGACGCCGCCAAGCGCCTTGGTCATATCGCTCGTCACCCGTTTCACAATCTGGCCGAATGAAGCCATATGCTGATCAGAAATTCGCACCGATGGCCCGCTTACAGACAGAGCCCCGATAACCTCACCTTTCGGGCCAAACAGAGGGGCAGCGACACAGCGCAGACCATCTGAATGTTCCTCATCATCAACCGCGAAGTGACGCTTGCGCGTATCATCAAGGTCGCGCCACAAGCTCGTTGTGGTGATATGGCTTTTGCGGGTTAACTGGGAAATGCCGGCTTTGGCAATCATCCGGTCCGCCTTCTGGCGCGGCATAAAGGCAAGACAAGCCTTACCCACCGCAGAACAGGTCAATGGCGCCTTTGCCCCTGGACGCGCCAGAGCCCGCATCAATTCCGGGCATTCGGTCTGCGCCAGATAGACAAGCTCATCATTTTCCACAAGCGCCAGATTGGAGGTTTCGCCAGTTTCCTGCATCAAGATACGCAGATAAGGCCGAGCCATATAACAGACATCGCGGGCCCGCATGTAGGATGAGCCCACATGGAAGCTTTGCACACCAATCAGCCAGCGGCCGTCTTCAAAACGGACGAACTGGTCAAGCTGGAGGGTGGTCAACAGCCGGTGAGCAGTTGACGGCGCAAGTTTGACGCGCCGCGCCAATTCCGAGAGGTTCAAGCCCTCCGGTTCCTCAGAAAGTTTTATAAGCAAACTGAGAGCACGTGAAACAGACTGTGTATGACCGCTTCGCTTCTCTAATAAATCGTCAGGCATTAATGTGACTCCCACATTAATAGCCGTTCCCACACCTTAAGATGATGCATTTCAGTCCATTTTGCAAGGAACACAGAATTTTAATTCAATTTTTTCTTGAAGACATTGTCCAACGAATTGATAAATTGAAGTATTTTGATATTGAGGACAAAGTGACGCAGGCGTGATAATATCTCTGCAGGTCATAGTTGTTGAGATAATATTGGCCTTTGTCGCCGCACAGCCACCCCGATAGTGCCCGCAAAGGCGGGCAGAGACGTAAGGATATCTTATCAGATGACGGACAGATTATTTTCAGATCAGTCTATTGCCAAGGATAGACAGGCCATGCAGACATGGTTGAGCAAGAGGCCGGATTCAGGTTCAGTGGCCCAATTTACGCCTGGACCGGGCATTGCAAAGCTTGACCTTCGGTTTGACATCGAACAGCTGCGTGAGGCGCTTGAAAGTTGCATCTCTCGCCAGGGCTATAAAGGCGATATGCAGGAAGAAGGATTTGCGGCCCTGCCGCTGACGCGCATTCCGGGCAACAACAAAGTGTCTGCCAATGACCTGTCCGGCCGCTACTGGCTGCGCCCTGATGACAGCTATGAGGAAGTCGCAAGAGAAGAGTTTGTTGATGAGGCCGCGTTCAGCGAATTCGACCCTGCCTTTGCCGACACCTACTTCGCTGAGGTTCACAAAGCCCTTGTCGCGCGCTTTGCGATAGGCCGGATGCGTATCCTCTCCAAAGGACTTTATAATTGTAATTCCTGGCATCGTGACCCTGAGCCACGCTTGCATATTCCGATTATCACAAACCCCGGGTCATTATTTGTGGTCAATCATCATGTCACACATCTGCCAGCGGATGGGTCAGTTTATTTCACTGATACGCGCGGTTATCACACCGCCATGAACGGCGGTGAACATAGGCGCGTTCATATTGTTGCGGCCTTGCCAGACGGTCTGGTCACAAGTTAAGCCAGACATTAAGACGCGGGCGGGCATGGTCTACGCTGATTAGGTTTTCTTCTTTACCGCTTTTTTTGGGGCGGCTTTTTTGGCGGCAGCTTTTTTAGGGGCGGCCTTTTTCCTGGAAGCGGCTTTTTTAGCTGTTGATTTGGCCTTTTTCTTCGGCTCTTCAGCTAACGCGATAACTGGTTCCATCCGGGCCAGAATCTGCTCTCCCAAATGGCATTTGATCTGGTGACCGTCATCGATTGTCTGTACATCCGGCACCACTGTTTCGCAAAGATTATCACCGACATCCGCTTTATAAGCACACCGGGTCTGGAACGGACAGCCTGGTGGCGGGTTAACCGCAGACGGAATATCGCCATCCAAGACAATGCGCTTGCGTTTAATCCTGGTATCCGCAATGGGAACCGCAGACAATAACGCTTCTGTATAGGGGTGATAAGGCGGGGCAAAAACCTGGTCTGTGGTCCCTGATTCAACAATATGCCCCAGATACATCACCACCACGCGGTCAGACAGATACCGCACAATCGACAAATCATGGCTGATAAACAGCAAGGTTGTGCGCGATTTATTCTGAATTTCCATCAACAGTTCGGTGACCGCGGCCTGAACAGACACATCAAGAGCCGATACAGGCTCATCAGCGACAACAATGCGGGCATCCCCGGCAAAGGCTCTGGCGATGCCGACACGCTGTTTCTGGCCGCCTGAAAGCTGACGCGGCATACGGATCGCAAATTCACGCGGCAGCTTAACAAGGTCAAGAAGTTCTAACATGCGTTCATGCCGTTCCGCATCATTCTGACCGACCCCGAACACTTCCAGAGCCCGAATAATCTGGCGGCCAACTGTCATTGACGGGTTCAGCGTGTCAAACGGATTCTGGAACACCATCTGCACAGAAGACACGGTCTTGGTATCCCTGTTTTCAATAGGGATGTCTTCAATAGACTGGCCATGCATGGTGATCGACCCGTCTGTGGCGGTTTCCAGCCCCATCAGCATCTTCGCCAGAGTCGATTTCCCGCACCCGCTTTCACCGACAATGGCCAGGGTTTCCGCCTCATGTGCAGAAAAAGAGACCGTCTCATTTGCTTTGACGACTTTTTTCTCTGCCGTGCTGAACAGCGCATTGGCGCTCACCTCATAGTATTTTTTCAGGTCCTGAATATCCAGAACCGGACCGCCAATCTTTGTTTTGGCGGTGTCGTCGGCAGCCTCAACATCGGCTGTCCAGTCGATATCCTTAAAGCGCAGACAACGAGTGTCATGGCGTTTGCCCTCATCAAAAAGGGTCATCGGAATATCATTCTGGTCACATAACCCGGCCTTGAAATAGTCACAGCGCGGCCCGAAATTACACCCTTGCGGGCGTTCATGCGGCAGCGGGAAATTGCCTGGTATGGCGACCAGCGGGCGGGCGTTTTTATCTGCCCCTGGCAGAGGAATAGACCTGAACAGGGCTTGTGTGTAGGGGTGGCGCATATCATCGAACACGTCCTTGACGCGCCCGGTTTCCACCGCCTCACCGGAATACATCACGCAAATCCGGTCACACACATCCATTACCAGCCCCAAATTATGGCTGATAAACAGCATTGAGGTGCCGTATTTCTTGCCCAGCTCTTTGACCAGATCGACAATCCCGGCCTCAACAGTTACATCCAAAGCCGTGGTCGGCTCATCCAGGATTAGCAAAGACGGCTTTGACATCAGCGCCATCGCAATCACAATCCGTTGCTGCTGGCCACCTGACAATTGGTGCGGATAGGCATCCAAAATCCTGTCCGGGTCGGGAAGACGCACATCTTCAACCACCTGACGGGCAAGCTCATACGCTTCAGCCTCAGACGCGCCCTGATGGATCATCGGCACTTCAATAAGCTGCTTGCCAATGCGCATAGCCGGGTTCAGGGATGCCATCGGCTCCTGATAAATCATAGCGATCTCAGACCCTCTGATCTGGCGCAGCTCCGCCTCGCTCATCGCGCCCAAATCCTGGCCCTTAAACTTAATCGAACCGCCGACAATACGGCCGTTGACGCCCAAATCCTGCATCACGCCAAGAGCAACAGTTGATTTCCCGCAACCGGATTCGCCGACCAGCCCCATCGCCTCGCCGGGGCGGACCTCACAAGTAAAATCCATCACCGCCGGAATTTCACGCAGCCGCGTAAAGAACGAAATGGACAGATTGGTGATCTCAAGAATGGGACCTTTGTAATCATTCATCATCTGTCTGGCCCCCTAGTCTTTCAGCGATTCTTCGCGCAGGCCGTCAGCCAGCAGGTTAAGTCCCAATACAAGAGACATCAGAGCCAGAGCCGGCGGCAGAGCCGGATGAGGATAAATCGACAACAGCTTGCGCCCGTCATTGATGGTTGAGCCCCAATCCGGGCTTTCCGGGCTGACCCCAAGACCAAAGAAGCCAAGCGTACCCAAAAGAATGGTCGTATAGCCAATGCGCAGACAAAAATCGACAATCAGCGGCCCGCGCGCGTTCGGCAGAATTTCCCAGAGCATGATGTACCATGAGCCTTCACCTCTGGTCTGGGCAGCGGCAACATAATCACGGGTTTTGATATCCAGCGTGATCCCGCGCACAATCCTGAACACCGTCGGCGAGTTCACAAACACCACAGACACGAACACGTTCAACAGGTTCGGGTCCATATAAAACACGTCCAGCGGGTCAGCATTAAAGGCCAGACCAGAATAAGCCCACAGCCCCAGAATGATGGTGATCCCGCAATAGATATTCCGGGTCATCGGCTGGGTGTAATAACGAGACTGAAACAACAGAAACAAGAAAATAATCGGGAACAGGAACAGCACCGCCGCCATGAAAATCGGAATGCCCTCATCACGGATTTCAGGCGTTACCAACAGGTAGAACAGCAGAATCACCGGAAAGGCCAGCACCAGATTGGCAAGGAAGGACAGGTTGGTATCCAGCCTGCGGCCAAAATACCCCGCTGGCAAGCCAAGCGTAATCCCGACCATAAAGGCAAAGGCAGTCGCCGCCGGGGCAATAGACAGAACATGGCGCGCGCCCATCACCATGCGGCTGAAGATATCGCGGGCCAGGTTATCCCCGCCCAGCAGATACCAGGCATCTTCCATACCGCGTACAGGCGTGCCGGGAACCTTGTTCTTCATACCCGATACCTGTTGCAGCGGGTCCATGGTAATGATCATATCTGCCATCAGAGCGGTCAACACCCAGAACAGAACAATCGAAAACCCGATAATGCCCACCAGACTGTCATAAAGCCGGCCATACAGCCCAAGACGGCGTTTATAAACAACCGACACCGACATAATGACCGCCATCGCCACCCAGACCGGCATGAACTGCCAGAACATTTTTACGAAAATTTCACCCCAAGATAAGAGTTCCATAGCAGATATCTCCCCACCCGGGCCTTAGGTTATGCGGATACGCGGGTTAAGATACACATACCCGATATCCGAAATAAGTTGTGTCACAAGAACAACCAGCACAGCCACAATGGAACAGGACAGCAGCAGATCAATGTCATTATTGCCAGCGGCCTGTACCAGGGTCCAGCCAAAGCCTTTGTAATTAAACAGGGTTTCCACCACCACAACCCCGGTCAGAAGCCAAGGGAACTGCAGCATAATCACCGTGAACGGGGCGATAAGCGCGTTCCGCAAAGCGTGCTTGATGACAATATTTGGAAAGCTGACCCCTTTTAAGCGGGCGGTCCGGATATATTGTGAGGTCATCACCTCTGCCATGGACGCCCGCGTCATCCGCGCGATATAGCCCATGCCATACAGGGCCATTGTCATCACCGGCAAGGTGAAGTTAGCAAAGGTGACCTCATCCATCGCCGAGGCAGCGGTACCTTTGAACCATTTCAGGCCCACGGCCGAACTGGAAAACACCACAATGAAAATCACGCCAGACACATATTCCGGCGTGGCCGTAGTGATAATTGAAAAGGTCGACAGGCTGCGATCAGTGCGTGAGCCTTCGCGCATCCCGGCCAACACGCCAATAACAAGGGCCGACGGGACCATCACCACCATCACCCAGAACATCAAAATGCCGGTCAAGGACAGACGCCGGTTCACAATGGTGGATACCGGCTCTTTAAACACAGAAGAAAAGCCGAAATTGCCCTGCATCACACCACAGAAGCGCGGCGCAACATCAGCTGGCACTTTAGAGGATATACAGCGGCCGGTGGTCACGCCGTCATCATTGGTTCGGGTCCAGCCCGGCACAATCCCCAGCCATTCCCCATAACGGGCCAGAACAGGGCGGTTATAGCCGCGGTTATCCAGCCAGGTTGCTACCTGAGCATCTGTCATCCGGTTATTGGCCTGTGTTTTGGCCAGTTTTTCCAGATTCGGATAAAGATTGGTGAGATAAAACACCACAAAGGTGAGTGCCAGCGCGGTGAGCATCATCACGCCAAATCGTTTCAATAAAAACAGGAGCATAGCCCCTCCTTGATAACGCTCATCAAGGGCACCCGCCCCGTCAAGCGTTTGTCTTCTCTGCTTTACTTGTACCTAAAACGCCTAACCAAAGGCCTGAACAGTGATAAAAAGTTTAACTTTAAAAATAGAACAGAGGCCGGAACAATTCCGGCCTCTGTCGTTATGCTGCCACAGCTTAGGCGTTAAAGCCGATATACTGTGGGCGGATTTCAAAGGTCGGGTGCATTTCTGCGCCAACCAGGCTCTTCTTCGCATGACGGTAGAGTGAGCGCCAGTAAGGCTGGATAACCACACCTTCTTCCTGCATGATCTGCTCAATCCGTTCCATCACAACGCGGCGTTCGTCAGCATTGGCGATACCGTTTGCTTTGGCCAGAAGCGTGTCAAACTCTTCATTGTTGAACGCGGCTTCGTTCCAGGCTTCACCAGACCGGTAGGCCAGACCCAGAACCTGAACACCCAGAGGGCGCATGTTCCAGTTGGTTGAAGAGAACGGATATTTCGCCCAGTCGTTCCAGAAGGTTGACCCTGGCAGAATCGTCCGCTTCACCTTGATGCCCGCATCACGCAGCTGGGCGGCAACCGCATCAGTTGTGTCTTTACGCCAGTTATCATCAATTGAGATGAGCTCATGTTCGAAATCACCCATACCAGCTTCATCCATCAGTGCCTTAGCAGCGGCCCCGTCCACTTTCTGGGGGGGAAGCTTGGCATATTCAGGGTGAATCGGGCAGACATGGTGGTTTTCAGCAGGTGTACCAAGACCGGCATAACCCAGCTCCAGACATACAGCGTTGTCAACAGCCATTGCCAGAGCGCGGCGAACACGCACGTCTGCATAAGGCTTCATACCGTCAACTTCTGCTTCCTGGTTGGCCCGGATAACAATTGTCGCTGCAGTAACAGCTTCTGACTTGCCCCATGTACCAAGGTCATCAAACACGCCAACAAACTCACCAGTTGTTTCGTACAGCATGTCGATTTCTTCAGCTTCAGCAGCGGCAACGAATGCGGCCGGGTCTGTGCCATAATCGATATATTCAACACGGTCCAGATAGGCCCCGTTGCCTTCGTTCCACCAGGTGTGTCCTTCGTTACGTACCAGCACACCTTTAACGCCAACTTCCAGGCTTTCCGGCACATACGGGCCAGTCCCAACAGGGTTGGCCAACATGCCTTCAGCAGTGTTGTCGTGTGATGAATGGACAATCGCTGCCGGATAGTCAGCTGCACCAACGATGATGGTGATATCTGGCTTTGGCAGGTTCAGACGAACAGTGTGACTGTCAACCACTTCAATCACACCAGCACCAGCTTTTTCGGTTGCCGGGTCAATCAGAGCGGCCATTCGACCTGCCATGGAGTTACCTTCAACGCTCTTATCACACCAGCGCTCAAAATTGCGGGCGACGTCTTCAGCAGTGAAATCATCACCATTGTTCCACTTTACGCCTTTGCGGACGTTCAGTGTGTAGACAGTCGCGTTTGCGTTGACTTCCCAGCTTTCCAGCAACAGGCCGGTGATTGTACCATCAGGGTTATACTGAACCAGATATTCCAGCCAGCCCGAACAGAAGTTGGCAATCTGTGACCAGTCAAATGTGCGCGGGTCTTTCAGAGCGCGGACTTCCTGCTGGATACGCAGTGTGCCCCCCATCTTTGGCGGGTTTGTCCACTTAATCGCGGCTTCTGCCGGGTCCATGCCGATCAGCGCATAAGCGGCTGTGGCGGTTGCCCCCAAAGCCGTAGCCCGGGCCATAAACTCACGACGGGACAGCTCGCCCGCCTTACATTCCTCTGCGTACATTTCTACACTTTTGTGCAGAGGCTTTCCGTTGATTGTGTCTTGTGACATTACTATCCTCCCTAAGACATCAGAAAATCGCGGATTAAGCTACCGCTTCTTTCCCTGTTGTTGCAACGACAATTCTATGTTTGTTAACACCCTATCTCATCGCAACTTTTGAGAACTCCTCCCCAACCCTAACATATTCAGACGCAGGGGCAAGGCTTTCACTTCAAAGACTGTCGTATTTTATCCAGCGCTTTGTTCTGTTCGCGACATAGAGACCTGTTTAGCGTAGAGGATATTCTGCAGCCCGCCGGTCTGCCGGCCGCCAGATGCCACCGACAAGCAGGCCTGCAAGAGCTGGGCAGAGACAGCGTGATGAGGGCTTGTAGCCAGAAACCTCTCAAATTTCACTGTCATCTCATCATAGCTAACAGGGGTTTCCGGATCGCCTTTGGTATCAAGGGTCACCGCCTCCAGACATGCCCCGGTGGAAGTGTATATCCTCACCCGTGACTGGCGCTTGGCCGGAAAGACAGCATTGAACGCCTCATCCTCCATCAGGGTGATGCGCCCGCTCAACGCGTGGATATCAGCTCTGGCCAGGGCCGCCTCAGACACATCAAACGCCCCGAACTGCCGGCCTTCTGTGGCTGCAAACAGCGCCGCCGCCACCGGCCAGCAAATTGAATATTGCGCCTCATCACCTGAGGCCGGGTGCGGGCTGGCCAGACGCAGCGATTCGTGAAAGGTATCAATTTCAATACGGTCAACATCTTCAGGGCGAACCGGGTTTTTTTGCAGAATCGCAAACACAGCCTGCATGGCGGGCTGGGCCCACCGGCAGACTGGCCACAATTTGATATATTGTTCTTGTGTGCGCCAGCGCGTGCCCAGATCTGACCAGATATCGGCCAAGCCCTCATCCAGCACAGTAATCGCAGGGGCGCCAGTAAAGCCTGCACGGGCAAGGTCCACCGCACTGATGCCCGCCATCGCGCCCCAACCGGACCCGTCTTTCAGCATAGATGAATGGTCGATGACCCGCATCATCTGGCTGCGCGGGCCGTGATATTCGGCGATTCCCATAGCGTGCCAGATCTGGTCAGCTGGCAGACCATAAATGCGGCCGGCAACCGCCGCGACCGCAACCGCCATCCATGCCCCGGAGGTGTGATAGTCAGACACAGTGGCGTGCAGGGCCATACCGCACCGCACACCCACCTCATAACCGATGATAAGCGCAGTCAGCATCTCGTCTTCATCAGCCTGGCGACCGGTTGCGGCCAGCGCGGCCAGAACCGATGGCAACAGCGCACAGCCCACATGCCCCTTGGTCAGTTTATGGCCATCATGCGCATCTATGGAATCAATTATCATCCCGCCGGCAAGCGCCGCCCCGGCCGGGCTGACAGAACGCCCGTCAAACAGGATGGGGGCGGCCGGTGCGCCTTCGCCCGCTGCCAGACTGGCCGCCGCAAAGTCTGAGATAATCTTCGCGTTTGGCGTATCACTGCCGACCGCGGCCACACCGATTAAATCAAGCATAAGATAACGGGCATGGGTGCGGACAGCCGCGGGAACAGAAGCCAGCCTTGTGCCGGTTATAAAGTCCAGAACACGGTCAGCCTGAGCAGAACCTGTTTTGGTATCTGGCTGGCTGTTCTTTGGGCGAGATGACGCCAGCGGTTTATGTTCGTCCATGTACCCCTCCCCTGTCTGCCTATCTGGTCATAATTAAGACATCACATCAAGAGATTTGCCGCCCATTTCTGGCATTGCTTTTTGGGCGCAGGCGGTGATATAAAACCCCTTAATGTGCAAGAGGCCATGCCGGGAGTATGGTGAAATTGGTAAACACGCTGGATTCAAAATCCTGTGCCGCAAGGCTTCTCGGTTCAAGTCCGAGTACTCCCACCACTTTCTTCGATTAAATGATTTCAAACTCATCTATCGTAATATCGGTATGTAAAACGACCTCCAGAATCATTTAAATATCAGAAGGGTCACTGGCGTTTGTGATCTTTGTATCTGCACTCCCATGCGCATGAACCGCCAGACCCAAATCAGAAAGTGAGGCTTTCGGCGACTCACCAGAAGAGGTGTAGACAAGCACGTGGTCACCCTCTGATTTATTGAAATCTGTTACTGTGGATACGCCGGTGGCGTCCCTGTTCAACTCATTATCAGCTGCTTCGGTTTTTGAATTTGTTTTTGGCTTCTGTTTTGACTTTCAATTTGTCCACGATACCGGAAAAGAATTAAAAAATTATAAATTTATAAAATTTTTTTCTTTCTCTTATGAAGTGTATTCTCGGGCACCCTTTTTCGGATTCCTATACAAGAACTAATCATTTTAATTAATACTCATAGATGCAAGGCTAAGCTGAATTAATACTTTCAGACAAACAAAAACTGCAGAAAAGAGTATAACGGCAGGGACGGGTGTGGCTATAAAGGGGCTACCCCCTACCACTCAAGCTATTGTTTTCTATGGTTTTTTTAATTCTGGCTCTTTCACCCGCACACCCTGATGGGGCCCAGATTGGCGCATACCAGATGCGCCTTAAAAGACTTTTTGCCAAATTGGCCTACAAAGGTTATGAGATGACCACAGGCCATAATCCCATTGAGCTGGTGAGCAAAAAACGGAGTGCAGATGTTGAAAATGCAGGCTCTGACCACTTTCATCAAAACACATGCCGCCACGGCAAAAGCCCGTTATGGCTTATATGGGCTGACCGCGCTGGAAAGCGTGATCTTTCCGATTCCGGTTGACCCGTTGCTGGCCGCTTGTGTTTATGCCCGGAGTGATAAATGGATCAGTATCGGTCTTTTAACAGCGCTCTGGTCAGTTATTGGCGGCGGTATCGGCTGGTATCTGGGGTTTGCGGTACAAGGGTTTGTGTCTGACATGCTGCAATTATTGCCGCACCAGATCGCTGGCCCTGAAAAATTCTCTGCTGTATCTGAAGCCTTTGCCGAGCTGGGCATTATTCTGGTGCTTGTCGGGGCGTTCACCCCGCTGCCCTATAAGGTGATCGCTGTCAGCGCGGGCCTGTTCGGTTATGGGCTGTTGCCCTTCTTGGTGTTTTCTTTAATTGGCCGCGGCGCGCGGTTCCTGCTGGTCGCAGGGCTGGTTGCCCATCGTCATGATTTTAAGATGGTTATCGGGTTTTTGTCGACCTTACTGATCCTCATTGGTGCGGGTATGTGGGTGGTCTCCTGATGACGGTTATCTCTTCTCCCCGCCGTGCAATCATTCTCTGCGGCGCGGCATCAGCCGGGCTACTGGCCGCCGCCTTCGGGTTTGAATATCTGGGCGGGCTGGCACCGTGCAAGCTGTGTCTGTGGCAACGCTGGCCACATGGCCTGGTGATCGCCTTCAGCCTGTTGGGACTGGCGGGCCTGCGTCCGGCCTTTGCGCTTAGCCTGATTGCGCTGAGTGCGGCCGCAACAGCCGCTATTGCCGGTTATCATGTTGGCGTGGAACAGCATCTCTGGGCCGGACCGGCCAGCTGTTCATCTGCCTTAACCGGGGCCAGTGCAGCCGATCTTCTAGACAGCCTTCTGGCGACGCCGGTGGTACGCTGTGATGAGGTTGCCTGGTCCTTTGCCGGGCTGTCCATGGCCGCTTGGAATATGGTGATGAGCCTGGCCTTGGGGCTGTTTGCCCTGCTGGCCGCCCGAACTGCCCGCATCTGATCCCTTTTATAAACCGGTTAAATCCGAAGCCAGGTGCGGTAAGGTGTCCCGCACTGCTGAAAACAACGCCCGCCTGCTTGAAACAGGGCTGGTCCGCGCCCTATATTTAGGAGCAGACGAATCTGCCCTTGATAAGCACAGGCGCGAAAGGCCGAGTTATGACAGAAAAAACGCCGCACAGGCTGGCTGAATATTTACGGGTGAACCATGCTGGTGAGCGGGCCGCGCAAACCATCTATAAAGGCCAGCTGGCGGTGCTGAAAGGCCACCCGCAGGCAGCCGAGATAAAGCATATGATGGAACAGGAACAAGAACATCTGGATACGTTTGATGAGCTGTTGAATGACTATCGGGTTCGGCCCTCCTTGCTTGACCCCGTCTGGGGCGCGGCCGGTTTTGCGCTGGGCGCGGCAACCGCGGCGTTAGGCCCGAAAGCAGCCATGGCCTGCACCATCGCTGTGGAAGAGGTTATCGGCACCCATTACGACCGCCAGGTCCAGGACCTGAACAGCCGCAGCCAGGAACCAGAACTGGTCAAAACCCTCGCCCGGTTCAGGGATGAAGAACTTGAACACCGGGATATCGCGGTTGAACATGACGGCCGCCAGGCACCCGCCTATGGGCTGATGAAAGCCATTATCCAGACCGGCTGCCGGACCGCGATTAAAATCGCCGAGAAAATCTGAACCCCGCCTGTTGCCGGGATATTTTAAAAAGATAAGCAGAACCGGCTCAGTATGGCAGGGCCGGCACATCTTCCAGCAATTCGCTGTCCCAATATAAGTAATCGCGCCAGCTGTGATGCAGGTAGTTGGGCGGAAACGCGCGACCATTTTCCTGTAATTGCCAGACAGATGGCGCGGCCGGAACCTTCAGCGGGTGCATATTACACTGCGCAGGCATCTTATTGGCTTTTTTCAGGTTACACGGGCTGCAGGCCGCCACAACATTATCCCAGCGCGAACGCCCGCCTTTAGAGCGCGGCGTGACATGATCAAAGGTCAGCTCACTGGCGGGCAGTTTGTGATCGCAATACTGGCAGGTGAATTTATCGCGCAGAAACACATTAAACCTTGTAAAGGCCGGGGTCCGGCTCTGCGGTATATATTCTTTCAGGGCAATCACGGACGGCAGCGGCATGGTCAGTGAGGGCGAGCTGATCATTTCTTCATATTCAGAGATAATCGTCACCCGATCTAAAAACACCGCCTTAATGCTGTCCTGCCAGGACCATAAAGACAAAGGGAAATAGCTGAGCGGCCGGAAGTCAGCGTTCAGAACAAGAGCCGGTGGATGCATGCCTGCGTTCATAAATTCGGCCACCTTACTTTTTTCACCTGTCTTATAGTCAAACATGATGTCTGACAGGTGACAAGGGCAAATGCCGGTTTTTATCACAAGATATTGTGATCAAACCGGCGACATATCACAAAATCTTCTCCTGCCAACAGACAAGCCTAGTGAAGTGACAGACAGATGACAGTCTGGTGACGATCTGATTACAGGGCGGCAAGGAAGCTGGCCAGACGGTCTGTGGTCTGGGCATCAATGCCATGGGCCATCTGGTCACGACGCAGGGTCTGCGGGGCGAAGCCGGCAGCGCGCAAACCTGTTTCAGCCTGTGTCATGGCCGCAACAGGAACCACCGGGTCAGCCCCGCCATGAGCCAGAAATACGGGCAGAGAGGATGCCTGCGCACGCGGTTGATCCGGTGTCAGCCAGGCCCCGGACAGGCAGAACAGCCCGCCCAAGGGTGAGGCATAGGCAAGACCGCCTGTCAGCGCGACCATGCCGCCTTGGGAGAACCCGCCGAGGACAATCTGGTCTGATCGATAACCAGTTTCAGCAGACACCGCGTCCAAAAGCGCTGCTATCAGACTGGCCGTGGCAAGGCAGGCATCAGCATTACGGCCGAGACCACTGCCAGGGTCAGTCAATTCAAACCATTGCCGGCCAAACGGATTAGCAGAACAAACATAAGGCGCATCCGGCACAAACACCGCATCACCACTGCCCGCGCAAACCAAGACAGGGGCCAGCGGGATCAGGTCAGCCGCATCCGCGCCCCAGCCATGCAACAACACCACCAGTTTTGCATCCACAATGGCGTCAGCAGTGGTGGCGTCAGCAGTGGTGGTGGCAGCGGCAGGAGCCCGCCTGCCGGTCTGATAGAGCGCGCCGGAAACCGGACCAAAGCTGTCCAGATGAAGGGTAAGCGGTGTGGTTGTCATCATATACCTGTCTTAAGAAGAGATAGAAAAAAACGCTTGTTGTTGTGCACAGCCCGCAGGCCGGTATAGTATCTGAGCCGGTCTGCCCGGCCAAGGTCAAGCCAGAAAAAGGTTATCTGCAGGTCATGATGTCTGTTGCCACGCCGGCTGTTATACGCCCTGCCCGCACCCGTTTTGCCCCCAGCCCGACAGGTGATTTGCATCTGGGGCACGCCTATTCCGCGCTGACGGTCTGGCGCGCCGCCGGCCGATCTGACGCCTTGTTCTGTCTGCGGATTGACGATCTGGACCATACCCGCTGCCGGCCAGCTTATACCCAGCAGATAATAGATGATCTGAGCTGGCTGGGAATCAGCTGGGCAGAAGCCCCGCTGGTCCAGTCTGCCCGCCTGCACCGCTATGCAACCGCCTTAGAACAGCTACGCGCGGCCGGGCTGGTCTATCCCTGTTATTTAACCAGGCGGGAGCTGAGCTCTTTCCTGACCGCCCCGCAAGATGGCGGGACCGCCGCGCAGCACGGCAGGGCCGCCCCGTCCACCAAAGGGGTATTATCCGAACGTGAAGCCCGCCACCGTGAGACAGAGGGGCAGATTCCGGCCTGGCGTCTGGACAGCCGTAAAGCTTTGGCGCGCGCCGGCAAGCTGGCCTGGCAGGACAGTGACGGGGCAAGCCATGCTGTGGACTCAGACCAGTTTGAAATTGAACTCGGTGATGTAATCCTCGGCCGGCGGGATATTGCCGCCTCTTATCATTTGAGCGTGGTTCTGGATGATGCCGACAGCGAGATTGAGCTGGTGGTCAGAGGTGAGGATCTGGCCGCTTCAACCCCCATTCACCGTCTGTTACAGGAATTGTTGGGACTGCCCGTGCCGGTTTATCTGCATCACCCCCTTGTCCGTGATGATAACGGCAGACGTCTGGCTAAACGGGATCAGGATCGCAGCCTGAAGAGCTTGCGTGAAGCTGGCGTGAACCTGCAGGATGTTGAGGCGATGATGCCGGCTTTTGTTCTTTGAACGCCTGCTGTTCAGGGGCCTTTAAAAAAGCCGACGCGCTGCAAAAAAAAGATATTGACATTATTTCTGTCTCGGCGCATATCTCTCCACGCACAAGCTTTCTTGTGCATTTCCTCCCTAAACTTGGTCGTAAACACGGTTTTGCGACCTTTTTTTTGTCTATTTTACGACATTATTATCCGAAAAACGCTGTTTTTCTGAACGGGAAACCTTTTGTTTCCATATTGGAATTTATAATCAGGACCTGAGCGCGGCCCGCGGTGTCAGCCCAACAACAACACCGATAATCGCCATTGGCAGCAGACAGGCCAGAACCAGGCCGGACCAGCCAATGGTCGAATGCAATGCCCCGGCGCTCAACGAGGCAAAAGCAACCGCGGCAAAGATAATGAGGTCTGCCACCCCCTGTACCCGGCCACGTTCTTCTGGTTCAGCCAGACGCGCGATAAGCGCGCTGCCCGCCACATATAAAAAATTCCACCCCAGCCCAAGCATCAACAGAGCAGCGAAATAATGCCAGAAGGCGGTACCAGACAGTGCGGCCACAATACATAAGCCATATAAGATAAGGCCTGCGCCCATCACCTGCCTGACACCGAACCGGGAAACCAAATGGCCGGTAAAAAACGATGGGGCAAACATGGCGATAACATGCCATTGTATCACCCGTGCGTTATCCGCCACACCCAGCTGGCTGACATTCACGATTTGCAGAGGCGTTGCGGTCATCAAAAACGACATCACCGCATAACCCAACGCGGCCGCCACCAGGCCAAGCCGGAACCCGGGCAGCGCAAAAAACACCGCCATATCCCGTCCGGCACGTCCGGTTTGTGGCGGCTTCGGGCTGTCCATACCGGCCAGCACAAGAAAGGCCAGCAGATGCACAGCCCCTGCCCCCAGAAACGCGCCGGCATAGCGCGCACCGTCAATCGCGCCGACGAACCGGTAAGCTATCTCCGGGCCTATCAGAGCCGCCGCCAGGCCGCCCAGCAACACCAGGCTGACTGCCTTTGGCTTCAGGCTGTCCGGCAGTCCATCTGCCGCCGCATAGCGATAAAACTGGGCCACACCATGAGAGCAGCCCAATAATACAGACCCAGCCACAAACAGGCCGAACTGGCCCGTAATAATCCCCGCCGCCTGAATCAGGGTAGCGATAACCGAAATGGCTACACCGCACAGGAACACGGGCCGCCGTCCGAACCGGGCCATCAATAGAGACGCCGGCAAAGTAGCCAACATCACCGCCACAAACTGGAGCGAGAGCGGCAGCGTTGCCATCCATAGCTCTGGTGCCAGAATTGCCCCGGCCAGACCGGTATTGATGATATTCACATTCATCACCGTCATCGACAGCCCCTGCGCCAGGGTCATTCGCCAGACAGAAGACGGCACAGCAAAAAAAGACCTCAACATGATACAGAGTTTCCCTCTTCCAAAGAAGCAGGGCCCGGTAAAACAAAACGGGCCTATAGTCAGAAATGGACGCACCTGAAGGCCGGCGCGCCTGCGCAGATGATGAAAGCCCCTGTCCAGACCGCTTTTAAAAAAAATCCGGACAGAGCCCACGCCAGCCTAGCAGAGCCACAAGGCTAAATCACTCAACAATTGTCAAACAGCGTCTGGCACTAAACAACACGTCAGCTCCCCCCTGTAGGACAAGGATGTCAGGCAGGCGGGCAAACTGCGCATTATGGCCCCTTTTGCTTTTTCTCAAAATCACGTTCGCGTGAACAAGGGCTTTTCTGCTTTGGGCAGGACCGGAACAGGCGTATTCTTCAGGGTGAATTTTTTGGATCTGTGTTTTTCGATGACCTGTACCTGTTCCCCGACTAAGCCGCTCACACCGCTGGTAAGGAGATACTTATGGGTAATGTTAACATTCAAAAACGCCAAAGCCCGACCGGCGAGGACGGCTGGCTGATCAGCATCTGTGCTGAAGTTGCCCTGGTTCAATCTGCGGTGATTTATGATGATTATCTGAAAATCACCTATATGCGGGCAATGCTCACCATCTACAGGGGTGGCAAACTAATCTCGGCACAGCCTGTGGACCCGGTTGAGGTGGTGATGGATTTAGACACCGGTTATCGGGATGTGATGCAGGCAATACAGGTGCGGGCCTATACCGGGCTGTCGGCAGAAAGCTGGAGCTTCCTGCCGCTGTCCTATGCCGCGGGGCCGCCTGATCTGACGCCGCTGAACGTGATCGGCGGCAAGACAGATGACGTGCTGTATGGCGGCATGGGCGCAGACACGCTGGCCGGTGGGCGCGGTGATGATGTACTGCATGGTGAACGGGCCACTGATAATCACTGGGTCGGCGGTAATGATGTGATGAGCGGCGGCAAAGGCGCAGATATCTTTATCTTCCATCGGGCAGACCCAGGCACCAAACATAGCGATACGGTGACTGATTTTGAGCTGGGTGTGGATAAGATCAGAATTGGAGACGACCTGCTTGAGACGGCCAATATCTACCCCACTTTCAATCATGAGGAAGAAACCCTCACCTCATTGACGGTAACACATTTGACAGAGCCGAACTGGGCCAAGCTGTTATTCGCGTATATGAGCCACGGCATCACCACAGAAGAATTACAGCAGGCCAGCGCGCATGTAACCTCGGCTGATTTTAATACCAGCCGGATGACCTTGAGCTTTGATGGTGTGTCTGCACAGGATCTGACAGATGCGGTTCATGAGGCCGGAAGCTTGAACGCGCTGTTGTTTGATGTGATCTAGGCAAGCGAGCTGAGGGTTTGACCTTTGCTGGTTTTGCCTGTTTTGCGATTTATCTGTTCAACAAGGGTAAACAAAATTGAACCATTGTCGTTACCCTTGTATGGATAGGTAAGCCGGCATCAGGTCAAGACAGTACCTTGCTAAAGCTTTCCAGAGAGCAGCCCTGGTTTTAACATCAGGGCTGTTCTTTTTTTTAACCGTCAGCGCGCCGGCTTATTTCACGCAAGAGGACAAATCAAACTTCGCGCTGAGATCGACAAAATCAAACAATTCCAAGCCTACCTCAGCCAGAGCGACACCGACCGCCGCCAGACGTTCATTGGCCGGGGCGGCCGCCGAATCAGGATATTTCTGAGCCAAAACAAGTGCTGCGCTGGCCAAAGAGGCCTGGGCAAGACGCATCTGGGCCTTATCCCTGTCAGCGGCATCTGTGGCGGTAATAGTCTGGTTGATGCAGGAACACACAGACGTGGCGTCCGCGCGGCTGATGTTCTCCCACATCCGCGCCTTGATGCATAACTCATCCTCACTGGCCTGCGCCGGAAGGCTGGTCATCGCCGCCAACACCAGTCCAAAAAACCCTGTCGCCAGAACGGCTGTCTTCAGTCTCGCTGTTACCAGTCTGGCAGTTCTTTGTTTGGTCATCTGACCCCCCTTTTCAAATTCTTGTTGGCATCTGCATGGCCTATGCCCGTGAAGCGCCTGAGCAGAATGCCAGCAAAACCCGTGCAGAACCTTACCAGAACCACCGCCAAGGTAAAGGCCGCAAGTCGGATGCAGACCAGGTGGTTCCTGCCAAAAGCAGGCTGATGAATAATTGTGCAGAATACAGCATTATGAAAATAATATTTGTAAATTCAGTAAAGATGATATAGCTTTTTGCGTGTTCAAGACGGATTCTGGGAGAGACTGCCAAGGCTGTAACAGGTCACAAGGCAGCGCCGAAGGAGCAGACAGCCTCTAAATCTCTCAGGCAAAAGGGCCAGAATTCGTGAACAGTCTGGAGAGTGGCTTTTTTCGGGGATGCCCGGGACAGCCCACCGACGGGGATAACCGCCGCGAAACCGCCGCGGGAAACTCTCAGGTTCCAAAGACAGACGAGGCATATAAAGCTGCTGGCGCCCTTATGGGCTGTCAGCCAAGGTCTGTCTTTATTTATATGGAGCCGTTGTGATGAAACATTTTGCTGTTATCGGGGCCGGGATTACCGGCGTGACCACTGCCTGGGCCTTGCGCCAGAAGGGCTTTGAGGTGACCGTGTTTGATAAACACCGCTATCCGGCGATGGAAACATCCTTTGCCAATGGCGGCCAGCTTTCGGCCAGCAATGCCGAGGTCTGGACCAATATCAACACCATCTTAAAAGGGTTGAAATGGCTGTTTAAGTCAGATGCACCACTGCTGATGAACATGCGGCCCAGCTGGCACAAATATAGCTGGCTGGCAGAATTTGCCGCCAATGTCGGCAATTATGAAAAGCACACCGTCGCCACCGCCAAGCTGGCAATAGAATCGCGCGAGGTGATGAGCGCGTTTGCCGCCGATGCCGGCATTGCCTTTGACCGAGTCGACCGCGGCATCCTGCATGTTTATAAAAAAGAGAGCGAGTTTGACCATGCTCATGAGGTCACACAGATGCTGGCAAAGGCGGGTCTGTCCCGCCGCCGGTTATCACCTGAAGAGGTGTATGATATCGAGCCGGCATTGCGCGCACCTGTTATCGGCGGTTATTACACAGACAGCGATTTCACTGGCGATATCCATAAATTTGCCACTGGCCTGGCTGAGGCTGCGCGCGCACAAGGCGTAAACTTTGTGATGAATGCCGAGGTCGAGAATGTCAAACATCAGGCGGGCGGGCCACAGATTTTCTGGACCACTAACAAAGGTGAAGCACAGGACGCCGCCTTTGACGGGGTGGTGGTAACCGCCGGTGTGATGAGCCGCAGGCTGGCTGCACAATTGGGAGACCGGGTAAATATCTATCCGGTGAAGGGCTATTCCATCACTGTTGAGCTGAAGGATAAGGCCTCTCAGGCCGCCGCCCCGACCGTCAGCCTACTGGATGATGCCGCCAAGATTGTCACGGCCCGGCTGGGCAAAAACAGGTTTCGCGTGGCCGGGACAGCCGAAATAAACGGCATCAATTATGATATCCGCAGTGACCGGATCGCCCCGTTGACCAGATGGGTAGAAGACAATTTCCCGGATGTGTCTACAGAGGCGGTCATCCCCTGGGCCGGACTGCGCCCGATGATGCCGTCTATGATGCCGCGAATCGGACCAGGCCGTAAGCAGGGCGTGTTTTATAATACCGGGCACGGGCATCTGGGCTGGACCTTGTCTTGTATCTCTGCACAGATGGTCGGGGATATGATCCACAGCCAGCATAACCAGCTCTAGACCAGCTGGTTACCGGCTGTATCAGCTGGTGGCCTGAATAATTATTGGGCCGAAAACCCGGTTGACAGACCGCCACAGACATTCAGACACTGGCCGGTAACATAGCCGGCCTTGTCATCCAGCAGGAAGCTGGCCGCATTGGCGATATCCTCTGGCTTGCCGACACGGCCAAGCGGAATAGAGGATTCGATTTTAATGCGGGCCGGGCTGCCGACAGGCTGGCCATGTTCAAATAAATCGGTGGCGATGGGCCCGGGGGCGATCACATTCACGGTCACCTGATGAGGGGCCAGTTCCAGCGCAAGAGTCCGGCCGAGCCCGGTTACCCCGGCTTTGGAAGCACCATAAAGAACTCGATTTTCCTTACCCAACGCGGCGCGCGATCCGATCAGCACAACCCGGCCAAAGCCCTCTTCCTGCCAGACCGGCAACATCAGATTAGCGGTCTCCATCAGGCTCAGCAGATTAACCCGCATCAGCCTGTCAAAATCTGCTGCCTCAACATCTTCCAGACGGCCATTAATCAGAAGCCCGGCATTGCCAACAAACCGGCAGGGACGATGTCGCTCGATAATCTCCGCCAGTTCGGCCTTGGCCTCTGGGCTGGCCAAATCCACCCCGTAATGGGTCCAGGGTTGGTCATCATTGGCGGTTGTGGACAGGCCAATAACCTCTAGCCCGTCATCAAGACAACGTGCAGCAATCGCCTTGCCAATGCCGCGGCTGGCGCCGGTAACCAGAACTGTGTGTTTTGCCATAATCGTCTGTCTTTCCCTAAACTTCTCATTCCTGTATCTGCCCAGCTTAAGCAGGCTTTGCCCAGCTGTAAATCGCCTGATCACGAAGACGCCAGGATATAAGAGGCTTATCAGCGCCAGACAGAACCAAAAAAAGGTCAGGTTCAGCCCAGACAGCTCAGGAAGGAGGATTTCATCGCGTCCAGAAGTTCAAAATACAGCCCTGGCCCGGATGGAAGAGCACTGCCAAGCGGGTCGATTTCAATCGCTTTCCGGTCTGTTCCTTCCAGAATAGTGCGGACAATTTTGGCCTCAAACTGGGGTTCAGTGAACACGCATTTAATATGGTCATCCGCGAGCAGGCTGCGAATTTCAACAACCCTCTGCGCCCCTGGCATGCGTTCAGGGTTAATCGAGATGGCCCCGGCTGCCTGCAGCCCGAAGGCTTCTTCAAAATAATGATACGCATCATGAAAGACGACGAATTCTGCGCCCTTATGCGGGGCCAGCTCTGTTTTGATTGCCATAGATAACCGGTCCACCTGCGTGATGGCTTGTTCGGCATTGTTTTCAAACACCGCCGCATGGTTCGGGTCAATTTCGCCTAAGACATGAGCAATATGATGCAGCATGGCTTTGGCATTTTCAGGGCTTAACCAGATATGCGGGTCAACCCCGTCTTCTGCGTGCGCATGCCCGTCATGGTCTTTGTGACCATCATGGTCATCGTGATCATCATGCCCATCATGATCATCATGGTTATTGTGGTCTTCATGGTCATCATGGCCTTCATGATCATGGTGATCATCATGGTCTTTATGCTCATCGTGACTTTCATGCGTTTCACGGGCGTGGGCATGACCATGAGCTTCAAAAGCGCCGCCCTCGCGAAACCCCAGTGTTTTGATGCCCGGCGTGGCCAAAAGCTCTATCTGGCGGGCAGAGGCGCCGATAGTCTGCACCGGTTTTTCAAGGAAGCTTTCCAGACTTTCGCCGATCCAAAACACAACATCCGCGTTCTGAATATCGCTGGCCTGATTGGGAGTCAGCGCGTAGGTATGCGGCGAGGCCGCCCCATCAACCAAAAGGCTGACCGTGCCCTTGTCCCCCATCACCAGAGACACAAGTGAATGCACGGGTTTCAGCGAGGCAACAGCCTTAATATCGGCCTGTGCCGGAACAGACACACCCAGAAAAAACAGATAGGCTGGGATGACCAGACAAAAACGGACAAAAGTACCCATCGGACAAAACCTTGTTATGTTATAATATTACATAGTTGTGTTATGTTATAACAAATGATACCGTCCGGCACAAGTGGATTAGACTGGCGATTTATAGTTAAAAAAATGTCCGACAACCAAGACAGACTTGTTGAAATGACAAATGCCGGGGTCAGGCAGAACGGTAACTGGCTGGTGCATGGCGTTTCGCTGAGCATCAACAGAAAAGAGATTGTCACCCTGATAGGCCCGAACGGGTCCGGCAAATCAACCACAGCGAAGATGATTCTGGGGGTCATGGAGCCAACCGAAGGTGAGGTGAAGAGACGCCCTGATCTGGTCACCTCCTATGTGCCGCAGAAAATCGCTGTGGACTGGACACTGCCCTTGAAGGTTGAGCATTTCATGCAACTGACGGCAAAACTTTCCGCGGCTGAGGTGCAGGCCGCCCTGGCCGCCACAGGTGTCGAGCATCTGCTGAAACAGGATATGCGCACCCTGTCCGGCGGCGAGTTTCAGCGCGTTCTGATTGCACGGGCACTGTCAAGGAAGCCGGAACTGCTGGTGCTTGATGAGCCTGTACAGGGTGTTGATTTCACTGGTGAGACCGAACTTTATGATCTGATCAACAGGCTGAGAGACCAGTTGAATTGCGGTATTCTGCTGATATCGCATGATTTGCATGTGGTGATGGCGGCCACAGATAAGGTTATCTGTCTGAACGGTCATGTCTGCTGTTCGGGCACGCCCGGGGCGGTTGCCCAAAGTGACGAATATAAAGCCCTGTTCGGGGCCAGCACCTCTGCTGCGCTCGCCTTTTATGAACATAAACATGACCACACCCATCACGCAGATGGCAGCCTGTCAACACATCAGCAGGGGTAGCCGATGTTAGATGATTTTTTCATGCGGGCCCTTGTTGCCGGGATAGGTGTTGCGCTTGTCGCCGGGCCGTTGGGCTGTTTTGTTATCTGGCGGCGGCTGTCTTATTTCGGCGATACGCTGTCTCACGCCGCCCTGCTGGGGGTAAGCTTAGGGCTGCTGTTTGAGCTCAACCTGACCCTTGCCGTGTTCGCGGTTTCGGCCGTCATCTCACTGCTGCTGCTCTATCTGAAAAGCCGGACCAGCCTGCCCAGCGATGCGTTGCTGGGGCTGCTGGCGCATTCGGTTCTGGCGATCGGCATTGTCGTTCTGGGCTTTATGAGCTGGGTAAGAGTTGATCTTTTGAGCCTGTTATTTGGCGACATTCTGGCCGTGTCGGTGGCCGATATCGGGCTGATATGGGGCGGCGGCGCGCTTGTGACTGGCCTGCTTATATTTATCTGGCGGCCCTTGTTTGCTGACACGGTGAGCGCAGAGCTGGCGTCTGCTGAGGGATTAAAGCCGAAAATGGTGCGGATTTACTTCACGCTTTTGCTGGCGTTAGTGATTTCCATCTCTATCAAGGTGGTCGGTGTATTGTTGATCACGGGCCTGTTGTTGTTGCCCGCAGCGGCGGCAAGAAACATCTCCGGCGGGCCTGTGCAGATGGCGATTTTATCAGCGTTTCTGGGCTGTGCGGCGGTTGGCTTGGGGCTGTACAGCTCGCTGTCGTTCAACACCCCTTCCGGCCCCAGCATCATCGTTTCAGCCCTTGTTATCTTCATCGCAACACTGCTACCCTTACAGCGTCTTAAATTCAGGGGCTGAACGCCCCAGGGGCAACAATTCAAGAGGGCGTCCCACGTGGAACTGTCACAAAATCAAAAGCTGGTGATGGATGTGCTTGAGCGGCAAGCCGCCCCGCTTAGCGCCTATATGATTCTTGAAGAGCTCCGCGATGATGGGCTGAAGGCCCCGCTGCAGGTATACCGCGCACTGGAAAAGCTGATGTCGTTTGGTATGGTGCACCGGCTGGAAAGCCTGAACGCCTTTATTGCCTGCAGTCATATGTCGTGCGAGAGCACCGGGGCGACCGCCTTTGTGATTTGTGATAAATGCGAGCATGTACAGGAAATCTGTGATGACAGTGTGTCCGCTTTTCTGTCCAGCCTGGCCGAAAAGACGAAGATGAAAACATCTAAATCAAGCATCGAGCTGCATGGTATCTGCGATGGCTGCACTGAATAGGTGAACCTGAGTGGCCGGAAAAAATGGTGCCGCAAGAGGGAATCGAACCCCCAACTAATCATTACGAATGACCTGTTATACCATTTAACTATTGCGGCCCCTGCCAGAGTTAACGATTGCGGCAGCTCACACCTGTCAGTGTTAAGGGTACAGTTGTTAGCCTTATCGCTCAACCGGCTGAAAGCTGTCCGGGGTGACGCGGTGCCAGTAGGAGGCGAGGCGCGCGTCTTCCACCTCCTCGCCGCGCAGCAGGGCACCGTCAGCCACTTTCGGGTAAATCTGGTCAGCCAGCTGTATCTGGCTGGCGGACAGGCGGCGGACAATATGCCGGCGCGACAATTCATGCGGGCCGTTCAGGCCGGCCGCCTCCAGCATTTCGGCAACCGCCGCCACGGTGTTGCGCTGAAAATTAGCCACCCGACAGGCGCGGTGTTCAACATCCACAACCCGGTAGCGTTTCGGGTTCATCGTAGCCAGCCCGGTCGGGCAATTGCCAGAGGCACAATCACGGGCCTGAATACAGCCAAGCGAAAACATGAACGGCCGCGCCATATTACACCAGTCCGCCCCCAGCGCAATATGCCGGACCATATCCCAGGCCGAAACAATCTTGCCAGACGCGGCGATTTTGACACGGCCCCGCAGGCCTGCCCCTTTCAGCGCGTTATCCACATAGACCAGCGCATCGCGCAACGGGCAACCCAGATGATCGGTAAATTCAACCGGAGCCGCGCCAGTGCCACCCTCTGCCCCGTCAACAGTAATGAAATCGGCCACATCGCCTGTTTCCACCATGGCTTTGACAATCGCGGCAAATTCCCACGGGTGGCCGATACACAGCTTAATGCCCACCGGCTTGCCACCAGACAATGTACGCAAGCGGGCCACAAAGCTGAGCAATCCACGCGGCGTGGAAAATTCAGAATGACTGTTTGGCGAGATACAGTCTTGATAGGGCTCTATGCCTCTGGCCTCAGCAATTTCAGGGGTGACTTTCGGGGCCATCAGCATTCCGCCATGACCGGGCTTTGCACCCTGGCTGAGCTTTATTTCGATCATCTTGATCTGCGGCTCGGCGGCGGTGCGGGCAAACATATCCGCATCAAACCGGCCCTCAGGGGTGCGGCAGCCAAAATAACCGGTGGAGATTTGCCAGATCACATCGCCGCCCCCCAGCCGATGATATTTGGAAAATGAACCCTCACCGGTGTTATGGGCAAAGTCGCCTAAACGGGCACCGGTATTCAAAGCCTGAATAGCCGGCGGGGACATCGCCCCGAACGAGGTTCCCGATATATTCAACACTGCGCAGTTATAAGCCTGCTCACCCTCGCCAACACATACGCGGAAATCTTTATCCTCAATATGGGTAGGTTGCAGGGAATGGTTCAGCCACGTAAAATCTTCAGCATAGATGTCCAGTACCGTGCCCATTGGCCGGGCCGCCAAAATGCCCCTGGCGCGCTGATAAACCATCGCCCTCTGGTTACGCGAATAAGGCAGCTCATCGGTGTCTGCTTCCCAGAAATACTGACGCAGTTCAGGGCGGACGGATTCCAAAATATAGCGGGCCCGGCCCAGCAATGGGTAATTGGCCAGAACGCCTCTTTTTTTCTGTGTGAAATCATAGCAGCCCAGACCGAACAGCCCGAACGACACTATAGCTGCAATGAGAAAATACAGATGGCTGGTTACAGCAAGGCTGGCAAAGATAAGGCCCGCCAGACATGTAAATGCCCACAGCGCATAGCGTCCCCAGATAAATTCAACCATATCCCCCCTCCTGCTGGGCACGCTGCCCGCTCTAAATTTGTGCGGGGCGGCCTGACTCGGCTGGGCGGCTTATGACCGGCAAGAGGCTAGTCCTTTATCTTCTTGCCATATAACTCCAGCCGGTGGTCGATGAGATCATATCCCATTTTGCGGGCGATCTCTTCTTTGAGCGTTTCCAGCTCTTCATTGTAAAATTCAAACACTTCACCGGTTTCGACGTCAACCAGATGTTCGTGATGTTCACCAGCTTCCTCATAACGGGACCGGCCATCGCCGAATTCCAGGCGTTCGATCATGCCGGCTTCTTCAAGCAGCTTTACGGTTCTGTAAACGGTCGCAATGGAGATTGTGTTATCCCGTTGCACCGAGCGCAGATACAACTGGTCAACATCAGGATGGTCGTCAGCCTCTTCGATAACCGTGATGATGGTCTGACGTTGTGACGTCATCCGGATATTTTTCGCCAGGCATCTGTCAAGCAAGGTTTCAGACATGGATTTTGTATCAGCTCCGGTTATCGGGCAATGTTTTTAGGCGGACAGACGGCGTCTGCTTTATGCCGGAACAGACTAGCACAATGCAAAGGCAATGCCCAACATGGCAGGTGTTTTTTTTGCCTGTGCCCGGCCCGGCTCAATTGGAGGAAGAGCGATAGCCTTCAAACCCGCGGCGGCGGCGGTAGAACGCCAGAACCGAAACCGGAAAGCTGGCCATATAAACACCCGCCAGCGCGATATACATGACCCAGGGCGATATCACGATGATGCCGCCGATAAGCGCAATAAGAGCGAGGAACGGCAGAATGGCATGACTGGGCACTTTAAAGGTCTTGCCATTGAAGGTCGGCATGGTGCTGACCGCCCCGGCCCCGACCGCAACCAAAACCACAGAGACGACCTGCTCATCGCGCAGCCAAGACATGCCGGTCACTTCCAATGCCACCACTGGCAGCATCACCAGAAACGCGGCCGCTGGCGCAGGAATACCTACAAAAAAGCTCTTGGTGTATTCAGGCTTGTCCGGCAGTTCAGAATTAAACCGGGCCAGCCGCAGAATGACGCAGACCGCGTAAAACAAGGCTGTGCCCCAGGCGATATTACCCAAATCCTGAAGCGCCCATAAATACAAGGTCAGCGCAGGGACAATACCAAACACCACCGCATCAGACAGGCTGTCCAGAGCGGCGCCAAATTCAGAAGTGGATTTCAAAAGCCTGGCCATGCGTCCGTCAAGCGCGTCAAAAATAGCCGCCAGAACGATCATCGTAATCGCCGATATCCACATCTCATCAAGGGCAAAGCGCAGGCCGGTCAGACCAGAGATAAGCCCGCCAATCGTCAGCATGTTCGGGAGCAGCCAATTCAGCGAGACACTGCGAAAGCGGCGTTTTTTAGCTGAGCTGGGCGGGCGATTGGGCGATGGCGCGGTCATGCCTTCGCCTTCTGACGCGGCCGTTTTGTCGCCGGTTTGGGCAGCCGGGCCAAAACGGTTTCACCGGCAATTGATTTCTGGCCAGCCAGAACCTGAGGCACAGATGAGGCCGGCAACCACACATCCACCCGGCTGCCAAAGCGAATCAGACCGTAAATCTGGCCAGATGACAGCCGATCGCCCACATCCACATCACATAAAATCCGGCGGGCCACCAGACCAGCTATCTGGACAAAACCGATTTTCGGGGTTTGTGGCAGGCCTGTATCCAGAACCAGAGCAAGCCGTTCATTATCACGGTTGGCCTTATCCAGGCTGGCATTCACAAACTTGCCTTTGATATAATGCTTGTCCGCAACCACGCCCGCCAGGGGGCTGCGGTTCACATGAACATCAAACACATTCATGAAAATCGAAATACAGCGCCATTCCCCGTCAGGCAGATCCAGTTCAGGCGGCACGTCAGACACGCCCGTATCCAGAATCCGGCCATCAGCCGGGGCGATCACGGCCAGCTCATCAGTCGGGGTGACACGCGGCGGATTACGGAAGAAATACACACACCATAAGGTGGCCGGCACACCGACCCAGAAGAACGGTTCAAACGCCATCCCCACCAAAAGGGTCACCACCGCGAACAAACCGATAAACGGCCAGCCCGCCGGATGGATAGGGACCAGCATTTCTTCACGAATGGCGGTTATAATATTCATCTGTATATTTAATCCTTAAACCCCCTGCCCTGTCTCTGTCCATCCGGCGACACCGCCACAGACAGACGGGCAGAGCTCAACATTTCCGCTTCACCTAGCATAAAACAGACCTGAAGGCCAAATTCCATTTCAAGACCACAGAGGCCGGCGACAGGCCTCAGGCCCCGGTTTCAGCAATAAGACCGGCCGCTTCAATCGCGGCAACAGCCGCAGCTTCATCATTGTCTGAGGTATCGCCGGAAATCCCGACCGCCCCCAGTAGACCGCCTTC
Source organism: Puniceispirillaceae bacterium (SeqCode) (assembly GCA_965656625.1). Classification (GTDB taxonomy): domain Bacteria; phylum Pseudomonadota; class Alphaproteobacteria; order Puniceispirillales; family Puniceispirillaceae; genus JADHLI01. Next base: position 137,389 of record CBFHLG010000003.1, read on the forward strand.
TGCATCACGGATAAGCACACCGCCGGGGACCGGGATAAAATCACCATCCATCATGCGGCCCACCGCATCCACAAAATAGGCCTGAACCTCAGCGCGTGCGCCCAGAGCCCGGCTGCCCATGCCCAACGACATCGCCGCATTCGCCTTACCATGCGCAACCCGGTGCCGATGAATGGCAGTCCCGTCCTGATTCAGACAGATACGCAGGCTGGCCCGGTCATCAAGCACAACAACAGCCAGCGGCTTCAGGCCCAGCTCAGCGCCCTTTTTCAGCGCGGCCTGAGCGATAGTCAAAGAGAGGTCATAAGTCAGTTTGGTCATAGTTTTGTTCCGATTCCATCAACATGCTTTTAAGAGACTAAAAAATTGTGTCGTATACCCTTCATACAGCCAAAGAGGACTGTTTTGAAAGAAACCGCCTTCTGATTAACGTAAAAAGGGAATGTTTTAAACAGAAAATCAAGAATGTGTCAGTCCGTGGAAAAACCAGCCCGCCAGCAGGGGGCTGAATTCGCGCGAGAAAACCGGTGTCCTGGCCGTCACGGTGAAACCATATACACTGCTTGATCTTTCTGCCGAAATAAGACAAAGTGTCGGTGAAGATTTATAAGGTTATAACTAATTTAGCTGAAAACGGCTTTGCTCTGCCCGCCAGAGCAGGTTGGCAGGTGAAGAGGGTGACTGGCCGATAACCGGCACTATTCAGAGTCTGGGGAGTACGAGGAATGTTAACACGGACGAGCTTGATTGTTGCAGGGGCAAGCCTGGCTATGATGAGTTGTGCGATCGCCGGCGGCGACCCAGATGCAAGCGCCAGTGCGAACACAAACGCGGCTGCCTCACAAGCCACCTCAACCGAACAAGCCAGCAGCAGCACATCACAAGCATCTGATCAGGCATCGGGCCAGGCATCAGGCAGCAGCGCGTCTTCATCAGGCGCCACCCAGACCGCACAATCCTCACAATCTTATCAGGGCGGCGGGGCCAATCAGGGTGGCGGCGACCAGGGTTTTGAAGCTGTTGAAAATGACGAGCTGGTCATCGATACCGATTCTCTGGCTGACGGTGATGGGCTTGGCTCTATCCAGGTGCAGTGGCAAATCTCAGAAGATGGGGATAACTGGATGGTGCTGCCCGGCGCTATTCAGCCGCGCTTTGTGCCCCGTGATGCCGAGGTGGGCAAGTTCCTGCGGGTGCAAATTTCCTATGTAGACGGCCAGGGCAACCCGGAAATGATGATCAGCCCGATGTCTCAGCCGGTCCGCAACGTCAATGACAAGCCAATGGGCCGCCCTGAATTGCGCGGCGAGGCAAAAGAAAACAGCACACTGGCCGTGGATACCTCACGGATTTCAGATGAAGACGGGCTTGGCGCCTTGTCTGTTATCTGGCAGCGGTCCTCAGAACGGACCAACTGGGAAAACTTCCCTGACCAGTTTGATGATACGATCCAGCTCTCACAAAGCGATGTGGGTTTCACCTACCGCGCTGTGATTAGCTATATTGACGGGTTTGGCACACGCGAAACTCTGGTCACAGACGCATCAGAAATTGTCGCCAATATCGACAACCCGCTGGAAGGCGAAGTGATTGTGCGTGGCCAGCCTGTAGAAGGGGCTGAGCTGACCGCCAATACCAGCTCATTGAAAGATTTTGACGGTATCGCCAGCATCAATCTGAACTGGGAAACCTCTACCGATGGGCGGACCTGGGAAGAGGTGGCCGCCGCAAGTGGTTCACGCAACCTCGGCCTGGCGCAGACGCTGGTGGGGATGCGGGTACGTGCACGTGTGAATGTCGTGGATAATTTCGGCGTGGAAACAGTGGCCTATTCAGCCGCAACTGACGCCATCCGCAACGTTAACGACAAGCCTGCCGGCAATATCTTAATCCGCCGGATTTCCAAATAGGCAGATTTTTAGGGTAGAGGGCGGCGCCGTGTTAGCGGCCCACCCAGCCCGGAATTTTCTCTTTAAACGGAAAGAAGCCTTTGGTGGCGCTTGGCCAGGCGCGGCGATCATAGCCGCGCATAACGTCATGCCAGCCAACAGATGACAGCGCCGGATGCGCGCGAAGCTGGCGGACATTATCCTGCCAGAAGCCGGTCGAAAGATAGGCTATGATAAGCTCAGATACTTCTAAGCGCTGGCACAGGTCGGCCAACTGGGTTGCGGCCTGTTCTACCAGCGTAGCAGGGCTAAGCGCGCGCTGATCATCAAGTGTCCCACCCAGACTGACCGCCTCTATAGCTGCCTCAGCATCCGGGCCAGAAAAATGAGCCTTTGTGCGGGACAGCGCATCGGCCAGCGCGGTCTGGTCCATCTGATCAACAGCAGCAGACCGCAACCACCCCGCTCCCTTTCCGGTTTGATGATTGCCGAACAAAACCGGCAGGCTGACCACACCGGCAGGCGGGGTGCTAAGCGGCAGTGACTCAGGATGGCAATCTTCAGCCGTAAGAACCAGAAGATAGGGCTTGCCCGCTGGCAGGGCGGGGCTGAGCGCCGGCAGGCTGAGCAGATGCGGCGACGGGTTTTCCGGCCCGTCAACAGCCCGAACATGCTCGTTCAGCTGGCCATGCGGGGCAAACCGGCCTTTGGTGAACTGGTCAATATTATCGGCGCGGGCAGCATAGGCCTTACCTCTGGTCTGCAAACCGGCAACCCACCGCCAGCCAAGCGTGTTCGAGGCCGGGTCGCCGTCACGCAAATGTGCCATAAAAAATTCAGCCCCCACCTGCCAAGGCAGGCCAAGCGTGAATATCCAGACAGACGCAAACCACATCCGCGCATGATTATGCAGATAGCCGGTACGGACCAGCTCATCAGCCCAGCTATCAAAACAGGCAATCCCGGTCTGGCCAGCACAGGCGGTATCAAGGGCATCTGTGCGCGGCAGGCGGGCCAAGTCAGACAGCCACTGCTGCCAGACAGACGGGCGCATTTCCAGCCAGCCCTTAAAGTAAGTCCGCCAATATACCTCCGTAATGAATTTCTCCGCCGTAGCAAAGCTGTGCTGGCTAAGAACAGCGTCTATCACCTCTTCTTCGGTAATCAGCCGGCGCCGCAAATGCCCGGACAAACATGACACCAGATGATGGCGGCCTGGCCCCAGATCATAATTGCGGCCCTTGGCGTATGAGCCGCCCGCCTTGGCCGCAAACCGTTCAAGGTGGGACAGGCCAGAAGACCGGTCCAGCACCGGTAATGCATCTGACAGATGGTCCGGGAATAAATCATTCATTAGCTAAAACCTCACCTTCACACCCAAAAATGCCTCGTCATAGGGGTTTTACGTTAACAAGGGTTAAGGTGATCTGGACAAATTCACCTGAAAATTATTTTTCCCTTCACGAAACTGTCTTTTTCCGCCTATACTAAATTTAGTATGATGCTTGTGATGGCCTATACAACTTGTAGTGTTCAGCGTTTTGAGCGCCAGGGGGCTGTATCACGCGTTCTGTCATCATACCTTCTGTCTTTTTCAAATATGCTAACCCCGTCTGGTGCGATGTTATGCAGCGGCACGGGGCAGGATGTATTTGGAGAGACGCTTATCCAGAAAAGGAGTCTTTAGCGATGCAGACATCTGACCATGACATGCGGTTAAGTGGAGACGTCATTCCCTTTCAGCCAAAAGAAAGCCCGTCAGATAAGGGCCAGACCAAGAAAGTGGTTACCACAACGATTGCGGCCTTAATTGCTGTGACCATTCTGCATGATGATACCGAGTCTCCTGAGGATAAGCTGATCGATTTGATCGAGGCCAGCGGCGAGGCTGAAGTTATGGACAGCTCTGATGCAATGGAGATGCTGGGCGAGCTTGATGACGGCGGCATCAACACTGCTGAGATCAAGGCCCCGGCCAACGACAATAGCTGAGCGTTGCGACAATCAGCCTGACAGATAAGGGATTGCGCAAGCCCCTGCGGCCAGCTTATAACAAGCCATGGCTGATATTCTGGCGCTGACAATCCCGTTCTTTGGCATCATTCTGCTGGGCAGCCTGACCCGTCTGAAGGGCTGGTTTTCTGCTGCGGACGGGCGCATGATCTCGCGCTATGTGTTCTTTGTGGTGCTGCCCCCGTTCATGTTTGTGGCAATCACCGCCCGCCCCTTAAACGATATTTTCAATCCTGAATTCACCTTACGTTATGAGCTGGTCACCTTGAGCATGTTCATCATTGCCTTTGCGGTGGGCAGGTATCTGTTACGACTGAGCCGCAGGGAATCCGGCCTGTTTGGTCTGAACGCCAGCTATCCGAACTATGGCTATATCGGTGTGCCGTTGGCGTTGCTGGCCTTTGGTGAGGCCGCAGCCGTGCCAATGGCGGTTATTCTGGTGGTGAATAACGCGGTGCTGGTGTTTCTGGTGGCCTTGTTCACCACTGATGAGAGCAGCGGCGGGTTCGGGCCAACAGTGAGAAAAACACTGAGCTCTCTGCTGAAAAACCCGTTGCTGATGTCGGTGGTCGCGGCAATGGTGTTTTCGGCAAGCGGGCTGAGCATGCCAGAAATGCCAGCCTTATTTCTGGACCTTCTGGCCGGGGCCGCCGCACCGACCGCGCTGTTTGCCCTGGGCATTGCCCTTGTGGGCCAGCCGGTTCGCGATGCCTGGGGCGAGTTAGGAGCGCTGGCCTTGTTCAAGCTGTTTGTGCATCCTTTATTGATGGCACTGGTGTTCCTGGGCTGGCCAGCTATCGGACCGTATCCGTTTGACCCGCTCTGGATAAAAATCGCGCTGATGTTCAGCTGTCTTCCGGTGGCCGCGAATGTGTTTAATCTGGCCGAATTCTATGGCGTGTACAGCGGCCGCACCGCCACGTCCATCATGCTATCCACCCTTATCGCCAGTATCAGCGTGCCGGCGATGATGTATGTCATCTTCTTTGTGATTCCATAAAAAAAAGAGGGGGCGCCCCCTCTTCTTTGATTAGTTGTTCTGGCCGGTTATTCCCGGTTCATAATCTGTCAGCGGGGCAGCTTTGACCAGAGATAGGGCACACCAAGAGCCGCTATCACCAGCTTCAGCGCATCACCATACAGGAACGGCAACAGGCCGAACTGAATAGCTTTGTCCATGCCGATAAGGCTCGCCAGCCAGCTGACGCCGCACAGATAAATCACAATGTTGCCCAGCAGCATAGCCGCCACGGTGGTGGCAATATTGCGGGTCCAGCCACGTTCAGCCAGCGCGCCCAACAGAACAGCAGCAACAAAGAAACCCGCAAGATAACCGCCTGTCGGCCCCATCATATAGACCACGCCAGCGCCGCCAGCAAAAACAGGTGCACCTGCTGCCCCGGCCGCCAGATAACCCAGCAAGGTTGCGCCACCAAGACGGGTGCCATAGGTCATGCCAATGGCCAGCACAGCCAGAGTCTGCATGGTGACCGGCACCGGATAAAACGGAATTTTGATATGGGCTGATATAGCCAGCACAGCGATACCAGCGATAACCGCCAGCAGCTGATAAAGGCCTGTGCCCGCAAGCCGGGGAACCAATGACGGACCGGCGGTTGTCAGTTTGAAATCTGAAGCGTGAAACATTTTGTCTACTTCCCCAATGTTTAAAGGTGTAAGGGCGGCGGTGAAGATACGCGCCTGTTCACTTGCATTAGCCAAATTAATAATCGCAATTCAGCGGTTTTGCCAGTATAAAACGAAACAAGGTCGGATAAGGCACACAATGCCCAGCCCGCCGGTCTAGGGTAACCTCGCAGTCGGAACGGCCACAACCGGATCGGCCATCGGGGTTTTGGTTTTAGGAGTTTGTTCATGTTATCCGCCTATTTCAAGCTGAAAGACCATGGCGTGACCCTGCGTTCAGAGCTGTTCGCGGGCCTGAGCACCTTTCTGACCATGGCGTTTATTATCGCGGTTAATCCAGCGATATTGTCTGATGCCGGCATTGAGTTCGGGGCTGCCTTCGTGGCCACCATTCTGGCAACAATGCTGGGCACCTTAATCATGGGCCTTTATGCAGGTTGGCCGGTGGCGGTCGCCCCGGGGATGGGGTTGAACGCCTATTTTGCTTATGTTGTGGTGCTGGGATACGGGTTCAGCTGGCAACAGGCCCTGGCCGCTGTATTTGTCTCTTCGGTTGCCTTTTTCCTGTTTTCCCTCAGCCGGGCACGAGCCTGGATGATCCTGTCCATTCCGGCGGAAATGCAGGTTGCCATTACCGCGGGCATCGGGATGTTCCTGGCGATGATCGGGCTGACCGGGGCAGGCATCATTGTTGATAACCCGGATACGCTGGTCGGGCTGGGGCCGTTAAACACGGCTGAAACCGGCCTTGCCCTTGCCGGGCTGATCGTGATGGCCGGGCTGGTTCATCGCGGCATCAAGAGCGGTATTCTTCTGACCATTCTGGGGCTGAGTATTATTGGCTGGGTCACCGGGCTGGCTGAATTTGGCGGGGTTATGTCTGCACCGCCTTTGACAAGCGCGGCCTTCCAGCTTGATTTTTCAGCACTGGCCACGCCGGCATTTTTATCTGTTGTGTTTGTGATGTTCTTTGTTGATTTCTTTGACACCACAGGCACGCTGACAGCGATTGCTGAACCAGCCGGCCTGCGCGCCAAAGACGGAACGATTAAGAATCTGGACAGAGCCGTGCTGGCCGATACTTCAGCCAGTGTGGCGGGAAGCCTGCTCGGCACATCCAACCTGACCACCTATCTGGAAAGCGCAGCCGGTATCCGCAGTGGCGGGCGCACCGGCCTGGTCGCGGTCACGGTTGCCGGTTTATTTGCCATCTGCCTGTTTTTTGAACCGCTGTTTGCCTCTATTCCTGCCTTTGCCACAGCCCCGGCGCTTATCTTTGTGGCGGCCGGGTTCCTAGGCGGGCTGGCCCGGGTCAACTGGACCGATATGTCGGCCGCCCTGCCAGTGATGATAACCATCGTGCTGATGCCGCTAACCTTTTCGATTGCAGCGGGAATCAGCATCGGGTTTCTGGCTTTTGTCGGCATCCGGCTGATCAGTGGCCGCTGGGATGAGATTAATGCCGGTGTGTTGATGATAACGGCTTTTGGCTTGATTTGGCTGGTGCTGCAATATTATGGTTAAGAGCGTGGCCGGCGCGGGACGGGTTTTGTCATGAAACCGTCATATTTGAAGACTAGGCAAGTGGAATTAAAAGCCCGCCGGCCTTTTTGTTCGGAAAGTCTTGATGAGCAGCATTATAACGCCCGCAAATACTGACAGTTTGGATGCCCATCCCATTTTTTCCTTCGCCAATGGTGAGATGGGGCCAATGGCGTCCGGCTTTATCCGGGCGATGGAAAAGGTCACCGGCCAGCCGAAGATCAAAAAGCTATATTTTGATTATGTCGATGATGAGCGGCCGCGTGAGCTGTTCTGGACAGACGCGTTGAAACGGCTGAACATTTCATATGATGCCCAGCATGAACCAGGTGCAAAGATCCCGGAAAAAGGCCCCGTTTTGGTCATTGCCAACCATCCGTTCGGGGTGATCGATGGTCTGGTTCTGTGCGCGATGATGTCAGAAATACGCCAGGATTATAAGATTATCACGCATCAGGTCCTGCGCCAGGCCCCGGCGGTGATGGATAAAATCCTGCCGATTGATTTTGCTGAAACCGAATCTGCGCTGGCAACTAATTTGCAGACCAGACGCGAAGCCCACAAGCATCTGAAAAATGACGGGGCGGTGATTATTTTCCCGGCTGGCGGGATTTCGCTGGCCCCAAACCTGATCGGCCCGGCCTTTGACAGTGAATGGAAAACCTTTGCTGCCAAGCTGGCCCAGACCAAAGATACCACCATCGTGCCGTTTTTCTTTGATGGCCGGAATTCGGTTATCTATCAGGCCGCGCGACGGGTGTCTGTAACACTTGGCTATTCGCTGATGTTCCGCGAGATCTGCAAGCAAATGAACAGACAGGTCAAAGTCACTGTGCGCCAACCGATTCAAAATGCAGAACTGGACGCGTTCGCCACACGCAACGATATTACCGATTTTCTGCGCCGCCGCACCTATGGTGAGACTGGCGCCTGAATACACCCCAAACGATAATGAGCTAAGCCCCCTTACTCCCTGATGCTGGGGTCAGCGCGGCCATCATCTGCGGCAGAAATTCAGGATCACAACACACAGCATAGGCCCCCTTATTCCCTGATGCTGGGGTCAGCGTCAGCCGGTCCGCCTTCATCCGGTTAGAGGTCGCAACCTGGCCATCTGGTGAAAGGGTCAACCCTTCCAGCGGCCAGACCAGACCAGATGAAGCCGCAAAGCTGACCTGGCCAACGGGCCAGACAGACAGGCGCGCACCTGCCGGCAAGGCCATTGCAAAGGGCTGTGTGGTAACGTGGATCAGATCATCTGCACCAATAAGGATGACCTTATGGGTCTGGGCATAGCGGGCCAGAACCGACAGCGCCGCAAGCATATGGTCAACCCGCAGCCCCAAAAACCCATAGGCAAGACAAACCGGGGCAGAGAACGCCTGCAAGGCCTTTTCAAAGTCGGTGGTGTCCTGTTCCTCCCGCCTGAAGACAGCGATATCAGCGAACGCCTGCTGCAGCAGGCCAGAGTCAGCTGAATCCATATCGCCAATAACAGCCGCCGGGGTTAGGCCGGCCGCTTTACAATGGCGCAGGCCCCCATCAACCGCGACCAGATGGCCTGGCGGGGCGGCGCAAAACTGGGCCAGATCACATGCCCCGTTACCCACCAGAATAAGAGGCTGGTCAGCAGAAGACAGAACAGAAGGTGTGGAAAAGGACTGGTCAGACATGACCCCATCATAGCCGCAAAGCACGGAACAGGGCAATTGCCGCCCTGTTTCCGCAAGTAAGATACTGGCAAATGACAGCGCTCAGTTTTCCCTGAAGGCGACCCGTGTGGCCCGGTCAAGAGGGGTGAGAATATAGTCAAGCACGGTCCGCTTGCCGCCAATGATATCAACCACCACCGTCATCCCCGGCACAATATCCGGGGTCAGATCAATTTTTGGAAATATCGGGTCGGGAACCGTGATGATAGTCTCATAAAAGGGCGGCTGGCCCTCACGCTCTGTGGTGTTGGAGGCGATATGTTTGACCACGCCTTCAAGACTGCCATAACGGGACACATCATAAGCCGAAAGCGATATACGGGCAATCTGGCCAACATAGACATCGGCCACATTTTCCGGTTTCAGATTGGCCCTGATGGTGACCGCTTTTTCCTCTGGGACGATTTCAGCCAGTACGGTGCCGGGCTGGACCACCACGCCAACCGTCTTCAGATGAAGCGCAGAAATAGTGCCGGTATGCGGGGCCT
>CBFHLG010000004.1:0-83468 GCA_965656625.1 Puniceispirillaceae bacterium (SeqCode)
ACACCCTGAGGTTATCGATCAGGCGGACAGCGCCGATATGGGCGGCGGCCAGCAGCACAGCGGCGGTCCCGTCTTCTCGGCCATTCAGCCCTGTGAGGGGGGCCAGGCTGGCGGCATCGCACAGCTCAATATAGTCAACCGCATCAAACCCGGCGGCCAGAACCGCCTGTCTGGCGGCGGTCAGCACGGTCTCTGCGGCGACGCCCTCGCGCAAGGCCTCTGCTGCTGTTCTCAAGGCTTGATAAAGGGCCGGGGCACAGGCCCGCTGCGGTGCGCTCAGATACCCGTTGCGGGACGACATCGCCACCCCGTCCGGCTCACGCATGGTGGGCGCGGCAATAATCTCTACCCCCATATGCAGGTCGCGGACCATCTGTTCAATGACCTTCAACTGCTGGAAATCCTTCTCGCCGAACACCGCTTTATGCGCGCCTGTCTGCACAAACAGCTGATAAACAACGGTGGCCACGCCTTCAAAAAAATGCGGGCGGGCGGCGCTTTCCAGCCCCTCTGCCACACCGCCGGGCTTAATCGCGGTGGCATGGTCGTCTTCATACATGGTTTGCGGCATGAACACCGCGTCGCACAGGCCGCTTGCCGCCAGCTTGTCTAGGTCATCCTGGGTAGTGCGCGGGTAGCTGTTAAAATCTTCGCTTGGTGCAAATTGCAACGGGTTCACATAAATAGAGGTAATCACCCGGCTGCCGGTCTTGGCGGCGACCTCTACCAACGACAGATGCCCGTCATGCAGATTGCCCATGGTCGGAACCAGACAGATGGTCTGCCCGTCCTTGGCCCAGCCCGCGCTTAAGGCCAGCATTTCGTGCCGGTTTGTGCAGATGTTCATCCTCGGCCTCTTTTTGCTCATCCTTGTGCGTTGCGCGCTGAAAGCCTGTCGACCAGCTTCAACACCGAATTGTTCCCGCCGATTTCCGCTGCCCCGTCACTGAACAGGGCGCGCAGCGCGGCGGCCACATCACTGGTCTCATTGGCATGGGCGAAATAGTCAATATCCTTGGCCGCGTTGGCCAGCGAAAACCGCAACCCGCTCTCATCACCATCGCTTAGATAGGGCCTGAAGCGCTCTAGCACAACTGACTTGCCGCCGCCCGCGTCCAGTACATCCAGCAACGTTTGTGTTTCAATCCCGCCGGTGCGCGCCGCTGCCGCCGCTTCGGCCAGTATCGCTGCATAGCCAAGCGAGACGTAATTATGGATCAGCTTCAGCGCGTGCCCTGAACCGATTGGCCCGGCCGGTGTGATGGTATCGGCAAAACAGCGCAACAGGGGCATCACCGCCTCAATATCGCGGCTCTGCCCGCCCAGAATGAGGTTCAGCCTGCCCATCTCAGCCTCTTTCGGGGTCCGCGTCATCGCCGCATCAACATAAGTCAGGCCTTTTTGCGCCAGCTTTTCTGCGCTGGCCCGGCTGTGGTCCGGCAGGCTGGTTGAACAATCCACCACAATCTGGCCGGCATGGGCGTGATCACACACCCCGCCCTGGTCAAACAGCACCGCCTCCACCTCAGGCGCGCCGGTGACGCATAACAGGATGATATCGGCCTGCGGGCAGATTTCGGCCAGCGTATCGGCTTCCACCGCCCCGGCCGCCAGCAGATCGGCAACCGGCTGATTGCCTTCATGACGCAGAAAGCTAAGGCTGTAGCCGCTGGCTTTCAGGATGTTTTTTGCGATGCCATGGCCCATCAGCCCGACACCCACCATGCAGATTTTCATCACCTGCCGCCTCTCTCTTGCCTGTTTCGGTTAGGCATATTCTTCATATGATTTTTCTTCAACCAGTTCAGAGCCGGTCGCCAGATTTATCTGTTTTTTCAGCGCCGCTCGTTCATCATTGGTGAAATACACTGACCGGGCCAGTTCAATAAAGCCCTTATCAAAGGCCTTGTCCGCTTCTTTCTGGCGGATCGCGTCTTCGATGTCCCACAGCTTCAGATTGATCTCTTTCAGCGCGGTGAACAGGCGGCGGACGTGTTCTGTCTGGTAGGCGGGCTTATCAACCACGGGCAGCAGGCTGTCGCGCTCTTTGTGCACGTTGGCCAGCTTGTCCTGGTCTTGTATTTTTTCTGCCTTGATCTCCAGAATAGTCAGCTTGTCCATAATCTCGCCAACCGATACATCGATCTTAATGCTCATCTTTTTGTCTCACCTTTTTGCGGTCGCGGCACTTCGGGGTTAAGCATAGACGCATACGCCCGCGCATGATACTGCTTGGAGAGTATTTTGCCGCCCTGTTGTGACGCAAATCTCATGAAAGGTAAAGATGCCAAAGGTAATGAACCCTTCAGAACAGCAAAAGACAGTCGGGTTTGTGGCTGGCGGCATTGGTGACCAGCTTTATCATTTCACCCAACTAGAACATCTGGCCAAAACCAGCCTGTCCGGGACGATTGACCTTGTGTGCATGCATACGCGGCCGATGCGCGAAATTGCGTCATGTTGCCCCTGGATTGGCGATATTATTGATGCCCAGCCTTTTCGCCGTCTCAGCAGCCCCGCCCGGTTCTGGGACGCTTGCCGCACGCTCCGGGCAGGCGCCTATGGCCGGGCGGCTGTCTTTCACCGCTCAACCTCTTTCAAGCTGGCCTGTTTGGCCGCCGGTATTCCGCGGCGCATTGGCCTGTCTTCAGGGGCTGTAGACCGCCTGCTGCTGACCGACCCGGTTGACGTTTCGGGCGGCGGCGGGCGCCGTGCGGTATGGGGGCACAGGCCGTTTATCGGGGCGCTTGACCAGCATTTTTCTGCCCAGGGGCTCAGCTATGACGGGCCAGCCCCTATTCAGCCCAGGGCTGAACAAAGCGATGAGGTGAGGGCCGTTTATGGGGCTCTGCCGCGCCCCTGGACAGTTGTGAACCTGTTTGTTGGCGACCCGCATCGCCGCTGGCCCCCCGGCCATGCCGAACAGATGCTGAAAGCGTTTCATGACCGTTTTGGCGGGACGCTGTTTGTCAATACAGGGCCGGATGCCATTAGCTGGCATGATCGGCTGATAAGCCTCTGGACCGGTCCTGAAGACAGGCTTGTCAATATGATGCCAGATGAAGCGCCGATCCCGTTCATGATTGCGTTCTATCATCAGGCAGATCTCTATCTGGGGGTGGACAGCTTCACCTCAAACTTGGCCTTGAATTGTGATCTGCCGGCTGTCATTCTGTTCAACAAGGCGTCTGACAGCCTGACCTTTCGCAGCCGATCTTATCCTCTTGCCCCGGCCCCTGAAGGGCCATTGGACCGCCTGACCGAAGATGACTTCCATACCGCCTTTTCCCATTTTGATGAGGCCCCGTTTAGTAAGGATAAACAGAGATGATGAAATTATTTACCGCAGGCCCGTCTCCTTTCGGCCGCAAAGTTGCCTTGGCCCTGCATGTGCTCGGTCTTGACGAACAGGTCGACATTGTCGCTACAAATACAGCAGACCCGGACAGTGAAAACAGGGCTCTGAACCCGTTGGGGAAAATCCCAACCTTGCTGACAGATGAAGGCCCTCTCTTTGATAGCCGCGTGATTCTGGAAGCGTTGGACAGGTTTTCTGGTGGAAACCAGTTGCTGCCCGCTGATGGGCCGGAACGGACCGCGGTTCAAACCAGGGTCGCGCTTATCGATGGCATTCTGGAGGCTGCGCTGCTGATCGTTTATGAAGCCCGCCTGCGCCCAGAAGATATGCAAGTTCAGTCTGTGCTGGACAGCCAGCGACAGAAAATCGAACGCGGTCTGGCCTATCTGGACAGCCTCGACCTTACCTACAGTAACGCCGGTACACCTGATGCCAGTGATATCGGCCTTGCTTGCGCGCTTGATTACCTGGAGTTTCGCCAGGTTGCTGACTGGCAGGCACTGGCCCCGTCGCTTGTTGGCTGGATAACTGATTTCGCCGCGGCTGTACCTGGCTATAAACAAACTTTGCCAGATGGGATTGCTGACGCTCCCTGGCGCAGCTAACACCGGACGGGGCTACAGGCTCGTCTTCTGGGCTGTCTGGGTTGGGCTTATTCCTGCACAGCTTCTGTTGTGCTGCTTTGCCGGGCAGAGGCGTTCAGGCTGTGTCTGGCCAGCGACAGTAACGGCGGGACGATCAGCAAGGTGGCCACTGTGGACAGCGCCAGCCCGCCAAACACCACTGTGCCAATCCCGCGATACAGCTCTGAGCCGGCCCCCGGAAACACAACCAGCGGGATCAGCCCGAACAAAGAGGTCAGCGTTGACATGAAAATTGGTCTGATCCGGTTGCGCGTGGCCTCTATGATGGCATCTGGGGCAGTCATCTTGTCTTCTTTGATATGCAGGACGGTCTGCTCGATCATCAAAATGGCGTTATTGACCACAATGCCGGTTAAAATCACAAACCCCAGCATGGTCAGCATATCCAGAGGCTGCCGCAGGAACAGGTTGAGCACCGCCAGGCCGCCGATACCGCCTGCACTGGCGACCGGGATCACCAGCAGAATAATCGCCGGCAGGATGAAGCTGCGTAACAGCACAACCATTAACAAGAAGATAACCCCGATGGCTGTCATCACATTTAACTGCATCGCTGTCCAGGTTCTGGCCAATTCGCTGGCGGCACCTTTGACGTTAATCTGAACGCGCGGGTCGGCCCCCTCATCAGATAAGGCTGGCAGGACTTCATTTTCAACTTTCGCAATAGCGGCTTCCAGCGGCAGGCCTTCATGGGGGCGCAATTGAATCGACAAAGCCTGTTGCCCGCCGATACGGCGGATTTCTTGCGGCGCGCTGATAATTTCCAGACGGGCCAGCTGGTCAACACGGTAAATTTCGCCGCCCACGCCCACCACCGGCAGGCCGCCAAGGTCAGACAGTTTGTGATCTCCTGCCTGCTGGCCGGACAATACAATGTCAATCAGATTGCCGTCATAAGGGATTTGCAGCACAGGCAACCCGTCATTCAGCACGTCCACCGCTTCGGCAAACTGGCGTGCGGTCAGCCCGGCAGCGCTCAAGGCAACAGGGTCTGGGCTGATCTGAATTTGCGCGGTCCCAGAGGACAGGTTCGGGATAGTGCGCACCTGATTACCCGCAGACCGTGGGAAGGCCCGCGATAATTCGCCGTTCAGACGCCGCGCTACCGGGGTGATGATATCCAGATCAGGGCCGGTGATATCAATCCTGATAGAGCGCGAACCGCCGACAGACCGCCCAAACAGGGAAGCCTGACGCACAAATGCGCTTGCTCCAGGCTCAGAGAAGACAGGCCGTGATAACACCCGCTTCAGCTCGCCGACACGGGCCGGGTCTTCGGCCGCCGCCCCGGCAAATGCCCCGCCGGCATAGGCCACGAAGAAGAACCGCGAAATCGCTGGCGGGCCGCCCTGTTCGGTTTGCCCTTGCCAGAGGGGCTTGGCGGACTGTTCCATTTTTTCTGCAATCCGCAGGGTTTCATCCATTGAATAGCCAGGCGGCACAATGATGCGACCGAATACGAAATTGGCATTGCCATCAGGCAGATAGTCAATCTGCGGCGCAAACCGGTAGACCGCAAACCCAGCTGAGCTGATCATCAACGCCACCAATCCCACTCCAACCAGGCGGCGCTGTACCGCGAAGGTTGCATACCGCACCACAGCGCGGTGTACCAGCGCGGCCAGCCGGTCAATAACCGGTAGCTTCACCGGATGAGCGTAACGGTCAGCATCACCTTTAAGAAGCGCAGCTGAAATAGACGGGATCACCGTTGCCGACACAAGGACTGAGATCAGAACTGCCACTGAAATTGCAATGCCTATATCACGGAACAGCTGGCCAACGGGCAGATCAAGCATGATCACCGGAATAAACACAATCACCGTGGTCAGGGCGGAACCCAGAATAGGGGCCCAGACCTGGCGCGCGCCGTGAAAGGCTGAACTGGCCGCGTTCATGCCCGCCTGCCTCAGCCTGAAGATATTTTCCTGCGAAACGATAGACGCATCAACAACCATACCGACCGCAAAGGCCAGCCCCGCCAGCGAAATTACATTTATCGACAGGCCAAGGGCGGCAATCGCCACAAAGGTGCCGATCACCGATATCGGTATCGCGGCGGCGATAATCAGGGTCGGCGCGGCGGTGCGCAAAAATAACACCAGCACAGACAAGGCCAGCAGACCGCCCACCCAGATATTCTGTTGCACCAGATTAAGCGCAGAATCGATATATCTGGTCTCATCATAAACCAGCTTCAGATTTAGCCCCCGGCTGGCGAGGGTCTCGTTGTTCAGCTCATCTATAACCCCTTGCAGGCGCTGCATGGTCTGGACCACATTTGTGCCCTGTTCCCGAAGCGCGTTTAAAATCAGCGCGTTCTGTCCGTTCAGCCGCCGGAAGCTGGTGCGTTTCTGAATTTCGACCTCTATCTCGGCTATATCCTGCAACAAAATCGGCACCAGCTGGCCATCAGCGGTCATGTCATTGCGGATCACAACTGTGCCGGCCATTTGCGGGGTAAATAAATCGGCGGTTGTGCGCACCGCATAGGTCCGCTTGCCTTGATCAACAGCCCCGGCCGAAATTACTGCTGAAGATTGGCGCAGCGCGGCCGCAACCTCGGCAATCGACAGCCGATATCTGACCAGCTTATCCGGGTCTATACGGATGGTCATCTGCTGACTGCCGCCGCCGTAATAGCCGACCTCTGCCACCCCTGGCACACGTTCGAGGCGCGAGACAATTTCGGTATCAAGGAAACTGCCCAGAGCCTCAACATCCACCTTATCGCCGGGCAGGGCGGTCAGGGCCAGTCTGGCGATAGGGCTGTCATCTGAATTCGAGGTTCTGACCTGCGGGGCTTTCGCCTCACTTGGCAGGTTGGTAATTCCGGACAGCTTGGTCAGCAGCAGCGTCAACGCTTTATCCATGTCTGTGCCGACAGCATAGGTCAGCGTTACCCGTGCAGAGCCAGTGCGTGATGTTGATGATATCTCTTCAACAGAGGAAAGGTTGGATAGCTCATCTTCCAGCCGGTTGACGATTTCGCGGTCCACATCTTCTGGTGTTGCCCCGGCCCAGTTCACCCGCACCTGTAGAATGGGTTTTTCGATATCAGGGCTCATCTGAATGGGGATGGTGCGTGCGGCAACAAACCCGAACATGACGATCAACGCCATCAGCGCAATCACCGCAACCGGCCGTTCGATAGCTGATTTTATGAACCCGTTCATATCTTTACTGACCTATTGTGAGGCGGCTGGTTTGGCAGCCGGTTTCAGAGATGGTTTGGCTGGCCCGGTGGCCCGCTTGCCGCCCTGTTGTTTTGGCTGGCTGCCAGGCAGTTGAACCTTGCTACCATCAGACAGGCCCTCATTGCCCTTCACAACCACAATATCACCTTCTGTCAGCCCGTCTGTGACGATTACCTTATCCGCATCGCTTCCGCCCAGGGTGATAGCACGGCGTCTGACGGTATCCTCTTGAACCACAAACACGATATAGCCCGCCGATACCGGAATAATCGCATCCTGAGGGATGGTGACCACCGGTTCAGGCTGGCCAGAGGGGACATATAGGCTTAACGGCGTGTTATCGGCCTGCAGGCGGTCAGGCAGGCCATCTGCGGCTTTGAAACGTACGGTGCGTGTGCCGGTGCGGCTGTTTTCCTCTGGTAGGGTGGCTCTGAACACCAGGTTAAGACTTTGGCGGGCAAGGCTGCCTTCATTTGGCGAGCGGCTGCCATAGCTGGCCTGTACTTCTCCGGCCTGTTCCACAAAGCCAATATAATCGGCGGGAATCTGCGCCTCAATTTCGAAATCCTGCTGGTTTCTGATACTGGCAATGCTGTCGCCTTCTCTTAAAAACCGGTTATTGCCCTCAACCAGACCGACCAGCTGGCCGGATACAGGCGCAACAAGTGTGGCAGACCGGATATCCCGGTCCAGCTCATCCAGGTCCAGTTGTAATTGCTGGATGGTGAGGCCGAACATCGACAATTGCGCTTGCAACTGGCTCACCGCCTGCTGGCGCGTGACAAGCTGTTCTTCTGCGGCCAGCAGATTGGTCTGCACAGTCTCAAAAGCTTCGGCAGACAAGGTGCCGCGACTGACCAGGCTCTGGGCCCGTTCTGCGCGTTGGCGCAGCAGCGCCAGCTTGCTCATCGCCAGCTCAGCCAGCTTTATTCTGAAGCTGAGGTCTGTCCTCGCCTGTTCCTCGCTCTGTCTGGTTTCAGATAGTCTCAGCCGGGTGCGCTGCCGCTGGGTGGTAAGGTCTGCTGTATCCTGTCTTGCCAGCGTCTGGCCTTTTTTCACAAAATCGCCTGTTCGCAAGGCTTCGATGGTGGTGACCGCGGTCAATGGCGCGCTGATTTCATGTGGCAGGCCAGAACGCACCCGGCCCTGAACCGTTATCTGCCTCGCCAGAACCTGTTTTTCGGCAATTGCTGTTTCGACCGGGCGTGACCGGTTGAATTGTGGCCAGGCCGCAGCGGGCAGGAGCACCGCAATGATCACAACAGACGCAACCACAGACCGTGTCTGTGCGGCGACAGATAACAGGCGTCCGAACATGTTTACCTCACAAAGTCCCTGCGCGCCCGTCTTTGGGAAAAACGGCAAATATGCAGGCGAATACAAAAGATGGCTAAATGATATTACGGGATGGGCAGATTCCAAACATAAAAAAAGCGGAACCTGTTTTTAAAAACGGTTCCGCTCTTCGATGGGCTGCTTGTGATATATCCTGGACGCCGCAACAAGTTGAGGGGGAGGAAAGTCGGCGTGTTGTTCAGGGTTTATTTAGGCAGCGTCATCATTCTTTACTGACCAAGACTTCACGAAGTCGTTGATCTCATCTCTCTTCAGGCCGATATCGGCCAGTGTTCTGTCATCCAGGCGGCTCAGTGAGGAAACCGCGCTTGAATATTCCAGCCAGGCTTTCAGCCGGCCCAGAAATGAAGGTGTGTTGTCGTTTGCGGCGTGCTTTGTTTGTGTCATTGGTCTGACCCTTTCATAAATGTTACCCGACTCAAAGCGGAGCATGGGTTAACAGGTTGAGAATGGTTCAAACAAAGTCTGTCATTATGGTGGCAAGGCTTTGCTGATATAGGACATATATGCTGACTTAATTGATTTGTAAAGTACTGAAAAGTTACATTTTTGTGAATTTATTTTCAAAGTAATTTTCCGTCTTTCCGGTGTCGGAATTAAGCTGTAACAGCTGCTTTTTCTGGTGTTTTTGTAATATTATGATCAAGCGGCTATAGAAGCATTTTTTTGGTGTTCAGTTTGCCCCCAGTTTGTCAGACTTAATCAGGCTGTGTTGTAAGAAATTCAGGAACGATAACAGGCATGAGTCGCGGCAGTGTTTTAAATGGTGGAGATCTAAACCGGTTGTGGGTCGGCCCGGCGGCTATCTGGTCGTCAGGGCCAGAAGGGGGGAGCGGGTGAGCGCAGCCATCTCAACAGGCTTTATTTGCCGTGATTGTCTGCTGGCAGGCCATTACGGGTTTGCCGGACCGGATCAAGGGGCGGACGCCCCGCTCCGCCCGTCATCTGCCCGCCCGTCATCTGCCTGCCCGTCATGCGGCGGCGCGCGTGTGGTTCTGCATGATGAGCTGTTTTCCCTGACCATGGCGCATATTGATTGTGATGCGTTTTATTGTTCGGTCGAAAAGCGGGATAACCCAGAGCTGAGGGACAAGCCGGTCATTGTGGGCGGGGGAGAGCGCGGTGTGGTCGCGGCGGCCTGTTACCTGGCGCGTCAATATGGCATCCGGTCTGCTATGCCCAGCTGGCAGGCGCGCAAAGCCTGTCCTGACCTGGTCGTGATTAAACCCAGAATGGCTCATTATCAAAACATCGGCAGGCAAATAAGACAGATGATGTTGTCTTTGACACCGTTGGTTCAGCCGCTGTCCATTGATGAGGCCTTTCTTGATTTGTCCGGCACACAAAAACTGCATAAGAAAAGCCCGGCTGAAGTTCTGGCCGCGTTTCAGCAACGCATCAGCACAGAAATCGGCGTGACCGTGTCTGTCGGGCTGGCGCAGAATAAATCGATGGCAAAGATTGCGTCTGATCAGGATAAGCCTGACGGGTTTTACGTCATCGGACAGGATGAGGCGCAAGGCTGGCTGCAGGATAAGCCGGTTCGGATTCTGTTTGGTCTTGGCCAGGTCACCGGCAAAAAGCTGAACGCGGCCGGCCTTCATACCTGCGGTGATATTGCTGCTTGTCCCACATCAAAGCTGCGCACGCTGTTAGGGCGGGATGCCGAACGGGTTAAACAGCTGGCCTTTGGGATTGACCCGCGCACTGTTGAGACCAGCCGGGCAGCGAAATCCATTTCGTCTGAGACTACGTTTTCGCAGGATATCTCTGCTTTGGCAGATCTGCTGAGCATTGCCGAGACCCTGTCACAGACAGTCTCAACACGTCTGAAAGAGCAGCAGATGCAGGCTGTTCAGGTGACCATCAAGCTGAAACGCCCAAATCACCGGGTTCTGAGCCGCACCACACGTCTGGACAGGCCAACACAGATGGCCCATCGTCTGTTTGAGGCGGCGTCAGGCCTGATCGAAAAGGAAGCTGGCCCTGATAGAGCCTGGCGCCTGTTAGGGGTCGGCGTGTCTGTGCGCGACAGCGCAGACCGCCCTATTGAAGGGCCGCGGCAAGGGGCCAGCCTGTTTGATACCCCTCAGGACAAGGATGACGGCCAGCGACAGGACAAGCTGGAAGAGGCTATAGATAATGTTCGCGCAAAGCTGGGCGCAGAGCTGGTCAAGACTGGCCGCCGGTTCTCCTTTGAGGCCCGCAAACAGAAAAACCAGCCGCGCAAACCAGAGCGTGAGGGTAAATAAAAAGGAAAGGCCGGGCGATGATGACCCAACCTGTTACGATGTTTTTTTATGGTACTTTGCGGGCAGCAGAGGTCCGAAGGGCGGTACTGGGGGGCGACCTGCCCCCCTCACACTTATCACCGGCCTGCCTTGATGGCTTCCAGGTCAGGCGTGTTGACGGCGCGCTCTATCCGATGCTGGTGGCCGCGCCAGGGGGCCAGGTTGACGGGCTGGTGGCCACCGGTCTTGACCAGCAAGCCGCCGGCAAGCTGGATCAGTTTGAAGGCGTGCATTACCGCCGCACCAGTCTGGAGGTTGTGACAGCCAACGGGTCTTTGGTTGCGGACGTGTATCTGCCAGACGCGGAAATGGTCGCGGCAGAGTTGTGGGATTTTGACAGCTGGTACAAACATGATATGACATCCTTTCTGGAACAGGATTTCAATCTTGACGGTGTCAGGTCGCCGACAGGGTAATCTCTTTTTCTTCTTGTTCGGGTTCAGCTGCGCGTTTCTTCTGGCCTGTGTTCACATGCTTATCTGGTAAAGTCCTGTTTATGTCTGATCCCTCTGCCTCGTTTTTTTCTCAATTGAATCTCAGCGCACAGCCTGACCTGTTGTTTTGGGCTGTCTGCTGTATTGCGGTATTGTCTGTCTCCATCTCAAAGTCAGGCTTTGGCGGCGCGTTAGGGGCTTTGTCTGCGCCGCTGATGCTCACCATCCTGCCGGCCAAGGCCACATTGGCTATCCTGTTGCCGCTCTATTTAATGGCGGATTTCTGGACGGTGTGGATTTGGCGGGGCTATGCGGTGAAAAAGCTGCTGTTCTGGATGGTGGTGACGGCCATCATTGGCCAGTTCCTCGGCTATCTTCTGATTGAGGTTATTGATGATGACACGCTGAAAGCGGTAATCGGCGCGCTGGCCCTGATAACAGGGGTGCGCTATTGGCTGGGGGTGTTCAGGCCGAAGGCTGGGGGGCGCCCGCGCGCGGCAATCCGCCAACTCCGCCGTCGCTTTCGCCAGCGTTCAGTTATCTGGTGTACCCTGTCCGGCCTATCCAGCTTTATCTCGCTCACCGGCGGTATCGGTGTGCAGATTTTCATGTTGCCTATGGCGATACACCGGTTTTTCTTTGTTGGCACACTGGCCTGGTATTTCCTCATCATCAATCTGGCAAAAATCCCGTTATTCTTCGATCTGGACCTGTTCTCGCCGCAGACCATGGGCATCAGCTTGGCGTTACTGCCGGTGATCCCGCTTGGCGTTATTGCGGGTAAATGGCTGAACCGGAACATGTCGGATCAGCTGTTTTACAAGATAGGCCATCTTGCCCTTGTGCTGTTGGGGCTGAGGCTTATATGGACCTCTGTAGCCTGATACCGGGCAGTCCGAACCTGACAAACAAAGAGCTATTTCCATGAAACGCTGGCGTCACCTCATTATTGCTGTTCTGCTGGTTCCGGCCATCTCGGTTTATGTGATGTTATGTCTGTATCTGGCCAGCTTTGTTGTCGGGGTTCACTGGGCGCTTGATCTGTTCTATTTTGTCGTTGCGGGGCTGGCCTGGCTTTACCCTGCGGGCAAGGTTATCAGCTGGCTTGCCGCTACCGAAAGCTGACGCCGGTTTACCCCCATTCAGACTGCCATCTGATGGAATATTCATCCGCTCTTGTAAGATGATGACAGTTCCTGTCGAAAATTAAATAATTCATTGTTTTGTCCCTCATAATCATGAACAGTGTGTTGAGGTGTTTTTTTGTCTGTTGACGGTCATTGCTTAAATCATGAAACGCTATTCTGCTTGGCAACTTTTCAAACAGGGTCTGACCGGCCAGACCGGCTGGTCCCCCGCTTGGCGTCAGCCAGAACCGAAAGCGGCCTATGATGTGATCATCATCGGCGGCGGCGGGCACGGGCTGGCCACCGCTTATTATCTGGCCAAGAACCATGGCATCACCAATGTTGCACTATTGGAAAAGGGCTGGATTGGCGGCGGGAATTCAGGCCGGAACACCACTATCGTGCGCTCTAACTATTTTGTTGAGGGCAATACCGCGTTCTATGAACATTCCCTGAAATTATGGGAAGGCCTGTCGCAGGATTTGAACTATAATGTGATGTTCAGCCAGCGCGGCCACCTCAACCTGTTTTTCACCCCCGGCCAGCGTGACGCGATGATGCGGCGTTATAACATCATGCGTCTGAACGGTATTGATGGCGAATTTCTGAACCGCGAACAGGTGCAAAAGATGGTTCCGCACTTGAATTTTGGTGAAAATTCCCGCCTGCCTATTCTGGGCGGTTTTCTGCAGGCCAGGGCCGGGACCGCCCGTCATGATGCGGTTAACTGGGGCTATGCCCGCGCCGCGTCTGCGCTGGGTGTTGATATCATCCAGAACTGTGAGGTTACAGGCTTTATCAAGCAGGCTGGCCGTATCACCGGGGTTGAGACCAGCCGCGGGGAGATAAGAGCGGATAAAATCGGCATGGCGGTGGCCGGGTCTACTTCGGTTTTGGCCGGGCTTGCCGGTTTGGGCCGTCTGCCGATAGAAAGCCACAAGCTGCAGGCCTTTGTGTCTGAACCGATAAAGCCGTTCCTGGATACGGTGGTGGTTTACGGGGCCGGGCATGGGCATTTTTACATCAGCCAGTCTGACAAGGGCGGGATGGTTTTCGGCGGTAATATTGACGGCTATAATTCTTACGCGCAGAAAGGCAATCTGCCGATTTATACCGATGTTGCCAGCTGTGCGATGAATGTGATGCCGGCGTTGGGGCGGGTGAAGCTGTTGCGGCAATGGGCCGGCATTATGGATATGTCCATGGACGGCTCACCCTTTATCACGAAGACAGAAATCCCGGGCTTTTACGTGAATGCGGGATGGTGTTATGGCGGCTTCAAGGCTATTCCGGGCTCAGGCTGGTGCTTTGCCCATACCATTGCTCATGACCGTCCGCATGAGATTAACAGCCTGTTGACGCTGGACAGATATGCCCACGGCCGCCAGATAGATGAATCTGGTCACGGGCCGTTTCCAAAGGCGCATTAGACCAGATGAGGAGAGCTTAGACATGCTGAGACTTGACTGTCCGTTCTGTGGTCTGCGCGATCATGACGAGTTCAGCTATCTTGAAGATGGCAGCGTGCAGATGCCTTCTTTTGAGAATACATCAGAGGCGGCCTGGTTTGAGGCGGTGTTCCTGCGCGATAACCCGCGCGGCAAGCATGTTGAGCTATGGCATCATATAAATGGATGCCGGATGGTTCTGCGCGTGGAACGGGACACACAAACCCATATCATCAGCAAGGTAGAGGCCGCGCATCCCGCCTGGCGTGAGGCCGCCGCCGGTTCAGCTGCAAAACCGGCACGGAAAAGCAAAGTAAAGGCAGGGAAATGACGGGGTCCAGGCTTGAAAAAGGCGGTCTTATCGACAGGCGCAAGAAACTCTCCTTCCGCTTTAATGGCCATACCGTCAACGGCTTTCAGGGCGATACCATCGCTTCTGCCTTGATGGCGTCAGGCCATATGCTGGTCGGCCGCAGTTTTAAATATCACCGGCCGCGCGGGATTATGTCCGCCGGTGTCGAAGAAGGCGGGGCCCTGTTTAATACCGGTGATGGGGCAGAGCGTGTTCCCAATGTTAAAGGCACAGTGGCCGAGCTGAAAGACGGGTTAACGGTCTATTCGCAGAACACCTTCCCCAGCCCGAAATTTGATCTGGGCGCGGTGAACGGGCTGATCGCGCCCTTCATCACGGCAGGGTTTTATTACAAGACCTTTATGGGGCCGGTGGCCAGCACCCGTTTTTGGATGTTTTGTGAGCGGTTTATCCGCAAGGCGGCTGGGCTTGGCCGGGCTTCTCGCCAACCTGACCCGGCCAGTTATGATATTGCGCACGGCTTTTGTGATGCGCTTGTGGTGGGCTCTGGTCCGGCTGGCTTGACCGCGGCGGCCGGGCTGGCGGCACAGGGTCTGTCTGTTATTGTTGTTGAACAGGATTTTGACTTTGGCGGTGACTGGCTGGCAAAGGCGGAAAAGGCCAACCTTGCCCGCCGTGATGAGCTGATCGCTAAAATCACTGCCGCCGGGGGACGGCTGATGGCCAGATCAACCGCGTTTGGTCTATATGACGGTCATGTTGCCGGTGTTATCGAAAGGCGTACCGATCATCTGGCGGCCCCGCATGCCGATATCCCGCGAGAGATTTTCCATATTATCAGAGCCCGCCACATCATTCTGGCCACAGGCGCGCTTGAACGCGGGCTGGCGTTTGGCAATAATGACAAGCCCGGGGTGATGCTGGCGCATGCCTTGACCGTCTATGCTGGAAGATATGCGGTTCTGGCCGGCCGCTCGGCGGTTCTGGCCACCTGTCATGACGGCACTTATGAAGACGCGCTGTTTCTGGCCAAAAAGGGTATGCAGATCACACTTCTTGATGCCCGTAACAAGCCATCTGCCCTGCACAAAGAGGCTGAGGCCGCCGGCATTTCTGTATTACCGGGCTGTGTGCCGGTGAACATTATCGGCGGCCAGCGTGTTGCCGGTGTTGAAATTGGGCATCTGGGCTCAGACAATATGATTGAGGATACCCGCCAGGTCATCGGCTGTGATGTGGTTGGGCTGTCGGGCGGCTATTCTCCTGTTGTTAACCTGTTGTCTCATCGTGGCGTGAAGCCTGTCTGGACTGACCGTCTGCAAGGCTTTATCGGCGGCAAGACAAAGGAAAACATTCATATCATCGGGGCTGCTGACGGGTATTATGAGGACGCGGCGGCGGTGCTGTCTGCTGAAAAGCTGGCCGCGTCTCTGTCTGGCCAGACTGTCCTTGGTCGTCTGCAACGGGGCTGGTCTTCTGCGCTACGGCCGGTTTATGAGATCCGTACAAAGCGAAAGCTGAAAGCCTTTATCGACCCCCAACATGATGTCACCACAGATGATATCCGTCAGGCCCGCAGTGAGGGGTTTACCTCTGTTGAACATATGAAACGCTATACCACGTTGGGCATGGCAACAGATCAGGGCCGGATGGGCAATGTTCTGGGGATTGCGGCGATGGCGGATGCGCTGCAGCAATCTATTGCGGAAACCGGAATAACCACCTTTCGTCCCCCGTTTACCCCTGTGTCTATCGGGGCATTGGCAGGCCGGTTTACAGGGACACACTGGGCCCCGACCCGGCGCACACCACTGCATCACCAGCATCTGGACGCGGGCGCGGTGATGACAGATGCGGGCTTGTGGAAGCGGCCTTGGTATTATCCGCGAATGGACGAAACCATTGATGATGCTTATATTCGTGAAGCGGGCACAACACGCCAGACGGTTGGCATGGTGGATGTGTCCACCTTGGGCAAAATTGCGGTACAGGGCCCTGATGCCACAACATTTCTGAACCGGCTTTATATTAATGCCTTTGCCAAATTGCCTGTTGGGCGGGCCCGTTATGGGGTGATGCTGCGTGATGACGGGATGGTACTTGATGACGGCACCACCTGGCGGCTGGCCGAAGATGATTATTTCATGACCACCACCACCGCACAGGCTGGCCCGGTTATGCAGTTCATGGAAGAAGTGCTGCAGACCCGCTGGACAGACCTTAAGGTTCATCTCACCTCAGTCACCGATTTATGGGCCGGAATGGCGGTTGCCGGTCCGCTTTCACGAGAGCTGCTGTCAACAGCTATTCCAGATTTAGACTGGTCTGATGAGGCGTTTCCCTTCATGGCGGTCAGGCACAGCCAGCTCACCCTCGCTCGTACCCAGATAGACTGCCGTATAGCCCGGATTTCCTTTTCGGGCGAGCGCGCGTTTGAGATCTATGTAAATGCTGAGCAGGGCGCAAAAGTCTGGCAGCATCTGGCCGGTCTTGTTGAACAGTTTGGCGGTTGTTTGTACGGCATGGAGGCGTTGGGCACGCTGCGGATAGAAAAGGGCCATGTTACCGCGGCTGAACTGGATGGCCGGGTCACAGTGGAAGATGCCGGCTTTGCAAAAATGGCGTCTGATAAAAAACCTTATATCGGGTCTGTGTTGCGCAAACGCCCGCATCTGCAGGACGAAAACCGGCCCAGGCTGGTCGGCATATTCCCCAAGGACAAGACCCACACCTTCGGGTCCGGTGCAATCTTGTGTGCTGAAGGCCAGGTCAGCGGCTTTGGTGAGGGGTGGATAACCGCGGTGACCCATTCACCTGTGTTCGGCCATTATATCGGTCTTGGGTTTATTTCTGGCGGGGCAGAGGCCTGGCAGGGCAAAACAGCGCTTATCGCTGATCCAATCCGCGGCCAGACTATTGAAGCGGATATCGTCTCCCCGCATATGTTTGACCCGGCGGGAGACAGACAACATGGCTGATAATACCGCGATCAAAACAGCAGGCCTGACCCATCTCGAACTTGGTAAGCAGGGCAATGTGGGCGGCCGCCGTCCGGGCGTGACATTTCAAGAGCTGACCGGGGTTCAGCTGGTCCAGATGGCGGTATTCCCTGACCAGATGAGGGGGTTTAAGACCAGCTTCAAACGCCAGACTGGCTGTGCGGGCCTGCCGGAAATGTCGTCTTCCTATCGTGATAAGGCCGGGCTTGTTGTACGCCCGGAACTGACCAAATTCTGGCTGCTTCGCTCAGCCTCCGCAGGGCTTCTGCCTGAAACTGCTCTGGCCAAATATTTCCCTCTTGATCTGACCGGCAGTAAAGTTTTGTTAAGGCTGAGCGGCGCGCAGGCAAAGACCCTGATTAACCGGTTCTGTGCGGTTGACCTGTCTGGGGAGGCCGGTCTGTTTCTGGCAACAGGCCTGCATCATATTCCGCTTCATATCCTGAAACAGGCTGAGGCTGACTTCATTGTGTTTCTGCCGCGCAGCTATGCCGAGAGCCTGGCTGAAACGCTGCACCATACTGCCCGCCAGTTCGGGGTTGAGGTGAAGCGTCCGGCGGCCTGGTCCAAGCTGGGGTGAGGGGGCGGGGATGAGCCGTGTGCAGGCCAGCGGTGAAGACGCGCTCACAGATCAGGAACCGACACGCCGGTTGCGTGATGTGCTTGACCTTGCCTACCGGTTGCTGGCGGACCATGGCCTGACGGGGTGGCGGGTAAACTATGACCACGCCCGGCGGCGGGCGGGGTTGTGTAATTTCACCACCAGAACCATATCACTGTCCCGCCATTACGCGCGCCAGGCCCCGCTTGACCATATTACCGATACCATCCTGCATGAAATCGCCCATGCTCTGGTTGGTCCGCGCCACGGTCACGATGCTGTCTGGCGGCAAAAGGCGAGGGAGATCGGCTGTACCGCCATGCGCTGTCATACGCTGACGTTCAGCGCAGCAAAATGGATGATGGTGTGCCCGAACGGCTGTTTTGCTGTGGAACGCCATCGTCGTAAATCGGGGCTGGCCTGTGCGAAATGCAAACAGCGTGTCCGCTTTGTACCGGCAGAAGATTATGACCAGCTTTCATCTTGATCCGGACAGACAGCAGACCTTTGCCGCCGCTGTGCGTGCCCTTCACAGAGCCCGTTTTAGTAATCCGGTGTTTTTCAGCCCGGCTGAAATCAGCAGCCTGAAACAAGAGGCTCTGGCCCTGCCGTTCAGAGCGGCCCGGTCGGTGGTGGGCAACGGCGTCCATCAGGATTTTGAGATTTGCTTCCCGGCCCCGCTTACCGGCAGTTTTGCCAAGGCCGCTGATATGCTGGAGGCGGCTTGTAAGGCCCTTGCTGAAGAAGAGCCCGGCCTGTTTGAAGATGAGGTGAGGATTAACGATTTTGCGGTGCAGAACTATCCGGCCGGATCGCACGGCATCGGCATCCATAAAGATGGTCTGCGCTACCGTAATCTGGTGTTCATCATCACCCTTGCGGGCCAGTCTGAATTGTTTATCTGTTCAGACCGTGAAGGCAGCGATCGCCAGGTGATAAGTGATGAGCCCGGTCGTCTGGTCATTCTGCCTGCCCCTGGCCTGGCTTTTTTGGCAGCACCAGAAGAGAGGCCCCTGCACGGCGTGGACGGCGTGACCTCCGGGCGGCTTTCAATCGGCTTCAGGCAAGAACGCCCGGCATAGACACCCAAACGGGGCTTCAGACATAAACTTAACTTGACCCGCTTGCCACACCCTGAAAAGCCTGCCACACTGACTCTCTGGTTTCGTGGTTATGACAACGCCACCAGCCCAAAGCCTTTTTGGGCACACAAAATCAGGCGTTCTTATTGGCCTCGGACCTGCAACAATAAAGTTCAGGGGAGGCGCATTGAACATGATTTTAAATATTTCCGGCCGTAATATGGATACCGGGGCAGCGTTTCAGGAACATGCCCGGTCAACGCTTCACTCAATTGTCGAAAAATATTTCTCGAACGCCGTCAGCGGCACTGTCACACTGGAAAAATCTGATGCGGGGTTTGAGGTCAATATCCGGATTAACCTGACCAAACGAATAGAACTTGAATCAAGGGGATCTGCCCGTGATGCTCATGCGGCTCTGGATTCAGCAGCCGAACACGCTGAAAAACGGTTGCGCCGGCATAAACGGCGGCTGAAAAATCACCGCAACGCCGCGGCCCAAAACGCAGATGATATTCAATTTGCCCCGATGTCTGTCTATGCAGGCGCACAACAGATGCAAGCCGATCAGACCGAAGCTATGCCAGAACTGGCGGCTGAGAATGATGATGAGGCCCTGCCGGTCATTGCTGAGTTGTCTTATGAGGTGGAAAGCATGAGTGTTGAACAGGCGGTGATGCGTCTGGAGCTGAGTGGAGATAATTGCCTGTTGTTCCGGAATTCCGGTCATCTTGGCCTGAATATGGTGCATCTGCGCAACGATGGCACAATCGGCTGGGTTGACCCGCGCGGTAACAGAAATCTGTCTTCCCCGTCCGCCTGACCTGATGGCGGGCTTTGGGTATAACCTGTCCTGTATAAAACAATAATACAGGGCAGGACGCCTAGCCTTTTGAAGGCACAAGGGGGCAGATATGGAACAACCGCACCGTCGTTCAGCGCGCAAACGCAACAAGTCATCTGCTTCCCGCAAACTGCTGGACACACAATTGGCGTGGTGTCAGCCGCGTTATGTTGACCCGCCGGTAGAACCGCTTTCCGCTGATCAGATTAACGCTATTCATGAAGCCAGCCTAGATGTGCTGGAAACCATCGGCATCATGTTCTTGAATGATGACGCGCTGGATATTCTGGCCGCGGCGGGATGTGATATTGACCGGTCAACACAGAATGTAAAGATGGATCGGCATTGGGTGACCCAGACCATCAAAACCGCCCCGGCCCAGTTTAGCATTGTGCCGCGCAACACCCAGCGCGGGATCACTGTTGGCAATGAATTCTTTAATTTTGGCCAGGTTTCCTCACCGCCGAATATCATGGATAATGACAAGGGGCGGCGCAACGGCAGCCGTGAGGATTTTAAAGATTTGCTGCGCCTGTCTCAGGCCTATAACTGTATCCATACCATTGCCGGCTATCCGGTCGAACCACTTGACCTGCACCCGTCTGTGCGTCATCTGCACTGCACTTATGACATGTTGAGCCTGACGGACAAGGTTGTGCATGGCTACTCATTGGGCAAAGAGCGGATTGAGGATGTGATGGAGATGGTTCGTATCGCGGGCGGCCTCACTCCTGAAGAGTTTGATGCTTGCCCGCGCATGTTTACCAATATCAATTCAACCTCACCTCTGAAACATGACTATCCGATGCTGGATGGGGCGATGCGTCTGGCCCGGCGCGGCCAGCCTGTGGTGATAACGCCCTTTACCCTGTCTGGGGCGATGGCCCCGGTAACCATTGTTGGCGCGGTCACCCAGCAAAATGCCGAAGCCCTGGCGGCGATTGCGCTGTTGCAAACCATCAATCCGGGTACGCCTGTGGTGTATGGGGCCTTTACCAGCAATGTGGACATGAAATCAGGCGCACCGGCCTTTGGCACACCTGAATATGTCCGCGCGATGCAGATTTCCGGCCAGATGGCCCGCTTCTATAAACTGCCGTTGCGCACCTCCAATGCGAACGCTGCCAACGCCCCAGATGCACAGGCGGTCTGGGAGTCAGCCTTTTCTCTGCAGGCCTGCCAGCAGGGCTGGTCCAACATTGTCTATCATGCGGCCGGGTGGCTGGAAGGCGGCCTGTCTGCCAGCTTTGAGAAATTCGTTATTGATTGTGAAATGCTGCAGCAGGTGATCTATACCCAGCAGCCGATTAAAGTTGATCCCGATGAGCTGGCTGTTGAGGCTATCCGCGAGGTTGGCCATAACGGCCATTTCTTTGGCTGTGATCATACCCAAAATCGGTATAAATCGGCCTTCTACAGCCCGCTGTTATCTGACTGGTCAAATTATGAAAGTTGGGAAGAAGCCGGCGCTGTCTGGACACATGACCGGGCCAATGCGCAGTATAAACGTATCGTGAATGAATATGAACCGCCGCAGCTGGACCCGGCGATTGATGAAGAATTACAGGCGTTTGTCGCCAGGCGCAGTGAGGCGGGCGGCGCCCCGACAGATTATTAAAAGTGAAGTTTAAGCAAGACCGGACAGGCGGGAAGATCAGAGGATAGCATGAAAACACAAGCACAAGTGGTTGTCATTGGTGGGGGCGTGGTTGGCGCATCTGTTTTGTATCATCTCACCAAGCTGGGCTGGACAGATGTGATGCTGCTAGAGCGCTCTGACCTGACGTCGGGGTCAACCTGGCACGCAGCTGGCGGTATGCATACCATCAATGGTGACCCGAATGTTGCCAAGCTGCAGCAATATACCATCAGCCTGTATAAGGAAATTGAAGAGCTGTCTGGCCAGGATATCGGCCTGCATATGACGGGCGGGGTGATGCTGGCGGCAACACAAGAGCGGTTTGACTGGCTGAAAGGGGTCTATGCAAAGGGCAAATATCTGGGCATGGATGAGCTGGAGATTATCACCCCTGAACGCGCGGCCGAACTGATGCCGCTGCTTGACGCGTCTCAGTTTGTCGGCGCTTTATATGATCCTATCGAAGGGCATTGCGATCCTTACGGGGTGACCCATGCCTATGCCAAATCCGCCCGCAAGAACGGGGCCACGGTGGAAACCCAGACTAAGGTAGAGGATTTATCACAAAGCCCTGACGGTAGCTGGCATATCAAGACCAATAAAGGTGATATTGTGGCTGAACATGTGGTGAATGCGGGCGGCCTGTGGGCACGTGAGGTTGGCCGCATGGTTGGGTTGGAGCTGCCTGTACTGGCGATGGAACATATGTATCTTTTGACCGAGGATATGCCAGAGGTTAAGGAATTTAACGATAAGACCGGCATTGAAATGCTGCATGCGGTTGACTTTGATGGTGAGCTTTATCTGCGTCAGGAACGCGGCGGCATGTTGATGGGCACTTATGAAAAAGCCTGTCGGCCGTGGTCAGAGCATGACACGCCCTGGTCGTTTGGTCATGAATTGCTGGAACCGGATATTGACCGGATTGCCCCGTCTCTGGAGGTGGGGTTTGAACATTTCCCGGCCTTCCAGAATGCCGGTATCCGCCAGATCATTAATGGCCCGTTTACCTTTGCACCGGACGGCAACCCCTTGGTTGGTCCGATTAAGGGGATGACAAATTACTGGTCTGCCTGTGCGGTTATGGCCGGGTTCTCGCAAGGCGGCGGTGTTGGGCTGGCGCTGGCAAATTGGATCGTGAACGGTGACCCGGGCTTTGATGTATGGGCGATGGATGTCAGCCGGTTTGGTGACTATGCCACGATGGGCTACACCAATGCCAAGGTCCGTGAAAACTACTCGCGCCGGTTTTCTATCCGCTACCCGAACGAAGAGCTGACCGCGGCCCGCCCCCTTGCCACCACCCCGCTTTATGACAAGCTGGCGGCGGCCGGGGCCCAGTTCGGGGCTTCCTTCGGTCTTGAAATGCCGCTCTGGTTTGCCCCGGACGGCGTGCGCGATGAATTTTCCTGGCGGCGGTCCTCAGATTTTGAACATGTCGGGGCTGAGGTGGCGGCGGTGCGCGGTTCAGTTGGCCTGTCTGATATCTCAAACTTTGCCAAATACCGTGTTACCGGTGAGGGGGCAGCCGCCTGGCTTGACAAGATGCTGGCCTGCAGCCTGCCGCGCGCGGGCCGGATGACACTCGCCCCGATGCTGAAAGAAGATGGCCGCGTTATTGGTGATTTTTCAGCAGCCTGCCTCGATGACGGCACCTATCTGCTTATCGGCTCTGGTTTGGCAGAAGATTATCATATGCGCTGGTTCCTCTCGCATCTGCCCAAGGATGGCTCTGTTGCGGTGCGCTCTGAAGGGCTGGGCTTGTGCGGCCTGACCCTTGCCGGGCCAAATGCCCGTGCGGTTCTGGCCAGTCTGACCCGCACTGATGTCAGTCATGAAGCGTTTAAATTTATGGCTGTCAAACAGATGGATATCGGTATGGTCCCGGCGCTGGTCGGGCGGGTCAGCTATACCGGCGATCTGGGCTATGAGATTTGGGTGAAGCCTGAATATCAGCGCCGCCTGTTTGATGATCTGATGGCCGCGGGGGCGGCGCATAATATCGGCCTGTTTGGCAGCCGGGCGTTGAACGCGCTCCGTCTGGAAAAGAATTATGGCAGCTGGGGCCGCGAATTCCGGCCGATTTACTTCCCCACCGAAACTGGCCTTGACCGGTTCTGTGCGTTCGATAAGCCTGTCGACTTCATTGGCAAGGCAGAGGCCGCAAAAGTTGCCGCAAATGGCGGCGGGGCCTACCGTTTGCGCAGCTTTGTGGTTGAGGCCAAGGATGCAGACGTGATAGGAGATGAACCGATTTTCCATAATGGTGAGGTTGCGGGCTGGGTTACCTCAGGCGGTTATGCGCATGGCTCTTCTGTGTCTATGGCGATGGGCTATGTGCGCGCCGAGCTGGCTGAACATGAAGAGGGCTGGTCTGTTGAACTGTTGGCCGAAATGCTGTCCGCCCGGCTGCAGAAGCAGCCCTTGTTTGACAGTAACGCTAGCCGTATGCGCAGCTAGTCAGTTGTTTGCGGTGAGGCTGTAAGCAGGGGCGGCTAAATCAGCGCGCGGGCGGCAAGAGCCCTCGCGAACATATCTTCATCGCAATTGCCGCCGGAAATCATCGCCACAACGCAGATGCGCTCGCTGGTCTTGCGGCGGGCGATAAAACCTTCATCAAGCGCCGCCGCCAGGGCCACCGCCCCGCCAGGCTCAACGGTCAGTTTGAAATAATCCCAGGCGGTTTTCATTGCAGACAGCGCGGCCTCATCTGTGACCACCTTTCCGCCTGCGGCCAGACGCTGGACAATCGGGAAGGTCAGTTGGCCGGGCGAGGGCGTGACAATCGCATCACAGATTGACCGCGCGTCAGGGTCATTCTGCACCCGCTCTCCTGCCGCCAGGGACCGTGCGGTGTCATCAAATCCGGCTGGCTCTGCTGTATAAAACTCCGCCCCTGCAAACGCATCGTTCAGCGCAACAGATGTACCGGCCATCAGCCCGCCGCCGCCGCAACAGCAGAAAAACACATCCAGCTGCCGGCCTAATCCCTTCAGTTGGCGCGCAATCTCCAGGCCCGCTGTGCCTTGTCCGGCGATCACCCGCACATCGTCAAACGGGGCGATCAATTCTGCTGACCGTTGTGCGGCAAGTTCTGCACCAATCTCCTCACGGCTTTGGCTGTACCGGTCATATAACACCACGTCCGCACCATAAGACCTGGTGCCTTCAATTTTAGCCACAGGCGCGTCTTCTGGCATCACGATGGTAGCAGACCGGCCAGACAGGCGTGCGGCCAGCGCGACCGCCTGAGCATGGTTGCCGCTGGAATAGGCCAGCACTGGTTGGCCTGGTTCCTGAAGCGAAAATACAGCATTACAGGCGCCTCTGAATTTGAATGAGCCGGTCCGCTGCAAACAGTCCGCCTTAATGAACAAATCAAACGGCAGCTTTTGATTTAGCCTGTCTGATGACAATAACGGGGTCTCTATCTTATAGGCGCTTATTCTTGCCTCAGCCTCAACGATAGCGTTGTGTGTCACGGTCATCTGTCTCATCTTCTCTGCACGGGTTTGGCTGGTCTTGATACTAATAATCGGCAGATGTGAAAGCAAACTTGTTTTCAGCTTGAAAACTGCCTATTTTCAAAAAGCCTGAACCACAGCGCAAACCATAAACACCGCTTTTTACTGAGAGTATTAAATGTCAGAGCTTTATCCAGAGTTGCCGTTTTCCGGATCATACACCGCCCTTGTGACCCCGTTCACATCTGCAGGCGCGCTTGATGAGGCGGCGTTTGAAAAACTGGTAGACTGGCAGATTGAGAAGGGCACACACGGTCTTGTACCTGTTGGCACAACCGGCGAGTCCCCGACCCTGAGCCATGAAGAACATGACCGGGTGGTTGAGATGTGCGTGAAAACCGCCAATGGCCGCGTGCCGGTTATTGCCGGGGCCGGGTCAAACAGCACGGCTGAGGCTGTGCGCCTGTCCCGTCATGCTGAGGCTGTTGGCGCGGATGCGGTGCTTATCGTCTCCCCCTATTATAACAAGCCGACTCAGGCTGGTCTGAAGGCTCATTTCACCGCTGTGGCTGATGCTGTTTCTGTTCCGGTGATTATCTATGATATTCCAGGCCGTTCTATTGTCCGGCTCGAAGATGAGGTGCTGGCTGAACTGGCGCAGCACCCGAACATTGCCGGCATTAAGGATGCGACCGCTGATTGTGGCCGGCCGACCCGCCTGCTGAACATGATCGGCAACGGGTTCTGCCAGTTGTCTGGTGAAGATGCTACGGTTCTGCCGTATCTGGCGGCAGGCGGACATGGCTGTATCTCTGTGGTCAGCAATATCGCTCCGGCGTTGTGTGCTGAACTGCACACTGCCTGGGCCAAGGGCAATGACAAAGACCGGGCGCTTGCCGTGCACAGACAGCTGATGCCGTTGCATGACGCGCTGTTCTGCGAGGCCAGCCCAGGTCCGGTGAAATATGCGGCTGAACGGCTGGGCCTGTGCGGCGCCAAAACCCGCATGCCGCTGGTAGAGATTGCAGACAGCTCTAAACAGGCTGTTGATAAAGCCCTGGAGGCTGCTGGACTGTTGTAAAGACCGGCAGGGCTGTCACAGGACAGGAAAGGCGTCTCAAATGGCGATTTCAACAGGCCGTGTCGCTGAAAACAGGCGCGCGCGCCATGATTACCAGATAGACGAAACGCTTGAGGCGGGCATCATCTTGCGCGGCAGTGAGGTGAAGTCTCTGCGCACCGGCCGTGCCTCTATTGCTGAGGCTTATGCGGGTGAGGATCAGGGCAGGCTGGCCTTATTTAACGCTAATATTCCTGTCTATCCGGCCTCGCGTGACAATCATGCCCCGAAACGCGTGCGTGAACTTCTGGTCAGCAAGAAAGAACGCAACCGGCTGTTGGGCTTGATCCGGCGTGAAGGGGTCACGCTGGTCCCGCTGTCGCTTTATTTCAATGACCGGGGCCTAGCGAAGCTGCAGATCGGTCTGGCAAAGGGCAAAAAGAAAGCCGACAAACGCCAGGCAGAGCGGGACAGGGATTGGTCCCGCCAGAAACAGCGGCTGTTGCGCGGCCGCTAGGCGATTGAACGAAGCCGCTGGCAAACCTCATCAAACATCTCCAAGCTCAGCCGTCCTGTCTGCACATTATAGCGCGAACAATGATAAGAGCTCAGCATTTGCAGCCCGTTCGGCAATTTCTGCAGATGATTATGGCTGAACGGGAAGGCTTTCAGCTTTAAGTCAAAATGGCGCAGAATGGTTTCATGGGCGATACGGCCAAGTACCACTATGGTCTTCAGTTCTGTCATCTGCGCCACCTCTGAAGACAGATACGGCCGGCAGGTGGCAATTTCAGCTGCGGTGGGTTTGTTCTGCGGCGGCACACATCTGACTGCATTTGAAATCCGGATATTGTGAAGCTGGACGGTGTCATCTGGCCTCGCTTGATAGTCCCCGCTTGCAAACCCGGCCTTCATCAGCCCGTCATATAAGACCTTGCCGGCAAAATCACCGGTGAAGGGGCGGCCTGTGGCGTTCGCCCCGCGCAGCCCGGGTGCCAGACCCAACACCAGTACGCTGGCAGTAATCGGCCCGAATGACGGCACCGGATTATTGTGCCAACCGGGCTGTTTGGCGCGGTGGCTGTCGATAAAGGTGGCCAGCCTCTCACATTTCCGGCAGGTGACAGGGGCAACATAATCAAGCTGGTTTAAGGGTGTCATCATTTACTCACACGAAAAAAACAAAGACCAGAATGCTCAGGGCGAGCCGCCTTTATCCGCGCTCTATGCTGGAGACAATGTCATCAAGGTCCAGAAACTGGTCAGCCTTTCGGCGCAGCGCATCTGACAGCATATGGGTCTTGATTGAGGATACTACCGTCACCCGCACGCCTAAATCCTGCACATCCTGTAACAGGCGGCAGAAATCGCCATCGCCTGAAAACAGCACAGCGTGGTCGATATGAGGGGCGAGTTTCAGCATATCAAGGGCCAGTTCCATATCCATATTGCCCTTGGTGCGTTTTTCGCCGGTGAGCTGGTTGGTGTATTCCCGGGTTAATTTGCTGACGATCATATACCCATTATAGTCGAGGAAATCGATCAGCTTGCGCAACGGGGCTTGCTCAGAAGGATCAGGCAAAGCGGTATAATAATAAGCTCTTATTAAGGTGCTGCGTGATCGGAAAAAATGCAATAATTTCAGATAATCAACATCAATATTGAGAAGTTTCGCGGTGGCATGAAAATTTGACCCGTCAATAAACAGGGCGCAACGTTCAGTCTCTTGCATGAAAATATCCTTAAAAAATAAGTAAAGTTAAATTTCTGGAAATGGTTGTAATATCTCAAAGTGTGACGGTGTTTTTTCAACTTGTCCAGTGTTGTTTATGCTATCTTTACAGACAGGCGAACAGATAGTCTGGGCCAGGCTCTGTTTTGATCTTCATGGCCCTGTTTCACGGTAAACTGTAACGATAGGAAAAGCGGTTGATTATGTCTGAAGATGTGTTTGTCGGCATCGGCGGCAATCTTGTGCCGGATGGTTTTTCTGATCTGCATTCTGCGTTTCAGCAGGCCATTGCCACCCTTGGCGAACGGGTCAATCTGGTCACTGTCTCGCCCTGGTATGTCACGGCCCCGGTGCCGGTTTCAGATCAGCCTGATTTTCTGAATGCTGTTATCAAGCTGCGCACAACAGACAGCCCGCACGGTTTGCTTGACCATTTGCTCGCGGTTGAAGGCGGCTTTGGGCGCGTCAGGACTGTCCGCAACGCGGCGCGCAAACTTGACCTGGATATCCTCGCTTTTGGGGCCGAGATCATCAGCGATGACCGCCTCAGCGTGCCGCATCCGCGGCTGGCAGAACGGGCCTTTGTGCTGTTGCCTTGGTGTGACATTGCCCCGGACTGGGCCCATCCGGTGACCGGGCGCACCATTGCGCAGATGGCGGCCGATATCCGCGATCAGGGACAGGGGATCAAACGTTATACTGCGGCAGAGGATAACGAGTAGGCGATACAGAAGGTCACAGAACGACGCAGAACGACATGCCGAAGAAAAACCTTGAAAAAACCTTCATTTTGGTGTAGTGTTTGCCACGCTGAAATTTTGGCCGAAATCCAAGGGGGTAAGAGCCCCCCGGTTAAGCTGGCCCGCCTCACAGTAAGGAGCCCCTGATATGGCACGTGTTACCGTTGAAGATTGCATTGAGAAGATTCCAAACCGTTTCGATCTTGTTCTGACCGCGGCCCAGCGTGCCCGTAATATCCAAAAAGGGGAACTGCTCACCATTGACCGCGATGATGATAAAAATCCGGTAATCGCGCTTCGTGAAATCGCTGACGAAACCATCGATATTCATCAAATCGAAGATCGCATTGTGCAGTCTATGCAGCGCCTGAACGAAAGCGAAGAAGAAGTCACTACACCTGATGAGGCCGCCGCTACGGCTGAAGAAGACATGTCAAACATGATCGGGCTTGAAAGTATGGAGAATCTGGAAGATTCAGGCATGCAAATCGGTACTGGTGATGAGCTGAACGCAACCGGCTTTGAGGATGTGGACATTGCGTCTCTTGACGCTGACCAGTAAACAGCCGAAACTAAAGTCTGGTGCAATCAAACAGTGATCCATCAGGCAACCCATGTCAGCCCGGTTGAAAACAAAAACCCCGCCATCTAAGCAAAGCGACCTTGTTGAACAGGCGTTCGCCAAACTTCTTGACGTGCGCGCGTCTTATGACAGTGAGGCCGGGCTTGAAAAGCTGAAGCGGGCTTATGCGTTTGGCCGCTCTGCTCATGAAGGACAGACCCGCGAAAGTGGTGAGCCCTATTTCACTCATCCTCTGCAGGTGGCGTGTCTGTTGGCGGAAATGCGGCTGGACAGTGACACGCTGGTCACCGCCCTTTTGCATGACACGGTTGAAGATTGCAACGTCACCTTACAGGATATCGCTGCCGAGTTTGGGGACAATGTCGCCATGCTGGTGGATGGGGTGACCAAACTGAGCCGGCTGGAGCTGCAGTCGGTTGATACCAAACAGGCTGAAAACTTCCGAAAATTCGTGCTTGCAGTGGGTAAGGATATTCGCGTCCTTTTGGTGAAGTTGGCTGACCGTACCCATAACATGCAGACCATCAAGGGGGTCAGCAGGCCTGAAAAACGTCGGCGGGTCGCCACAGAAACCATGGAGATTTATGCCCCGCTTGCTGAACGCATGGGGATCACGAGGTTCCAGAATGAACTGGAAGATCTCAGCTTTGAAATTCTGCAGCCCGAAATGCGGGACTCCATTATTGGCCGACTGGAATTTCTGGCGATTGAAACCGAAAGCTTGGTGCCCAAAATCTGTACTGAGCTGCAATCACATCTTGCCGAGCAGGGCATTGCCTGTGAGGTGACCGGCCGCCGCAAAACACCCTATTCGATATCCCGCAAGATGCAGGTGAAAAACGTCACCATGGACCAGCTGTCTGATGTGATGGCGTTCCGTATCATTGTTCAGGATATTGCCAGCTGTTATCAGACCTTAGGGATAATCCATACCACTTTCCCGGTGGTGATGGGCCGGTTCAAAGATTATATCTCCACCCCGAAAACAAACGGCTACCAGTCGCTTCATACCGGCGTTATCGGCCCGATGCGTCAAAAGATTGAGATACAAATCCGTACAGAAGAGATGGATGATACCGCAGAACGCGGGGTGGCGGCGCATTGGGATTATAAGGAAAGCGCTGCCCAGCCGGATACAGCCGAAGAGCGCCAGGCCAGGCTGGAGACCTTCAGATGGGCACGTGAGCTGGTCAGCCTTCTTGAGCTGAACGAAGAAGCTACAGAATTTTTAGAAAACACCAAGCTGGAAATGTATCAGGACAAGGTGTTCTGCTTCACCCCGAAAGGCGATTTGATCAGCTTGCCGAAAGGCGCTACTGCGATCGATTTTGCCTATGCGGTGCATACAGATGTCGGCGACAGATGTGTCGGGGTTCTGATTAATGATAAACGCCGCCAACTGACCACAGAGCTG
The DNA here is from genome assembly GCA_965656625.1 of Puniceispirillaceae bacterium (SeqCode). GTDB lineage: Bacteria > Pseudomonadota > Alphaproteobacteria > Puniceispirillales > Puniceispirillaceae > JADHLI01. The sequence continues at coordinate 30,327 of CBFHLG010000004.1, forward strand.
GTCAACGGGGACCAGGTGTCCATCATTACCGAGAAAGATGCCAGCCCGCGCAGTGACTGGGAAGATTTTGCCAAAACAGGCCGCGCCCGCTCTGCGATTAAACGCTTTATCAGGCTGCAGAAACAAGAAGAATTTGCGCGTGTGGGCAAGGTTCTTCTGGAGCGTGAATACAGGTTCAGAAAGACCAAATTCAAAGAACAGCTGATAGATGAGTTTCTGTCTGCCTTTAACGTCAGCACCCGCACAGAGCTTTACGCCCATATCGCTGAAGCCAGGCTGAAGGCAAAGGACGTGTTTGACCGGTTGCATCCTGATCTGGCCACGACCAGCGATGCGGATAAGTCCAGCCAGCCTGGCGAAACACCTCCTGAACCCTTGTTTCATGTTGATGAGGCGCATGCTGGTTTGGCTGTTCATCTGGGCAAATGCTGTCATCCGCTTCCCGGCGATAAAATCGTGGGTATTGTGACCACAGGCAAGGGGATTACGGTACATACCAAAAACTGTAATACATTGGCCAAATTTGTTGAAATACCTGAATTATGGCTCAATGTGGAATGGCCGCGCGGGGCATCACGGCGTTATGCCGGACGGATACAGGCTGTGGTGGTGAATGAGCCGGGCGCGCTGGCGGCGCTCTGTACTGTCATTGGCCAGCAAGCCGGAAACATCACCCATATTCAGCTTACAGAACGGGATATGAATTTCTTCACCTTTGTTTTGGATATTGATGTGAAAAATCTGGAACATATTCATTCTATTATTGCTGTTTTGCGGTCCAATAAATACATAGAATCCGTAGAAAGAAGAGGGATCTAGTCTTTGTCTGCGGGTAGAATGTGATGTTTCGACGGCGTGTACCGCTCAGCTTTTCAGCGAAGGTCAGGGAAATCCTGTGGCCGCGCAAGGGATTTTCACGGCTGTACAGCTATCTTGTGCAGCGTGTATTGCGGATGCCCGGTTCTGCTTATTCGCTGGCCAGTGGCTTGGCGTGCGGGGTGGCGGTGTCCTTCACCCCTCTGATCGGGTTTCATTTGCTGTTGGCGTTTGGGCTGGCGTATTTTGTGCGCGGCAATATGGTGACCGCTTTTCTGGGCACGCTGGTCGGCAACCCCTGGAGCTTCCCGCTGATTTTTGTTTTACTGCAGGCAGTTGGCGACGGGCTGATAAATTATTTCGGGATCACCGCTTTTTCCGGCCTTGCCAGCTCAGACGGTGTATATGACCAGTTTCTTGCGTATTTCATGCCGATGGCGGTGGGCGGAATGCTGATGTTTGTGTTGTCCTGGATTGTCAGCTTTTCTATCTGCTATTGGGGGATTGTCAGCTGGCGTGAACATCGCCTGCGCAAAAAACAGCAACGACAGCAGATGGAAAAAACCACATGAAGGCACTTCGGCTCGGGGTCAATATTGATCACATCGCAACGGTCAGGAACGCGCGCGGGGGCAGCCATCCGGACCCTGTGTCTGCTGCCCTTCTGGCCCAGTCTGCCGGGGCTGACGGGATCACGGCGCATTTGCGTGAAGACCGCCGTCATATTCGTGATGATGATATCTATGCGCTGAAACAGGCCATTGCCCTGCCGCTCAACTTTGAAATGGCGGCAACAGATGAAATGGTGGATATCGCTTGTGATGTCAGACCGCACGCGGCTTGTATTGTTCCTGAAAAGCGGGAAGAGCTGACAACCGAAGGCGGCCTGGCTGTGGTGAGCCAGAAAGACCGGCTTGCGGCCCAAATTGCCAAGCTGAAAGCAAACGCCATCAAGGTGTCATTATTTGTTGATGCTGATGAGGCTGATTTACAGGCTGCCAGCCACATAGGCGCGGATATTGTTGAACTTCATACCGGCCGGTTTTGTGATTTGCCCGCTGGCCCGGACCGGCAACGCGAATATGAACGCCTTGTATCTGCCGCCGGCTATGCCAGCACTTGCGGGCTGGAGGTTCATGCCGGCCATGGCTTGTCGTTTGAGACCGCTGGCCAGATTGCCCAAATCCCTGAAATTGTTGAGCTGAATATCGGCCACTTCCTGATGGGGGCAGCGATGTTTACAGGCCTGCCAGACGCTATCCAGCAGATGCGTCAAATCATGGATGAGGGCAGGGCCGCTTCATGATCATCGGCATTGGTCATGATATCTGTGACCAGCGGCGGATTGCCCGGCTTATGGACCGGTTTGGCCAGCGGTTCATCACCCGTGTTTATACGCGCGCTGAACAGGCTGAACTGGCTGGCCGTTCGAACAAGGCGGCCTATCTGGCGGGCCGGTTCGCGGTGAAAGAAGCGGTCTATAAAGCGCTGTCTTCGGCGGATCAGACAGGTATGCACTGGCAACATGCTGAAACTTTGTCTTCTGCGTCAGGCGCGCCTGAACTTGTGCTGTCCGGGGCTTGTCTTGATGGTCTGGACAAGCTGCTTTCCGGCGGGATGGCGGCTGATATTCATGTCTCTATCAGTGATGAGCCACCTTATTCGTCTGCGTTTGTGGTGGTAAGCGCGGCTTCCGGTATCAAGGACAATGCGCCTCTGCCCACTTGATGTCGGGTTATAACTATGTTTAAAGCAACGTGAAAAACAGCCCCTATCCAAAATAGAGAAGCCGAATGTCATCTGAAAAACAGTCATCCTCCTCAGGTTTTGTGGATACGCTGAAAACCCTTCTCATAGCCGGGGTAATCGCGCTGGGGTTTCGCTCACTGGTGGCTGAACCGTTCAATATTCCGTCCGGGTCCATGATCCCCTCTCTTCTGGTGGGCGATTATCTGTTTGTGACCAAATACAGCTATGGCTATTCCCGCTATTCCTTCCCGTTCGGTGTGGCCCCGATTGACGGTCGTATCTTTGCCGGTGATAAAACGCCTCAGCGCGGCCAGGTTGCGGTGTTCAGGCTGCCCTCCGATACGTCTGTTGATTACATCAAGCGCGTTGTTGGCTTGCCGGGTGATAAAATACAGGTCAGACAGGGCCTGCTGCACATTAATGGCCAGCCGGTTGAACGCCGCATGGTCGGGAATGCTAAACAGGCGCCTTCGCGCGGCGGCCAGCTGACAACCTTGTATCAGGAAACCCTGCCTGGCGGGCTGACCCATTTTATCCAGGAAATCAGCGACAGCCAGACCTTTGATAATACGCCTGAATTTACAGTTCCGCCCGGACATTATTTCATGATGGGCGACAACCGCGATAATTCACGTGACAGCCGCTCGTCCTCTGTTGGCTTTGTGCCGCTTGAAAATTTCATTGGCGAGGCCCGGTTCCTGTTCTTCAGCCATGACAGCTCTGCCTATATCTGGGAGCTGTGGAAATGGCCGTCAGCTATCCGCTTTGATCGGCTCGGGAACACAATTGAATGACCACCACACTGCTTTCAGACACCTCTGAGGCACAGCGGCTGGCAGCAGCAGAACAAGTGCTCGGCCATCACTTCAACGATAAATCTGTACTGGTCACCGCGTTTACTCACGCCAGTTGGACAGGCTGGTCTGAAAATTATGAACGGCTTGAATTTCTTGGCGACAGGGTGTTGGGGCTGGTGCTCACATCGCATCTGGTCAGCCAGTTTCCGCAAGCTGATCAGGGTGAGCTGACCAAACGCTATCATTATCTCTCGAATGAGGCGGCCTTGGCCGCTATCTGCCAGAACCTGAAGCTGCAGCAGTTCATCATTCATGCCCCGACACAGGCCGGGTTGGTTGAACGGGCGTCTGTGCAGGCCGATATCATAGAAGCTGTATTGGCCGCGTTGTATCTGGATGGCGGGCTGGCGGCGGCGCGCCGCTTTATTCTGGCAAACTGGACTATCCCCGAAGAGCTGCCGACAGAGCTGGACAACAACCCGAAATCAGAGCTTCAGGAATGGGCTGCGGCCCGGAAATGCGCCCACCCAACCTACCAGCTTGTGGGCCAGGCCGGCTCAGCGCATGAACCTGTGTTTGCGATGTCTGTTGAGATTGCCGGTATCGGCCGGAGCACAGGTGAGGGCGGCACCCGCAAACAGGCTGAACGTGAAGCAGCGCGCCAGTTTTTGTTGCGTTATGTTCATAAAGTATAAAGGACAGAACAGATTATGACGTCTCCGTCACCCTCAGGCCCCCGGGCAGGCTTTGTTACCCTTATCGGTGCACCAAATGCCGGCAAATCCACCTTGATGAATGCCATGGTTGGCCAGAAGGTGTCGATTGTCACCCCGAAGGTGCAGACCACTAGAAGCCGGATCAGGGGTATCGCGATGCAGGATGAGGCGCAAATCATCTTTGTCGATACACCAGGTATTTTCACCCCGAAACGCCGTTTGGACAGGGCAATGGTCAATGCCGCCTGGCAGGGGGCGGCGGATAATGATGTTCTGCTTCTGCTGCATGATTGCGCACGCGCCAGGCTTGATGACGAAACCAAGATGATCATCACCAAACTCGCCGAACAAGACCAAAAGGTGGCCCTCGTCCTGAACAAGATAGACTTAAGCAAACCAGAACAATATCTGGCGCGCACGGCAGAGCTGTCTGAGATGTTTGCCTTTGAAAAAGTGTTTATGATCTCGGCCCATACCGGCCATGGTATTGACGATTTGAAAGTCTGGTTGGCAGGCCGGATGCCGACAGGGCCGTATCTGTTTGACCCTGATGATTTGTCTGATCTGCCGGTGCGTCTGCTGGCGGCTGAAATCATGCGCGAGAAGTTGTTTTTAAACCTGCATCAGGAACTGCCCTACCAGATGACGGTGGAGACCGAAAGCTGGTTTGAAAGAGACGATGGCAGTGCGGAGGTGCGCTTGTCAGTGTTTGTCGCGCGTGAGGGCCATCGGGGCATTGTTCTGGGCAAGGGCGGGCAGACCATAAAGCGGATCGGCCAGGCGGCGCGGCGCGAATTGGAACAGGCCCTTGAGCGGCGCGTGCATCTGATCAGTCATGTGAAATACCGTAAAGACTGGATGGACGACAAAGACAGATACACAACCTGGGATTTGGATTTCGATGCCTGAATGGACTGACCAGGGGCTGATTCTCTCGATCCGCCCTTATGGTGAGCGTAATGCCGTGGTCAGCCTGTTGACCCTTGAAAACGGGCGTCATGCTGGTCTTGTTCATGCCTATGATGCCTCTAGCAAGCGCGGTACAGTGCAAATCGGCAATCTGGTTGAGGCGCAGTGGCGGGCCAGGCTGGCAGACCAGCTGGGCACCCTTCAGTTAGAGCTGGTCAAAAACCCATCGGCGTTATTTCTGGATGATGCGGTCAAGCTGGCCGGGCTGTCATCCTGCTGTGCTCTTCTGGATGTGGGGCTTCCTGAACGAGAGGCTAATCTGTCGGTCTGGCAGGCCACAACCGCGCTGGTTGACATCATCAGCCTGGCCGATACTCTGGACGACTGGCTTGGGTTTTACATCAAATGGGAACTGAATTTGCTGTCTCAGCTGGGGTTTGCGCTTAATCTGGACAGCTGTGCTGTTTCCGGGCTTACCGATGCGCTGGTGTATGTCAGCCCGCGTTCTGGCCGGGCCGTGCATCAAGATTATGCCGGTGATTATGCCGACCGTTTGTTGCGTTTGCCCTCGTTTTTGCGCGCTGATGCGCCGTCCACAGCCATCTCGCACGCTGCTTTAGCAGATGGGCTCACGCTGACAGGCCACTTTATTTCGCGCCGCGTGTTCAGCCTGATCCATAAAGACCTGCCACAAGCACGTTTGAGGCTGGCACATTTGGTCTCTAAGCGGTATAACATCACATGATATAGAGGCGGTCACAGCTGCCTTACACCATATTTTGTTAATCTCAGCCATCACAGGTCTGCAACCTGTCAGCCTTTTGGGGAAAGGGGGCGTCATGTCAGAGGATATTCTGAGCCGGGAACAGTCAGCTGAAACCGCATTTTCATCAGCCTTGTCTGAACGGTATCTTGCTTATGCGCTGTCGACGATCACCTCGCGGTCGTTGCCCGATGTGCGTGATGGTCTGAAACCGGTTCACAGACGCCTGTTGTTTGCGATGCGCCAGTTAAAGCTGGACCCGGATCAGGGGTTTAAGAAATCAGCCCGTGTGGTAGGTGACGTGATGGGTAAGTTTCACCCTCATGGTGATGCCGCGATTTATGACGCTATGGTCAGGTTGGCGCAGGATTTTGCGATGCGCTACCAGCTGGTGGACGGGCAGGGTAATTTCGGTAATATCGATGGCGATAACGCTGCCGCGATGCGGTACACCGAAGCCCGTATGACAGATGTGGCCAAGTTGCTCCTTGACGGTATTGATGAGGATGCAATCGATTTTCGGCCAACCTATGATGGTGAGGCAGAGGAGCCGGTTTTGCTGCCGGCGGGGTTCCCGAACTTACTGGCCAACGGGGCGCAGGGCATTGCCGTCGGCATGGCGACAGCGATACCGCCGCATAACGTTATTGAACTGGCGGACGCGGCGTTGCATCTGGTTAAATATCCGAACGCCTCAGTGGATACGCTGCTGAATTATGTTAAAGGGCCGGATTTGCCAACGGGCGGGGTGCTTGTTGAACCGGCAGAACAAATCCGCCAGGCGTATACAACCGGCCGCGGCGGGTTTCGCCTTCGGGCGCGTTGGGAGGTTGAAAAGCTGAAGGGTGGCGGCTGGCAGATTGTGGTCAGTGAAATTCCTTATCAGATTCAAAAGTCACGCCTTATCGAAAAAATGGCGGAAATGCTGCAGGCTCGTAAATTGCCGGTTCTGGCAGATATCCGTGATGAATCAGCCGAAGACATCCGCATTGTTCTGGAACCGAAATCACGCCGCCTCGACCCTGAAGCGGTGATGGAAAGCCTGTTCAAATTAACTGAACTTGAAAGCCGGGTTTCGCTCAATCTGAACGTTCTGGACAGCTCTGGTCGGCCGTCTGTGTTGTCCTTGAAAGATGCGTTGCGGGAATGGCTGGGACACCGGCGAGAGGTTCTGGTCCGCCGCAGCCGCCACCGTTTGGGCAAGATAGAACGCCGTCTGGAAATTCTCGAAGGCTATCTGATTGTATTTTTGAATCTGGATGAGGTGATCGCCATCATCCGCGAATCAGACCATCCGCGTGATGATCTGATGGCCCGTTTCAGCTTAACCGAAATGCAGGCTAATGCGATTTTGGATATGCGTTTGCGCTCATTGCGGCGTCTTGAAGAAGACGGGCTGCGCACTGAACGTGACGCGCTTCTGGCCGAACAGGAAAGCCTGAACAGCCTGCTGGGTGATGAAGACCAGCAATGGCAGACTGTATCCGGCCAGATCAAACAGATGCGGGCTGACTTTGTGAAGACAGACAGGCGCCGCACCACTTTGGCAGATGCGCCGACTGTTGATTTTGACGTCACCGAAATGTTGATTGAAAGAGAGCCGATTACCGTCATCTGTTCTGAAAAAGGCTGGGTCAGGGCAATGAAAGGCCATCTTGATCTGAAGGCGGAGTTTAAATTCAAAGACGGTGACGGCCCGCGCTTCTGCCTTCACGCCGAAACCACAGATAAGCTGTTGATTTTCGCAGAAAACGGCCGGTTTTATACGCTTGGCTGCGATAAGCTGCCGAAAGGGCGCGGCTTTGGCGAGCCGCTCAGCCTGATGCTGGATATCCCGGCTGAGGTTGAACTTGTGACAATCCTTAAAGCGGTGAGCGGCAAGCTTCTGGTGGCCTCTGATAAGGGGCATGGGCTGGTGGTTGATATGGATAGCGCAACAGCACAGACCAGAGGCGGCAAACAGGTTCTGAACCTGCCGTCAGGCGCGCGTGCGGTTGCGTGTTGTCCGGCGGACGGGGATCATGTGGCGGTTGTTGGCCAGAACCGGCGCCTTTTGGTGTTCCCGCTTGCTGAGATCCCCGAAATGAGCCGGGGCAAAGGCGTTATTCTGCAACGCTATAAGGATGGCAATCTGGCTGATGTGAAGGTGTTTGTCCTTGAAGCTGGTTTGTCTTGGCAGATGGGGGAGCGCACCCGTACCGAAACAGATTTGCTGGCGTGGCAGGGACGGCGCGGCAGTGCCGGGCGGATGCCGCCTACAGGCTTCCCGCGGCCGGCCCGCTTTACCTGACCGGTTCTGGTACCAGCTTTGGCCTAGGAGCTGTTTACTGGTCCTGCCAGACCCCGTCTGTGAAAATCTGATAGGGCTTAAACCGGGCTTTGTATGACATTTTCCGGCTTTGCTCGATATAGTAGCCGAGATAGACATACGGCAAGCCCATCGCTTTGCATCTGTCTATCAAATCGACGATCATGAAACTGCCCAAAGACCGTTTGGTCTGGTCAGGCTGGAAAAAGCTGTAGACCGCGCTCAGCCCGTCACGTTGCTGGTCCACCAGAATACAGCCCATCAGGCGATTGTCCTGGTCCAGATATTCGGTCAGGCTTGTCTCTATCGGGCTGTTCAGGATCATGGCTGAAAATTCATCAAAGCTCATGCTGGCCATTTGGCCGTCTTCATGCCGATAACCCAGATACCGCTGAAACATATCATAATGCTCAAGGGTAAGCTGGCCATGCGAGGCCACCCGTCGCAAATCCTTGTTCGCGGCCCGGATGCGGGCAATATTGCGTGAAGGCGTGAACGCCTCTGTTTTCACGCGGATTGGCTGACAGGCATTACACCCCGGGCAGGCTGGCTTATAGACCCAGTTTTCAACCCGGCGAAAACCTGTTTCTGCCAACCGGTCATGCGCATACGGGTGTTCGGATATGTCTGTTGCCAGCCGTTGTTCGGTCTGTTCTGCCAGATACGCACATTTCTGGCTGCGGGTGACGCGCAAACGTAACGGTAACTGCGTAAAAATCGTCTTAGCCTGGTCCATGGATTAACTGTCAAATAAATTAGGGGGTTTTACAAGCCATTAACGACACTCTTTTCAAGGACTGGAGCGACCAGCGTCAAGAAGATTGCTCATCAATCACCGAGACGCGGAATTGCCGGTCTCTCAGCGCGGCGATAATTTCCTCAACATGCGCCTGGCCTCTGGTATCAACAACAGCGTCAATCTTAGCCAGTTTTGCGGGCACATCATAGAACATACGCTGATGATAAATCTCCACAATATTGCCGCCGCAGCCGCCTATGGCTGTAGAAATTGAGGCCAGCATTCCCGGCTCATCAGAAATATCGATTCTCAGCCTGACCAGACGCCCGTCAGACATCATGTTTCGGTTCAAAATGGTGCCCAGAAGCCGCATATCAATATTGCCGCCGCAAATCACCACGCCGACTTTTTTTCCGGCAAACCTGTCTGCATGCCCGTATAGCGCGGCGATACCGGCCGCCCCGGCCCCTTCGGCGATAATCCGCTGTTGTTCGGCCAGCGTGCCGACAGCCCATTCCAGCTGTTGTTCTGTAACCAGCAGAATATCATCCACTAACGCTCTTGCCAGCGGGAGGGTCAGGGCCCCCGGCACTTTGACCGCGATTCCTTCTGCAATGGTCTCACCGCCAACCGCCGGGGTTTGCCCGGCCAGGGTCTGCGTCATCGATGCGTAAAGTTCAGCCTCAACGCCAATAACTTCAATATCCGGCCGCAACGCTTTGGCAATGGTTGAAATTCCGCCAATCAGGCCGCCGCCGCCGATGGGCACAACCAGACAGTCAAGGTCGGGAACAGCCTGCAGAATTTCCAGGCCCACTGTGCCCTGACCGCGAATTACATGAAAATCATCATATGGATGAATAAGGGCGTAACCATGCTCCTTCTGCAACACAGCAACGGTCTGTTCACACTCGTTCAGATTGCGCCCTTCCAGCACGATATCCGCGCCATAGGCCCTTGTTCGCTCCATCTTGGCAAAAGGCGTCTGTTTCGGCATCACAATGGTGGCGTGAATACCTAAGTTCTGGGCATGAAAGGCGACTGCCTGTGCATGATTGCCTGCAGACATGGTGATCACGCCTTTTTTGCGCTGCTCTTTGCTCAGCGCCATCATTGCCAGATACGCCCCGCGAGCCTTGAAAGATGAGGTATATTGAAGCTGTTCATGCTTCAGATACAAATCGCACCCCAATAAACGTGACAAGGCCGGGGCGGGCAGGGTAGGGGTTGTGATTACCTGACCAGACAACGCGTCTGCGGCGGCATGGATATCATCTGCTGAGGGGCCGGTCATGTCAGTCTCCTTCACGACACCGATTTTCCTCTCAGACTACCGCCGTTAAGGGTTTCAGAGTCAGGAAATCCGACCAGTTTTTGTTCAGATCAGAAGCAGACGCCGGTTTGCCGCCGGTTTATTCGCGGTTCAGCCGTTCGGCAACATAAGGCGCGAAGTAGGTTAATATACCGCTTGCCCCGGCGCGCTTGAAGGCCGTCAGCCCTTCAAAAATCACAGCCTCTTCATCCAGCCATCCAGCCTTTATAGCGGCCTGCATCATCGCATATTCGCCGGACACCTGATAGGCAAAACAGGGCACCGAAACCTCATCTGAAACGCGCCTGATGATATCCAGATAGGGCAGGCCGGGTTTCACCATCACCATATCCGCCCCTTCTGCAATATCCAAGGCGACCTCACGCAGGGCTTCATCTGTATTGGCCGGGTTCATCTGATAGGTTTTCTTGCCGTCTCCGCCCAGCTTGCGTCCTGCCCCAACCGCGTCTCTGAACGGGCCATAGAAGGCAGAGGCATATTTTGCAGCATAGGACAGAATCAGCATGTCGTGATGGCCGCGCTCTTCCAGCATGCTGCGGATAGCCCCGATACGGCCATCCATCATATCGGACGGGGCGATGATATCACAGCCCGCTTCTGCCAGAAGGCGGGCCTGCTCAACCAGCTTTTCAACAGTTCTGTCATTGACGATTCTGCCGTCCTTATCCAGCACCCCGTCATGACCATGGTCGGTGTAAGGGTCAAGTGCCACATCACAGATAAGGCCCAGCTCCGGACAGGCTGACTTCACGGCCCGCACTGCCTGACAGACCAGGTTATCTGCTCTCAGGGCTTCACTGCCGTCAGCGTCTTTCAATCCCTCAGGTGTTTTCGGAAACAGCGCAACAGCCGGGATCCCCAGCTGGACAGCTGTCTTTGCCTGCTCAACAACCAGGTCAACTGAATGCCGTTTCACCCCAGGCATGCTGGCGATATCCTCGCTGACCTTGTCACCGTCACAGACAAACAACGGCCAGATGAGGTCAGAACGGCGCAAATGGTGTTCCTGAACCATGTCACGGATGAAGCCCGCCTGCCTCAGCCGTCTCATACGAAGGGTCGGATATGTCGATTCTGTCATCTGCGTGGTCTCGGTCTGAACTGATTTGGGCTCGGGCCCTTGGTTGCGGGAAAATTTGTTTTCACAGCTGTATCACAAATTTTCAGCAGAATACATATACAGCGCTGATAAACCGCTCTTAACAGCCCCTTGCCGCTGCTCAAGAACACTTGCATAGACAGCTTACTTCCTCGTACAGTGTAGCGGTTTTGTGCAGCAGCTGATGCCCGCTGTTTTAAAGGCTGTGGCATTGTCTGCCTGAGAATAATTTTTTGCGTATCATTTTTGTTTCGGTAGCGAGGTTTCATGCGTCTGACCCAGTATTTTCTTCCTGTGTTAAAAGAAAACCCAAAAGAGGCGCAAATCGTCTCTCATCGCCTGATGTTGAGAGCCGGCATGATCCAGCAATCCAGTGCCGGGATTTATTCCTGGCTGCCGCTGGGCCTGAAGGTGCTCAGCAAGATTGAGCAGATTGTCCGTGCGGAACAAAACGCTGCTGGTGCGCATGAAATTAAGATGCCGACTATTCAGCCGGCTGAGTTATGGCAGGAATCCGGCCGCTATGATGATTACGGGCTGGAAATGCTGCGCATCAAGGATCGGCATGACCGCGATATGCTGTATGGCCCGACCAATGAAGAACAGGTCACCGATATTTGCCGCACGCATCTGAAAAGCTATAAGGCGCTGCCGCTGAACCTATATCATATCCAGTGGAAATTCCGTGATGAGGTCCGCCCTAGGTTTGGTGTAATGCGCGGGCGCGAATTCCTGATGAAAGATGCCTATTCCTTTGATTTAACACAAGACGGCGCGCGCCAGGCCTATAACCGGATGTTTGTGGCCTATCTGAAGACCTTCGCCCGGCTTGGGCTGACCGCTATCCCGATGGAAGCTGATACCGGGCCTATCGGCGGCGACCTCAGTCATGAATTTATCATTTTGGCCGATACTGGTGAAAGCGGCGTGTTCTTCCACAAGGATTGGGAGCAGACCAATCTGGTCGCAGATATCAATTATGATGAAGACCTCCAGCCTGTAGTTGACCGGTTCACCTCATTATATGCCAAGACAGATGAAACCCACGACCCGGCAAGCTGTCCGGTGGCTGAGGCTGACCTGCTCACCAGACGCGGGATTGAGGTTGGTCATATCTTCTATTTTGGCACTAAATATTCGCATAAAATGGGCGCCACCGTGTCTGGTCCTGATGGTGAGATGACAGAGCTTCATATGGGCTCATACGGAATTGGTGTTTCGCGCCTGGTTGGTGCTGTAATTGAGGCCAGCCACGACGACAGGGGCATTATCTGGCCCGCCAGCATCAGCCCGTTTGACGCCGGCATTGTCAATCTGAAACCTGGTCATGACGGGACTGACACCATCACCGAAGCGCTGTATGCTAAATGCCGTGAGGCCGGATTTGATGTGCTGCTTGATGACAGCACAGACTCGGCTGGCGCAAAACTGGCCTCTATGGATTTAATCGGCCTGCCGTGGCAGGTGGTGGCAGGGCCGCGATCTGTGGATCGGGGCGTGGTTGAACTGAAAAACAGGCAAACCGGCGAGACCGAAGAGGTCAGCCTCGACCAGGCCCCGGCCCGGCTTCTTGCCGCACTATCGGGATAAAAGATTTTTATGGGCAGGCCGATAACTGATAACCAAACCGGCGAGGGAGCAGCATGATCATCAGACCTGTAGAGAGGTTTCTGGCGTTTCGCTATCTGCGCGCCCGGCGTGCCGAAGGGTTTATCTCTGTCATTGCCTGGTTCTCGTTTCTGGGAATTACTTTGGGGGTGGCGACCCTGATAATCGTGATGAGCGTGATGAACGGCTTTCGGGCTGAATTAATTGACCGGATTTTGGGTCTGAACGGGCATATCGGCGTCTTTTCGGCAGATGGCCGGCCGTTGGAAAACTACAATGAGGTTTCCTTCCGCCTGTCTGAAATTCCGACCATTGTTGCGGCCACACCGCAGATTCAAGGCCAGGTTATGGCGACCTCACCACGAAACGCGCTCGGCGGGGTTGTGCGCGGCGTGATTTGGTCAGATCTGGCCGCCAGAAAGCCGCTCTGGGACAGCCTGTCACAACAGGCTATTTCCGCATTCCGGGATGATGACGGCCTGCTGATAGGCGAGACCATGGCGTTCCGGCTAGGGGTCAAGCCTGGCGACCAGATAAGCCTGTTATCGGCAAAGGGGCGCACTACTGCCTTTGGCACTGTGCCCACACGCCGATCTTATACCATCGCTGGCCTGTTCAAGGTGGGTATGCATGAATATGACAGCAGCTTTATCTTTATGCCGCTTTCCGCCGCGCAATCCTTTTTTGCGCTGCCAGAGGCGGTTACCGGGATTGAGCTGTATTCCAGCAGCCCCTTGCAGATTGACAGGGTTTCTGCGGCCGTCCGGGCTCAGCTTGGCCAATCTTATCGCCTGTTTGACTGGCAGGAAAAAAACCGCACTTTCATCAATGCGCTGCAGGTGGAACGCAATGTGATGTTCTTAATCCTCACCCTGATTATTCTGGTCGCCGCGTTTAATATCGTCTCCTCTATGATTATGCTGGTCAGGTCAAAGAATGCGGATATCGCGGTATTGCGCTCAATGGGGGCCAGTTCGGCATCTGTGATGCGGATTTTCCTGGTCACCGGGGCCAGTATCGGCAGCATCGGTACCTTGTTCGGGACATGTCTGGGGCTTCTGGTATGCTGGAATATCGACAGCATCAAGCAAGGTATTGAACGGCTGGCAGACACCACCCTGTTTCCGGCAGAGATTTATTATCTGTCCAAATTGCCGGCTGTGGTGGATGTCTCAGAAGTGGTTTCAGTGGTGGTGATGGCCCTTGTGCTCAGCTTTGTGGCCAGCCTGTATCCGGCCTGGCGGGCGGCCAGTATTTCTCCGGCTGAGGTGTTGCGCTATGAGTGAGGCAAACGCCATTCTAAGGCTCGAAGGCGTCAGCCATGGGTATGTTCAGGCAAGCAACCGGATAGACGTGTTAAGCGATGTAAATCTGGCCCTGCGCCCGGGCCGCATTACCGCTTTGGTTGGTCCATCCGGGGCCGGCAAGACCACTTTGCTTAATCTGGCCGGGCTTCTGGAACAGCCCGGTTCTGGCCAGATTTGGGTAGCCGGGACCAACGCCAGCACCCTGTCAGAACGTAAACGCACACAAGTGCGGCGGCGGCATATTGGCATGGTGTTCCAGTTTCACCGATTATTTCCCGAATTCAGCGCCACAGAAAACATCATGATCCCGCAAATGCTGAATGGTCTGGCGAAGGCCGAGGCTGAGGAGCGTGCCCGGCTTTTGTTGGGGATGGTTGGTTTGTCTGAACGGGCGACACACCGGCCTGGCTTGCTTTCCGGCGGCGAGCAGCAACGTGTCGCCATTGCCCGTGCGGTGGCAAATGCGCCGGATATCCTGCTGGCGGATGAACCGACAGGCAACCTCGACCCAGAGACAGGCGAGACTGTGTTTCAGGCGTTACAGAAGATTGTTCATGGCACCCAGACCGCCGCGTTAATTGTTACCCACAACCAAAAACTGGCCGCGATGATGGATGAGGTTCTGGAACTTGAACAGGGACAGATTATTCAAAAGGCCCGGCCATGAACGAACTTAGCCCGCATCCTGAAGCAGCAGCTGTCTGTTCAGGGCATGCCGGCTTTGTGCATTTGCGGGTTCATTCTGCCTATTCCCTGTCTGAAAGCACTTTGCGTATAAGCAATTTGGCGGAACTGGCGGCGGCTGACAGCCAGCCGGCTGTGGCCATCACCGACAGCTTTAATCTGTTTGGTGCGTTTGAATTTTCACAGAAGATGATGAAAGCCGGAGTGCAGCCGATTATTGGTGCTGTGGTCGATGTGGTCGATGCTGAGGGCGTTGGCGAGGTGGTGCTTCTAGCCCAGAGCGAGGCTGGCTACATACATCTCAGCGACATGATCTCACAAGCCCTGCTGGCAACAGACCCGGCCCAGAAACCGGAGATTTCAACTGAACTGCTGGCCCAGAACGCGGCCGGCCTTCTGGTCCTGTCTGGCGGCTACCGGCACGGTTTTGTTGGCTTGCCGGCTGCCCAGGGTCAGCAGAAAACGGTGCGGCGGCGGACAGACTGGCTGAAATCTGTGTTTGGTGAGCGGGCGTTCCTCGAACTTCAACGCCATGGTCTGCCTGAACAGGCGGCGGCAGAAGACCTGTTGCTGGCTGCCGCTGATGAGACAGGACTGCCGATAGTCGCCACAAATGATTGTCATTTTGAAACCGAGCAGATGCATGTTCCGCAGCGGGTGTTGCAATGTATCGCCAATTCAGAACGTCTGGCCAGCATGGCTGATGTGGGCATCACCTCGCAGCATTATTATAAAACCGCAGATCAAATGAAACAGCTGTTCGCTGACTTGCCTGAGGCTGTTGAGAACACGTTGTTAATCGCAAAACGCTGTGCCTTTGTTGTTGGTCAGCGCAAACCCATTTTGCCCTCAACTGAAGCAGATGATGAAAACGCGCAATTGCGCCGCCTGGCTGAAGATGGTTTGCGGGATCGGCTTGCCGCGCTGAAAGCCTTGCCGAACAGCTATTTTGACGGCAGTCCGGAACAGGAAAAAATCTATACAGATCGCCTGACCGTAGAGCTGGATATCATCATCAATATGGGTTTTCCAGGCTATTTCCTGATTGTGTCCGACTTCATCCGTTGGGCCAAACAGCAACAGATTCCGGTTGGGCCTGGTCGGGGGTCGGGGGCGGGCTCTGTGGTGGCCTGGGCCTTGCTGATCACAGACCTAGACCCCATTCGCTGGGGCTTGCTGTTTGAACGTTTCTTGAACCCTGAACGGGTATCCATGCCTGACTTCGATATCGATTTCTGTCAGGAACGGCGTGAGGAAGTGATCCGTTATGTGCAGGAAAAATACGGCCGGGACCGGGTAGCCCAGATTATCACCTTCGGAACGCTTCAGGCGCGTGCGGCCTTACGTGATGTGGGCCGGGTTCTGGATATGCCCTATGGCCAGGTGGACCGGATTGCCAAGCTGGTCCCGAACAACCCGGCCAAACCCACCACAATCCAGCAGGCTTTGGCCTCAGAGGATGAGCTGCGTTCCCTGCATGATACCGAAGAACAGGTCGCCCATCTGATCTCAACAGCGATTAAATTGGAAGGCTTGTATCGGCATGCCTCAACCCATGCCGCTGGTCTGGTGATCGCCGACAGATATCTGCCTGAACTGGTGCCTGTATATCGTGACCCGCGCTCTGATATGCCGGTGACACAGTTCAATATGAAGGCGGTTGAACAGGTCGGTCTGGTCAAATTCGACTTTCTGGGGCTGAAAACCCTGACCGTGATCGATAAGGCGGTTGCCTTGATCAGACAGCGCGGCCTTGATCTGGATATTAACAGCATTCCGCTGGATGATGTGAAAACCTTTCAGATGCTGACAGACGGCGATACGGTCGGGGTGTTTCAGTTGGAATCAAGCGGCATGCGCGACGTGTTGCGCGGGCTGAAGCCTGACCGGTTTGAAGACATTATCGCGGTGGTGGCGTTGTACCGGCCAGGCCCGATGGAAAATATCCCCGCCTATATCAGCCGTAAGCACGGCCGCGAAGATGTCGCGTATATGCATGAATTGCTGGAGCCGATCCTGTCGGAAACCTATGGTATTATGATTTATCAGGAACAGGTCCAGCAGGCGGCGCGCGATCTGGCCGGATATACGCTTGGCGGGGCGGATTTGCTGCGCCGCGCGATGGGGAAGAAAATCAAGGAGGAGATGGACCAGCAACGGGACATCTTTGTCAAAGGGGCAGGGGAGAACGGTATTAACGCCAAGCTGGCCTCTGATATTTTTGACCAAATCGCCTCATTTGCCGGCTATGGCTTTAACAAATCTCACGCCGCGGCCTATGCTCTTGTGTGCTATCAGACCGCCTGGCTGAAGGCTAATTTCCCGGTTGAATTCATGGCCGCGTCCATGACCCTTGATTACGGTAACACCGATAAGCTGGCCGTGTTCAGGCAGGATTGTCTTTATAAACAGATAGATGTTCTCCCGCCTGACCTGAACCAGTCTGACCCGGCTTTCAAGGTTGAACAGGCAGCAGAGGACAAGCTGGCGCTGCGGTACGCGTTGGGGGCCATCCGCAATGTCGGGGCAGAGGCGATGGACAAGCTGACCCGTGAACGCGCAGAAGGCGGCCCGTTTACCTCGCTTGTTGATCTGGCAAAGCGGATGCCGCGGGATGCCTGCAATAAACGCCAGCTTGAAAATCTGGTCAAATCGGGGGCTCTGGATTCGATTCATAATAACCGGCGGCAGACGTTTGAGGCGATTGAACAACTGCTTTCGCAAGCTGAATTTTTCCGCCGCGAGGCCGAATCTGATCAAAACAGCCTGTTTGGCGGTGATGCTCCTGATGCTGTGCCTGCTTTTCGCTTTGCTGACGGGCCGGATTGGACCCAGGCGGACAAGTTGCGGCTGGAGTTTGAAGCGTTGGGCTTGTATCTGTCCTCGCACCCGATGGATGAATATGAAGCTCATCTGGACCGGCTCTCAATTGTCCGCTCAGACCGTCTTGATGAGGTGATGGCCGGGCAGGCTAACGCCCGCTTGCGCTTGGCCGGTCAGGTCTCGTCTGTTCAGGAACGCATTTCATCTAAAGGCAACAGATTTGCCTTTGTTCAATTGACGGATAAGGCCGGCCTGTTTGAGGTGACGTTGTTCTCCGAAGTTTTGCTGCAGCATCGCGATGTGCTGAAGAGCGAGGCGGCTGTATTGGTCACTGCAGATGCGCGCCTTGAAAATGAGACAGTGAGGCTGTTAGGGGTGCGTCTGCAACCTCTGGAAGATGTGATTGCCCAGCATCATACGGGACTTGGGCTCTGGATTGATGATGAACGCTGTTTGCCAGATATCAAGGCGGTTCTGCGGGAAGATGGCGGCGGCCACGCCCCGCTCAAATTCTATGTGGAAACAGGCGCAGAAACGGTCGAAATATCACTGGCCTATAAATTCCGGCTCAGTGGCGGCCTGCGTGAAAAGCTGAAATCCATCCGCGGCATTAACCGGATACAGGATATCTGAGACTGCCTTCCCCTTCAAAAAGCCGCTTCAAGTTCACTTCTGTGCTTGCTTTTTTGCCCCTGTTAAGCTAAGAAGCGACCAACGTCACACATGAGAGTGGCCTGTTCAGCAAATTCTGTGCAGTCCATCCGGTGAGAGATCATCTCTTTATCAACTCTCATGGAGGTTCAACCGGAAAAGGAGTTATATCATGGCTGCGCCTACATTTACCATGCGCCAATTGCTTGAAGCAGGGGTGCATTTCGGACATCACACCAGACGCTGGAACCCAAAGATGGAACCATTCATTTTTGGCGAGCGTAATGGCATTCACATTCTTGACTTGCAACAGACCGTGCCGCTTCTTGGCCGCGCTCTGGCAGCTATGCGCGATACAGCAGCAAAAGGCGGCCGCATTCTGTTTGTCGGCACCAAGCGGGCCGCATCAGATAAAATTGCGGAAACAGCCAAAGCCTGCGGTCAGTATTACGTGAACCACAGATGGCTCGGCGGCATGCTGACCAACTGGGCAACTGTATCTCAGTCTATTAAGCGTCTGCGCGACCTGGAAGCTCGTCTGTCCAGTGATGAAGTAAACCAGCTGGGCAAGAAGGAAATTCTGCAGCTGACCCGTGAACGCGACAAGCTTGAGCTGACCCTTGGCGGGATCAAGGAAATGGGCGGCCTGCCAGATATGCTGTTCATTCTGGACACCAACAAAGAAGATATCGCGGTACTGGAAGCCAATAAGCTGAACATCCCCGTGGTTGCTGTTATCGACAGTAACGCCAGCCCGGCCGGTGTTGATTTCCCAATTCCGGGCAATGATGATGCGATGCGGGCGATCACCCTGTATTGCGAGCTGGCGCAGGCGACTGTTCTGGATGGTCTGCAGGCCGAAATGATGGCCAGCGGTTCTGATATTGGTGCAGCAGAAGTTGCCCCGCAGGAACCTGCTGTTGCTGAAGCGGCTCCTGAAGCTGGCCCTGAGGCCGCCCCAGAAGCTGCTCCTGCGGACGCTGCTCCCGCTAGTGAAGGGGCTGAACAGGCCTCTGCATAACAGCTGGTTGTCATTGAACTGACACCTCCGCCTGATAGGCGATAATTTTTGAGATCGGCCGTTTCGTGTGGAATGGCCGTCTCTTCTGTCCTCTGGATTGATAAGGGAATAAAGAAAATGAGCGTAACTGCTGCACAAGTAAAAGAACTCCGCGAGAAGTCCGGCGCTGGCATGATGGACTGCAAAAAGGCGCTGAACGAAACCAACGGTGATATGGACGCCGCGGTTGATTGGCTGCGCACCAAGGGTCTGGCGGCTGCTGCCAAGAAATCTGGCCGTGTGGCCTCAGAAGGCCTGGTTGCGGCCAGCGTATCGGGCACTGTTGGCGCCCTGATTGAGCTGAATTCTGAAACAGATTTCGTTTCACGTAATGATGAATTCCAGGGCTTTGCCAAGACCTTGTCTGAACTGGCGCTGGGTGTGGCTGATCTGGACGCGCTGAAGGCGACAGACTTTCCGGGCACCGGCCGGACTGTTGAAGAAGAACTGACCCAGAAAATTGCCACTATCGGCGAGAATATGACCCTGCGCCGGATGCAGAAGGTTTCTGTTGATGCTGGTCTGGTGGTTCCCTACATGCATAATTCCGTAGCAGACGGCCTTGGCCGCATTGGCGTTCTGGTCGGTCTGTCTTCATCTGCTGATGAAGCGGCGCTGACCGCGCTTGGCAAGCAGCTGGCGATGCATATTGCGGCCACATCACCTGCATCACTGTCTGTTGACGATCTGGACCCGGCGATGGTTCAGCGTGAGCGTGATGTTTTGATCGAGCAGGCGAAAGCGTCTGGCAAGCCGCAGGAAATCGCCGAAAAGATGGTTGAAGGCCGGATGCGTAAATATTACGAGGAAGTTGTTCTTCTGGAGCAGACGTTCGTGATTGACGGCGAAAGCAAAGTGAAAGGCGTTATTGAGGCAGCGGCAAAGGACGCCGGTGCAGATATCGCGATGACAGCCTTTGGCCAGTTCAGCCTTGGTGAAGGTGTTGAAAAAGAAGAAACAGATTTCGCCGCTGAGGTTGCTGCCCAACTTGGCAATTAAGCGGGGCTGTTTTTACCTTGTGAAGATTTCGCCCCCAGGCCGGTTCCGGTTTGGGGGCAAATTATATCTGCGGCCCTTTTCTATCGGTCCGTTTAATGTCATGATAGCCCCGTCTGGCTGAACCGCATTCAGCTTCCCCTTTGTCAGGAATAGACCCGAAATGACCAGTTTCACTTACAAGCGCGTTCTTTTAAAGATATCCGGCGAATCCCTGATGGGCAAACAGGCCTATGGGATTGATACTGATATGGTTTCGCGCGTGGCTGATGAGATTAAGGGTGTGGTCGAACAGGGCATTGAGGTCAGCCTGGTTATTGGCGGCGGTAATATTTTCCGCGGTGTGTCAGGGGCGGCGGCCGGCATGGAACGGGCTACTGGCGATTATATGGGCATGCTGGCAACGGTGATGAACGCGTTGGCGATGCAGAGCGCGCTTGAACAAAAGGATGTTCCTGTGCGGGTAATGTCTGCCCTGCCGATAAGCGCGGTGTGTGAGCCGTATATCCGGCGAAGGGCCATGCGTCATATGGAAAAAGGGCGGATTGTTATTTTTGCTGCTGGTACTGGTAACCCGTTCTTCACGACTGATACGGCCGCTGCGCTCAGAGCATCAGAGATGAATTGTGATGCGCTGCTGAAGGGAACACGGGTCGACGGGGTGTATGACTCCGACCCTGAAAAACATGCTGATGCAAAGCGGTTTGATGCGCTTAGCTACATGGATGTTCTGTCTCGTGACCTGAAAGTCATGGATGCATCTGCCATTTCTCTCTCGCGTGAAAACGATATTCCGATTTTGGTTTTCTCCATTTCTGATTCTGGCGGGTTTCAGCGTGTTTTGAAGCATGAAGGCGCATTTACCCTTGTCAATGAAGCGGGTAGCCGGTAGTCATTTCAGGTTTGAGATGACATAAAACATTAACAAAAGCTTAAAAGAGGTCCTTATGATCGATATGAATGATGTGAGCCGCAGAATGGATGCGTCGGTTTCCAGTCTGTCGAACGATTTTTCAGGTCTCCGGGCGGGCAGAGCTTCAACAGCGATGCTGGATCCTGTTTCTGTTGATGCCTATGGCTCAAAGATGCCGCTAAACCAGGTCAGCAATATTTCAGTTCCTGAATCCCGTCTGCTGACAGTTACAGTATGGGATGCGGGCCTGACAGATGTGGTGGAAAAATCTATTCGCGAATCCGGCCTGGGTCTCAACCCGCAAACAGAAGGCAATGTTATTCGTATCCCTGTTCCCGATTTGAGCGAGGATCGGCGCAAAGAAATGGTAAAAGTTGCCGGTAAATACGCTGAAGCCGGGCGCGTGGCGATCAGAAACATCCGCCGTGATGCGATTGAGGCCGTTCGAAAAGCAGAAAAAGAAGGCGGTATGTCTGAAGATGAACGTCATGGTCTGGAAAATGACGTGCAGAAGATGACCGACAGTCATATTACGCAGATTGACGATATGCTTGCTCAAAAGGAAAAAGATATTCTGAGCGTGTGAGGTAGGGTTAATGGCGTTGAAACATTTGGCTATCATTATGGACGGCAACAGGCGCTGGGCGCGCCAGCATACCTTGCGTGCGCTTGCCGGCCATGATGAAGGGGCGCAGAACCTGAAGACCATTGCCAGATCGGTTGCTGAACACGGTGTTGATTACCTGACGGTATTCGCGTTTTCCTCTGAAAACTGGAAGCGCTCACAAGCTGAGATATCGGGCCTTATTGGCCTGATGCGGGGCTTTTTGCAGAATGATGTCCAGCAGCTTGTCGATGATGACATCAGGCTGTTGATCATCGGCGACAGAAGCGCTTTTGATGATGAACTTCAGGCCCTGTTCGCAGCGGCTGAGGAGAAGACCAGCGCCTGTTCAAGTCTGACCCTTACCATCGCTGTAAATTATGGCGGCCGCCAGGATATCCTTAACGCGGCTCAGGCTGCTCTGCGCGAGCAGGGTGATGCCGGCCAGCTGGACCAGCATGATTTTGAGATGAAGCTGAACACAAAGCAGCTTCCTGATGTGGATATGTTGATCCGAACCGGCGGTGAGATGCGGCTGTCTAACTTCCTGCTGTGGGAAATGAGCTATGCAGAGCTGTATTTCACTGATGTATTATGGCCTGATTTCACTGCTCAGGACTTATCTGTAGCGATAAAAGACTATTACAGCAGAGACAGACGGTATGGCGGCGACCCTGTTGGCAGCGCCGGCAACTTAGACGCCATCAAAAGAGCCTGATATGGCCTCCTCTGGGGATTTGCGGGCGCGGCTTATCGGTTCTCTTTATTTTATCCCCTTGCTCATCGCAATGGTTTATGGTCAGCCGCTGTCCGCGCTTGCGGGCTGCGCCGCCATTGGCTGGCTGGCATATGAGGCGGTTGTGATGCTGAGAGGCGCGCAGCGCGGCTGGCTGGATAAAGGGTTATGGGCTGTGCTTGTTTTGGCGTTCTGGCCGGCCTATTTGCCTCTGTCTGGTCTGCAGGCTGCGCTTGTCGGCACCGGACTATGGGGGGCCGCCCTTGTGTTGAACAAGCGAGGTGAACACACCTTTGTCAGCCTTTTGTTTCTGGCCAGCTTCAGCCTCGGGGCAATGTTGGCCAAAGATGGCGGCCATCTGGTTCTGATCTGTCTTGCTGCGGTTATCTCGGCGGGGGATGTGGGTGCCTATTTGTTTGGCCGTGTATTTGGTGGGCCTAAACTTGCCCCGCACATAAGCCCGTCAAAAACATGGTCAGGGGCTGTTGGCGGGCTGGCTTGCTCTCTTCTTGTGGTGGCCGGGCTTTCGGTGATGTTCGGGGCGGTTTTGCCCGGGCTTGCCAGTTTAGTTTTTGCGGTGGGGGTTTGTGTGCTGGCTCAGTCCGGCGATTTGTTTGAATCCAGCCTGAAACGAAGGCTGGGAATTAAGGATAGCGGCTCATTCGTGCCTGGTCATGGCGGCGCACTGGACAGGTTTGACGGCTATTTGGCGGCGTTGCCGGTCGTGATGCTGGCGGATGCTGTTCATTTCACGCCGGTTTGGCTCCAGGTTTCAGGGCTGTAGGCCGCCGGCAAAGGGGCAGGGATGTCAGAAAACAGGTCAATAACCCTTTTTGGGGCAACCGGTTCGGTTGGTGAAAGCACCTTGCAGCTGGTGCGTGAATGCACCCATGACTGCCCCGACCGGTTCAGAATTAAAGGCCTGACAGCGCACAGCAATTATCAAGAGCTCAGCCGTCTGGCAGTGGAATTCCGTCCTGAATGTGTCGTGATCGCTGATGAGGCCCATTACAGCGCGCTGGCAGACAGCCTGGCGGGAACTGGCATTGAGGTGCGCGCAGGCGCTGAGGCGCTGATTGACTTGGCTCGCCAACCTGTTGACTGTGTTGTTGGGGCGATTGTTGGGATAGCTGGTCTTGCCCCGCTTTATGCGGCTGTTCAGGCTGGTCAGCAAATTGCCCTTGCCAACAAAGAGACGCTGGTTGCCGCCGGCCATCTCATTATGCCGTTGCTGGCCGAGACCGGCGCTTCTATCCTGCCTGTTGATTCTGAGCACAGCGCTATCTTTCAGTGTTTGAAAGGTGAAGAGCAGGGCACTGTCGATGAAATTGTGCTGACCGCGTCTGGCGGGCCGTTCCGCCAGTTTACAAGAACGGATATGCAGGCGGTAAGCCGTGAGCAAGCCCTTGACCATCCGAACTGGTCTATGGGCCCGAAGGTTACGATTGACAGCGCCACCTTAATGAACAAAGGCCTTGAGCTGATAGAAGCGAAATGGTTGTTTGGCCTGCCCGCCGCCAATATCAAGGCGGTTATTCACCCACAGTCAATTATCCATGGCTTGGTTCATTTCAAAGATGGCAGTTGCCTTGCTCATCTGGGGGCAGCGGATATGCGAATCCCGATATCCTATGCGCTTGATTATCCGCACCGGCTGCCCTGGCAGGCAGAAAAGCTTGATTTAGTAGCGCTGGCGCGGCTTGATTTTGCCGAAATTGATCTGGACCGGTTTCCGTGTTTTGCGCTGGCCCGTGAGGCGATGTCGGCAGACCCAGAACAGGCGGTTGTCCTGAACGCTGCTAATGAGGTGGCCGTTGCGGCGTTTTTAGACAACAAGATAGGCTTCACACAAATCGCCGGTGTTGTTGAAGACGCGCTGGCCCGTTTTTCGGGCTGTCCTGGAACGGCCAATATTGATGATGTGATTGCTCTGGACAGAGATGTGCGCCGCGCTGTGTCTGTTTAGCGCCATTACAGCGCCAACTTTACCGCAACCGTGGGCGTAAACCTCTGTTAAAGGCATGAATTTTGCTGTAGAGAGTAAGGCGAAACGTGCAGATCCATCGTTCTGAGCAGACAAAAAAGGTACCGCTGTGGAGTATATCCTTGCATTTCTGGCTATCCTGACCCCGGTCGTGTTTATTCATGAACTGGGGCATTATTGGGTTGCCCGCAAATCAGGTGTCATCGTTGAGGTGTTTTCAATTGGGTTTGGCCCTGAATTGTTTGCCCGGGTTGACCGGCATGGAACGCGTTGGCGTTTTGCGGCTCTGCCATTGGGTGGATATGTGAAAATGCGCGGCGATGAAAACGCGGCCAGCGTGCCCTCTGCTGGCGCAACCGCGGTGAAGGGCAGCTTTGCCGCTGCCTCAGTTTGGGCCCGTATGGCCATTGTTTCGGCTGGGCCGGCGGCGAACTTCATCTTTGGTATCTTGTTGTTTGCGATTGTCTATATGGGCGTTGGCAAGGCTTTCATTCCGCCGACAATCGGCGAGGTTATTGACGGCAGCGCGGCACAGGAAGCCGGGCTGGAGACAGGCGACAGGGTTTTGTTTGTTGATGGGATCAAAATCGATGATTTCAGCACATTGCGCACGGTTGTATTTGAAAGCCCAGGGCGCCCGTTGGTGTTTGAAGTTGACCGGCTTGATACCCGCAAGACCCTGACAGTAACGCCGAAAACGGTGTATTCAGAACAGCTTAAAGTGGATTTCGGCCAGCTCGGTGTGCGATCTGCTGAAGGGGAGTTCAGGCGTTTAGGCTTATCTGAATCTGTTGTTCACGCGGCAACAGATACAGCACAAATGACCTATATGATGGTGCGCGGTTTGACGCGGCTGGTCAGTGGGCAGGCCAATGAAGGTGAGATCGGCGGGCCTGTGCGTATCGCTGAATTTTCGGCTGATGCGGCGCGCCAGGGTGTGGTCGGCTTTTTGATTTTCATGGCCCTGATTTCGATTAATCTGGGCTTGGTGAATCTGATTCCCATTCCGGCATTGGATGGCGGGCATTTGCTGTTTTTTGCTATTGAAGCGGTTATCGGCAGGCCTTTGCCAGAAGCGTTTCAGGCGGTGTTGATGCGCGGCGGTATCGCACTGCTGCTTACCTTGATGGTGTGTGTAACCGTCTATGACATCATGCGTCAATTTTCCTGACGGCTAAAGCAGAACGGGATTTAGGCGTAATGTTCACTACACAATCTGTTCACAATCTGATTATAATGGCGCAAGACGGTCTGGGGTAGGGTTGATCTTAAGATGATGAAACTAAAATACATAGTTGTTTTCTGCTTCCTGATTGTCAGTACGCTGACAGCAGGCGTGTCCTTGGCGCAGTCCTCATCAGGTGAACGCTTTCGTGTTGATGCGATCGATATTGTGGGTAATGAGCGGGTAACAGATGGCACTGTTCTGGCGTATCTTCCGCTCCAGATTGGTGATGAGATTGGCTTGGCCACCCTCGATCAGGCAATTTCGGCCCTGTTTGCCACTGACCTGTTCAACGATGTTGCGATATCGCGTGAGGGCACCACGGTTCTGATCCGCCTCCAGGAAAACCCCATCATCAACCGGATCAGCATTGAGGGGAATGATGTCCTGTCAGATGAACGGTTGCTGGAAGAGCTGGATATTCAGCCCCGCCGCGTCTACACCCGTGATATTGCGGTTAACGCTTCGAAAAAGCTGTTGAATATTTACCGGCTGTCTGGCCGGTTTGCCGCAGAGGTCGTTCCAAAGGTTATCCGGTTGGACAATAATCGCGTTGATTTGGTTTTTGAGGTCAATGAAGGCGAGCTCATCAAAATTGAATCAA
Organism: Puniceispirillaceae bacterium (SeqCode); assembly: GCA_965656625.1. Lineage (GTDB taxonomy): Bacteria > Pseudomonadota > Alphaproteobacteria > Puniceispirillales > Puniceispirillaceae > JADHLI01. The sequence continues at coordinate 56,751 of CBFHLG010000004.1, forward strand.
TCCGCTTCATTGGCAATCAGGAATTTTCTGACTATGCGCTCAGGCAGGTGATCTCCAGCCGGGAACGGCGGTGGTGGGCGTTTCTGTCCGGCTCAGACAAATATGACCCGGCCCGGCTTGATTTTGATGTGCGTCTGCTGCGCCAGTTCTATCTGGCCAGAGGCTATGCGGATATCTCTGTTGAACGTGTGCAAGGCGGGCTGTTGCCTGACCGGTCCGGGTTTGCGGTGACGTTCGCAATTGAAGAAGGCCCGCGCTATAAACTTCGGGATATCTCGTTTACCTCTGAAATTGAAAATCTTGATTTAACCGCGCTTCGGGATGATGTGCCTCTGGAGCGTGATGAATGGTATGACTCGCGCCTTGTTGAAGAAGGTTTGCTGAACATCACCAACGCCCTTGGTAATCTTGGTTATGCCTTTGTGAACATCGTTCCGGAACCGGCTACATTTCCTGAAGATCAGGCCATTGATATCCTGATCCGTATTGGTACCGCCCAGAAGAATTATATTGAGCGGATTGAGGTTGTGAACAATACCCGCACTCTGGACAGTGTGATCCGCCGCGAGTTGGAAATTGTTGAAGGCGATTCCTTCAATCAGCTGAAAATTGACCGCTCTTTGCGTAAAATCAGGGGGCTGGGTTACTTCCGCAATGTTAATGTTGAAGCCCTTCCTGGCAGTGCAGAGGATACCAGTGTTCTCAGGGTTGACGTTGAAGAACAGCCAACCGGCGATTTTTCGGTTGGTGTCGGCTATTCAAGCATTGATAAGGGTACCGTCACGCTCGGGATTAATGAGAAGAATTTTCTGGGCTCCGGCCGGGCGGTTAAGTTCTCAGCGTCTGTGTCTGATACACGTGCAGATTACCGTGTTGGCTTAACAGAACCCTATTTCCTTGACCGCAATCTGCGCGGCAGTATCGAAGTGTTTAATGAAAGCGTAGAGGCCGATACAGTTGATCTGGAAACCACCGGGTTTTCAACCTCAGTATTCTTTAACGCGGCTGATGATTATTATCACCGCATTGGTTACGACCTCTCCTCTAATACAGCGAAACAGAAGAGCACAACCGCAACCTCTCTGACAGGTGAGGAAAACAAGACCCTGACCTCATCTTCTGCCCGTTACACATTGGGCAGAAGCACGCTGGACAACAGGTTCGACCCTTCCGAGGGCAGCCTTTATGAGCTTACCGAGGAATATTCTGGCCTGGGCGGTGATGTAACCTACCTTAAATCCAGGTTCCGCGCGGCCTACTATCAACCTTTTGCGTTCCGCAAGCTCGTGCTCGGCGTTCGCGGTGAGCTTGGCCATGTTGACGGCCTGGGAGAGAAGGTCACACAAAGCTCACGCTTTACCTTAGGGGGGCGCAAGGTGCGCGGCTTTGACGGGGGCGGCATTGGTCCGCGTGATACCGGTTCAAACTCAGCTGTCGGCGGGAACAAGGTCTATTCAGGCTCGGTTGAGGTCATCTCCAGCCTCGGCATCAGTGATGATTTGGGCGTGCGGTGGACAGTGTTTTCTGATTTCGGTTCCGTCTGGGATACAGATTTTCCAGAAGGCGTAACCAAACCGAATGATAACACCCTGCGTCAGACCGTTGGGTTTGGCTTCCTCTGGGATACCGCTATCGGGCCATTGACCTTTTATTGGGCTGATCCGGTCAGTAAGGAAAGCCATGACAGAACAAAACGGTTCCAGTTTAACATTGGCACACGTTTCTAATTAATGGGAGTAGACATGCTGAAACTGGCTTTGCGCCGGCTGGCGTCATGTGGATTTGCACTCGCACTGCTTACGGGGTTTGCCGTGCCAGGCACAGCCCAACAGGCTGATGCGCCTGATGACGCTGTGTTTGCGATTGAACGTGTCGGCACAATTGACCTTGTAGAAGTGTTGCGCCAATCCACGGCGACAAGCAGTGTTCGGGTGCTTTTAGATGAGAAGCGGGCGCAGTTTCAGCAAGATTTTGCCGCCCGTGAAGTTGATCTTATGGCGCGCGAAAAGGCCTTGCAAAGCAAGCGCGATGTGATGTCAAAAGACGCTTTTGATGAAGAGGTCAGGCTGTTCCAGGCCGAGGTTGCCGATGTCCAGCGTGAAATTCAGCAAAAGCGCAAATCACTGGATAACGCGTTTCAGCAAGCGCAGGACAAGCTCCGCAATCTGGCTCTTGAAATTGTGGGGGATGTGGCCAAGGAACGGAAACTTGATCTGGTCCTGAACAGAGACAATGTCCTGATTTTCAGAAACCAGCTGGATTTGACCGCCATCGTTCTGGAACGGTTGAACGAACGCACCAAAGACGCCCGTTTCGAAGTGACTGAGGTCACGCCACCGAAGGATAACTAGGCCGCTTAAGGGATTGTCAGGATAGTGAGCACCATACCAGAGCATCTGAAATTTGATAGCTCACTGACTGCAGCAGACATTGCCAGCCGGTTTTCTGTGCAGCTGTTCTCTGGCCCTGACGATGTGACCCTCACGCATATCAGCACGCCTTATGCCGCTGTCACGGGCAGCTTTATTGCGCTTTATGATGACAGCCTTGTTGGCCAGTTGCCGGTCGATGTGATGTTTGCCTGTCTTACCACGCCCGCTTGTGCTGATGAGCTGGTGTCTGTCTGCCCGCAAGCAGCGGTTCTGGTTTGTGACAATCCGCGCCGGACGTATGCCGACATTCTTTGGGCGCTATTCGATACAGCAGCGGGGGCGGTTATGCCCGGCGGCGATACCGTGCGTGTGGACCCGTCCTCATCTGTGCATCCTTCGGCTGTTCTGGGCCCGTATGTCATTGTCGGCCCTAACTGCGTGATTGAGGCCGGGGCTGTGGTGGGCGCGCAGTCTGTGCTGGCAAGAGATGTTTACCTTGGCAGAGACTGTCATATAGCAGAGCAGTGTTGGCTGGGTCATACTGTTTTGGGTGCGCTGACCCGGCTTGCCCCGCATACGGTTCTGGGTAAACGCGGGTTTGGCTTTGATGGCCAGGGGCCTGAAGCCAGCTTCATCCCCCATCTTGGCCGCGTGGTTACTGGTGAGGGCTGTGATATAGGCGCAGGCGTAACCATTGACCGGGGCGTTATTGATGATACCTGTCTCGGCGCTTATGTGATGATAGATAATCAGGTCCATATCGCCCATAATGTCAGCATAGGCGATAATTGCATAATTCTGGCGCAGACCGGTATCGCTGGCAGCGCGCGCATTGGCGCAAATTGTATTCTCGGCGGTCAGGTCGGCGTTGCTGATCATATCACCATCTGTGAGGGTGTGACAGTGGCGTCAAAATCTGGCATTACCAAGGATATAACTGAAAAAGGGACCTATGCCGGGTTTCCGGCCGAACCTGCCCGCAGCTTCTGGACACAACAGGCGGCGTTGCGGCGTCTGGTAAAGGCAAAAACAAAGACATGACTATCAATATAAACCAGCCACCGTCTGTTAAGGGACTGAAGAGATTAAGATGACAAGTGAAAGCCAGGTTTTTGAATATACAGATATCGAAAAACTGATCCCCCACCGGGCCCCGTTTCTGCTGATCGATAAGCTGACCAACGCCGTGCCTGGCGAGTCAGCGACAGGCATTAAGGCTGTCAGTGGCGCAGAGCCGTATTTTGCCGGACATTTCCCGGGCAACCCGGTGATGCCAGGCGTGCTGATTGTTGAGGCTTTGGCCCAGGTGGCATCCTGTGTGGCGTCTTTGACGTTGTCGGATGATGATCGCGATACGCTGGTGTTCTTTGCCACCATAGACAAAACGCGCTTCCGTCAGCCCGTACGGCCAGGTGATGTGCTGATGCTGGATGTGCAGAAAACCGCGGCCAAAGCGAATTTGTGGAAATTCACAGGTAAAGCAAGCGTTGACGGCAAGACCGTCGCACAAACCGAATTTTCAGCCATGATTGTCGAAAAAGACAGGTAAGACAGACTATGCAGACAACGATTCATCCGACAGCTCTTGTGTCTGACAAGGCTGTTCTGGGGCAGAATGTAAATATCGGTGCCTATTGTGTGATCGGTGACAAGGTCAGGCTGGCTGATAATGTCACCCTGCACAGCCATGTGGTCATAGACGGGAACACTTGTGTTGGCGAGGGGTGTGAGATTTTTTCCTTTGCCGCGCTTGGCCTTGCCCCACAGCATACCCGCTATGAGGGAGAGGATTCAGAGCTGATTATTGGCAGCAACAACATCATCAGGGAATACGTCACCTTCCATCCGGGCACAGCGGTTGGCCATATGCGCACAGTTATCGGTGACAATAATCTGTTTTATGTCGGCTCACATATCGCGCATGACTGTAGGGTGGGCAATCATGTGATTCTGGCAAATGGGGTGAATGTCGGCGGGCATGTTGAGATTGGCGACTATGCTTATTTTGGCGGGAATGCGGCGGTTCACCCGTTTGTGCGGATTGGCAGCCATTCTATTATCGGCGGCGGTACAGCGGTAACCGCAGATGTAATCCCGTTTGGGCTGGCGTCTGGGCCGCGGGCGGCCTTGCATGGGCTCAATCTGGTTGGTCTGCGCCGCCGCGGCTTTAGCTCTTCTCAAATCTCTGCGGTGCGGTCTGCCTACAGCGATTTGTTTGTGAAAGAGGGTCTGTTTGCCGAAAAACTGGACCAGTTAAAGGCTGACAGAGGAGAAGATGAGATGGTGTCTTTGCTGATCAGCTTTATTGAAGACGGACAGGATAAAAGCCTGTGCCAGCCTTTGAAATAGGAGAGCAGGAATGGGGCGACTAGGCATTATTGCAGCCCGGGGACCCATGCCGCTCCAGCTGGCTCATGCCGCCCGTACCAAGGGCGAGGACCCTTATATCATCAGCCTGAATGGCCAGTGCGATCAGAGCTTTGACGGGTTTGAAGCGGTTCGCCTGTCGGTCGGCAAGGTCGGGGCCATCACCACCCATCTGAAGACTGCTGACTGTGACAGGCTTGCGCTGGTGGGCCAGTTCAAACGCCCGTCAGTAGCCGATATCAGCTTCGATAAAGCGGGCCTTGCTTTAATGGGCCGGCTGATGCTGACAGGGGATGATACCGCGTTGCGGATTGTTGCAGCCTATTTTGCGGAACAGGGCCTTACTGTGGTGGCGAATGCGGATTATCTGCCAAACCGTGTTTTTCCGGTCCAGTTCGCTAGCCAACGTTCGCTGACACAAGGTGAGGGTAAAGCTGCTCATCATGCTCGTCTTGTGCTTGACCGGCTCGGCGATATGGATGTCGGCCAGTCCGCCATTGTCCAGCAGTCCCGCGTTCTGGCGATAGAAGGGGCGGAAGGTACCAATCACATGATCGCCCGTGCAGCAGAACTGATTGACCGCTCGCAACCCGATACTGTGTTTGTGAAGCTGGCAAAGACCGGCCAGGAGTTAACACTCGATATGCCGGTTTTTGGCCTTGATACTCTTGCCCATCTGAAAAAGGCTGGTATTCAGGTGGCTTGTCTTGACGGCGGGCGGCTGATGCTGGCTGATCCGCTTGAGGATATTGCCGCCGCCGCTGACCGGGCGGATATCTCTGTTTGCAGCTTTGCTAGCCTGCCTGAGCCTGCCGATGGCTAGCCGAATGTTCATCCTTGCCGGTGAGGCTTCAGGTGATGTGCTTGCGGCCCAGCTGATGCAGGCGATACATCAGATAAAAGGTCCGGTGGCGTGGTCCGGTATGGGGGGGCCGGAGATGAAGGCAGCCGGTCTGACCTCTTCTGAGGAAATGAGCCAGCTATCTGTTATCGGCATTGGTGAGGCGCTGACGGCCTTACCGCGCCTGTCTCGTCTTGCTGACCGGCTGATAGACCTGGTTCTTGATGCGCGCCCAGAGGTGGTGTTTACGGTCGATTCAAAGGCCTTTTCGGTGCGGTTTGCCCGCCGCCTGCGCCGGCGTCTGGCCGGTGAAGACTGGCAACCGAAACTGGTGCATATGGTGGCACCAACCATTTGGGCCTGGGGCGGGTGGCGCAAGACCGCTTTTGAAACCACGTTTGACGCGCTGTTATGCTTGTTCCCGTTTGAGCCAGACCTGTTTACCCCGGATAAGCTGCAGGCTGTCTTTGTGGGCCATCCGCTGGCAGACAGGCCGCCCGGCCAAGACCAGCCCGTGCAGACGGCCTCAGCTTATGATCTGGCTGTATTGCCTGGCAGCCGCCGAAGTGAGATAGATCATCATCTGCCGGTCATGCTGCCGGTTCTGAAACGTCTGCAGCAGACCCATGGCCCTTTAAAAATGGCTATACCGGCGGTGCCGCATCTGCATGACATAATCGCTGAAAAAGTCGCCTCAGCTGGGTTGGAAGGGGCGGTGTCTGTACGGCAGGTTCCCGCCCGCGAGGTTCTGGGCTCTTCAGCAGCGGTGATAGCCGCGTCAGGTACAGTAACACTGGAAGCGGCTATGAGCGGCGTGCCCGGCGTGGTGATCTATCACTTAAGCCTGTTAAACCGGCTGTTCACCCACCTGTTCTATAAGCGGGAAACACCTGTCCTGCCTGACCTTATTCTGGGTCGCCAGCATTACCCGTTTGTGTTGCCGCCGCGCCTGAATACCAAAACCTTGTATCAAGAGGTCGCCGAATTGCTTGATAACCTGCCCGCCCGTCAGGCAGCGATGCAGGACGCCTCGCAAGAGCTAAGCCATGTCCTGCGAGCCGGTAAGGGGCGATTTGCCGATAATCTGGCCGCCAGTCTGAAACCGTTAATCTAGCGCTTATCTACAGGAACAAATTCGCGCTTTGCCGGGCCGGTATAAAGCTGGCGCGGGCGCCCGATACGCTGGGTATTATCCTCGATCATTTCCTTCCACTGCGAAATCCAGCCAACCGTCCGCGCAACAGCAAACAGAACGGTGAACATAGAGGTTGGGAAATTCATCGCCTTCAGGATAATGCCTGAGTAGAAATCAACATTCGGGTACAGTTTTTTATCAATAAAATATTGGTCCTTGAGGGCCAGTTCTTCCAGTTCCATTGCCAGTTCCAGAAGTGGATCGTTAATCCCCATCTTGCCCAGAACTTCATGACAGGACTTGCGCAAGACCTGTGCACGCGGGTCATAGTTCTTATATACCCGGTGACCAAACCCAAACAGGCGGAATGGGTCATCCTTGTCCTTGGCTTTGTCCACGAAGGCAGCGATATTTGATTTATCGCCAATCTCATTCAGCATGTTCAACACAGCTTCATTTGCCCCGCCATGTGCCGGGCCCCACAATGAGGCGATTCCCGCCGCGATACAGGCAAACGGGTTGGCCCCTGATGAGCCAGCCAGACGAACTGTAGAGGTTGAAGCGTTCTGTTCATGGTCGGCATGGAGGATAAATATTTTATCCATCGCATCTGCAACCACCGGGTCAATCACATAATCTTCAGCCGGAACCGAAAAACACATATGCAGGAAGTTTTCCGCATAGCCCAGCTCGTTACGCGGGTAATTAAACGGCTGGCCGATAGAATATTTGTACGCCATCGCCGCCAGGGTCGGCATTTTGGCAATCAGACGCCGTGAGGCAATCATCCGCTGTTTTTCATCATTGATATCGGTTGAATCATGATAAAACGAAGACAGCGCGCCGGTGACCCCGCACAGGATAGCCATCGGGTGGGCATCCCGGCGGAAACCGCGGAAGAAAGTGGACAGCTGCTCATGCACCATGGTGTGGCGGGTAATGGCGTCCACAAATTCATCACGCTCAGCCTGATTGGGCAGCTCACCGTTCAGCAGCAGGTAAGCAACTTCCAGAAAGCTGGACTGGTTCGCCAGCTGTTCAATCGGATAGCCGCGATGCAGCAACACGCCTTCATCACCGTCAATAAAGGTCAGGCCAGACAGACATGACCCTGTTGCCCCATAGCCCGGGTCAAAGGTAAAACGGCCGGTTTCGCTATACAGCTTGCGGATATCAATGACATCCGGGCCAACAGATCCGCTGAGGACAGGAAGCTCACAACTATCGCCTGACTGATTATCGGTCAGGGTAACTGATTTGTTGCTGGTGGTGTTAGACATGACTTCCTCCCGAGAAATGACGTGAACATGGGTGAGCGCAGTATAGGCCGAACCACCGCTTAAGTGCAAACCTGATTTATCCGTTTCACGGTTTCTTCTGTACCCAGCCCGCGCACGATATCCAAAATAGAGGGTGCGGTTTTGGTGCCGGTCAGTGCAGCCCGCAGCGGCAGCCCCACATCCCGCATTTTGAGCCCTTCTGCCTCCATCCAGAGCTTAAAGGCGGCCTCAAACGCCTCAGGCTCAGACGGGGCGGACTTGAAGAAGGACGCAGCTTTCTGCAAGGTCTGCTTGGCTTCTTGTGTCAGCAGGGCGGCGGCGTCTTCTTTTATCTCTGGCGCGCCGCTCTGATACAGCCAGCTGGTCATCTCTGCCAGCTCACCCAAGGTCTGTGCCCGTTCTGTGAATAATGGCATCAGCGCGACCAGCCAGTCTTTTGTTTTATCGGCCACATCGCCTGCCCGCATCGCCAGCAGGGTATCTGCCAGCCCCTCAGCGGCAGCCTGGCGCAGCCAATGCTGGTTCACCGCTTTCAGCTTGTCGAGATCAAACCGGGCCGGGGCTTTGCCGATATGCTGGCCATCAAACCAGCTGATCGCCTGTTCCCGGCTGAACAGCTCATCATCACCATGTGACCAGCCGAGCCGGGACAGATAATTGGTAAGCGCTTCAGGCAGGAAGCCCATATCCCGGTAAGCGTCTACCCCCAGTGCGCCATGCCGCTTTGACAGTTTTGCGCCATCAGACCCGTGAATCAGCGGAATATGGCCGAACACAGGCGGGGTCCAGCCCGCCGCCTGGTAGATATGATACTGGCGAAAGGCGTTGTTCAGATGGTCATCACCGCGGATAACATGGCTAATCCCCATATCATGGTCATCTACCACCACAGCCAGCATATAAGTCGGCGTGCCGTCACTGCGCAGCAACACCAGATCATCAAGGCTGGCGTTTTGTACCGAAACCTCACCCTGAACCATATCATGAAGGGTTGTGGTGCCTTCAGCCGGCATGTTCAGGCGTACCACGAACGGCGCATCGCCAGACGGGACAGCAGAGGGGACATAATCCGGGTCCCGCCAGGGTGAGCGAACCGGCTTTCCGTCCTGGCGGGCGGCGCTGCGGATATCGTCAAGCTCAGCCTCGCTCAGGTAGCATTTATAAGCAGTTCCGCTCGCCAGCATCTGCAGTGCGACCTCGCGGTGACGTTCAGCCTGCTGAGACTGCAGGACAGGGGCTTCATCCCCGCCCAGTCCGAGCCACTTCAGCCCGTCATGGATGGCGTCAATCGCCTCTGTGGTTGAGCGTTTCTTGTCAGTATCTTCAATGCGCAACAGATAGCGGCCGCCATGATGGGCAGCGAACAGGTAGTTAAACAGGGCCGTGCGCGCCCCGCCAATATGCAGAAAGCCAGTCGGGGAGGGGGCAAAACGCGTAACAACGCTCATCTTTTCTTAACCTTATGCTGTTATGCTGACGATCTTCAGAGCAAATTTGTCAATCATTGTTGCCTGTCAATCACTGTTGTAAGTGGATATAGCATGTCTGCCGTAAAAAGGGCACTTTCGTTCTTTAAAAATCCGCCCTTCAGCAGCCTCTCAGCTGTGTTTGTGCTGGCAGACAGCCACAAGCTGGTCTGGGCGGCGGCCTGTCCGGGCCAGCAGAAACACTGATGGTCTGGCCGCTTCTTGTGCTGCTCAAAACAGCTGATGTGTTTTCGGCCCTGCCTTATGCGGGCAGTTTTCTTGCGCCCCCGCCGGTGCTCATGCTCGGCCTGTTTTTCTGGGCCCTCATCGGGCTGTTTACCCCGGGACGGCTGTACCGAACAGCCGGTCTGGCAGGGATGGTCCTGTGCAGCCTTATCTGGACCAGCCGACCCGACTATCAGGCCGCGCTGTTCTTTGTCCGCGGGCCGGTTCTGGCCATCGTGACGCCGTCCGGTGAAATCAGCACCAGTGCGCCGGTCTCTGCCTGGTGGCAGGATAATCTGCGGCTCAGCCTTGGCCGGGCAGAGATTTCCAACAGCCTCACAAATACACCTGCACCCACATCTGAACCCAAACCTGAATTGGCACCTGAATTCGGCCCTAAATCCCCGGCCGCATCTTTACGCGGGCGAGGGGCTATTTACCTGGTGACACGGCGGGGCCAGCTGAGCGCGGCCTGTGACAGTCAGGCTATGCTGGTGATTACCCTTGCGGAGCCGTTATATCCCTGTGCATCAGGGCGGCCTCTTCTGTATGTTCCCCAAACACACCGGGGCGGAAAACGGGAAAGCTGGCTGTTTTTGCTGCCGAAGACGGCTGAACAGGCTGTTCCGCCGCCGCTGTCCAATCTGCGGGTCCAGAAGCGGTCCTGGCGCAGATAAAGGTCAGTAACGGCGGATAAGCCCGGTCAGGCGGCCTTGAATACGCACCTTGTCCGAAGAGAAGTACCGTGTTTCATAAGCCGCGTTTGCCGGTTCCAGGGCCACACGGCCAGCTTCCCGGCGAAAGGTTTTCAAAGTCGCTTCGCTTTCTTCAATAAGGGCAACGACAATTTCGCCGCTGGAGGCGGTGTCCGCCCGGCGGATAATCACCGTATCCCCATCATGAATGCCAGCCTCAACCATTGAGTCCCCAACAATTTCGAGGGCAAAATGATCCCCGCCAGCGACCAGCCCGGCCGGGACGTCCATGTAGCTGGAGGGATCAGACAGCGCCTCAATAGGGGTGCCGGCCGCGATGCGACCCAGAAGAGGAAGGGCGACCACAGATGCCGCAGACGCGGTAAAATCGGCCTCTATCACATTGCCTGACGGGCCCTCAGACGGGGACGGGCTACCCGGGTGACGCAGAATTTCGATAGCACGCGCCCGGTTGGGCAGGCGCCTGATATAGCCGCGTTCCTCTAGTGCAGAGACAAGCCTGTGAATGCCAGATTTACTGGCAAGCCCAACCGCCTGACGCATCTCGTCAAAAGAGGGGGTAATGTCCTTGTCCGCCTGATAGTCAATCAGGAATGACAGAAGCTGATGTTGTTTACCTGTCAACATAGTCTGTAGTCCTCTTGTTTGGTCCCTGTCTTAACCGTCCTCTTTTAAAAATAGGGGGTCTTGGCAGGAGCCCGAACCTCCTCAACCGTTCTTGCTCTGTTCTAAACCCTTTGGCAGAACAAGTCAAGAACATTTTTCAGAATTGTTGATAAGGGGGTGTTGGCAGCGCCGCATGAACGCGAGACGGCATAGCTGACCTGGTCCGTCCCCTGGACCATAGCCCGCCTGTGGAGACAGCCTTTTTTTTAACCTACAGGTCACGGTAACGCCCCTGTGCGGATCAGGGGAGAGGCGGGCGGTTACAGGCCCTCTGGCAAGGTCAGCACGGGGACCATATCGCCGGTATCAAGGGGCTTGGCGTGTGGCGGGCGGATAATCAGCCCTTGTGCGTCTGAAAAGGCTTTCAGCATAGAGCTGTCCTGGCGGCCGAGCGGGCGGATGCGGCGGTCTTGTCCGCTGCCTTCAAAGACGCCGCGCAGGTAATCCTGACGGCGGTCGTTTTCCGCGACAGGGGCGGCCAGAGGCAGGGTCCGGATATCCGCATCAGGGGCCTGACCCAGCAGGGTTTTCAGCGCCGGAAGACCAAATACGGTCATGCAAACACCGGCTGATACAGGGTTGCCTGGCAGACCAAGCAGGGGAATACCCTGCCACTGGCCGAAGATAAGCGGTTTGCCCGGCCGCATGGCGATTTTCCAGAAGGACAGCGCCGCCGGGTCAGACGCGGTTAAATCAGAGACCAGATGATCGTGGCTGCCCACTGAGGCCCCGCCCGTGGTGAGGATCAGATCAAACCGGCGGTTCTGGCGGTCTTGCGCGGCTTGCAGCCGATCTGTCAGTGCGCCGGGCTGGTCCGGGACAATGCCAAGATTATGTGCCTCACCCCCGCACAAACGCACCGCATGAGTAAGGAACGTGCTGTTTGAATTGACCAGTTGACCAGGGGCAGGGGGCGTGCCCGGGCTGACCAGCTCATCACCAGAGGACAGAATCGCGACAAGCGGTCTGCGGCGCACCACTAAGTGATCTGTCTGGCCACATAAAGCCGCCAGAGCCATCTGGCGTGCCCCCAGCCGCGTGCCGGCGGCAATCACCGTCTGGCCAGCGGCGAAATCAAGCCCTGCCGGGCGGATAAACTGGCCGGGATGGACCGCCTCATCAATCGTAATGCCGGCCTCATCAGCACGGCTATCTTCCTGCAGCACAACAGCATCTGCCCCGTCTGGAACATGGCCGCCGGTGAAAATCCGAACGGCCTGGCCAGCGGCGAGCGTCTCTGTGAACAGATGACCGGCTGCCGCTTCGCCTACCACCTCAAACCGGGTACCGGCAGGCAGGGTGCGGCTGTCTGTACGCAGCGCATAGCCATCCATGGCAGAGACCGCGGCCGGCGGGTGATCGTATGCAGCGTTGATATCGGCGGCCAGAATCCGGTGCACAGCATCATCAAATGAAACCGTCTCTGTGCTGACCGGCTGCAGGGCCGCGCAAATGGTGGCCAGCGCTTCAGCCACTGGTTTCAGCTCAGCTGGCATTAAAGGGTCCTGATTTACCGCCTGATTTATGCAGCAGGCGAACATCGCGGATAATCATCGCCTTATCGACCGCCTTGCACATATCATAGACCGTCAGCGCGGCAACAGATACAGCCGTCAGGGCTTCCATTTCCACCCCTGTCTTGCCATTAAGGCGGCATTCGGCGCGGATGTCTATCGCGCTGTCTGCCTCGTTCAAGGTCAGTTGCACATCTACATGAGACAGCGCCAGCGGGTGACAAAGCGGGATCAGCTGGGCGGTCTGTTTTGCGCCCATAATGCCCGCAAGCTGGGCCACGGACAGCACATCACCTTTTTTCAGGCCGCCTGATTTCACCGTCTGCAGCGTGTCAGCCGACATCACCACCTGACCACCGGCAATCGCGGTGCGCCGGGTTTCGTCCTTCTCGCCGACATTGACCATCTGCGGGCGGCCATCATCGGTAAAATGGGTAAAATCTGCCATCATCTCTTGCCTTTACTTTATCGCCCTTACGCGGTCGCCTTTACGCGGTCGCCTCTATTTCGCTGCCGGAACCGGATTGGCCAGCACAGCGGCGGTTGCCGCGGCCACATCATCCTGGCGCATCAGTGACTCGCCAATAAGAAAACAGCGTGCGCCTGTACCCGCCATCACCGCCAGATCAGCAGGGGTGAACAACCCGCTTTCAGCCACCGCAATGCGATCTTCAGGCAGGCGCGGCAACATGTCCAGCCCAACATCAAGCGAGATTTCCATGGTTTTCAGATTGCGGTTGTTAATCCCCATTAACGGCGAGGACAGACGACAAGCCCGCTCAAGCTCTGATCCGTCATGAACCTCTATCAGAACGTCCATTCCCTGCTCATGCGCGGCCGCCTCAAGCTCTGCGGCCTGGTGATCAGATAAGGCCGCCATGATAAGCAGGATACAATCTGCCCCCAGCGCGCGGGACTGTATAATCTGATACGGGTCAATCATAAAATCCTTGCGCAGAACAGGCAGGTTTGAGGCGGTGCGCGCGGCCATCAGATAGGCATCATCACCCTGAAAATAGGTCACATCGGTCAGCACAGACAGACAAGTTGCCCCGCCCGCCGCATAGGCCCGGGCAAGGGAGGGGACATCAAAATCAGGCCGGATAAGCCCTTTTGAGGGGGAGGCCTTTTTCAGCTCAGCGATCAGCCCGTAGCCGTCAGCAGATGCCGCCTTCAGAGCCGAGGCAAACCCCGCCGGCGCTGGCGCAGACGCTGCCTGCGCGGTCACCTCAGCGAGGCTGGCAGCTGATTTTGCGGCCGCGACCTCCTGTTTCTTTGTTTCAATTATTTTCTGAAGAACGTCTGTCATCTATCTGATATATCTTATTTGTTTGTGATTGCTACAAGCTGGTCAAGGGCGTGTTTCGCCGCGCCACTGTCAATCGCCTGTACAGCCCGGTCAAGACCAACGCTGAGTTCAGCCTCATGCCCGCCGGCAACAAAGGCGGCGGCCGCGTTAAGAAGCACGATATCGCGGTAGGGGCCGGCCTCACCATCCAGCAGGGCGCGCAGAGCAGCAGCGTTCTGTTCAGCAGAACCGCCCTTGATATCCGCAAGGCTGGCGATCGGCAGGTTCAGATCAGACGGGTGCAGGCGGGCCTCTGATATCTGGCCGTCCTTTAAGATGGTTATCTGGTTGCTGCCTGTGGTGGACAGCTCATCAAGGCCGTCAGCGCCATGCACAACCCATGCCCGCGTTGTACCAAGGCTGTGCAAAGCCTGAGCAAAGGGGGTGAGCCAGCGCGCATCAAACACGCCGACCAAAATCCGCTTCACCAGGGCCGGGTTGGAGAGCGGGCCCAACAGATTAAAGATGGTGCGCACACCCAATTCGGCCCGCACCGGCCCGACATGACGCATCGCGCTGTGATGGCGCGGGGCCATCAGGAAGACAATATTGGCGGTGGTCAGCGCATCAGAAAGGGCTGCAAACGGGCAGTCAAGATTAATGCCAAGAGCGGTCAGCACATCGGCCGCGCCGCTTTTTGAGGAAACCGCCCTGTTGCCATGCTTGGCGACCGGAATACCGGCCCCGGCCAGAACCAGAGCCGTCGCGGTAGAGATATTGTAGGTGCCGATACCATCGCCGCCTGTGCCGACAATATCCATTGCGCCCGCCGGCGCTTCAAGGGTAGTGGCATGACTGCGCAAAGACGCGGCCCCGGCAGCGATATCAGACGGGGCTTCGCCACGCATTTTCAAAGCGATAAGAAAGGCCGCAATTTGCACCGGGCTGGCGTTGCCGGCCATCATTTCATCAAAACCAGCGGTCATTTCAGCAGCCGGCAGAACCGCGCCTTCGGTGATTTGTTTGGTCAGGGTGTTCAGGACGTCAGACATGGACTTGATCCGGGAATTTCTGGTCCAGCCGCAAAAGCTGGGTTTCAAGAGCCGTTAATCTGGCTTCATCCGGCAGGGTGTTCAGACCGCATCTGGCCAGAAACGCCGCCAGCATACGATAGCCCCCGGACGAGGCAATGGATTCGGGGTGGAACTGAACCCCATAAAGCGGATGACGGGTATGTTGCAGGCCCATAATCTTGCCATCAGCGGTGCGCGCGGTCACCGTCAGATCGGCAGGCTGTGTCGCTTCATCAGCAACCAGCGAATGATAGCGGGTAATCACGATTTCCTGATCCAGCCCGGCAAACAGGCCGTCACCATCATGGCTGAGGCGGGACAGCTTGCCATGCATCGGCGGGTCCACCCGCATTAACTGACCGCCAAAGGCTGTCCATATTGCCTGATGCCCAAGACAGACCCCCAATACCGGGATTTGCCCCGCCGCCGCCGTAATCAGCGCTTCTGAAATCCCCGCTTCTGCGGGCGTACCAGGCCCAGGCGAGATAACAAGGCCGTCAGGGGCCATCGCGATAACCTCATCAACAGAGGCCGCATCATTGCGCAGGGTCACAACCTCCGCCCCCAGATCAGACAGGAAATGCCAGAGATTCCAGGTAAAGCTGTCATAATTATCAAGAAGCAGGATCATAAAACGGGCCGCACAGGAAAAAGGGTGAGGGGGACTTCTCCCCGCTGGTTATACGAAAAACCTTACCCGCCGGTCAAACCTTATACCGGGCAATTATGAACAAAGCAGAAGGGGGCGGGGGTGAATGACAGCGAAAAACAGATGTGGTAAAATAATACCGTATTTATATCTATCTGAATTTGTTTGTTTTTATAGATTTTGCTAGAATATTAAGGCTTGACGACAGGGAAAAACAGGCTTAACTATGCGGCTCACTATCCCGAGCAGCGGCAAATCAGCCCTGGCCCGAGAGAGATGTCGTTAACAGATGTGAGATAATCATGCCATTACCACGTACCTATGTGGCAACACCAAAGGATATCGAGAAGAAGTGGATTCTTGTCGATGCTGAGGATGTTGTTCTGGGCCGTCTGGCTTCTGTGCTGGCGATGCGCCTGCGCGGCAAGCACAAGCCCACCTATACACCGAACATGGATTGCGGCGATCATGTGATTGTGATCAATGCCGAGAAGGTCAAGCTGACCGGCGGCAAGCGCGACTCCAAAACCTATTACTGGCACACCGGTTATCCGGGCGGCATTAAAGAGCGCACAGCCGATAAAATCCTGGATGGCAAGTTCCCTGAACGCGTGCTGTCTAAAGCGGTTGAGCGGATGATCCCGCGCGGGCCCCTGGGCCGCAAGGTGATGAGCCACCTGCATATCTATGCCGGTTCTGAGCATCCGCATGAGGCCCAGCAGCCGGAAGTTCTGGATGTGGCCGCAATGAACCCGAAGAATAAGAGATAGGGGCTGTATGATGGCTGAAGAAACAAAAACACCAGAAACCGCACCAGAAACGACAGCTGAAACTGTAGCTGAAACCGCAGCCCCTGAAGCCGTGCAGGCTGAAGGCATGGCGGCGCTTGAAGCCCTGAAGGGGGATGCCCCTGAAGCGGCTGCAGAAGCGGCTCCGGCGGAACCAAAGATTGACAAGCAGGGCCGGGCCTATGCCACCGGACGGCGGAAAAACGCTATTGCCCGTGTCTGGATCAAGCGCGGTACTGGCCAGATTTCAGTGAATGGCCGGGATATCTCTGTGTATTTCGCCCGCCCGGTGTTGCAGATGGTTCTGCAGCAGCCGTTTGAAGCGGCGGCACGTACCGGGGAGTTCGATGTAATCGCGACAGTTGTTGGTGGCGGCCTGTCTGGCCAGGCGGGCGCGGTTCGCCATGGTATCTCGCGTGCGCTGACCAACTTTGAGCCGGGCCTGCGTCCGGCGCTGAAGGCGGGCGGCTTTATGACACGTGACCCGCGGGTTGTGGAACGGAAAAAATACGGCAAGGCGAAAGCCCGCCGGAGCTTCCAGTTCTCAAAGCGTTAAAGCTTATCGATACATTTTTGAAAACAAAGGCCGTCCGCGTGGGCGGCCTTTTTTTATTGCAGGCTTGCGTGGCAGGCTTTGTTGATAGGCGCGGCAGAGGTAACGAGTGGATTTTTTTGATTGCTTGCTGCTGACGATATAAAAAGATGTGTCTAAACTGCTGTAATGGTTTGATTGCCCTGTTTTGGCTGCACGGGAAAGGCAATGCAAAAATGATCAGAAATTTAACGCGTAATGACCTTGGAAATCTCAAAGAGATATTCTTTAACTCTTTTTCTGAAGAAGAAGCCCCTGTCACGTATCGCGTAATCAGTCAAATTATCGCTGAAAAAACAGAGCCGCCGTCCCTGTGTCTGGGATATGAGGAGGGTCACGACCTCGCCGGTGCTGTCTCACTCAGTCCCGTATATTTTAATGACAGGCCAGATATTCATGGGTACATTCTAGCACCTCTTGCCGTTCATAATTTTTATCAGAATAAAGGGATTGCAACAAAGCTTATCGAAAAATCAAAAGCAGATTTAAGCGAGGCAGGCGTGGATGTCTTACTTGTCTACGGGGATCCCGATTTGTACGGAAAATTCGGATTTGAAGGTGAATTGGCAAAGCAGTTTATACCCCCTTATCCTCTTGAATATGAATGTGGATGGCAAGTAATACGGCTAAGTTCAAAAGAAATTGGAAAGGCCAAATGCCACTTTGGTTGTGTTGATGCTTTGTCAGACGCCTCTCTGTGGTGATTTTTGAAAGCGCGGGTGAGGGTAGGTGCACCCTTTTTCTATGCGTGTTGACCTGTGAGTTATCTGTCTTGCAGAGTAGGGGAGATGGAAACCACATATCTCACAATCCGAGCTGCGGTTTTGGCGGAGGCGGGGGCGCTGGCCGCGATCGCCCGCCGTGCCTATGCGCCGTATGTGCGTCTGATGGGGCAAGAGCCGGCACCGATGGGCGCGGATTACGCGGCGCATATCGCAAATGATACCTGTTTTATTGCTGAAATGAGCGGGGCCGAGGCCGGCGGCAAGCTGGCCGGGTTTGCTGTGCTGATGCAAAAGCCGGACGGCTGGTGGCTGGAGACCATTGCCACTGACCCCGCGCACCAAAGAGGCGGGGCCGGGGCCGCGCTGATGGCGAGGTGTGAGCAGTTCCTCAAACCCCGCACCGATCGCTGGTTTTTATATACCAATGAGGTGATGGCCGCGCCCTATGCGTGGTATATCCGGCAGGGCTTTGGTGAAACCCACCGCGCCACCGAAAACGGCTTTGCCCGTATCTTCATGATGAAACGGCTGTAAACAGGCAGGCCCGCTTTTTCATCAGATAAAGATTTGGACTTATGACGCCGGTTTGTCGTAACAAAACAGACGTCTTTATTTTTTTCCTGTTCAGATATTGAGTTGGGTTCATGTTTGCTTTTGCTGCTGCCGTCTTTTTGTTGATCATCACGCCCGGGCCAGGGGTCTTGTCCACCGCCGGGGTCGGCGCGGCGTTCGGCTGGCGGCAGGGGCTGTTCTATGTGGCGGGCTTATGCGCGGGCACCAATCTGGTCAGCCTGGCGGTGATTACCGGCCTGGCGGCGATTATCCTGGCTGAACCTGTGGTGCGCACGGTGTTGCTGTTCGCCTCTGCCGGGTATTTAGGCTATCTGGCGCTGCGGATCGCGCTGGCCGGGGCGAAAATCGCCTTTATCCAGATGGCCGCGCCCGGGTTTATGGCCGGTATGATGCTGCAGTTCATCAACCCCAAAGCCTATGCGGTGAACACCACTTTATTTACCAGCTTTGCGTTCTATCCAGACAGTTTTGCCGTAGAAACTGGCCTGAAGCTGATCATCATGAATATTATCTGGCTGCCGTTGCATCTGGTCTGGCTGTATGCCGGGGTCAAGCTGAATGAGCTGAACCTGCCCGCGCGTACGCAAAGGCTGATTAATCTGTGCATGGCGGGCTGTCTTCTGGCGGTGGTGGGCCTGTCGGTATGGTCGGTTCTGGCGCTGTCATCCGGGGCCTCTTTATGAGCGGCAGGGGGATGAGGGTTCTTTTGGACCTGCCAGCGGCGGTGCGCGCCGGCGTCTGGATGACCGGGGCGATGGTTTCCTTCACCCTGATGGCGATATCCGGGCGCGCCCTGGCAGACCGGCTGGATACGTTCGAAATTATGACATACCGGTCGTTTATCGGGATTGTGATTGTGCTGGTTGTGGCGGGCTATGCGGGGACCTGGCGCCAGATAAACACCCGCCGGATGGGCCTGCATATCACCCGCAATCTGTTTCATTTCGCTGGCCAGAATCTGTGGTTTTTTGCAGTGATTTATGTGCCGCTGTCGCACTTATTTGTGTTTGAATTTTCAACCCCCTTGTGGGTAGCGGCCTTTGCCCCCTTGATCCTTGCAGAGCGGCTGACGCTGATAAGATTCGCCGCGGCGGCGGTCGGCTTTATTGGCATTCTGGTGGTGGTACGGCCTGATTTTTCAGCCCTGCCGCCGGAAATTATCGCCGCCGCGCTGTGTGCGGTCGGCTTTGCCGGGGCAACCATCGCTACCAAGCTTCTGACCAGAACAGAGACCGTTACCTGTATCCTGTTCTGGCTGGTGGTTCTGCAGGCTGTCTTCGGGCTGGTGATGGCCGGGTATGACGGCCAGATGGATATACCGCGCGGCGGCGAATGGGGCTGGGTCACCCTTATTGGCATTTGCGGGCTGTGCGCCCATTTCTGTATCACCTCAGCCTTGCAGCTGGCCCCGGCGACCGTAGTGACGCCGTTTGAATTCCTGCGCCTGCCGATGGTGTCTGTGGTCGGCGTGTGGTTATATAGCGAAGGTCTGGAATGGCAGGTGTTCGTGGGCGCGCTGGTGGTGTTGGGCGCAAACTGGATGAATATTCGCGCAGAGACCAAAGCCCAGCGCCAAACCGCCTGATACAGCAGGGGCGGCTTCAGCCACAACCTGCTTCACGTTGTGGAATTGGGCGGGGCTTGCCGAAAAACATTAATTGACCTTAAGAGATTGAAAAACTAATCTCAACGCCAGTGTGGGTAAGACAAAAATCTTACCCCAAATCAGTCTTTGTCAACAGGTCTGTTCCATGTCACAACCCCAGCTTAACCCGTCTCCGCCTGTCTCTGATGAAGTGCGGAAGACCACCTGTTATATGTGTGCCTGCCGGTGCGGTATCAATGTGCATCTTCGCGATGGCAAAGTCCGCTATATTGAGGGCAACCGTGACCATCCGGTCAATCAGGGCGTGCTCTGTGCCAAGGGCAGTGCGGGCATCATGCAGCATTATGCGCCGTCACGCCTGAGCACGCCGATGAAGCGTGTAGGCGAGCGCGGGACAGGCAAGTTTGAGCCGATCAGCTGGGAAGAGGCAATGGAGCTGGCCACAGACTGGCTGGGGCCTATCCGGGAGACCGACCCGTCACGACTGGCGTTCTTCACCGGCCGGGACCAGTCACAAGGGCTGACCGGATGGTGGGCACAACAGTTCGGCACGCATAATTTTGCCGCGCATGGCGGGTTTTGTTCGGTGAATATGGCGGCCGCCGGGATTTACACCATGGGCGGCGCGTTCTGGGAATTTGGGTCTCCTGACTGGGAGCGGACCAAGCTGTTCATGATTTTCGGGGTCGCCGAAGACCATGACAGTAACCCTATCAAGATGGGGTTGTCGCGGCTGAAGGCCAGAGGCGCAAAGGTGGTCGCGGTTAATCCGGTGCGCACAGGCTATAACGCTATCGCCGATGAATGGGTCAGCATCACCCCCGGCACGGACGGGCTGTTTGTGCTGGCGCTTATCCATGAGCTGTTCACGGCCGGAAAGATCGATCTGGACTACCTTATCCGCTACACCAACGCGCCCTGGCTGGTGATAGATGACCCGGCCAGTGATAAACATGGCCTGTTTGCCCGCGATAAGGACGGCTCCCCTCTGGTCATCGACCGTAAAACCGGCAAGCTGGCCTCTAAGGACAAAGCCGGCGTGAAGCCTGATTTGAAAGGGGAGGTGACAACAAAAGATGGCGAGCGGGCCGTGCCTGTCTTCATGAAGATGGCCGAAGTCTATATGGACAACGCCTACGCCCCGGACGCGGTGGAAGAGGCAACAGGCGTATCTGCCGCGCAAATCCGCAGCCTGGCCGCCGAGCTGGCACGGGTGGCGTTTGATGAGGAGATCGTGGTCGAGCAGCCGTGGGTTGATTTTAAAGGCGAGCGGCATGAAACCATGGTCGGCCGGCCTGTATCGATGCATGCGATGCGCGGGATTTCCGCCCATTCAAACGGGTTCCAGACCTGCCGGGCGATCCATCTGTTGCAGATTTTGCTGGGCTCTATTGAATGTCCGGGCGGGTTCAGGTTTAAACCGCCCTATCCAAAGCCATCAACAGCGCATCCGGCCCCGGGCCGCATTACTGAAGCGGGCAAGCCGGCCTCCGGGCCGCCTCTGGGCTATATTCACGGGCCAGAGGATTTGCTGGTTGATGAGACCGGTGCGCCCTTGCGTATTGATAAGGCCTATAGCTGGGACGCGCCGTTTTCCGCCCACGGGCTGATGCATATGGTGATCTCTAACGCCTTTGCAGGTGACCCGTACCCGGTTGATGTGTTGTTTATGTATATGGCCAATATGTCGTGGAATTCATCGATGAATTCAGGCGGCGTGATGGAGATGCTGAGGGCGAAGCGGGACGACGGCGAATATGTCATCCCCAAGATTATCTATTCAGACGCCTATTCGTCTGAAATGGTGGCCTTTGCCGATTTGATCCTGCCCGATACCACCTATCTTGAGCGGCATGACTGCATTTCGCTGCTGGATCGGCCGATTTGTGAGACAGACGCGGTGGCGGACAGTATCCGCTGGCCTGTGGTTGAACCAGACAGAGATGTGCGCGGGTTCCAGTCTGTGTTGCTTGATCTGGGCGCGCGGCTCGGCCTGCCGGGCATGACAAATGAGGATGGCAGCGCAAAATTTGCTGATTACGCTGATTATATGGTGAACCACCAGCGTAAGCCCGGGATTGGCCCTCTGGCCGGTTTCCGCGGTGAAGACGGGGATAAGGCCGGCCGTGGTGAGCCGAACCCGGACCAAATCGAACGCTATATTGAAAATGGCGGCTTCTGGATAGAAGACATTCCAGAAGGGGCCAAGTTCTACAAGCATGCCAATACCGCCTATCAGGACTGGGCCGTTGAAAAGGGTTTCTTTGATGCCCCGCAACCAGTAACCTTCCAGTTGTGGCTGGAACCGCTGGCAAAGTTCCAGCTGGCCGCAGACGGTAAGGGTGAGCATAAGGCGCCTGCGCATGTGCGTGAGCGGATTAAGGCGCATTTTACGCCCCTGCCGCAGTGGTATGCGCCCTATGAAGGGGCCGCGCTGGCCGGCGATGAAGCGGCCTACCCCTATCATGCGATTACCCAGCGTCCGGCAGCGATGTATCATTCCTGGGGCTCGCAGAACGCGTGGCTGCGCCAGATCCATACCCACAACCCGTTATATGTCCCAGGGCCGGTCTGTGATGAGGCCGGGCTGAATGACGGTGACTGGGCCTGGGTCAGCTCTCATCATGGCCGTATCAAGGTACAGGTCAAACGGATGGAGGCGGTCAATTCGCGCACGCTGTGGACCTGGAATGCCATCGGCAAGCGGCGCGGGGCCTGGGCCTTATCACCAGATGCGCCTGAAGCCAAGAAAGGCTTTTTGCTGAACCATCTCATTCATGAGCTGTTGCCGGGGAGTGATGACGGGCTGCGGATGTCTAATTCGGACCCCATCACCGGTCAGGCGGCCTGGTATGACCTGCGGGTGAATATTGAAAAGGCAGAGGAGGGCGCCGGTGTTACCGAGCCTGTGACCGGGACCCAGGAGGGGCCGCAAGCCGCCCCTGATGCGTCTGATAGGGGGTCTCTGCGTTACGGACAGGAGTGGTCAGAATGACAATGTTGCCAAGGGAACCGGCCAAAAAGCTGGGGCTGGTTATTGACCTGGATATCTGTGTCGGCTGTCATGCCTGTGCGGTGAACTGTAAGGAATGGAATACAGGCGGTTACGGGAACGCGCTGTCTGATCAGGCCCCTTATGGGGATGACCCGGCAGGGACCTGGCTCAACCGTATTCATTCTTTTGAAGCGGTGCCGTTTGATGCGGCCGGTACGCCCGCCCCGCAGGATGCCAGAATTGTGCATTTCCCGAAATCCTGTCTGCATTGTGATGATGCGCCTTGTGTGACGGTCTGTCCGACCGGGGCCAGCTATAAGCGTGCCGAAGACGGCATTGTGCTGGTCAATGAGGATGCCTGTATCGGCTGTGGTTTATGCGCCTGGTCATGTGCTTATGGCGCGCGTGAGATGGACACTGAGGCCGGCGTGATGAAGAAATGCACCTTATGTGTGGACCGGATTTACAATGAAAATCTGGAGGAAGAAGACCGCGTGCCAGCCTGTGTGCGATCCTGCCCGGCAAATGCCCGTCATTTCGGCGATCTGGCTGACCCGGAATCTGATGTCTCAAAGATGGTGGCGATGCGCGGCGGTATCGATTTGATGCCAGAACAGGGCAACCGGCCAGTGAATAAATACCTGCCGCCGCGGCCTAAATCGGGAACGCAGTCCTGCGGGTCAGGCCAGTCAGAACAGATATCGCTGGTGAAGATGGCCGACACACCGAAGGCAGAGGGCTTTGTGGGCTGGCTGGATTCGGCGCTGTCAAAGCTGGGGTAGTGAGGTAGAGGTTAGGTAAGATGCATCCTGCAAAATCTGTTATATTTTTCACCACCATTTCAGGGGCAGGTTTCGGCCTGATTGCGCTGTTGGCGCTGACCGCGGGCATGGGTCATATCAGCTGGGAGAAAAGCTGGCCTCTGGCGGCGGTGGGCCTTGTTCTGGCGGTTGCCGGGCTGATTTCCTCAACCTTCCATCTGGGCAACCCGCAACGGGCCTGGCGGGCGTTTTCGCAATGGCAGTCCAGCTGGCTGTCGCGTGAGGGCGTGTTGGCGGTGATCACCTGCGGTCTGTTCGGGTTATGGGTCGGTGGCGGCATCATCGGGTATGTGCTGCCAGACGGGCTGGGCTTTGTGGTGGCGGGATTATGTGTGCTGACGGTGTTCGCAACCGCGATGATTTATGCCCAACTGCGCCCTATACCGCGCTGGCATAGCTGGTTAACCCCGGCAAGCTATCTCGGGTTTTCATTGTCGTCAGGCATGCTGTTGATGGTGATGTTGCACCCGCATTATGACGGCATGGCCGGCGGCGCTTTGGGCTGTCTTGTGCTGGCCTGGGCCGTTAAGGCGATGTGGTGGGCCCGCGCGGCAAAGACAGATGTGCGCAGCGGCGGTTCTGATACCGCAACCGCAACGGGCCTTTCGGGATATGCTGATGTACGGCTGTTTGAAAAGCCGCATATGACCAAAAATTACCTGATGAAGGAAATGGTGTTTGAGGTTGGCCGTAAGCACAGCCAAAAACTGCGGCTTATCTGTTTGCTGCTAGGGGCTGTTATGCCGGCTGTATTGCTGGGCCTCAGCCTTGTTATCGGCGGGCATGTGGTGATAATGGTGCTGGCGGTGGCCGCACATCTGATGGGGCTGTTTGTTGAACGCTGGCTGTTCTTTGCCGAGGCAGAACATGTGGTGTCCTTGTATTACGGCCGGTAAGGGGGGCCTATTTACAGCTGCAGTCCCCGCATAGGCAGGCCGTAGCCAAGTTAGTCTGACGTTTGATGTTCGACAGGATGCCGGGCTTTACTTCTGCTTTGCCTGTTCCCGATAAGGTGACGATAAAACGCTGGTCCGGCTTTTTGAATTGCCGGTGGCTGCCAGGCGTTCGCGGTTTCTTTTCTGTAAAACCGTGTCTGATGAGGGCTGTTTCAAGCTGTCTGAACGTTAGCGGGCCGTGCTTGCGCGCCATGACCATCTCGCTGTAAGCGGAGATGGTTCAGAAGACAACTTTCTGAATACATAAGAAAAAAACCACCTGATATAATAGTGTGTTTTGGTGCTGACAGGCATATTATAACGCCACATCTCAGCGTCAGAAATTTCGCCGTTTTCCAGTTCATCCACCCAGCCGAGCAGACAGTCCTGCCAAGCACTCAAGGCCGCTTTTTGCGAGTCATCCTGTGCGCTGAGATAAGGATAGCTGCTGATCACCTCAACCTGACCATCTTCATGAAAGAAGACAAACACCGGATTGTCGGCGACATAAGCTTCCAAAGCCTGGCGAACAGAGCTTTCCATGGGGTGCGCCTTTTCTAAGAGGACAGAAGACATCAGAGCTACACCCTATGGGGGCATAAGTCAAGATTAATAACCAGTTAAGGTGAGGTCTATCCCTTGCCGCGCCACGGGATGGTTTTGCCGATAACCCAGCGCATGATGAGGTCAAACACCAGCCCCAACACCCCCATTATCAGGATGGTCACCCAAATCAGCTCATAGTCAGACACGGTGCGGGCAACGTTTTCAATAAAGCCGACACCTGTGGTTCCGGCCAGCATTTCAGCCGCGACCAGCGTGCCCCAGCACACCCCAATGGCAATCCGGATACCGGTCAGGATTTCCGGCATCGCGTTTGGCAGAATAACATGCCGCAGGATTTGCCTGTCGGTTGCGCCAAGCGAGTGAGAGGCCCGGATTTTAGACAGCTGTGTGCCAGAAGCGCCAGTGCGTGCGGAGATCACCATAATCGCGAACGCCACCATGAACAAAAGGAAGATTTTACCATCATCCTGAATCCCGAAAATGGTCAGAATGAGCGGTGCCCAGGCCAGCGGCGGGACCGGCCGGTAAAGTTCGATCATCGGGTCAAAGAAGGATTTGAAAAAGCGGGAGACGCCCATATAAATCCCCAACGGCACACCCAACAGAATGCCAAAGCCCATCGCCACAATGACGCGGAACAGCGAATCCCAGATATGACCGTCCAGCATCGGCACAGACCCCAGATAAACATCGCCCTGTGCTATCGCCAGCAGATTGTCCTTATAGTTCGGCATGAAGCTGCCGTCAGGCTGATGCCGGGCATAATCGCCAGGCAGCATATCAACCAGCCCGTCCGGAATTAAGAAGGCTACAACATCGGCCACAGGCAGCCATTTCCACCATAACAGTGTGGTGCCCTTGTAACCGCCGCCAGAGGCCAGATCAGGGTTTGCCAGCTTGCCAAAAGTGGCCACCACATCAGTTGGTTTCGGCAGCCAGCGGCCAGGACCTTGTTCAGAGCAGATGGTCTTTGATTTAACCACGCCCTGACCAGGGAAGAACACCGCCTCAATAAAACCAAGGCTGCCTTTGGCCTCATCAACAGACCGGTAAAGGTTCAGAACAGAGGTGTTTACCGTATCCAGCGCGTCAGCCGGGAAGATGGTCCCGTCATCCACACGTTTATAGATGCGCTCAAGCGATTTGACGTAAGCGGCACGGGCCTTGTCGATTGCCTCATCACCTGTTGGCTGTTTGTTCTGCTCTTTTAAGTCAGTAATATCAGCCTTGGTTTTGGCGATAAGCCGGTCTGCCTCATCAGACTGGTTGCGCAGTTTCAAAAACCGCTTTGCCACCTCTTTAATTTCTTCAGCGACATCATCAAACAGCACACCTTTTGGTGTCATCGGCAGCAGGGCAATTTCTTCATCCTGAACGCCCCATTTCGGCTGTGCAAGGGCTTCGGCAGTGGGTTGAAGACCATCATATCCAGCCTCGATACGTGCTGAAATGCCGTCAAGGTCGGCCGCGACATTGTCCAGCGCGGCAAAGGATTGCGGGTTCTGGTTGGCGGGGTTGGAAAAT
>CBFHLG010000004.1:83567-92120 GCA_965656625.1 Puniceispirillaceae bacterium (SeqCode)
GCAGAAATGATAGCGCGGGTCTGGTCAATCACAGCCAGCAGCCTGCGTTGTTCAGGCGCGGTGAACGCATCTGCCGGCAGGCGCGCTTCAATTTCGGCCAGCTGTTCGATATTGCGGACCACCAGTGTGGTTGATTTATAATAGCGTGACTGCAGCGGCAGGGCGGCGGTGATAGGCGATATCGCCTCATCAATTTTGGCCGCCTGGCACATCTCATTACCGGCATCAGGGAAATAGGCCCGGCCCATGCCCCAGGAAAAATAGAACCAGATCAGAAGCAAGGCAGAAACGCCGCACAAGGCCCAGTACCAGCCGCCCTTGGTGCGCTCAGGATCGCCAAACACCTCATCCTTGGCGCGCAGAGCAGACTGTTTCAGGCCAACATAAACAGAGGCGCCCAGAGTGATAAACAGACCGAAAATAATAAACGCCGCGATAAGCGCGCGTTCTTCTGAGAGAAAATCAAGCACCGCCCATAATCTCCTCTTCCATATCCCAGATCATGGTCAGAATCTCTTCACGGACAGAACTGAACTCAGGCAGTTTCTTGATCTCGCGCAAGGATTCCGTAAGCCCTTTTTCAGCAAAAGGAAGATGATATTCTTTATGAATCCGGCCTGGGCGAGGGGCCATCACAAACAGCCGTTCGCCCAGTAACAAGGCTTCTTCAACCGAATGGGTGATGATCATGATGGTCTTGCCAGTCTCTTTCCAAAGCTCCAGGATCAAGGACTGCATCTTTTCCCTGGTCAGGGCATCCAGCGCGCCAAGAGGTTCATCCATCAAAATAACGTCAGGGTCATTCACCAGGCAACGGGCAAGGGCCACACGTTGCTGCATACCACCAGACAGCTGGTAGGTGGGGGTATCGCCAAACCCCTGCAGGCCGACAATATCCAGCCATTTCAACACCAGTGCTTCGGCCTCAGCCTCATTCATCTTTTTCATGCGCAGACCGAAATCAACATTTTTCGATACTGGCAGCCATTCAAATAAGGCGCCCTGCTGGAACACCATGCCGCGTTCAACGCCCGGGCCTTCAATGACCTGCTGGCCGAGCGAGACAGACCCGCCTGTCGGGTTGATAAAACCGGCCACCATATTCAGCAATGTGGTCTTGCCACAGCCGGACGGGCCAAGAACAGATAACAGCTCCCCCTGTTTCAGGGTAAAGCTGACGTCTTTCAGTGCCTCTACCGCGTCACCTGTCTGCGGGTTGGTAAAGGTCATGCACAGATTGTCACAAACCAGATCTGACATATCCGTATCTGCTCCCCCTCACGTTGGATACTTCTGAAATATCATAAATTTTTTAATGATTTAAATAAAGAATAAGGCCCTTTGGTGCAGGGCCTTATTCTGAATGTTAGGTGCCCTGCGGTCTTACTGCAGGAATGAGCCGTCGATAGCGGCCCCAACTGAACCTTTGTAGTTTTTGATATTTGTCTTCACAAATACAGCGCCCAGTGATTCAGCTGCAGCAGCGGCTTCACCATCATTGCCGAAGAACTTTGAGATTTGTTCATCAACAGACGGGAACACAAAGCCAGCCATCTGGTTTTTCGTTGTGGTGAAGTCCATACCAGCGTCAGTTGCCACTTTGCGGATCTGCTCTGGTGTGGCCTGCCATGCGGCGTTGGCTTCTTCGGTAACTTCCAGGAAGCTGCTCAGCAGTTCAGGGTTTTCGTTGGCAAATTTCTCTGTTACTGAAATCACGTCAAATGAGCCGATACCAGCATCTGTCTTTTCCTTGGATGACATGATAGGTGTGCCAACTTCGCCAGCGGCCTTTGCAGACGCCCCGCCGAAGATACAAGCCATGTCAACAGAACCGTCAGCCAGTGATACAGCGCCGTCAGGCGGGGCCTGGTCAACGATGGTCATGGTTGATGTGTCAACATTCAAAGCGGCCATCTGCTTGCGGAAAGAGAAGTCAGCCATTGTGTTCAGAGGAACAGCAACAGTTTTGCCTTCAAGTTCTGAGGCGTTTGATGAATCGATGCCCAGACCGTTTGCCACGAAACAGTCATTGGCTTCATAAACCACCGCAATGCCAACCATCTTCAGAGGCGCACCCTGCTGAATGGCGGTTACGAACGGGGCCAGACCCTGTGAGTAGGCGATATCAATATCACCGGCAAGCATGGCTTCGGTCATCGCCACACCGGTTGAAAAGTCAGTCCAGTTAACATCCACACCCATGGCTTCATCATAGGCTTTGTCAACTTTGGCGATCTGGTTGGGGGTTGCCCATTCCAGAAAAAAGGCAACGTTCACGCTATCCGCTGCCTGTGCCGCCCCTGACAGTGTGAAGGCGGCAACGGCTGCAGCCGCTGTCCTTGTAATGAAAGATTTCATAATCCTCTCCATAAACTTGGTTTTTGTCACAAAACGGTAGCATAGCAGCCCAAAAAGGCAAAAACTATTTTCGTAAAAACAAGCTATAATCTGCGCAAAACGTAATAAAAAAACCCGCCTCAGATAAAGCAGGTTTTTTCTTCAGTTTTTGAGGGTGTCAGCGATCAGCTGTCATGCTTGTCCAGCGCCTTACGGAATTTGTCGATAATCTCGTCAATGTGGGTTTTTTCCGCAATGAAGGCCGGGGCAAGAATGGCGTTATCACCGGTGAATTTAACATGCAGCCCATTCCAGAACATATCCTTTTGCATCTGTGTGCCGCGCCGTCCCGGTGCGCCGTCATGATGAAGTTCCACCCCGGCCATCATGCCATAGCCGCGCAGGTCAGCAACCAGCGGATGATCTTTCAAAGACCAGACCGCATCCAGGAAGTAGGCGGACATATCCGCAGCACGGTCAAACAGGCCTTCTTCTTCGTAGATTTTCTGTGTTGCGATACCGGCCGCACAGGCTGCCGGATGGGCAGAATAGGTGTAGCCATGGAAAAATTCGATAGCATTTTCAGGCGAGGCGTTGGTGATGGTGTCGTAAATTTCATCCTTCACCGCAACCGCGCCCATTGGAATGGCGCCGTTGGTCAGCGCTTTGGCCATAGTGATGATGTCAGGGGTAACGCCATAGGTCTGTGAGGCAAAGGCCTTGCCGGTGCGCCCAAAGCCGGTAATCACCTCATCAAACACCAGCAAAATACCATGTTCGTCACAAATCTGGCGCAGACGCTCAAGATAGCCCTTTGGCGGAACCAGCGTTCCGGTTGAGCCGGCAATCGGTTCAACAAACACAGCCGCAATGGTCGACCCGCCATAGGTTTCGCAAATACGGGTCAGATCTTCAGCCAGTTCAGCCCCGGTTGCCGGCTGACCCTGGGTGAAGCCCTGTTCAGGTGTGTGGGTGTGGCGCATAGTAACAATATTCGGCAGGGTAACAGGGAAGGTCTCTCTGTTCTTGACCATACCCGCCAGAGACACACCGCCCATATTCACGCCATGATAAGCCCGTTCACGGCTGACAAAGCGCAGACGCTGGGCCTGGCCGTTGGCGCGGTGATAGGCCATCACGATTTTCATCGCGGTTTCGACTGATTCAGAACCGGAATTCACGAAAAACACATGGTTCAGCGGATCGGGCAGAATCCGGGCCACGCGGGAGGCCAGTTCAAACGAGCCCGGGTGGCCAAGCTGGAAATGCGGCGTGTAGTCGTTCTCCAGCATCTGTTTGTAGACAGCTTCAGCAATTTCGCGCCGCCCATGTCCAGCCGGGGTGCAGAACAGGCCAGATGAGCCGTCAATCAGCTGGCCCCCTTTATAGTCCCAGCAATACATACCTTCTGATTTCACCACCAAACGGGGATTGGTTTTAAAATCACGGTTACCGGAAAAGGGCATCCAGTGATGTTCAAGTGAATTTACATCAAACGGCATGGTCTGTTCTCCTTTTTTAGATCCGCGCCTGTCGGGCAGGATCCCCAAAAAATCATCACTCACTTAGGGCTAAGCCCGGCAGCTTTGTCAAATTAAATGCGCACATCTCTGTCGGGTTTGCGACATTGCGCCGGCCGTCCCTCAATCTGCACAATATTAGTGAGAGCCAGACTTCAGTGTAGCTGAAGAGGAGGGGAGATGAAAAGGCTGGTGTAAGGGAGGATTTCACGGGACGGAACGGCAAGTGAAGTTTGGGTTGTTCTTTTGATTAAAATCTCCTAAGAACAGGCTTGATGAGTTTCGAGCGCCGCGCGGCGGCGGGCCTGTTTGACTGGGAAGGAATAAGCCGATGAAAATGACAACTGAAGAAGCCTTTGTAAAAGTGCTGCAGCGCCATGGGATTGAACATGCGTTTGGGATTATCGGGTCCGCGATGATGCCGATTTCTGATTTGTTCCCGCAAGCCGGAATTACCTTCTGGGATGCCGCGCATGAATGTAACGCCGGCATGATGGCTGATGGCTATACCCGCGCTTCGGGCAAGGTATGTATGATGGTGGCCCAGAACGGCCCGGGCATCACCAATTTTGTGACGCCAGTGAAAACAGCTTATTGGAACCACACCCCGTTATTGCTGGTAACCCCGCAGGCGGCCAATAAAACCATCGGTCAGGGCGGCTTCCAGGAAGTTGAACAAATGGCCCTGTTTAAAGATATGGTCTGCTATCAAGAAGAGGTGCGCGACCCGTCACGTGTAGCAGAGGTTCTGAACCGCGTGATCACGCAAGCTATTCGGCTCAGCGCACCTGCCCAGATTAATATCCCGCGTGATTTCTGGACTCAGGTTGTTGATATTGAAATTCCTGAAATCCTCAGCTTTGAGCGGCCAAGCGGCGGTGAAGACGCTATCGCACAGGCGGCCCAGCTGCTGAACGAGGCTGAATTTCCGGTTATCCTGAACGGGGCCGGGGTTGTTATCGGCGGGGCGATACCGGCCTCTATGGCGTTGGCAGAACGGCTGGATGCGCCGGTTTGCTGCGGGTATCAGCATAATGATGCGTTCCCGGGCTCTCACCCCTTGTTTGCCGGGCCATTGGGCTATAACGGCTCTAAGGCCGGTATGGAGCTGATTGCCAAGGCAGATGTTGTGCTGGCCTTGGGAACCCGGCTCAACCCGTTTTCCACCCTGCCAGGGTATGGCATTGATTACTGGCCGAAAGATGCCAAAATCATTCAGGTGGATATCAACCCTGACCGTATTGGGCTGACCAAGCCGGTATCTGTGGGGATTGTCGGTGATGCCAAGAAAGTGGCGGATGCGCTGTTGGCCAAGCTGGGCCCGCAGGCGGGCGAGAAAGGCCGGGCCAGCCGGACCGCAGTGATCGCCAAGACAAAATCAGCCTGGGCGCAAGAGCTGACCAGCCTTGACCATGAGGATGATGACCCGGGCACAACCTGGAATGAGCGCGCACGCACAAGAGAGCCGGGCAAGATGAGCCCGCGGATGGCCTGGCGGGCGATTACCTCTGTGCTGCCGAAAGAAGCGATTATCAGCTCTGATATCGGCAATAACTGCGCTATCGGTAACGCTTATCCAACCTTCGAAGTGGGCCGCAAATACCTGGCCCCGGGCCTGTTCGGGCCTTGTGGTTATGGGTTCCCGGCGATTTGCGGGGCGAAGATTGCCCAGCCTGACGTGCCTGTGGTCGGTTTTGCCGGTGATGGCGCGTTTGGGATTTCAATGAATGAAATGGTGTCTGTCGGGCGGGACGAATGGCCGCCGATTACGATGATCATCTTCCGCAATTACCAGTGGGGCGCCGAAAAGCGGAACACCACATTGTGGTTTGAAGATAACTTTGTCGGCACAGAACTGGACACAGATGTAACTTATGCCGGTATTGCCAAGCAGTGCGGTGTTGAAGGTGTTCAGGTAGACGGTATGGACGCGCTGGCAGATGCCCTTGATAAGGCTATCGAAGCGCAGATGAAGGACAAGAAAACGACCTTTATTGAGGTGGTCCTGAACCAGGAGCTGGGTGAGCCGTTCCGCCGTGATGCGATGAAGAAGCCTGTTGCGGTTGCCGGTATTGACCCGGCTGATTTCCGCCCTCAACAGCCTGTCAGCTAAGCTGCAGGCGAGGCTCATGTCATCTGGATTTATCAGCAGGGTGAAGGCGGTATGTCCGCCTGACCTGCTGGCCCGGGCAAAAGCGCGGGGAACCTGCCGGTTGTTAGTGGTCAGGGCCTCTGCGCCGTTGCCCATGCAGGCCGCGTATGACGCGGTGCAGGCGGGTATCGCAGAACCGGTTCTGGTGGGCGAGCCAGAGCGCATAAGACATGAGGCCGAAACGCTCGGCTGGGCTGTGCCGGACGCGATGATCGTGCCGGCCACAGGTGAGCGTGAAGCTGCCCAGATTTCAGCTGATCTTATCCGCCGCGGTCTGGCCGGCGACGGCGCCGCAATCGGGGCGGTGATGAAGGGCCAGCTGCACACGGATGTTTTTATGGGCGCGCTGCTGGATAAAACTGTGGGCCTGCGCACAGGCGGGCGTTTAGTTCATCTGTTTGCGATATTCCCGCCTGACGGGTCTGCCCCGGTTCTGGTCTCTGATGCGGCGGTGAATGTCAGCCCTGATGATAAGACCAAACAGCAGAGCATGGCCGAAATGGCGCGCCTGTCACCCCTGATAGGCCAAGATAAGCCGCGTCTGGCGGTGCTGTCGGCAACCGAAACCCCTATTGAAAGCATGCCCGCCTCACTGGAGGCAGAGCGGCAGGCAGGCTGGGCCCGCGATCATCTGGACGGGGTGAACGTGTCCGGGCCGTTGTCGCTTGATCTGGCGCTGTCTGCGGCCTCTGTTGCCTTGAAAGGGCTGGAGGGGGATGATGTGGCCGGCCGCGCAAACTGTTTCCTTATGCCGGAGATTGTGTCCGGCAACATCCTGTATAAGGCGTTTGTGTATCTGGGCGGGGGGTGTGCGGCCGGGATTGTGGCCGGCGGGTCTATCCCTGTGCTTCTGACCAGCCGTGCTGACCCGCCCGAAGCCCGCTTAGCGTCTGTCGCCCTTGCGGCCCTGGCGCGGTAGAGGGCAATCAGGGGTTAGCTTGCTGCTGATGAGTTTTTCTGGTCCTTGCGGAACCCCCTGATAAGCCTGGGCAGTCCTTCCATTGTTATAATAATGGTTGCAGCAACCGGATGACCTGCCCATAAAGCAAAAACAGCGACACCAGCAATAGCAAAGAATATAAGGGTTGAGCTTCTTATTCTTTTGGTATCGTTTTTGATTATTGCCATTTCGCGTTGATGGTGCCGGTCCTGTTCCCGTTCCGCCATCGACAAGAAGCGGTCTGCACTTCCGGGAAGAATTTCTTCATACCCTTTTACCATTTCGGCAGATGGTAGCGGGCAGGAGTCGGGTGATGTAACTTCTTGGTTTTGGAGTTTTTGCTTCATGAAGCCATTGTCAACTGATGAAAACATCAATTCAACCGACTTGCATTGGTTTTTTGAATTCTCGTTTTAAATCAACGCGGTAGCGGGCAGGCACTAAGCCTACCCCTTCATCCGTTCGCCGGTTGGGTCATAGAGCGGTTTCAGGCTGGCTTTAGCAGCGCAAATCTGGCCGGCAACATCAATCTCATAAGATGACGCCAGCATATCGGCCGCGCTTTCCCCCTTCTGACAGGCCACATAGCCAAGGCCTATCGCACTGCCCAGATGGTGGCCGTAATTGCCAGAGGTCAGATAGCCGGTTATCTCGCCATCTCTTAAAATCGGCTCATTATGATAGAGCAGGGGACGGTTGTCCTGTAATTGGAACTGGACCAGACGGCGGCTGAGGCCCGCTTCCCGCTTGGCCAGAACCGCATCACGGCCGATAAACTGGCCCAGCTGTGATGACGGTTTGTCTGTCTTCACCGCAAAGCCCAGCCCGGCTTCAAGGATATGATCTTCATCAGAGATATCATGACCGAAATGACGGAACGCCTTTTCAATGCGGCAACTGTCCAGAACATGCAGACCAGCAAGGCTGAGGCCGTGATCGTGCCCCGATTGCCAGACCACATCAAAGACATGTTCTGCCATGTCGGCAGAGACATACAGCTCCCAGCCCAGCTCACCCACATAAGACACGCGGTGCGCCCTGGCCACAGCCTGGCCGATATGAATATCGCGGGCACGGCCAAAGCCGAAATCAGCATTATCAAGCGACTGGTCAATCACCGGCTGGAGGACTGAACGCGCGTTCGGGCCCATCACCGCAATCACCGCTTCACAGACCGTCATATCCACCGCCACACACTGGGCATGTTCAGGGATGTGCCGGTTCAGCCAGCTCATCTCGCGCCGGATTGTGGCGGCCGGCGTGACCACCAGAAATTCATCTGAAGACAG
Source organism: Puniceispirillaceae bacterium (SeqCode) (assembly GCA_965656625.1). Classification (GTDB taxonomy): domain Bacteria; phylum Pseudomonadota; class Alphaproteobacteria; order Puniceispirillales; family Puniceispirillaceae; genus JADHLI01. The sequence goes on from CBFHLG010000004.1 coordinate 91,806, forward strand.
CCGCGTGACAGTCACATCAGCCTCTATGCCGCCAGCCTCATTCAGCCACTGGGTATAGACGATACGGCCCGGTTCCACAGCTACATCATTGGCACAAACAAGTTGAAGTACCTTTTCAGCATCACGGCCTATCACCTTGATTTTACCGAATGTTGACAGATCAAATAATCCGGCTCTGTTGCGTACAGCCTCATGTTCAGCTGCGGCATAGCCGAACCAGTTCTGGCGGCCCCAGCTATAGTCATAGGCGGGTGTTTTGCCCTGTTCAGCCTCATCTTTGGGCAGGAACCAGTTGGCCCGCTCCCAGCCGAACAG
>CBFHLG010000004.1:92219-112427 GCA_965656625.1 Puniceispirillaceae bacterium (SeqCode)
TGCGTACAGCAGGCCAAGGGTTTCGGTGACCCGGGCAGACAGGTAATGACGGTTGGCCTGGAAGGGGTGCATGCGGCGGATATCCACATCCCAGATATCCATCTGTGGGCGGCCTGTATCCATCCATTGGGCGAGCGCCATACCGGCCCCGCCGGCAGACTGAATGCCGACAGAATTAAACCCGGCAGCAACAAAGAAATTATGCATCTCCGGTGCTTCCCCCAGCAAGTAGCGGTCATCAGGGGTGAAGCTTTCCGGGCCGTTGAAGAAGGTCTGAATCCCGGTGGTTTCCAGAACGGGCAGGCGCGCGGTCGCGGCCTCTAATATCGGCATGAAATGATCGAAATCATCGGGCAGGGTGGTAAATTCAAAATCATCTGAAATCCCGTCACCGCCCCACGGCTTGGCGACAGGTTCAAACGCGCCAAGGAGCAGCTTGCCGGCATCTTCTTTGTAATAGGCACATTCATCCGGCACGCGCAGTACCGGCAGGTTGCGCTGCAACCCGTCGATTTGTTCGGTGACGATGTAGAAATGCTCACAGGCGTGAAGCGGCACGGAAACGCCGGCCATCTGGCCAATGTCGCGGGCCCACATACCGCCGCAATTGACCACATAATCGGCTGATATATCGCCCTTATCTGTGGCAACACCGGTAACCGTGCGGCCTTTGGGGGTGTCTTTGTGATGAATGGCGGTGACCTTCACCCCTTCACAGATTTTGGCGCCCTTGGCCCGTGCCCCTTTGGCCAGAGCCTGGGTGATGTTAACCGGGTCTGCCTGGCCGTCCTTGGCCAGATACACCCCGCCCTTGGCGTCTGATACGTTCAGGCCGGGATAGCGCGAAGTGATATCAGACGGGCTTATCTCGTCAATCTCTACCCCGAAGGCGCGCGCCATCGCCGCCCCCCGCCGCAATTCTTCCATCCGGGCATCGGTCAGCGCCACGGTGATAGACCCGTTCTGGCGAAAGCCTGTCGCCACGCCTGTCTTTTCTTCAAGGCTGGCGTAGAGTTCTTGTGAATATTTCGCCAGCCGGGTCATGTTCTGGGTTGCGCGCAACTGGGCAATCAGGCCCGCCGCGTGCCAGGTGGTCCCACAGGTCAGGGATTTGCGTTCAAGCAGGACGATATCTGTCCAGCCCAGTTCAGCCAGGTGATAGGCCACCGAACAGCCGACTACGCCGCCGCCGACAATCACCACGCGGGCGTGTGAGGGAAGGGATTTATCAGCCATCAGATTATCCTTTCAAGCGCAGATTGTCTTTATCATAGCTTGGCTCTGTATGGGCGATGATGCGCGCGGTGCGTACCCGCCCCACGACCTCAACAGCCAGCTCACGGCCAATGCTGGCGTCCTGACCCGCTTCCAGAACGGCCAGCGCCAGAGAGGTTCCCGTGCGATGACCATAGCCGCCAGACAGTACCAGGCCGGCCAGCTCAGATGAGGCCGGGCCAGCAAGGACAGACGACAGGTAAACAGCCTCACCACAGCCTTGGGCGTCATCCGGGTCATCAACCGCAAGGGTGACAAACTGGCGGTGCGGTGCGTCCTTCAGCGCGGCAAGTGCCTCACGCCCGACAAAGCTGTCTTTAGAGAGATGCACCCAGCGGCCAAGGCCACAATCAAACATGTTATAATCAGAGGTCAGGTCGCCCTTCCAAGACCGATAGCCTTTTTCAAGCCGCATCGAGTCCAGCGCCAGCATGCCAAACGGTTTCAGGTTATGCTCTGCCCCGGCGGCAAACAGCGCCTCATAAACAGCCGTGGTTTCAGCAACCGGAATATGCAGCTCCCAGCCTTTCTCGCCAGTAAAAGATACCCTGAGCGCGGTCATCGCCACATCAGCCACAGTTATCTGTTGATGAGACAGCCAGGGAAAAGCGTTATTGCTCAGGTCATTGTCAGACAGTTTTGCGAGCAGGTCCTGAGCCTTCGGGCCGGTCACCAGCAGGGTTGACCAGTCGCGGGTCTCATCGGTAAGCGTAATCGGGCCGTCTTCTGGCAGGGCGGCGGACAGCAGGTCGCGGTCATGCCAGTACGCCCCGGCCCCGAAAATTAGCCAGAACTCATCCTCAGCAAAGCGGGTCACTGACATCTCGGACAGGATCTTGCCCTTGGCAGAGGCAAAATAGCCAAGACCGGTGCGGCCAATCGCGGGCAGCTTATTGGTCATCAAGCCAGCCAGCCAGTCTGCCGCGCCCGGCCCGGACAGGCGGGTGCGCGAAAAGCCGGGCAGGTCCAATACGCCGACATGTTCAGCCACATGACGGCATTCAGCCCCCACAAGATCAAAGAATGGCTGGCGGTCATAGCTGTCCACCTGCGCCGGGGTAAAGCCGTCAGGGGCATAATAATCAGCCCGTTCCCAGCCGCCATACGCGCCCATCACCGCGCCGTCATCCAGATGCCGCTGATATAAAGGCCCGGTTTTGGCGGGCCGCCCGTCATCCCACTGGATGTTCGGGAAATGTATGGCATATTCATGGCTGTAGGTTTCAAGGGCCTTGGCTTTGGCATAGGCCGCGTCGACATGATCTGTGAAGCGGCGCGGGTCCACCGCCCAGGCATCTGTTTCCGGTTCACCATGAACGATATATTCAGATAACAGCTTGCCCGCACCGCCTGCCTGGACAATGCCAAAGGTGAAGACACAGGCTTCAAATGCGTTTGGTACGCCCGGCATCGGGCCGATAAGAGGCAGGCCGTCAGGCGTATAAGGAATAGGCCCGTTCACCACCCTTGTAATGCCCCCTGAGCCCAGGATGGGCACGCGTGCGCAGGCATCTTCAATATACCATTCCAGCCGGTCCAGATCGTCAGGATAGAGCTGGAAGGAAAAATCGTCTGGCATCGGGTCGGCGCTGTCTGTCCAATGGGCACGGCAGTGTTTTTCATAGGGGCCAAGCAGCAGGCCGTCTTTTTCCTGACGCAAGTAATAAGAGCTGTCCGGATCACGCAGCAGAGGCAGTTTTTTATCCCGCGCGCTCAGCTCTGGGATCGCTTCAGTGATAAGATACTGGTGCGCCAGCGATACACAAGGCACAGTCCGGCCAAACATGGCGCCCAGCTCTGCTGCGCGGTAGCCGGCGGCGTTAACCACAATATCGGCTTTGATGGTGCCGTTCGGGGTGTCGATGACCCAGAGATTATCCTGGCGCGCAACACCGGTTACCGGACAGAAGCGGATGATTTTAACGCCCTGATCCCGGGCCCCTTTGGCAAAAGCCTGAGTCAACTGGGCCGGGTCAATATCACCATCATAAGAATCCCACAAACCGCCTTGCAGATCATGAGTTTCCAGGAACGGATAAACATCCCGCATTTCGGCCGTTGTCATCATATCCATCTCGAAGCCCATCTGCCGGGCCATGGCGCGGACATGCGCAAATTCTTCCATCCTCTGGCGGGAATGGGCCAGACGCACAGACCCGGTAACATGATAATTCATCGGATAGTCGGTCAGTTCAGGCAGCTGGCGATACAGCTCACACGAATAATGCTGCATCTTCATCACTGTCCATGAGCCAACATAGTTCGGGCAGTTCCCCGCCGCATGCCAGGTTGACCCGGAGGTCAGTTCATTTTTTTCCAGCAAAACAACGTCCGACCAGCCTTCACGGCCTAAATGCCAGGCGATGGAACAGCCGACCGCGCCGCCGCCGATAATCACCACACGGGCATGTGACGGCAGTTTGGCTTTGCTGGTTGGCTGTTCGGCTTGGTTTGGCTCTGACATTGGTTAAATCTCCCCGTTTGCAGCCCAGAACCTGATCCAGTTCTGCGGTATCTGCAGATTACGTTAATCTGCGCAGATTACCAATGATTTGACCGGGCGGAATTGTCAAATCGCGAAAAGAAATCGTCTGGGAAAGACACTCTTTCAGACCCTGATTTTTGAAACCGGTGGGCGCGGCTTGTCAGAGAGGGGAGGTGGTTGCTAGTCTGGCAGGCGGAAATGTTCAGAAAAGGCGGTTAATCATGCGCACAGTCGGGTTGTTGGGCGGGATGAGCTGGCAAAGCACGCACAGCTATTATCAGCTGATCAATGAAGGCGTCCAGCAGCGTAAAGGCGGCCTGCATTCCGCGCCGCTGTTGATGTATTCGTTTGATTTTGCCGAAATAGAAGCGTTGCAGATGTCAGGTGACTGGGCCGCGGCAGGCGCGTTGCTCGCCAGGCAAGCCGCCCGTCTGGAGGCGGCCGGGGCAGAGGCTGTGGTGCTGGCGACCAACACCATGCATAAGCTGGCCGACCAGATACAGGCGGCGATTTCAATACCGTTTCTGCATATTGCTGCGGCCACCGCAGAGGCGATACTGGCCAGTCCGGCACGCCAGCCTTTGTTGCTGGCGACCGCGTTTACCATGGAACAGGCGTTTTACACCCGCCCGCTGGCAGACCGGTTGGGCAAGGCCGGTGGCGGCCTGCATATCCCGTGTGCCGCTAACCGGAAGATTGTGCATGATATCATCTATGATGAGCTGTGTGTCGGCGTGATAACAGCACAATCGCGTGCGGCTTATAAACAGATTATTGAGGCAGAGGCGAAAGAGACGGGCTGTGATGCCGTGATCCTGGGCTGTACCGAAATCGGCCTTTTGATCCGCCAAAGCGATACCCCGCTGCCGGTGTTTGATACCACAGCCCTGCATTGTGAGCAGGTGGTCGCCTTCATCTGTGGTGAGAAGACGCCAAAATGAAACACCGATATGAAACACCGATATGAAACACCAGAATAAGGGGCCAGATAGGAGAGGCCAGATGCAAATGACGGGTGCTTGCCAAAGCCCGGGCAGACAGGTACATCTGCACAACAGCATATTTCTGCAGCATATCCAGGACAGACACGAAAGCTGAGAGAACATGTCAGAATTAAGAATTGCTATTGCCGGATTAGGCGTCGTTGGCGCGGAAACCGCCCGCCAGATTGTCAGCGCGGCAACCCAGCTATCGGCACGGGCCGGAACAGCCCTGCGGCTGGTCGCGGTGAGCGCGCGCTCTCACACAGGTCGCGGCTTTGATATGTCAGGTGTTGCCTTTGAAGCAGATGCGGTCACGCTGGCCGCGCGTGATGATGTGGATGTGGTGGTAGAGCTTATCGGCGGGTCTGAAGGGGTCGCGCTGGAGCTGATTGAGGCGGCTCTGCGTGCCGGAAAACATGTGGTCACCGCCAATAAAGCGCTGATTGCCCATCATGGCCAGAGGCTGGCCGGGCTGGCCGAAGAGGCTGGTGTAAGGCTGAAGTTTGAGGCCGCGGTTGCCGGCGGTATTCCGGCGTTGAAAGTGCTGCGCGAAGGGCTGGCCGGTAATGAGATCAAGCGGGTGACCGGCATTCTGAACGGGACGTGTAATTACATTCTGTCCGAGATGACGCAAACCGGGCGCGGTTTTGATGATGTGCTGGCCGAAGCACAAGCCAAGGGCTATGCCGAAGCTGATCCCAGCTTTGATATTGACGGGGTTGATGCCGCCCATAAGCTGGCGATACTGGCCGCGCTGGCGTTTGCCGAGCAGATTGATTTCGAGGCGGTCCAGATAAGCGGCATCCGTCAGATTACCGATACCGATATCGCCTATGCTGGCGAGCTGGGCTATATTATCAAGCTGTTGGGCCATGCTGAGGCACAGGCCCCGGCCACGGTCCAGCCTTGTCTGGTCGCGAAAACCGGCCAGTTGGCCCAAATCGGCGGCGCGCTAAACGCGGTGGAATTCAGGGCAGAGCCGGTGCAGACGATTTTATGCACAGGGCCCGGGGCCGGGGCCGGGCCGACCGCCTCTGCTGTGCTGGCCGACCTGATTGATGTGGCCTCATTGCGCGGCGGGCTGCCGTTCGGGATGCGGGTCGGGCAACTGGCTAAGGCGGCTGCAAAAACAGATCATCCGGCCAGACGCTATTACCTGCGCCTGATGGTGAATGATGAAACCGGGGTGCTCTCTGCGGTGACTTCTATCCTGCGTGACCAGCACATCTCGGTTGAATCAATGCTGCAGAAAAGCCAGTCAGATGACGCGCCGGTAGCGTTGGTGTTGACCACGCACCCGACTGAGCAAAGCCGGATTTCAGCCGCCAGCCAGATTTTGTCTGAAGCCCGGTTTATGTCAGGACAGGTTCTGGCGCTGCCGATTATCGATGAGGCCTGATGTGAGGCCAGCGCCGCACACCACAAAACGGAGGCGGTGATGGCAGGGGCCGGTGTGGACAGCTCATTTTCAGGGGCCAGATGGCAGCAAGCCCCGACCGCCGGAAGCGAGGCAGAAACCCGCCGCATGGCCGGTATGTTTGAAGACCGGCTCGGCCTGCCCTTTGCGTTATGCTGGCATCTGGCGAGCCAGGGGCTGACGGCCGAAACAATAGATGAATTCTTGGACCCACGTTTGCGTTCCAGCCTGCCTGACCCGTTTGTAATGAAAGATGCCAAGACGGCTGTAAGCTTAATAACTGACATTATAAAAGCAAAACAACCTGTTGGATTGTTTGGAGATTATGATGTTGACGGCGCCTGTTCGGCGGCCCTGTTCAGGTTGGTTCTGGGGGCGTTTGGGGTGCCGGTCTGGTGTCATATTCCGGACCGGTTTACCGAAGGGTACGGGCCGAACCTTGCGGCGCTGAAGGCCTTGAAGGCGCAAGGGGCTGAGCTTATTCTGACCGTGGATTGTGGGATTACCGCGCATGAGCCTCTGGCCGCGGCGGCAGAAGAAGGCATGGCTGTTATCGTGATAGATCATCACAAAGCCGGGGTGGTGTTGCCACAGGCTGAGGCGGTGGTAAACCCGAACCGGCTGGATGATGACAGCGGGTTGGGCCATCTGTGTGCGGCCGGGGTTTGTTTTCTGGTTCTGGTCGGGGTGGTGCGGGCCTGCCGTGAGCAGGGAATTGTGCCGGCAAACGGGGTGATGCCGGACCTGATGGGGGTTCTGGATTTGGTGGCGTTGGCGACCGCCTGTGATGTGGTGCCTTTGAAAGGGGTCAACAGGGCCTTTATCAAACAGGGGCTGAAGGTGCTGGGGCGGCGCGGTAATGAGGGCCTGCGCGCGCTGATGGATGTGGCCCGTCTGGACCAAAGGCCGAATATGCACACGCTGGGCTTTGTGCTGGGCCCGCGTCTGAACGCCGGTGGGCGTTTGGGGCAGTCTGACCTGGGCGTGCAGATTCTCACCAGCGCGGACGCTGATATCGCCGATACGCTGGCCACCCAGATAGATTTGCTGAACACCGACCGGCGCGCCGAAGAAGCTGTGGTGCGCGTTGAGGCTGAGCAGATGGCCGAGGATAAGCTGGCACAGCAGCCTGATTTACCGGTTCTGGTGCTGGCCAAGCGGGGCTGGCATGAGGGGGTTATCGGGATTGTGGCTGGCCGGCTGAAAGAGGCCTATCACCGGCCAGTGGTGGTTATCGCTTTGGATGAGGCGGGGCAGGGCAAGGGGTCGGCAAGGTCTGTTGCCGGGTTTTCAATTGGTGACCAGATTTTGGCAGCGCGTCAGGATGGCCTGTTGAAGACCGGCGGCGGACATGACATGGCCGCGGGCCTGGGCGTTGATGAGGACAAGCTGGCCGCGTTTGAAGATTTTGTTGTGACGCGGGCGCGCGCACAGTTTAAAGGCGCGCCGCAACGTGTCTTCAGCTATACCCACAGCCTGTCTGTGGCGGGGTGTACCGCACAGTTAACCGACGCGTTGGAGGCGGTTGGCCCGTTCGGGGCAGGGCATGCTGAGCCGCGCTTTGTTGTGACCCATTGCCGGCTGAAGGGGCTGCGTTGGATGGGGGCGGATAAATCGCATCTGTCGGTGCAGCTGGATGATGGCACGGCCGCGCCGCTGCGGGCGGTGGCGTTTTCTGTGGCGGGCACAAGGCTGGGGCAGATGTTGGCCGCAACGCCTGATCCCGGGCCGGTTCAGGTGCTTGGCCGGGTGCAGAAAGATACCTTCCGCGGCGGCGGGGCGGTGCAGTTTTTAATCGAAGATATCGCCGCCGGATAAGCGCGGTTCTGCCTATTTCACTTTTTGCTGACTTTTTTGCCGCATCAGGCTTGATTTAGCCGATGCTTTTGGATAGATAACAGGCATACCGCTTGCGTCCCGTTCGTCTAGTGGTTTAGGACACCGCCCTTTCACGGCGGCAACACGGGTTCGAATCCCGTACGGGATGCCATTTTTTCCGGCAGATTGTATGATTTCCGCCAGTTCTGGCAGGGCTGCATTTGCGCCTTACTGCGCGGCGTCTCTCAGCCTCTGCAGCGCCTCAGTACCGTTCAGCCTGCCTGTCAGCCTGGCTAAATCATAAGGGGTGTCGCCATCCAGGCCTCTGGCTTTTGCGTTCGCGCCAGCGTTCAGCAAGGCTGTTACCGCTTCTGCATTGCCATTCCCCGCCGCATAATGCAATGGCGTGCCAGAGAGGGTGTTTCTGGCGTCAAGAACGGCGCCAGCGTTCAGCAAGGCGGTGATGGTTGCCGCGGACCCTCTGATAGCGGCCAGATGCAACGGTGTGCTTTCATTCTTTGTTCTGGCCTCAACATCTGCGCCGGCGTTGACTATGGCTGTGACGGCTTCAGCGTTGTTAAGTAAGGCAGCGAAATGAAGAGGGGACAGGCTGTCTGTTGTTCGTGCTTTGATATCTGCGCCTTTGGCTATCTCTGCCTGTATGTCTTCGGCTGTGGCGGTCTGCATAAAGGACGGGCCACACAGCCGCATACAGTCGCCCGCGCCTGCCAGGCCCGAAAACAGGACGGCCAAAGCAGTCAGGGCATAAGCAAAAACCGGGGCAGTCAGTTTGCGGGGGTATCTCATAGCCTCGCCTCACTGGTCGGGGGTGTCTGGCCGGTCCAGTGTAGGGCGGTTAACCTTTTGCGCCAAAAGCCCGCCCCGCCCGCGCCTCACGGTACAGCCCGCGCATTAACGCTGGGATAAGGTTATATCTTGTTATCACCGAGCAGAAAGCTGAGGTGGGTTTCGGCAAGGGTGGTCAGCTCTTCAACTGACTTGATATGGCATGTGCTCTTCTGGTTCCGCCATTTCATCTGCAGCGTCTTCCGGTTCAAAGACAGCCCGGTTTTGCGGTTCACAAGCTCTTCAGGGGTTTTGCTGAGGATTATCGGCGGCTGGACAAAGCTGACCTTGTCCTCATTGAACGAGGCGACCAGCATCTCACGTTTGTCTTCATCAATCAGAAAAAAATTATTCAGCCTCTTGTCCGGAAAGACAGATTCGCAAAACAAGCCGATACGCCATTTGTCGCTGGTCGGGCCGGCAATCGCGCCGGTGGTTTGCGCACTGGCCGGCAAACCGCTCAGAACGGTGAGAAAACCAGCCAGAATAAATGTGAGCGCGGCGCGCATGACCTGCCTTTTTATAAAAGTTGAAGCGGTTTTGTGTTTATGTTGTTGTAGATATGGTGTCATCCCCGCTTTTTCAAGGGGCAGGGCCCGCGAAGAACCACAAGCCGGTAAGTCAGGAGACAGCGTAAATGAAAGATGAAATTCTGGCCAACCTGGCCCCGCATGGGCACGTGCGGGCGGCGATAAATATGTCCAATTTCCTGTTAGTGTCCGGCACAGATGAGCAGGGCGGACCAGACGGGCTGTCACCGGATATCGCGCATGAGATCGCGCGGCGTCTGGATGTTCACTGCGTGCTGGTCCCGTTTGAGGGGCCGGGGGGTTTGGCGGACGCGGTCGGGCGCGATATCTGGGATATCGGCAACATCGCGGTTGAACCTGAACGCGCGGCGGTCATCGATTTCAGCCAGCCCTATATCCAGATTGATGCCAATTTTCTGGCCCGGACCGGCGGGCCCGTCACGACCAATGCAGAAGTGGATCAGGAGGATGTGGACATCGTCTTATACGGGCGCAGCGCGTATGATCTGTGGCTGAAGGAAAATTTTACTGCCGCGTCCTACCGGCGTGAGCCGTCCATGGCACAGTCCATCGCCGCGTTTGAAGGCGGGAAGGGTGATGTGCTGGCCTGCCTGAAGCCGAAGCTGCTGGATATGGTTGCCGGGAATGACCGCTATGAGATTATCGAGCCGCCCTTTACCGCTATCCGCCAGGCGGTCGGGCTGAATAAGGGGCAGGCGGCCGCACTGGCCTTTGTCAATGAAACCGTTCAAGACCTTCTGGAGAGCGGCTTTGTGGCTGACAGCCTGAAGCGGCATGGCGTTCAGGATAAGCTCAGCCTGCCAAATTAAGAGGGCGCTCTGTTGAGGTCAGCTGAACAGGCAGTCGAATAAAAGCTGGTCAAGGCGGCCGGCACGGGCCTGAATGCTTTTCAGCAGGCGTTTTTCCTGCGGGGCCAGCAGGGCCGGGTCTATCAAGGTGGTGGCCGGGCGGCCGGCGGCCAGGTCAGCTATCTGTTGGCGCAGCACCAGCCGGATACAGAACTGCAAATCTTCTGAAAGCTGCAAAACCTCTGGCGGGACAGAGCCTGTGGTAAAGATATCGGCCGCGCGCCGGGCCCCGTTGCGGGCGTCTATACCGCGCGAGGTGGCCAGCACGCGCAAGGTTTCGGTGATCGGCAATAACAGGTGTAATTTCAAGTTAAACCGGCCGTTCTGGGTTTTCAGCCCGCCAAAAAGGGTGGTCCCGGACGCATGGTTCTGGACAGTGCGGGCCAGGCTTTTCAGAAAATCATGCTGGCCGGTAACCGTTTGTCTGATATGGGCCTGAAGCTGATCAGCCAGCGCGGTCTCGCCGCACACTGCCTGATAATCAAAAAAGATATCCGCGCTCAGCACGTCTTCAGCCCGGCCACGGGCAACCCAGTCATCTATCACCGCCTGCCAGTCGCTGAGTGGCTTGCACCAGACAGGTGAGGTGGCCATCACCCCGCCGGTACAATAGGGTATTCCGGCCTCATCAAGCCTGTCAGCAATAGCCTGACCACAGTCAAGAAACCAGTCCAGTGCGGCCTGGCGGTCTGCTGTGGATGCTGAGGCAGGTAAATCTTCAAAGATGATCGCATGATCCTGATCAGGGGCCAGCAGCGATTCATCGCGCCCGCCAGATCCTAAAATCAGCAGACACCATTTGGCCGGGGCCGGGGTCCTTTCGGCCGTCGCCAGCGCTGCGGCACGAACCAGCGCAGCGCGATACTGGCCAGAAATGACCGCGGCAATATCATAGCCCGTCACCCCTTCGGCCAGCAAAGAAGCAGACAAAGCCGGCAGACCGGACAGGGCAGCCCGCATATCCGCAGCAGAGGCCGCGCCGGACAGCTCATCCCCGATAATCATCGCTTCTGTGAGGCGCAGGCGGGTCAGATCACGCGCCGAAATCCAGCCAGCCAGCGCCCCATCGCTGTCTGTGACACCCAGATGACGAATGTCATGGGTGTTGATCCGGCCCAGCGCGACATGCAGATAATCATCTGCCGAAACAGTAATAACCGGGGCCGACATGATCTGATGAAGGTCTATGTCCCTGGCGCGGGCAACCGTATCTGTGGGCAGGGCCATACAGCGCACAATATCCCGTTCAGAGACAATGCCAACGATGTTTTGTGGAGTTTTACCGCCGTTATCATCAGGGGCGATAAACACGCAGTCCAGCCGCTCCTCGCTCATCATGCGGGCCGCGTCCAGAACCGTTGCCTCTGGGGGCAGGACAGGCGGCGGGCTGTGCATAATCTCTGCCACGCGGTGGCTGTAAGGAAACGGGTCAATTCGGGCAAGACGCCCCTGTTCCGGGGCCGCGTCCGGGGCGGCGGCCACATCAACCCAGCCTGCCTTGGTGGTGGCCAGACGCTGGTCATCAAGTGCAGACACCGCCCGTTTCGCATCCGCAAGGGTCAGAATGCCGTTGGCCCGCAGGTCAGGAAGCAGGGCACAGAACAAGGCCGCGGTCATGCGGGCATCGCCAAGAGCGGTATGACGGCCATCGCGGCTGATCCCGTAATGGGCAGACAGGCTGTCCAGATCGCCCATCATCAACATGGTATCGCGGCCAAGGGCAATGCTGGCCAGTTGGCGCACACACAACGCCGGGCCCGGTTGCCAGTCCAGCCCGTAGCGATCAGCCTCAGCGGCGATCACAGCCAAATCAAAACCGATATTATAGCCGATAATGACCCGGTCTTTGAGCCGGTCACGCACCCCCGGAAAGACAGTCGGAAACACCGGCGCACCGGCAACCATATCGTCTGTTATATGATGTATCTGGGTGCTGGCCGGCGGGATAGGCACAGACGGGTTGACCAGCTTTTCATAGGTTTCATCCGGCCTGAACGGGTCCAACCCGCCAATTTGGATAATCCGGTCAGTGGCGGTCGCCAGACCAGTGGTTTCCAGATCAAGCGAGAGGCAAGGCAGCTTTTCAAGAGGCAGGGTGGCAATGCTGGGCATGGCGGGGTCCTCTTTATCGAAAGGGGCGGTATGACGACAGAACTCTAGCAAGTTTTACAGCATCTGTCGAAGAGGAGAAAACAAGTGTTGGGTTTTCGTGCAAAAATTTTGTTGACGGATTTTCTCACGCGTCTCAGTGTTTGAGAATCGGATATTTGCTGATGACACAGAGCTTTGATTTATGGTTTGTAGCAGGGGATAGGCCATGGATGACGTGAACGGGAATACACCACCTTTCGGGGCGGCAAACAGCAACCCGAAACGTGCTAAGCGCGGCGGCGGGCGGCTGGCCCGGCATAAGGTGCGCTCAGCCCCACTGGCGGCGGATGTGAAACCGGTTCGCCCGGGCCTTGCCGGCGGCCAATACCGCCCGTTAAGCCCGGCACAAGTCGCCCAAATAGAACAAACCATTTACCAGATTCTGGACGAAATCGGCTTATCCCAGGCGCCGGAAAGCGGCATTGCCTATATGACCGCGTTTGGCGCGCGCGCCGGTGATGATGGCCGGGTGCGGTTTCCGCGGGAGGTGATCGACAAAGCCCTGTCTCTGGCGGCAAAGGATATCACCTTATGCGGGCGTGACCCTGATTTTGATCTGCATCTGTCCGGAACGCGCGTGCATTACGGAACAGCCGGTGCGGCGGTGCATCTGGTTGAAATCAAGAATAATGAATATCGCGATTCTCATCTGGCCGATATTTATAATGCAGCACGGATTGTCCAGCAGATGGACAATATCCATTTCTTTCAGAGGCCGATGGTGGCCCGTGATATTGCTGACCCTGCGGCGCTTGATTTAAATACGGTTTATGCCTGTGTCCGGGGGACCGCCAAACATATCGGCACCAGCTTTACGGAGGCCGAATTTGTTGCCCCGGCGATTGAGATGCTGCATGAGGTGGCCGGCGGTGAGGCCGCCTGGCGGGCGCGGCCGTTCGTGTCCAATTCTAACTGTTTTGTGGTCCCGCCGTTAAGGTTTGCAACCGAAAGCTGTCTTGTGATGGAAGAGGTGGTCAAAGCCGGCATGCCGGTATTGCTGTTGTCGGCCGGACAGGCCGGGGCAACCGCGCCCGCCTCTATCGCCGGGGCCGTGGCCCAGGCGGTGGCAGAGGTTCTGGCCGGTCTTGTCTATGTTAACGCCATGGTTCCAGGCCATACCGCGATTGCCGGTACCTGGCCGTTTGTGTCTGATCTGCGCACCGGGGCGATGTCTGGCGGGTCTGGTGAGCAGGGATTGTTGACCGCGGCCTGTGCGCAGATGCTGCAGCATTTCGGCCTGCCCGGCGGGGCGGCGGCCGGTATGGCTGATGCCAAACTGCCTGATGCACAATCCGGTTATGAGAAGGGCTCTACCCTGGTGATGGCGGGGCTGTCGGGCCTGAATATGGTGTATGAGGCAGCCGGTATGCATGCCTCGCTGATGGGGTTCTGTCTGGAAAGCCTGATCATCGATAATGATATGCTGGGCCAGTGTTTGCGTTGTGTGCGCGGTGTTGATGTGAGTGAAAACAGCCTCAGCCTGGAGGTGTTCCGCGATGTCTGTATTGACGGGCCAGGGCATTACCTGGGCCATGCGCAGACGCTGTCCCTGATGCAGTCTGAATATATCTATCCGGCCGTGTCTGACCGGTCCAGCCCGAAGGAATGGGAAGAGCTGGGCAAACCAGTTCTGGTCGAAGAAGCCGCAGCAAAAGTGGCGGAAATATTAGGGCAGGGGGATAACGGGGTTCTTGATGAGGGCGTGGATGCGCGCCTGCGGGACAGGTTTGAGATTCTGCTGCCATCTAGGCCATGATGAGGGAACAGGTAACAGATGGCCCAGCCATATGCGTTCTGTTTCTGTCCTCAGCTAGATTCTGTGCAGACAGGACAGCAGACCGCCGTTAACGTTTCAGCTGAAACAGCAGGCGCTTATGTAAGGGCGCGGCGATGGGTCTCAGCCTGCCGGCATAAGTCTGACTTGAACCGGCGGGCCGGGTGCGGTATGTGTGGTGTCAGCTTTAATCCAGTTTCCATCTCGGGGGAATAAACCATGGATCCAACAATCGGTCTGTTTTTGGTGATCGGCTTTCCGCTGGTCTTATGTATTGCAATTTGGGCGTTCGGCCGCAGCTCTGTTGAGCCTGAGTAAGACCTGCCTCTTAATCATCCCACTTATAAAGAGCAGGCGGTCCGCCTGCTTTTTTTATTCTGTTGGCGGTGAGGGGGGGCTTATTCAGCGGCGGTGAATTTATCTGCGGTGGCAAAGGCCAGGGTGACGCATTTATGCCGGTTCTTGATGGCGCGGACAGGCTGGAAGGCGTCTATATCGCTTGAGAATGCAGATGGCGCCCCTTCATCCCCGCCCTTCAGCCAAGCCGAAAGCGCGTCATGCAAGCCGGGCAGGGCGGCCATATCACGGCCCACAACGCTTTTCAGCCAGAGACCGGCGCCCGCCTCACACAACGCACAGCCCTTGGCCTCAACATGGGCAGCCGTGATCAGACCTTGCTCAAGGGTGAGAGCGGTACGGATACGATCCCCGCATACCGGATTATTCACTTCAGCTGTATGGGTGGGGGCGGTCAGCGCAGAAGAGGCACGCACACCCCGGGCAAGGGCAAGAAGCTGGTCCTGATATAAAGACTGCATATGCGCTTCAAGATGCCCTTTGCTGGTCAGATGGTGAGAGGTTCGCCTTTATTCGGCGAACATCAGCATGTAAATCGCCCCGCATGCGCACAGATAGGTGAGAACAACGGCCCAATGCAGGCTGTGATATTCATTTTCCTCTGGTACGCCGGCTGGCAGAGTTTTGTTGCTTCCCATAAGTCATTCCCCCGAATATGAGAAAAGGTTTACATACGCTGTTAAAGATATACACAAAACACACCAGCCACGGCAAGACCAGGCCGATGTGTTTTGTGAAAAGTTTTTACATCATCTTCTTCACGCCGATGACTTTGGCCACGCCAAGAGACACAAATACCGCCCCGAAGGAGAACAGCGCGCCCATCTTTGCAGCGTCCTGAACCAGGCCAGGCGGGAAGGCCACGGCAGAGATGAACAGCGATACGGTAAAGCCGATAGCCGCCACAAAGCCGATAATCAGCAAATCGATGATCCGCATCCCTTCAGGCAGGCCAAGGCGCATCGGTGAGGCCGCCAGCCAGCCAAAGAACAGAATACCCACCGGCTTGCCGACCAGAAGACCGATAAGCACCAGCCAGGTTGCATCCCCCATCGAAGAGAACACCACGCCAGCATTGGCAAAGCCGAACATCATCAAGATCACCTCAACCGGGGCTTTCAGCCCATGTTCAGCATCATTCAGCATATCGTGCTTATAGGTTTCCTTCGGGCCAAACAGGCCAAAGGGCGTGTCCGCATGGGGCAGCGCCGGGATCACCGGCAACAGGCCAAGGGCAGGGTGAATGCCGGCTTCCTGGAACCCATACCAGCTGAGGCAGGCCGCCGCCACATAAGGCCAGAAGCCAAACCGGGCGCGTATCTTTGAAGAGACCGGACGGGCCGCATCACCCTTATCCATCTGGCGGGGCAGATAATTGAACAGATACCAGACTGCCACAGCCGCCCCGACAGACAATAACAACCATTCAGGCGAGAGGTCGCCTTGCGGGTAGAATACCGCCAAAATCACAAGACCGGCCGCATCATCAGCAATGGCCAGCAACAACAAAAAGCCAACCGCCGGGTGTTTCGCGCCGAAAATAATCCGGCCGACAAGGTAGGAAAACGCGATATCAGTCGCAATGGGGATTGCCCAGCCATTGGACAGGATCGCCAGCTTGCCAACCATATAGGCGCCAAGCAGATATACACCGGCCGGACCGATAATACCGCCTGCGGTTGCGATCAGCGGGGTCAGGGCCTTTTTGCCGCGCAAGGACCCTGATTTCAGCGCTACCGCTTCCCAGACTTCCTTACCCGCTATCGCAAAAAACAGCGCCATCAACACATCATTAATCAGATAATGCAGGGTCAGAGTGCGATGCCCGTCATGCAGATGACCAATGAAGAAATGGTCAATCAGCACCATATCCACAAGGTGATGATAGCTGTCGTAATTAATGTTTGCCCACATCAGCGCGCCAAACGCGCCCACAACCAGCAAAACCGAATATTCCTGAATAAATCCCCAGACAGACCCTTGTGATGCAGATGACATAATAACAACCCTGTGCTAAATCCGTGATGTGTCTCAACAACTGGCCGTCAGACCGCACCGGATTTTGTGCATCCGCCGGGGGCTGTTCTGCCAGATTACCCTGTTATCAACGAAAAATGGCAAGAATTCAACAGCAAGATCAGGATTTATCCATCCCGCGGAACCAGAATTGTCTGTTTTTGGGTTCTGATATTTTCCGCGGGTCTGTCTATGGAGACGGCCACCCGCTGAATATCGCGCGGGTCTGGCCGGTTATTGATCTGAGCCGGATTCTGGGCTGGTTGCCTGAGGCGCTTTACCAGCAGGTTGCGCCGGCAACCCCGCAACAGCTCAGCCTGTTTCACCAGCCCGGCTATATCGCCGCGCTGCAGGATGCAGAACGTGACCAGGCCCTGGACGAGGAACGTATGCAGCGACACCGTATCGGGCTGGATAATAACCCGATTTTTGCCGATGTGTACCGCCGGCCAGCGACCGCCGCCGCGGCCAGCCTGAAGGCAGCCGATATCCTGTTTGAGGGCGGGGCAACACGAATCTTTAACCCGTCGGGCGGCACCCATCACGGCCTGCCAGACCGGGCAAACGGGTTCTGTTTTGTGAATGATCCGGCCTTGGCGATCATGCGGCTGTTGGCCAGAGGGGCGCAGAAAGTGGCCTATATCGATATTGACGCGCATCACCCGGACGGGGTGCAGGCGCATCTGTCCGGGGATGAGCGGGTACGGTTGTGGTCTGTGCATGAAGCAAATAAATGGCCGCGCACCGGCCCGGCCGGCGATAAGGGGGATGGGTTCGCGCAGAATTATACGCTTGAGCGCGGGGCAGGAGATACAGCGTTGCTGGCGTGTATGACGGCAGATATCCTGCCTGAGGTGGCCGCGTTTGACCCTGAATTTATTCTTCTTCAGGCCGGTTGCGACGGGCTGGCAGATGACCCGCAATCGGGATTGATGTTCTCTAATATTGGCTATTGGCGGGCAGCAGAGGGGGTGTTGCGGCTGAACAAGCCGTCTCTGGTTTTGGGCGGCGGCGGGTATAACCCGTTCAGTACCGCCAGAGCCTGGACCGGCATGTGGGGGCTGGTTTGCGGCCAGAACCCCTACCACTGTACGTTGCCGCCAGAGGGGCGCGAGCTGATGGCCTCGCTCAGCTGGGCACATCGGCGGGCCCGTGCTAAACCAGAGCGCTGGTTTGAAAGGCTGTATGATGAGGCGTGAGGCAGGCCATTCACGGCGACGATTTTGCCGGCCCTATTTCGTTTTGAGCCTTCTTTTGGGCCTGGTTGCGAGCTTCAGTCTGGCAGGAGGGGGCGTTGCGGGGCAGGCACAGGCGGCAGACGCGCTTTATCCGGTGGTGATCGAAACCCCTGACGGCGGGCGTCATGTCTATCACCTGGAGCTGGCGGCCACACCAAAGACGCGCAGCCGCGGGTTGATGCACCGACAACAGATGCCGGAAATGAACGGGATGCTGTTTGTCTGGCCAGATGAGCAAAAACGCAGTTTCTGGATGAAAAACACGCCCTTAAGCCTTGATATTTTGTTTTTTTCTGCTGACAGAAAGCTGGTGTCCCTGCATCAGGATACGACACCGTTTTCAGAAGCCTTGCTGCTGTCGGGGCCGGCCGCGCGCTATGTGGTTGAGCTGAATGCCGGACAGGCGAGAGCGAGCGGGCTTGATAAGGGCAGTGTCCTGGTCCTGCCTGATGAGCTGGTGCGCGAGGTGTGGCGCGTTAAGGCTGGCAGGTGAAAGCTTTTTATATTTTTCACATTTTTTGGTGACTTTAAGCTTGAATTCTTTGTTGATGTGGGTGTAAAACCGGCCTGTCGGAGTGTAGCGCAGCCTGGTAGCGCATCTGGTTTGGGACCAGAGGGCCGGGAGTTCGAATCTCTCCACTCCGACCATTCTTTTTTAAACAGACGTTTTTTAAAGAGAAGATGGCACCAGGGCCTGCACTGTCTGACGATACGGGGATTTAGGACATGCGCGTTGCCAAGATTTACAAACCAGCCAAAACAGCGATGCAGTCCGGCTGGGGCAAGACCAAGGGCTGGGTATTGGAATACCCGCGTAAGGGCCGGGTGACGGCTGAGCCTTTGATGGGGTGGCAGGCGTCTGCGGACACCGCGCGCCAGGTCAAGCTGCAATTTGACAGTGAAGCGGCAGCGGTTGCCTATTGTGAAGCCCATAATATCGCTTTTGAAGTGGTGCAGCCAAAGCAGCGCAAGCTGCGGATGAAGGCTTATGCCGATAATTTCTCCTACACACGGGTTGGCAGCTGGACCCATTAAGGCCAGCCGTTAGGGCCCTTGGTAGTGGTTGGCGTTTTTTGGCGTTTATAGCCTGTTTGGGGCGCGTCTTGAGCGCGGGCTAAATGCTGACTTGATTCTGCCCCGTTTGAGGATTACAACACCCCTGTGGCTCCGTAGCTCAACTGGATAGAGCAGCTGACTTCTAATCAGCAGGTTGGGGGTTCGAGTCCTCCCGGAGTCGCCACTTATCCCGCTATATTTGAAGCTGTGCTTGTGTTACAGGCGGCCTCTGTTTTTTCAAGGTGCCTTTGAGGGTACGCTTTGCCGCTGTATGGTGTGCATACCCCCACGGCCGTGCAGAGTGATGTTTTATTGTTGCTGGGCCGCCAGCATCTGGTTTACGAGTTTTCTGGCGGCGTTATCATCCAGCATAGGGGTGATAACCGGGAAGGTGCATAAGGCCGACCACCCCATCATCCAGCTGGTCAGGTCTTCCTGGCTGTCAGCTTCAACAATACTGATGCCCCATCCGTTCGGTACATCATGCCACCGGCCCAGCAAGGTGCATCCCGGCGGGATTTCATTGGCAATCTGTTCATCTGTCATGGTCGCAAAAAAGGCCTGGGCATCAGCCTGAGCGGCCCTGTCACATTGATATTTGACGTAGAAAATCATCTTCTTTCCTCTTTATTGTTAGGCTTGGCGCGCTAAGGTCGGGGCTTAACTTTCAATTGGCGTCGCGCCGGTTTCTGTACGGATAATTTTGCCGTCTTTCAGCGTATGCACACCCATCACCGCTTCGGTTGAGCCATCGGGGAAGGAGATCACACTGTGTGCCACAAGAATTTCGTCATTTTCATAAAGACAGCGGCTTGAATGCACCTGCCAGTTCTCATGGCTCATCATCGGTTCAGCGACCTTGCGCCAGTCATCCAGAGTGAGTGTGATGTTCGCCTGATGCCTGACAAACTGATAATCGGGGTGGTAATGAGCGGCGATAGCGTCAAAGTCCTTTGTTTCCATCGCGGTTTTCAAGGTTTCAAATAAAGCCAAAATATCCTCCTGTTGCCGTCCTGTTCCGGGACGTTCTGTTTTTGCTTTGTCCTGCGCGCCGGTGACGGCATGGCAAGGACCTGCTTTATATTCAAAGCTAGTCTCTTAATATTACCGATTGGTAACAAATAAGCAAATAGCAGATAATTTTTAATTATGCCTCATTTCTGGCCAGAACCAGCGACAGATGAGGAGGGAGCTGTGAATTCGGGCCGGATTGTTTTTTCTGCTTTGCCGCCTCCTGAATTTTATGGTTTGCTTTAATTAATTACCAGGAGGACCAAAATGCCCAAATTTCTTATTCATGGAAAAACAAGCAGTGATTTTGCCGCTGCCATGCTGAATAAACCGCAGGACAGATACCAGGTTCTGCTCCCGTTTTTTGAACAGTTCGGTATCG
>CBFHLG010000004.1:112524-132295 GCA_965656625.1 Puniceispirillaceae bacterium (SeqCode)
AGATGATGCGTCTGTTGAGGCGATGGTCAATATCGTGTATTCAACAGGGAATTTTTCAAATATTGCCTACTCACGGGCCTATGATTCACAGGATTATAAGGCTGTTTTTGAGATGGGTCATGAGAAGATGAGCGCTTATGTATCGTCAATGCAGGTGGCAGGAACAGAATAATGTATGCGCGGAAAATCACCTTCACATTGCTTGCTCCGTCCATCTGGCCGGTCATAGAGGCGGTCGGTAAAACCCAGATTGAGGATGGCTATAAACGCTATCTGATGAAGACCAACAGTAATTCCGGTTTGTTGCTGGAGGTTTTTGGCTCACGCCAGAACGCCTCGCAAAAGCTGGATGTGTTAAAAGCGCTTCAGGGCTTGCATGAACAGGCGATGGCAAAGGTTGCGATATCTGAGGGCGACCTTATTTAGATAATAGTGAACAGGGGCAGGTAGCCCGACTATAAGAACAGGGACAGGCATTATGAATATTTTTAACACGTTAGGCGCGCTCTTCAGTGGTGAGCGCGTTTCCCATGCGGATACCTTCATTCTGGCCGGGGTGGTGTTGTTCGCCGCCTTTGCGGTCAGCAAGGTCAGGCGGCATCTGAAGAACAAGAAATAGCCGGTCTCTGCCCGCCTGTTTATGACAGAAAGTCCGGCCATTCCCCAAATTGAGTGCTTAAAAAAATAAAAAATCCCCGATTTTAGCCGGGGGTTTTTCAAATGTGGTCCTCAGTTTGCAAGGGAGGATATGCTGGGTGCTGTGCTAACTCCTTACCTTCTAACGGCACTCAGCCTCTGTTTTGTATCTATCCGGCCTTTTTTTCAGCCTGCTTTGCTTCCCATTGCGCCTTTTTCTCGGCATATTGCTCTTCGCTGAGGTTGTGCCACCCACAACATTTGCCTGTTGGGCTGCGCCCGCAGCCACATGTGTTCGCTTCCGCCATTTCAGTGCTCCTTTTTATCCTCCCCAGCGGTGTGCTGCGGTCTGTGATAGCTGTCTTTACGCGGCGAATTCAGGTGTGGATGGTCCGGCGGCCGGTTTGCCCTGGTTTTTTTATATCTTGCAGGAAAAACAAACAGCCGGCGTGCAGACCTCAGTTGAATTCTGCAGATCCCCGCCCCATATCGAGCGTTGAGAAGCATATGTCCGGAGGGTTTTTTAATGTCCATTCGTCCTATCAAGCAGAGCAGTCAGGCCCGGGCCACCATGGAAGGGGCCGGGGTTCATCTGCACCGTGTGTTCGGGTTCGGCGAGACCGAGCCGTTTGACCCGTTTCTGATGATGGATGATTTCCGCAATGATGATCCGGCAAAATATATGAACGGGTTTCCGTGGCATCCCCATCGCGGCATTGAAACCATCACCTATGTTCTGAAAGGCACTGTTGAACATAGTGACTCGCTGGGCAACCGCGGGGTTTTAAGTGATGGTGATGTGCAGTGGATGACTGCCGGTTCAGGTATTATCCATCAGGAAATGCCGTCCGGAAACGAACAGGGCCAGATGCACGGGTTTCAGTTATGGGCGAACCTGCCGCGAGACCAGAAAATGTGTACCCCCCGTTATCAGGATATCAAATCAGGCGATATCAGCACGCTGACAGATGATGATGGGACCCATATCCGGGTGATCGCCGGGGATTATCGCGGTTATCGCGGCCTGGTTGACGGGATTGATACTGACCCGTCCTACCTTGATGTCACGCTGTTGCCGAATGTAACAAAACGGTTTCCGTTTGATACGCGCCGACAGGGATTTGCCTATATTTTTGAAGGGTCAGCCCGATTTGGCAATTCATCCGCCCCGTTCGGTGTGAATGTGGAAAAAGAGTTCAATGGCGATGAGCTGAAGATAAGAGACCAGTCCGGTAACCGCACCCTGGTGGTGTTTGGTGACGGGGATGAGGTTGAGGTAACCGCCGGTGAGCAGGGGGTTCGGTTTTTGTTGATCTCCGGCGCGCCCTTGCGTGAGCCTGTCGCCTGGCACGGGCCGATTGTGATGAACACGCGGGCCGAATTGCATGAAGCCTTTCGCGAGCTTAACGCAGGTGAGTTTGTGAAGACAGGGGCAGACGGCTGGGTCAACACGCCGAAAGGCTAGCTGTGCTGGCGACTGTGCAAGGCCGCTAAGGTCTGGCGCAGCTGGTCTTCAGACTGACCGTCCAAAAGTGCATCTTTTACAAACTGAGCTTGTGTTTTCGGGGCCAGCCCGCCAACAGGCGGGTCACGGTCAAGGCTGGTCGGAAACGCATAGCCTTCTGCACAGGCGGCTATGGCATTATCTAGTTCACGCGCAGTCAGGCTGGCGCTCTGTTTGGCGGCCAGCAAGGCCGGATACAGGGCCAGTGACATGGTCTGGCGGTCAACCGCCTCCATCGCCCGGCCAAAGGCAGAAGAAACCTGCAGCAAATTGGCCATCCGGTAAATGTCGGTTGAGACATTGTTTCCGGCCGCATGCATCACCGCCGGACTGAAAAACAATAAATCCCCCTTCTGCAATGGGACTTGTACAAAATTCTGGGCGAAATAGTCCTGAAATTCAGGCCGGGTGAAGGCAAGATACCCTTCTGTGAAGGTTTGTGAGAAGGGCAGCAGCTGGGTCGGGCCGCTTTCAAGCGGCATATCGCAATGCGCCACAGCCCCTTGCAAGGTTAAAAACGGCGACAGGCTGTGTGTATGGGCCGGATAAGCCGCCGCCCGTTCAGCCGTCATAAAGCCCAGGTGATAGTCACGATGCGGATTCTGGGCCGCGCCGCCAGGGTTAACCCGGTTTACCTGTGCGGTCATCTGGTAGCCCGGGCCAAGCCAGGCTTCAGCCGCCATTGCAATGCCGTGGGAGGCGTAATAATGGGCAAAATTCTGTGCATCCAGCAGGCAATGTTTTTCAAGCGCGTTCCATATCCGGTCATTTGCCCCGGCCTTGGCAAAATGATCGCCTCCCCCGCCAGAGGCCATTTTTTCGCGCGCGATAATGTCTTCAAAGATTTGGCTGGCCCGGTCAATGACGCTGTGATCAGACAGCCCGTTCTTTATCACCAGAATTCCGGCACCATGGGCCAGAACCTCAGTCCATTCGGAGAGCAGCGCGCGGCGCAGGCCAGCCTGTTCAGCAGCAGTATGAACAAAAGCGCCGTCATAAACCGGAATATTGTGCTGGATATCGCGTGCGTGCGGCACCTCAGCGGCTAGGGTTTTACGGCTGGTCAACTGGCGGAAGCTGTCGATATCGCCGCTGGTCCGGTCCAGCCAGCCAGATGGGAGGTGAGCAGGGGTCTGTATATTCATAGCCTTAATCCTATCGTCCTCTGGTCCTTTAGTCCTCTGGTCCTTTATTCAGGGGGGAGGGGGCTTCAGGCCAGTATGCTAACATCGTCTCTGGTCGCCGTCACGCCCCCTTTAGGGTAGCGGGGACGGGCGGTTTTGCCGCCAGCCCATGCAGATTAAACAGGCTCAACACGGTCAACGGCAGGCAGACAGCAAAAGCATAGCGGATGCCGATATGTTCAGCCACCAGCCCCAGCAGAGGCGGGGCCAGCAAAAACACCACAAAGGATATCTGTGCCAATGCGGCGACATTGACCGCCGCCGGCCGGTCATCAAGCTGGGCCGCGGCCGACATTGCCAGCGGGAAAATCACTGATGAGCCTGCACCCAGACAGGCAAAACCCAGCAACGCCAGCGGCCAGACAGGGGCCGCTGCCACCAGAATGACCCCGGCCAACATCACCGTGATACAGACCTTTGCGACGCTGCGCGGGCCGTGCCGTTCAACAAAATGATCCGCAAAATAGCGAGAGATAAACTGGGCAAAGGCGGCCAGAGCCAAGGCAAGGCCATTGATGAGCGGCAGGGTTTCAAACACGTCACGCATGTAAATCACCGACCAGTCTATGGCTGAGCCTTCGGCCAGCATGGCCGATAAGGTCAGGCAGACCAAAACCATAATCGCGGCGGTGGGTTTGACAAAATGCGGGGCGGCGGTCTGGCTGGACGGGCGAGGCGGGGCCTGGATAAAGCCTGCAAACCCGGACAGCGTCAGCAGCACAACCACCACACCAAAGCCGGCGAAATGGATCGCAACAGGCACACCCAGCTGTGCCATTATCGCCCCCAACAGGCCGGTTGTAAAAAACCCCAGTGACCAGAACGCATGGGCCCGGTTCATAATCCTCTGTTTCAGGCCATATTCAACACGGTCCGCCTCGAGGTTTACCGCCACTTCCAGCACACCAACAGACAGGCCGCCCGCCAGCAAGACAATGAAAAACAGAACAGGTGTGCCAACCAGCGCGGCGGCAACATAACTGGCCGCAATAAGGCTGAGGCCAATGATCATGACCCGGGCCATGCTGAAGCGCCCGACAACACGGTCCGCCACCAGCAAAGACAACTGAACCCCCAAGGGCAGACCAACAAGAGACAGACCAAGCTCGCCCTCGCTCAGCCCCATCAGAAGCTGCAGGTCACCCAGCCGCGGAAACAGCGTGCCAAGCGCAAACGCATATAAGAAAAAGGCCAGAAACACCGGCCGGCTGGTAAAGGGATAGGCAGAAATAACAAGTGGCTCCTGAAGCTGGAGAGAGAGAAGAGGGTGTCCAGCAGAGTTCATCACGGTTTTGGGGTGATGAAAAGAGAAATAGTGAGCGGGCGGGGTTTAGTGTATGAACCGCCCGGATAAAACGGTCTCATCGCGCTGTACGCGTCAAAGCAGGTCCTTGTCCAGATAGTCGGTGGTGATATGCACTTGATAGCGTGGGTCAGTCAGGCCGAACTGGTTGTTCAGCTCAGCAACTGGTTACAGGGCGGTTCCCTTGGCCAGTTTTTTTAGCGCACCGACGATTTCCTCATACCCGTCCATAAACGGGTGGATGGCGGCGGCCTTCTCATACGCCTTAAGGGCGGCGTCATAATTGCCGATATGGGTTTCGACCAGCCCGAGGCCAGACAGAGCGCCGAAATGCTGGGGCTCACGCGCAATAGTCTGGGCGATGTCTCGCTTGGACAGATCATATGCCCCCATGAGAAAATATAAAGTCGCCCGCTTGTTCCAGGCCTCAGCAAAATCGGGGTCAGCCTCTATCACGGCGGTAAACAGCTGTTCAGCTTCGCGCAGGCGGCCCGCATTCATCTGGGCTACGCCCTGGCTGAGGGTTTCAGACAGATCCTCATTATCCGGCTTTTCAGACCAGATGCGCCAAATCCGTGACGCGGTGAGGCGGGCTGTTTGCGCATCAGGGGCGTCCCGCAGGCTGTCAAACAGGGCGGGCAGGCGCGGATCGTTCTGGTCAGCCCGAAGCGGGCCCGTCAGAACAGAAAACAGGAGGGCCGTGAAGAGAACAAAAAAAGAGATCAGCAGTCGGTTTCGTCTCATACTCTTGAAACTAGGGCGATGCAGAGCAAAGAAAAGCCCCCGACAAAGGCCGGCCGGTCTGGCCCGCTGCCTTAGTCCTTAGCCAGAAAAGCGATTGCATCTTCCAGCCGGTCATCTCCCCAGAAAACCTCCTCACCAACGGTGAAGGAGGGCGCGCCAAAGACGCCGCTTTGCCGGGCGGCGGCGGTATTGGCCTGATAGGCCTGTTCTGTGGCCGGGCTGTTCGCGGTGGTCAGGATGTCTTCAATGTCAAGGCCCAGGGCTTTACAGGTCTGCGTTAAATTCGGCTCACCCCCTGCCTCTAGACCGTGCAGAAACCACAAGCTGTAGGTCTGCTGGAAATAATCGAAATACAGGCCGCGTTCAGCCATCACCACCCCAACCCGGTTGGCCAGATCAAAGTCCTTTAACGGATAAGGGGCCGGCACAGTCGGGCGGGGCAGGCCATACCGTTCAGAACGGCGTTCGATATCGCGCCACATGTAACGCACCTTTTCAGGTTTACTGGGCGGAAACGGGGTGTTGTCCATCTCCTTCATGATGGCCCTGACGCTGAACGGCTTCACCGTGATATCCAGCTTATGCTGCGCGATGAGAGGCTGTATCCGCAACGCCGTCAGATAGGTGTAGGTGCTGCCAATGGAAAGCCATGCGGTGAGGTGTTTTTGCATCTGTCCGGTTCCTTTTCTGGTCGAAAAAAAATCAATACGCGCGGTTTTGATGTCACAAAATCTGTGTTAACGTTACCATCTGGTATAAAAATAAACCAGTTCTGTATGTATAAGAAAACCAATAAAGCCGATTATAAACAAGGGAGAGAAGAGATGAAATTTATAGCGATTGGCAGGTATACAACCCAAGGTCTGGCCGGGTTCATGAAAAATCCAGAAGATGACCGCCAGGCCGCCGTCGGCGCGATGATGGCCAAGGCCGGCGGTACGCTGGAAGCCCTTTATCTGACCAGAGGCAGCCAGGATGTGGTCGCGATAGGCGATGCTCCTGATTTTGAAACCATGGCCGCGATTAAAATGCTGGTGCTGTCTTCAGGCGCGTTTGCGCATATGGATATTCTGGAAGTTGCTGACTTCAACGCTATCGGCGCGAAAGCCGCCCAAATGGCCGGCGCCTATAAAGCACCGGGAAGTTCATGAGTGTGAAGACAGCTTATTTACGCGGTAGGGCTGTGCGTGGCCCTTTAACCAATTAAAGCGTTGATAAAGAAAAAGGAACCATGCCTATGGCCACAGCATATCTGATTGCGCGTATACGCGTGCATGATAAGGACGGGTTTGAAACCTTTAAGCAAATGTCCACACCGCTTATTGCCGATTATGGCGGGCGGCTGTTGGCGCGTAACCCGGAAGTTGAGATTCTGGAAGGCAATCAGCAGGGGCTGGTGGTGTTGTTAGCGTTCGATAGTATGGATGATGCGCGCCGGTTCTATTTCTCAGACGGCTATACCGCCGCCAAGCTGGTCCGCGAAAAAGCGTCTGAGGCCGACCTTATCATCGTTGAGGGGGTTGAGGGGGTTTAGGGAGGTGAGGGGGGCTAGGAGCCTGAAGCTCCGGCTGGCAGGTCTCCCCCGAGCAGCATTCCAGAATATTGGATTTGCAGACCGCACATTGTTCATGCCCATGGACCACAATGGTCTGTAATGGGCTGTGACAGCGCGGGCAGGCCGGCTGATCCCTGGGCGCCGGTGACAGGTCAATCTGCATGTCCAAACCTCCTCTGATATGACCAGCCTAGCAGAGGCCGAGCGGCGTGGTAAAGATGCCTTTCAGTCCAGCTGCTTTTCAAAAAATACGCTGAGCGGGTCTTCTTTATAGGGGCCGAAGGGGGCTGTCTGGTGATAGCCAAGCCCGCGATAAAGTGCATGCGAAGCAGGCTGGTATATACCGGTTTCAAGCTGCAGACAGGTAATGTGTGATTTGCGGGCGGCCTTGTCCAGGGCGTGCATCAACTGGCGCGCATAGCCGTGCCCCCGATAGTCACCGGCAACAAACAGACGTTTTACCTCAGCATAGCCGGGCTTGTGCCCGGGCATAAGCGCAACGCACGCCACGCACGTCTCGCCGCAAAAACCGCCCAAAAATACCATCGCCTTTGCCCGGACATCTTCCGGGCTGATCAGATGATTGCTTTCGGCCGGATACAGGCTGTTCATCAGCGCATCAGAAAGGTGCAAAAGATAGTCAGCTTCGGTTGTGCGCACAGGCTTAATAAGAAACGGCTTATCAGAGGTTGTCTTGGTATCTGATGAGGTCATGATACTTAGCGGCGTGTCCGGATAATGATATCGCCGACCGGCTCGCCCGCCCAGTTGGTCAGCTCTGGCTGAAACGCGGACGCCACCACCTCAGGCAGGGTCAGGCCCAGCGTGACCATTACATGGAGAAGGGCTTGTTCAGCTGCCCGTTTGGCACCGTCTCTGGCCTTGAGCATCACCCCCAAACCCAGCTCATGAACGGCGGCAGCGTAAACCCCTTCCGCGCCGACCTTCACCGTCACAGCGCGGCCAAGCGCCTGATTGACGAGAGAACAGAGCCGCCTGTCCCCGGCGATGAGATGCGGGGCGGCGGCAATTGCGTCTGTTAAGGTCTGGCAGGCTGTCTGGCGTGCCTCAGGCAATGGGCCGTCCCCGGTGAACAAAGCAAAACCACGTGCCCAATTGCCCAATGGGCCAGCCAAAGCGGGCGCGCCACACCCGTCAACACCCTGGCCGAAAGCGGCAAGATCGCAGCCCACCATCGCTTCCAGACAGCCCAGAATGCGTTGTTGTACCGGATGGTCTGGCTGGTGATACCCGGCTAACGGGGCGCCCATCAGATGGGCCAGAACCAGCATGCCGGCATGTTTGCCGCTGCAGTTATTGTGCAGGCGGGTCGGGGCTTCGGCCTGGCGGACCTGTTCGATAAGGCTGTCCTGGTCAAGTGACCAATGTGCCCCGCAAATCAGCCTGTCTTCAGCAATATCAAAGTGGGTGAGCAGACTGGCGGCCGCCTGGGTGTGGGCAGGCTGGCCATTATGGCTGGCACAGGTGATGCAAATCTGGTCAGCGGTCAGGGTTTTGTCGAGCCCGTTTTGTTGAAGCTGTTCAATAAGCGCAAGAGCCTGCAGCGGCTTCATCGCCGAGCGGGGCAGGACCGGTCGTTCTGTCTCGCCATAGCCAAGGATGATGCGGCCATCACTGTCCACCACCGCAATATCGACCAAATGAGTGGATTCAACCGCCCCGCCGCGGCGAACATCAACAGATAAAGGCTCTGTATCCAGATAAGGAAGTTTGACAGACATGCTGGTGTGACCGTGGGCAGTTGAGAGACAGCCGGTCAAATTTAAGCTGAACCCGCCACAGGGCGCAAGGCCGGTGTTATGCCCAGACCAGGCCGAAGGCCAGTTTAGCGTCCAGACTGGCGAATATCAGCGATATGCAGGGATAAGGCTTCTGTTGAGCGGCTGATTTCATACAAGAACAGGATTATCGCCGTGGAAAGGCTGGCGATAGTGGCGATAAACAACCCGTAAGACAAAGTGGTCGCGCCCATCACAAGAAGCCCAACCGCAAGCAGATTAAACAGGAAGGACAGGCCACCGAAAAACAGGCTGAACTTCACGCAGGTGATGCGGGACTGCAGCAGTTGAACTTCGGTTAAGAGTACTGATGGTGGCCGGCAATGATCTGTAGGCTGGCGGGCCATGTCATGAATTTGGCGGATCAAACCGGCAAGGGCGGTATAGCGGAAATTGACCGCCACCATATTTAACGGGATCGCGGGCAGCAGCAAGCTGAAGAGAGCAATGTCCTGGGTAATCATATCGGGCCTGAGATGTCGTCGGGGTGAACCTTAAGTGAGGGCCAGATTAGCGCCGAGAAGCGCTGCACTGAAGTGCTAAAAATAACTATATGCGCTGCAAAAAATGGAGCGGAGAGAAGCGGGGGCGGGTGTTTTCCGGTCAGGAGAGTCAAAAAAAGATAAAAAAATCATGAAAATATTGCTGTAAAATCAGTATGTTGAAAAAAATATTAAAAAAAACACAGCTTTTAACTAACATTTTGCCGAATTGGGTCGTTACATGCCGTAGCGCATTTATGAAACGGGCTTATGAAAGACAGTCATGACAACCCTCTCAGCACAAGTGATCAGCACGCCGCTTGCGTATAGCGGCTCAGCGGCCGGGGCTCCCTCTGCCGGGTCTGCCTCTGCCGGGTCTGGGGCCGGTGGAGCTGGAGCCGGTGGGCGTGTTTCTGGTGCGCAAGGGCTGTCTTCGGGGCAGGCCAGCGGCGCGGCCTACAGCCGGTCTGTCATCACCAACCAGATGGCGTCTGAATTAAAATCGTTATCCTCTGCCTTGTCGAACACCGCGCGCGGCCTGTCTGTTGTACAAATGGCGGATACTGGTCATAAAACCATCGTTGATCTGGTCAAACAGATGCGCACCCTGTCCACGTCCATGTCAGCGGCGACCTCGACAGATGCGGACAGAACCAATGCACAGACAGAACTGAGCCGTTTGCGCGACCTTGTCAGCCAGACAGTGACAACCACCCGTTATAAGACGAACCTGTTGCTGGACGGGACTTATTCGCGCCAGTTGCAATTGGGCACGGCTGGATCTGATATGATGACGGTGGCGTTCGGGTCACACAAGCCAGGTGATTTTCCCACTTCGCAGACGCTGAGCAGCCTTGATATTTCCACTCAGGCCGGAGCACAGACAGCCTATACTGTGCTGGGCGAGGCCCTGACGCATCTTGACGGGCAGGGGATTGTTATCCAGGCGGCCGGCGACAGGCTGGCGGGTACAGCCGATATGCTGACCCGCTCCAGCAAGCTGACCAGTGCGGTATATGACCGGGCGCTGTCCCCTGATGGCGCAATCGCCGAAGACAAACAAGAGCGCGAGCGGCTGTTTGATGAGGCGGCTTCATCCTTCCTTGCCCGGATAAGGGCATCTTCGAACCTGCTGCCTATCCTGCTGGATTGAAAACACTTGCCAAAACCGACCCGTCATGTCGTAGGATAGTGACAAACACCTGACCGCTGTTATAGGGTGCGGGGCGTGTATGTAGGGGGAAGAAGACTGTGCCATGATAAGTTTCGATGTAAAAATTTCCGATGATTCCTATTCTTTGTCTGTTAAGGCAATGGCCGAGCAGTTGTTAGAAGATTTTCTTGAAACACTGAAAGCGATTGACCCGTCCGAAGTACAAATTGAAGCCTTGCGCAAAATTGAGTTTGAGCAGGCGGGCAAAATGAAACGGATATTGGACCTGTCCACCATTATTTATGATCCGGTTGTTTCAACCACATCCATAAGAGTTGCGCTTAAAGAGGTGAAAGACAGAGACCTTTTGATTCAGCAACTGCGCATGGCAGGGTACAAGAAAATGTCACCCGGGCCAGATGATATGAATTTCTTTGTTGAACTGCCGAAACCATCAGCGTCTGATCTGGGCAGTTTTGAGAACCAGATCAACTTGTCCCAGAACGGCGCCTTAAGCCAGATGGGTAAAATTAATTATGACGCGGCTTCCCGCATGAAAGCGGCCGTGCAGGCCGAGTTTATTGAAACCCGGACCATTAATCTTGCGCGCCGCCAAATCGCCCAGATTTCAGATGAATGCAACCGGCATATCAAGGTATTTGCGATGATCCGTCGCAAAGCCCTGGTCGGCGGTTCGATGAAAATTGTGGAAGAAGATGAGATGGTTAGCTATCGCCGCATGAAGGATGAAATTTACGGGTTTGCGCATGATGCGCTGGGCGCTTGAAGTGAAGGGGGCCAGGCTGTCTTGTGTTGGGCTGTCTTGTGTGGGGCTGGCCGGTGTCGGGCTGGCCGGTGTGATGATGACGGGGCTTCTTCTGGCTGGTTCTGGGCCGGCTGCCGCGCATCAATGCCAGCTGGAGGGCACCAGCGCAGAGGATATCAGCCGCTATAATACCTGCAAGGCTGATATGAGCGTGCCGAATATCCACCAAAGCGGGGATGAGGCCGGCCTGCAGCGTGATATTGACCGGCTTGAGGCCGAAAATGCCCGGCTGAGCGCCCAATTAGAGCGGGTCCGCCGCCAGATATTGGCAATATTGGGCGAGCTTTAGACGGCCAGCTGAAACCCGGCCGCCATGCCAACACCGAACACGCAATGATTGGCCATAGCCAGAGTGCAGACACGGACCGGGGCAGGGGTGTGTTTACCCATCAGGCCTTTGCCCATCACCGGCAGGAAAAAGAACCAGGGCACAACCACAGAAGCGATGCCGAACAGCAAACCGTCCACAAGGCTGGAGGTGAGCAGACCTGCGCGCATCAATACAGCATAAACAGCCGCATAGCCGATACCCACAGCATAATGCACAAACCAGCCAAAGGGCAGCTCACGCGGGGCTTCGGGCATATCTTCAATATCCGGCTGATGCACACGGGCAGTGCGCAGAACCGCAAAAGCCCAGCGACCGACAACAGCCCAGTTTGAAGGCGGCTGGCCAATGGTGGCGAGCAACAGACGCTGGAAGATGTCCATCGCCAGACAGGCAATGATACCGGCTATAATTATATCCATCATGTGGATGTCTCTCCCCTCATTTCGGCCCGTCCCCAAAGGGCAGGCCGCTCCCCTTCATACCTGTTCAGTCTAGCTCTTCTCCGGCACGGTGCAAGATGTTAGTCTTTAAAACAGAGGCGTTAGACGATGCGAAGAGGAGGAAGCCCATGTCACCTGTCCTGATCGAAAAAACCGGCGCTACCGCAACGGTTACCCTGAACCGGCCAGACCAGATGAACACGATAGACCTGGATATGGCAAAAGCCCTGTTTGAGGCCAGCCTGTCGCTTGGCCAGGATAAGGCGGTGCGGGCAATCATCCTCACCGGGGCAGGGCAGAAGGCGTTTTGTGCGGGCGGCGATCTTGCCCAGTTCCATCAGCATGGCGAGGGCGTTGCGGCACACCTAAAAGAGGTTACCCATTATCTGCATGGGGCGGTCAGCGGATTTGCGCGGATGAACACGCCTGTCATTTCGGCTGTCAACGGGGTGACAGCGGGGGGCGGGCTGGCCTTTATCGGCTTTCCGCAACTGGTTCTGGCGGCCAAGTCAGCCCGGTTTGTGTCTGCCTATACCAAGGCCGGGCTCAGCCCGGATGGCTCTTCAACCTGGTATCTGCCCCGCCTGATGGGGTTGCGGCGGGCAAATGAGTTCATCTTTACTAACAGGATGTTGACCGCCGAGGAAGCGATGGGCTGGGGTCTGGTCACAGAGGTGGCAGACGATGACAGCCTGATGCAAAGGGCGCAAGACTGTGCCGCCCAGCTTGCTGATGGCCCGCAACAGGCCTATGGCCGGATTAAGGACATGCTGCGCGACAGCCTGACCACCTCGCTAGAGGCGCAGATGGAGACAGAAGCCCGTTTTCTGGCGCAATCAGCCCAAAGCCCGGACGGCCAGGCCGGCATGACAGCGTTCCTGAACAAACAAAGCCCCCGGTTTACCGAATAGAGAAGGGGGCCTCTCTGTTTCGTCTGCTGAAGGCCATATTTTCCATGATATGGGCAGGCTTTGGCAGCGGCGGTCTTTTCTTTTTGCGAATGATTATTATTTACAAGCATTAGGAAACAGAGGATAAGAATAGGCCTCTTGTTCGGGGGAGATGAATGGTCAGCACAACACTCAGACAATCAGGGCCAGCCAGCCTGTTCCGGCTTTATGCCGGGCCGGTGCCTGCGGTGTTGGTGCTTGTCTGTGCGGTGATGCTGGCCCCGTTGCTGGCTATCGCTGTGACGGCAACAGGCGATACCGCCGATCTGATGCCACATTTACTGCAAACCGTACTGGCCCGTTATGTCGGCAACACCTTGTTATTGATGACAGGGGTCGGGGTTCTGGCGGTCCTGTTCGGGGTGTCGAGCGCATGGGTGGTTTCACGCTATCATTTTTTCGGGCGGCGCGTGTTTGACTGGCTGTTGGTTCTGCCCGCGGCGATGCCAGCTTATATCATCGCCTACAGCTATACTGATTTCCTGGAATATGCCGGGCCGGTGCAGTCTGGTCTGCGGGCGATGTTTGGCTGGCAGAGCGCGCGTGATTACTGGTTTCCGGAGATAAGGTCAGCTGGCGGGGCCAGTGTGATGATGGCGGCGGTGTTATACCCTTACATCTATCTTCTGGCGCGGACCGCGTTCCGGCAAACCTCTGCGCAGATGTTTGAGGTGGCCGCGTTGGCGGGACGGCCGGTATTCTGGTCCATTGCCCTGCCGCTGGCCAGGCCGGCGATTGTGGCAGGTCTGGCGCTGGTGTTAATGGAGGTTGTGTCTGATTTTGGCACGGTTGAATATTTTGCGCTGGAAACGCTGACCTTGGGGATTTTCAATGTCTGGCTGGGGATGAATAATATGCCCGCCGCCGCCCAGTTGGCGTTACTGGCGTTTGTTCTGGTTGGCGCGCTGTTGATGATTGAGCTGTTTGCCCGGTCGCGCCGGTCTTTCCAGAATCAGGGCGCGGGCCAGTTGGGTGTGCCGATGATAACGCCGGGGCCGGGTAAGGCGTTTGCCTGTTTTGTTATTTGTCTGTTGCCGGTGGCCATAGGGTTTTTCGGGCCGGTGGCCATCTTGTTGAATTTCGTGCTGACCAGTGGCACACAAGAAGCCGGATTATCGCTAACCACGCTGACCCGGCATTCCTTCACCCTGGCCCTGTCCGCAGCGGCGGGGGTGATGGTGTTGAGCGTTCTGGTCGGGTTGCTGGCGGCCTACCGGTCTGGTCGGCTGGGCCGGGTTCTGGCCGGGATGGCGGCGTCCGGCTATGCTTTTCCGGGCACCATCCTGGCTATCGGGGTGCTCAGCTTTACCGGCTTTCTGGATGGGCTGCTGGGGCTGGTGTCAGATGAACTGGTCCTGGCCGGCAGCTTTTTTGTGCTGTTGTTCGGGCTGATGATCCGGTTTCAGGCAGTCGGCTATGGGGCGATAACCTCTGGTCTGAAGCGGATGCCACCGCATATGATGGAATCAGGCCGGATACTGGGTTATGGGTTCGGGGCCACTGTGCGCCGCGTGATCCTGCCGTTGTTGCAGAAATCGATTATTGCCGGCGGTCTGTTGGTGTTTGTTGATGTAATGAAAGAATTGCCGCTGACCTTGCTGTTGCGGCCGTTTTCTTTTGAGACCTTTGCCACCTTCACCTATCAGTATGCCAAGGATGAAATGATCGAGGTGGCCGCCGCGCCCGCCTTGATGATCGTTGCCGCCGGTCTGATCCCGGTGTTTGTTGCCAACCGGGCCTTGAAGACCTAGGCTTGGGGCGGCCAGGGCCTTGAAACAGTACAGGGCCTGAAATAGTGACAGGGACGCCGATATGACAGATAAGAATGACCCGGTGGGAATGAAAAAAGGGCTGACCCGTTACGGTGATGATGAGTTTGCCTTGTTCCTGCGCAAATCCTTTATTAAAGGGGCGGGCTATGGTGATGACGCGCTTGACCGGCCGGTGGTCGGCATTGTGGATACGAGCAGCGATTTCAACCCTTGTCATGGCAATGCAGATGAGCTGATAGCTCAGGTAAAAGCCGGCGTGTTGGCGGCCAGCGGCCTGCCGATGACGTTTCCTACCATCAGCCTGCATGAAAGCTTTGCCTATCCGACCTCCATGTATCTGCGCAATCTGATGGCGATGGATACAGAAGAAATGCTGAAAGCCCTGCCAGTGGATGCGGTCGTGCTTATTGGCGGCTGTGATAAGACGGTGCCGGCACAGGTGATGGGCGCGCTGAGCGCGGATGTGCCGTTTGTCCAACTGGTCACTGGCCCGATGAGTACAGGCAGTTTCCGCGGCCAGCGGGTCGGGGCTTGTACCGATTGCCGCCGGCTCTGGGCAGATTTCCGCGCCGGCAAGCTGGATGCGGGCGCGATAGCCGAGGCCAATGATGCGCTGGTGCCCACGGTCGGGACCTGCGGGGTAATGGGAACCGCCAGCACAATGGCGCTTCTGGTTGAGGCGTTAGGGCTGGCCCCTCTGGGCAGTGCAAGCGCCCCGGCGGTGTCCGCAGACAGGCGGCGGATAGCTGAGAAAACCGGCCATTTGGCCGTGGATATGGCGAAGCGTAAAGCCCGCCCGGCTGGCTTTTTGAACGCGGCTTCGTTTGAGAATGCGATGCGGGTGTTGCTGGCTGTGGGCGGATCAACAAATGCCATTATCCATCTGACCGCGATGGCGGGGCGGCTGGGCATAGGGTTATCTCTGGACCGGCTTGATGAGCTGTCACGCCATACCCCGGTGATTGTCGATCTAAAACCGTCAGGCACGGGATATATGGAAGATTTGCACGCGGCAGGCGGCTGTGTGCGGGTCCTGAATGAGCTGAAAGACAGCCTTGATCTGGATGTGATGACCGTTACCGGCCGCACCCTGGCACAAGAACTGGCCACCACAGCCACACCAGACTGGCCGCAGGATATCGTTAAATCTGCCCAGCAGCCGGTCTATGCTGAAGGCGGTCTGGCGGTGCTCTATGGCAATCTGGCCCCGGATGGCGCGATAATCAAACAGGCCGCGGCAAGCGAGCATCTGCTGTCGCATACCGGTAAGGCCGTGGTGTTTGACGATATGGCGGATTTGGCCAACCGTGTTGATGACCCTGATCTGGCGGTCAGTGCAGATGACATTCTGGTGTTGCGGCATATCGGGCCAAAAGGGGCCCCTGGAATGCCGGAAGCCGGGCTGATTCCGATCCCGAAAAAACTGGCAAAAGCCGGGGTTAAGGATATGGTGCGCATATCAGATGGGCGGATGAGCGGAACCGCGGCCGGAACCATTGTTCTGCATGTCGCCCCGGAAGCCGCGGTCGGCGGGCCGCTCTCGCTGGTGCGCACAGGCGATCTTATACAGCTGGATGTGGACGCGCGGGTGTTAAATCTGCTGGTGTCAGATGAGGAATTGCAGGCGAGGCGGGCGGCACAACCCGAACCAGAGGCGGTCAGGCGGCGCGGCTATGATAAGCTGTTTCATGACCATGTTCTGCAAGCCCCGGACGGTGTGGATTTTGATTTTCTGCAGGCCGATACTGCAGGCACAAGCGGGCCAGATAAGTAGGCAGGGTTTTTCGTTGATCTTGCCAGCCCAGCGATTGTAGGCTGAGGTCTGGTAAACACAAAAATGAAGTGTTGCGGGAGTAGGTGTGAATATGTTTGAGCGTCAGTCTATCGACCAGGCCGTTGCCGTTTTAAAGCAGAAGTTCGGTGATCGCCTCTCGCAAAGCGAGTCGGTGCGCAGCCATCACAGCCACACCACCTCACGCATCCCCCAGCAACTGCCGGATGCGGTTGTGTTTGCCCAGTCGGCAGAAGAAGTGGCCGAGATTATTTCGATCTGCCATGAGACCAGATGCCCGGTTATTGCCTTTGGGGTTGGATCGTCCCTAGAAGGCCATGTCAATGCCCCTTATGGCGGAATTTGCATTGATATGAATGGGATGGATAAAATACTTCAAGTTAATGCTGAAGACATGGATACGGTTATTCAGCCCGGTGTGACCCGCGAGGCGCTGAATGAACATCTGCGCGATACCGGCCTGTTTTTTCCGATTGACCCGGGCGCAAATGCGTCTTTGGGCGGGATGGCGGC
Source organism: Puniceispirillaceae bacterium (SeqCode) (assembly GCA_965656625.1). Taxonomy (GTDB): domain Bacteria; phylum Pseudomonadota; class Alphaproteobacteria; order Puniceispirillales; family Puniceispirillaceae; genus JADHLI01. The sequence goes on from CBFHLG010000004.1 coordinate 129,509, forward strand.
GACCCGCGCTTCAGGCACCAATGCGGTCCGCTATGGCACCATGAAAGATAATATTCTGGCCTTGCAGGCGGTGCTTCCTGATGGCCGGCTTATCCGGACCGGCGGGCGGGCGCGAAAATCTTCTGCAGGGTATGATCTGACCAGGCTTTTAATCGGCTCAGAAGGCACTCTTGGGGTGATAACTGAGCTGACCCTGAAGCTGCAGGGGATACCGGAGATGATCGCAGGTGGAATTTGTTCGTTCCCGTCTATCAAAGCGGCCTGTCAGGCGGTGATCCAGACCATTCAATATGGTATTCCGGTGGCGCGCATCGAATTGCTGGATGAGCTGCAGATTAAGGCCTGTAACGCCTATTCAGGGCTGTCTTTGCCGATAACGCCGCTGTTGCTGCTGGAATTTCATGGCACCGAGCAGTCCGTGGCGGAACAGGCCGACCTGTTTAAAATGATCGCCGGTGACCATACCGATCAGGAGTTTGTCTGGACCACAGACCCGGCTGAGCGCAAAAAGCTGTGGAAAGCCCGTCATGATGCGTATTACGCCACCATGTCGCTGATGCCAGGGGCGGTCGGGGTATCCACAGATGTCTGTGTGCCGATCTCTCAACTGGCTGAATGTGTAGAAGAAACCCGTCTTGATCTGGAAGAAACCGGGCTGATGTCGACCATCATTGGTCATGTTGGTGACGGGAATTTCCATTGTCTGCCGATGTGTATGCCTGATGATCAGGAAACACAGGACAAAATCACCGCCTTTACCAAGCGTCTGTCACAGCGGGCCCTTGATTTTGGCGGGACGTGCACAGGCGAGCATGGCATCGGTCAGGGTAAACAGAGCTATCTGCGCGCGGAACTGGGGGAGGCGGTCGGCGTGATGGAGGCGATTAAACAAACCCTCGATCCCAAAGGCATCATGAACCCGGGCAAGATCTTTTCGGCCTGATCCGGTGCCCCCCGGTGGAAAGGGGGAACGAGCATTTGAGTATCAGGTCAGCTTGTCCAACAGGGCGACCACATCCCCCACTAAGTCAGGCCCGTGTTCAATGCCGGCATAAAGACGGATCAGATGGCCATTGGTATGTTCAGGCGTGTACTGGCGCAGTTTTGCAGTCAAGTGAGCTTGTTTTATCAGGCTTTCATAACCGCCCCAGCTATCCCCGATAGCGAAGATATCCATCTCCTCAATTGCTTTGTCCAGCCTATCCTGGGGGATGGTGTCCGGCACAACAAAGGCAAACAGCCCGCAAGAGCCGGTAAAGTCACGGTTGTAGATATGATGGTCAGGGGATGTGGGAAGAGCCGGGTGAAGCACGTCCAGAACAAGGGGATGCTGTGCCAGGGTTTCGGCCAGCATGATGCCGTTCGCGCCGGATTGTTCCAACCGCAGACGCATGGTGCGCAGACCCCGCAAGCCAAGATATAAATCTTCCGGCCCGGCACAGATGCCCATGGTGCGCGCAGTGGCTTTGAGCTTTTTGCCATAAGATCCGCTGGCCGCGGCAATGCCAAGGTTCACATCAGAATGACCGGCGATATATTTGGTCGCTGCCTCAACCACGATATCCACGCCCAGAGACAACACCGGATAATGCAGTGCGGTCCCCCATGTGTTATCGCAGATGGTGGTGATGTTGTGCTGTCTGGCCAGAGCCGTCATCGCGGGCAGGTCCTGAACCTCAAAGGTGAGTGAGCCTGGAGATTCAAGATAGAGAAGGCTGGTGTTGCTCTTAAACGAGCTGGTGATATCTGTGTTGGCCCGGGGCGGGTAGAAGCCAACCTCCACCCCCAGATCAGACAAGGTCGTGGTCACAAAGCGGCGTGACGAGCCATATAGGGAATCCGGAAACAGAGCATGGTCTCCTGATTTAACAGCCGACAGAATGGCAGTGGCAATCGCAGACAGGCCGGAGGGAGTGGAAATACAGGCCTCAGCCTCATAAATAGCGGCAACTGAGGTTTCAAACGCGGCGGATGTGGGGGTGCCGATACGCCCGTAATCATAGGCTTTCGGCAGGTCACCGCGATGCTGGGCCATTGATGAAGAGAGAATCGTTGATGTGCGGTAGATAGGCGGATTCGGTATACCAAAATTAGCGTCTGGAGACAGGCCAAGATGCCCGAGTTTGGTATCGATGTGGTGTTTTTTCTGCTTCATGTTCAGTTCAGTTCGCCGATTTTGTGTGAATATGTCTGTTTTATGACAATAATGGGGTCGGATTCTATTAATTCAGTTCATTTTTTGCCGCTATGTGGTAATACTATTAGCGTCTCAGTGGAAGCTGGGAGGAAAACAACAATAGATCAGGGAAGCTTAAAATGAAAAGATTTTCATTTCTCGTTGCTGGTGTAGCAGGCGTATTGGCCGCTTCAGCAGCTACTGCTGGTACATTGGAAGATGTACGGGCAAAAGGTTTTATTCAGTGTGGCGTCAGCCAGGGCCTGCCAGGGTTCTCAAATGCTGACGATGATGGCAAATGGACCGGCCTTGACGTCGACATGTGCCGTGCAGTTGCCGCTGCCGTTTTTGGTGATGCAAATGCAGTGAAATTTTCACCTTTGTCAGCGAAGCAGCGTTTTACTGCTCTGTCTTCTGGCGAAGTTGACATCCTGTCACGCAACACAACCTGGACCATGACACGTGACACACAGCTGGGTCTTAACTTTGCTGGTGTGAACTATTATGACGGTCAAGGTATGATGGTACCAAAGGCGCTGGGTGTGAACTCAGCAACAGAGCTTGATGGCGCAAACATCTGCACAAACACTGGTACAACAACCGAACTGAAC
>CBFHLG010000005.1:0-19751 GCA_965656625.1 Puniceispirillaceae bacterium (SeqCode)
GACCCTGACCATCTGATACCCCCACTTGATAGGAACGCTCATCTGTGAGTTGGGTTGCGGGAACATGCGTTTTCAGGGTTTGCGAGCTGTCATATCTGTAGCGGCGCAAAAAAGTATCTTGTGAAGCTCTGTATAAACGCGAATGGATATCCCAGCCTGTGCCGATCCGGCTGTTGAATTGGGCGTCTACCGCGCCGACCTGTTCGCGCTTTTCTTTAAAAGTTTCAAGACGGGCCCCATAGACAGAAGCGTTCAGTTCTGCTTGATCCCAACGTTGTCTGTAGATGGTTTTCAGCCCTTGTCCTCTGAATTGGAAGTTGGTCGGCTGAAACTCGAGATCTTGTGTTGGGCTGATCACCTGATAATACGGCGTGGTTAAAGTCAGCCCATTATCATTTGAATAAGAGAATGTTGGGGCGAGCAGACCAGAGCGGCGCTTTACAGTGGCGTCTGGATGCGCCAGAACTGGAAAATAGAACACTGGAAGCCCGAAAATATGCATCCTGACATTCTGATGCGTGATGGTCTGCGTTTCGATATTATGTTCCGACTGTGATGACCTGAGGTCCCAAATCGGGCTTTCGCCTGCATCATAATCACAATTACAAGGGGAGAACACCGATCTGTCGAAAACTGTGCGTTTCTGTTGTCTGTGATCACCAGTTTTTGCAGAAAACCGGCTGCCGTCTGAAAGCGTGCTGACCAAAGGGGTTGCCACAGCATGGGTGAAGTTTTCATCCAAAACCATCTCGTCAGAAATATGTTTTGTGCCGTCCTTTGTGGTCAGGATAACGGAGCCTGTCGCCCGCGCTTCGCCAGTTAACTGGTTATACGTGATCTGATCCGCAACAAGCTCATCACCTTGCTGGATTACTTTCACATTACCCGTGGCGATCATCACGCCGTTTTCCTGCTGAACGGTGATAGTATCAGCTTCAAAGGCTATATCCGAGCTATCCTGCGCGCGAGCAGGTGAGCCAAGACCAATCACAAGTATGATAAGGCTGAAAACGGCTATCCCTGTTGAAGATAGAGGCTTTGAAAATAAACGCTTCACACTTGGTTCCATGCGTAATGACCTGACTGCTTTCAACTGCTACATCAAAGCGCGGTGTTTGTAAATCTGGACAAGAAAACTTGACGGGCATTAGTGGCGTTAACGACCATATTTTCTGCTGTGAAAGGAAAATCAGCCCAAGCGATGCTCTGCAAGCTTTCACGGTAGCGGGTATCTGATATTAACTTACTCAGCCGTTCAGCCAAATTCTTTACAAATTTCTGCTCTGCTGCGGTATCGTTCAGCTCTGTTCCGGTCAGGCTGACAATCTCGGCCCGGCCGGCTGCATATTCAGGGATACCGCCTCTGTCTGTGGTCAGTAACGCAGACCCGGCCGCCAGCGCTTCCAGCCCGGTCAGTCCGCAAGGCTCAGCCCATAAAGACGGCACCACGGAAATTGCCGCCTGATGCTGCAGGTGCTTTGCTGCCAAGGCAGGCTGAAACCCATGCAGGCAAACTTGATTCTGGACAGGGGCCAATTCTTGCTCAATCTGTTTTTCATAGGCAGAAAGCACTTCGGTCTTGAAATGACGCCCGCCAACCACATCCAGAAACCAGTCAGGCTGTTCCGGCAAGACCGTTGCTGCCGCCCTACACGCCTGAAGAATGCCCTTTTCGGGGACCATCCGGCCAATGATCAGAATGCGGTTCTGTTTTGGCGGCGGCGTTTTGGTGTGCCGCTCTGTACCGTTCAGAACAGAACAAATTTTTGCCTCATCAACAATTTTTGTCGGCAATCCATCAAGAAAACATTGTTTGATGTAGTCAGACACACAAATGATGCCCGCCAAATGGCGCATCAGCCAGGTCCGCTCTGTTCTATTACGCGCCCCTTTCATCTCCCGCGGATCATTATGCAAATACAGAACAACAGGCAGGTCAGGGCGTTTCTGCGCGATATAGCGCGCGACCTGTGCTCGGCCATGTACCTCAACAAGGTCAGGCGGTGAGGCTGTTTTCAGATGGTGAACATAGGCCCGGGCAAGGCCGATATTTTGGCCGGCTATCCAGCTGTGGCGAAGAGGCAGGGGCTGGTAGGGAACATCAGCCATTGCCGGAACCTGCAGCGGCCGCCCGAAAACAGTAAAGCTCTGCTCTGATGAGGACAGGCGCACAGTTTGCGCCGTCACGGTGGCAATCGCCCCGGCATTCTGTTCTGTCATCACTTCCTTATGGGGAAGCAGAATATGGGTAATGGGCAAAGACGATGCTCCCGCCATGGTCTGGGTTCAGATAAGACAGCCTTTTCGCGTCTCAACTATGCCATGACAGGGCGGCATTGTCAGTGCTAAACGGCATCAACCAAGCTGTCTATTTTGGGCTGGACTGTTCTTTGCCAAACGCGCATAAACGCGTGAGGGCAGGTAATGTTAACGTGGCTCACAGAAAATGGCAGAGCAAATCCTTGTGATAAAACATGGTGCCTTCGGGGATGTGGTTCAGGGTTTTGATGCCTTTGCCAGCCTGCGCGCCAGCTTTCCAAAGGCTCAGATTACGCTGCTGACAACCGCGCCTTATGCCGTTTTGTTGAGGGCGTCTGGCTGGTTTGATGATCTTGTTTTAGATCCCCGCGCCCCAGCCTGGAACGTCGCTGCGATCTGGCGTCTACATGCCTTTCTGCGCCAGCCCTGGAACAAGATAATTGACCTGCAATGCTCACGCCGGACCGCGCGCTACGCTCGGTCGATAAGGTCGGAGACACGCTGGTTTGGCACCGCATCGATAGCTACAGATCCGATGCCAGATTTCACAGGCGTGAACAACCGTGACCGTATGCTAACAGCTGTCACTTTGGCCGGGGCAGAGCCAACGGAGGCCGATTTGGCGTTTCTGCACTCAGCTGATGCGCCCCTGCCTGCTGCGATATCAGATTACGCGCTAATCCTGCCTGGCACGTCTGCAGCAAAACTATCTAAACGTTGGCCCGTTGAGAGCTATATCCAGTTGGCTCAGGCTCTTGTCGCAAACGGGGTGCAACCGGTTCTGGGGGGCAGCGAGCTTGACCGGCCGGTTACCGCCGCTATCGCTGGGGCATGCCCGTCCTGTCTCGATCTGACTGGCCAGACAGACCTGTTTTCACTGGCCGGGCTGGCCGCACGGGCGCGCTGTGTAATTGGCAATGATACCGGGCCTGTATTTCTGGCGGCCCGGCTGCATGTGCCGACAGTGATGCTGATGGGCGCGGATACCGACCCGTCTATGTCTGCTCCTTATGGGCGTCAGGCACGTTGGATAAAACGGGGCAGGCTGGATGAGTTGTCCTGTGATGAGGTTTGGGCTGAACTTCGCCCGTTTCTATAAAGATGAGCCGGGTCTAAAAAGACGAGCCAGGCTGTTTTAAAAACTCAGCTTCTTCATCTGTGGATGGGCGGCCCAAGATATTGTTTCTGTGAGGAAAACGGTCAAACCGTTCCACAATATCATGATGCTTAACAGCGTATTCATAGGTCATGTCCCTGGTGAAGGTTTTGAACAGCGGAAGGGACTGTTTTTGAACCTGGATATCCTCAGAATGCATCATCGGCATCAACAGGAAATGTCTTCTGTCCACATCAGGCTCTGCCTCAACAAGCCCCTCAGCCACGGCCCGCAGGGATAAAGCGCACGCCATTTCATCACCAGCAAAGGCCTTTGGGGTGTCGCGGTAGATGTTGCGGGTCATCTGGTCAAGCAGCAGGATAAGCGCAAGACGCCCTTCTGTGCTATCTGCCCATTTGTCTAACTGGCCGGCAAGGGCCTGCTCAACCAGCATCCCAAACCGTTGTTTCAGTTGGTCATCGAACGCGGTGTCTTTTTTGAACCAGGCTTCTGGACTGATCTCCTCAAACCAGAACTTCAGAATGCCTGAAATGGCTTTTTCAGCAGAAGGAGAAGAGGTCATATGTGTCGTCCTTTTCTTTGTCTTGGCGGGAAACATCCGCCTGGGTTATTTGATTACCTTTCCTGGATTCAGAAGCCCTTTAGGGTCAAACACGGTCTTTAATTGGGCCATCACATCAAGAGCAACAGGGTCTTTCACCTGTTGCAACTGGTCAATTTTCAACTGGCCAATGCCATGTTCGGCACTTATTGACCCGCCAATTTTATCCAGTGCGCGATAAATCGCATCCCGAAGAGCTTCGCGTTTTTGCTCCCATGCTGGATCACCGCCTTCAGCCTCAACCAGATTAAAGTGCAGATTGCCGTCTCCCATATGTCCATAGCCGCAGATACGGGTTTTTGAACAGACTGCGCGCACCTCATCGGTAGCTGTTTCGTAAAAGGCGGCCAGGTCAGATCGCCGCACAGATATATCAGTATTGACCGGGGTTGATTCCCGTTTTGTTGATTCAGGGCCGTGTTCGCGAATGTCCCATAATTGCTGGCGTTGGGTTTCATTGCGGGCGAGGGTGGCATCGCTGACCAGCCCGTCTTCAAACGCCTCTGCCAAAAATTCTTCCATGACATTATGCAGGGGGATCTCGCCGGTCTGGTCAGGTTGTCCATCAGCCTCATCAGAACTGGCAATTTCCATCAACACCATAAATTCAGGGAGAGGAGAGAGCGGGCAGGGGATGGTCGGGAACTGTTTGAACACAATCTGCAACAGGCTGGCGGGCATCAGCTCAAACGCTTCAACCTGTTCACCGCTTCTGGCCTGAAGTTTGCCGAGCAGGTCTATGCCGGCCTCAATATCCCTGATACCGACCAGCGCGGTCGCTCTGACCTTGGGCAGAGAAAACAACTTGCAAGATGCTGCTGTGATAATCCCCAAAGTGCCTTCTGAGCCGATAAACAGATGTTTCAGATCATAGCCGGTATTGTCTTTGCGTAACGGGCTAAGCAGGTTCATCACCCGTCCGCCCAGCAACACCACCTCAACGCCCAGGCATAAATCGCGGGTATTGCCATAGCGCACCACATTTACCCCGCCTGCATTGGTCGACAGATTGCCGCCAATTGTGCAACTGCCTTTTGCTGCCAGGTTCAACGGAAAATACAGATCATGTTCCTCAGCTGTTTTGTGCAGGTCTTGCAGAATACACCCCGATTCAACGATCATCGATCTGTTCTGCACCGATATCTCTCGCACCTGGTTCATTTTAGCCAGGCTGAGGATGATGGACTGGCCGCTTTTGTCGGGGATGCCGCCGCCGACCAGCCCGGTATTGCCGCCCTGAGGCACGATCACGATATTTTGTGCATCTGCGATTGCCATTATCTGCGCGACCTGTTCTGTGCTGCGGGGGAACAGAACGCCCTGAGCTGAGCCATCAAACTGGCCGCGCCAGTCCATCAGATGCGGTTTCATATCTTCCGGCTGGCTGATGATGTCTTTGCTGTTCAAGACAGGTTCAAAATGCTGCAGATCATTCATGTACTTCTACCTTATTGAGGGTAGCTGTCAGGCTCAGCCCCCGCGTGACCAACCGGCCGGGGGGCGGCGGCTCTGGAAATCCGGTCGTTGATTGCCAGACCTAATCCTGCCATGGGTATTGGCGCAATGGCAATAGCCCCTGTGTTGAGGGCGTCTGCCTCATGAAGAATCGCAAACAGATTAGCCGCCGCCTCGACCAGTTCGGCGTCTTCAGACAAGTTGAAATCTGGAACCAGCCCGGGCCCTGTTGGCCCAAAACCGATATAAACCTCTCCCTTGCGGCGGTCAGTGGCGTTCAGCCGCACCATCGCCCGGGGGGCATAATGACTTTCAATTTGCCCCGGGGAGACCAGCTTGCCTGTGTCCTTACCGCGTGGGAGAGAGACAATTTCAAGACCAATCCGATCTGAGATTTGCTCAGCGGTCAGCGGGCCCGGGCGCAACAACACTGGGCGGTCCGGCCGGCAATCTATCACCGTTGATTCGATGCCGCTTTGACAAGGCCCGCCATCCAATATCATATCGCAAACCGGCCCCAGTCCGGCGACAACATGTTGGGCTGTTGACGGGCTGATGCGCCCGCTCCGGTTGGCGGATGGCGCAACAACAGGGGCATTCACGCTTGCAAGCAGGTCAAGGGCTGCCGGATGCGAGGGCACCCGCACCGCCAGCGTGTCTGTACCGGCTGAGGCCAGGGCGGCAATAGGGCTGCGCTCCGGTCGGGTTAAGATAAGGGTCAGCGGACCTGGCCAGAACGCCTTTGCCAGCCGTTCAGAAGCTGTGGTTGCCTCTCCAGCCGCCAAGGCTGCCTCAGCAGACGGAAAATGGCTTATCAGGGGATTAAATTGCGGACGCTGCTTGGCTGAGAATATACGGGCAACAGCGGTGGCATCTGTGGCCAGAGCCCCTAGGCCATAGACGGTCTCGGTGGGAAACGCGACCAGCCCGCCCGCCTTCAGACAGGCGGCAGCCCGCTCCAGATTTGCATCATCAATCGGGTATATTTTCATCGGGGGACACAGTCTCACTGTTGGTGATTACAGCTGAGCTTGTTATGATAAAATGTCACTATTATGGCAATCATTATCTGGTTACATCTCGACGGCTTTCAATTCAAGGATATGAAATGTGCGGACGGTTTACGCTGACAACAACGGCTGAGGAGTTGCACAGGCGGTTTGGCGTCCATGTTGTGGAAACGCTTGCGCCGCGGTGGAATATCGCCCCGTCTCAGGCCTCATTGATCCTGGCACAGACAGATCTGGCATTATCTGCGAAACAGGCGGAGTTTGGCCTGAAAGCAGGGGCTGAGGGCAAACGCCTTATCAATGCCCGGTCAGAAACGGTGACCCAAAAACCAACCTTTCAGCAGGCGTTTCAGGCGTCTCGTTGTCTGGTTCCAGCAAGTGGCTGGTATGAATGGGCAGGTAAAGGCAAGCCGTTTCACGTCCAATTGACAGACGCGCGTGTGATGGCGTTTGCCGGACTGTATTTTACCCCGCGTCAGCGTGATCAGCGCGGTCATTTTGTTATCCTGACAACCGCTGCAGAAGGTGAGCTTGCCGCCGTGCATCATCGCAGCCCGCTTGTTTTGCCTTCCACACGCTGGCAAACGTGGTTGACCGGCACGGCGACAGAGGCAGAGGCCTGCCTTACCCCGCCTCTGTCACGCTATTTCAATCTCTATCCGGTTGCTGCGGCTGTTGGTGATATTCGCCAGGATAACGCCAGCCTTGTGGCTCCGGCCGCACATCAGCCAGAAGACCCTGTCGCGGCTGTCCCGCAAGGCGATTTGTTCAGGTAAACAACGCTAGCCGGTGGGGGTGCCGTCTCTGACAAGGCAGCTGTAGAGATGCCACAACATCAACGCCGCTGCGCCGCGATAGGGCTGCCATCCTTCGGCAAACCGGTCCATTTCGGCATGGGTCGGGCGCCCCTCCAGCTGTTTCAGGCGTTTCACCGCCTCCATCAGGGCCAGATCATTTCCCGGCCAGGCATTAAAATCTGCCAGACAGAACAGCCGGTAATTCGATACGGTCCAGCCGCCAATACCGCGATAGCTGATCAGCTTTTCGTGGAATATCTCAGCGGGCTGGTGGTTCAGAGTTTGCAGGTCAAGCCCACCGTCAACCTCTGCTCTGGCCAAATCAATGACATATTCAGCCTTGCGGCGACTGAGGCCAATTGCCTGCAGATCATCATAAACAAGTCTTGCAAGAGGCTCAGCTTCTGTCCAGCCTCGCTCAGACATCCGGCTCCATAAGGCAACAGCCACCTGACGGGAAATCTGCTGGCCCAGGATTATCCGCACAAGCGAGGCAAATGTGGCTGGCTCAAACCGGTCAGGCGGATTGCCAAAGCGGGTTCGGGCCGCCGCCAGATGCTCGTCCTGCCGATCAAGCTGTTGCAGGGCCTCAAGCAGGGCAGGGTGGCTGGTCAGGCGGTCTGAGGCCATGGTAAAGTCCCTTTGCTCAGCTTGTTAATGCGTTCAGAATTTAGAAGCATTTGACCACACTTTAAGAAGGATATCTATGTCAAGTACAGTTTCATCATCAGACCCTATCGTCTGGGATTTGCCGCTAAGGGTGTTTCACTGGGCCCTTGTCGGATGTGTGATTGTGTCTGTTGTGTCTGCCAAATTGGGTGCAACGGCGGTTCACGAACGAAGTGGTCTGGCGGTGCTGGGTCTGGTTCTGTTCCGGCTTGTCTGGGGCATTATCGGCAGCCAGACAGCCCGTTTCTCCAGCTTTGTGAAATCACCACTGGCGGTCCTGGCCTCTGCCCGTCGTCTTATCGCCGGTCAGGCGGATAACCTGTCTGGTCATTCTGCGTTGGGCGGTTATGCGACTTTGATGCTGTTGGCGGTCTGCCTTGTGATGGCGGGAACCGGTTCTTTTTCGACTGATGATATATTGTATGATGGCCCGTTTGCCCATCTTGCCCCTGATTATGTAAAGACAGCCTCACGTATCCATCATCTGGCTGAAAAAATACTCTTTGCGGTTATCGCCCTGCACCTGCTGGCCTTGTTTGTTTACTTCTGGCGACTGAAAAAAAATCTGGTTCCTGCCATGGTTACCGGAAGACGGGCCAAGGCGTCAGGGCCGACAGGCCAGCTGTCTGGTGCCCGGACAGCGGTTGGTTTTTTATTGATGTTCGTGCTTATCGTGTTGTTTCAACTGGCACCTTTATTGCGGCCAAGCTTGTTTTGAAGCCGGCTTTTGCGGTTCTTGACAACGGTGGCAAACACTGTACCGTAAAACTATAACGTGCAGATTCAGGCTGCCCGATTATCCGGTAAAGACCGTTTCCTGATCGATTTCATGTGTACTGATTGACCTGTGTTGTAACCAAACTCAACGGGGATGACGTGCTATGGGAATTCAGTCAAGACGAGGACAGGCCGCCATCAGGCAAGGGGTCGGCTACTTGGTTGCCGGTATGCTCGGCCTTAGCGTGCTGAGCTTTTCGGCACAGGCACATACCGATTTGACCGTGGTCAATTGGGGCGGTGATGCAGCCCGGGCACAAATGCTGGCTTTGGTCAGACCGTTTGAACAGACCACCGGCAAGAGCGTGAATATGGATCATTATTCAGGTGACTTGCAGGCCATTCGCGATCAGGTTGATGCGGCAAACGTCAAATGGGACGTTCTGGACCTTGAATATTCCGATTTAATCCGGCTCTGCACCGAGGGCTATCTAGAGCCGATTGACCACAGCTATCTGTCGGTGGGGGCAGATGGTACAGCCCCACAACAGGATTTCATGGCTGATGCGTTGCCGGAATGCGGTGTCGGGTCCATCGTCTGGGCAACGGTTTATGCCTACAGCCAGTCAGCGTTTCCTATAACCCAGCCGCGCACCATTGCGGACTTTTTTGATGTGCAGCGGTTTCCCGGCAAACGGGGCCTGCGGCAAGACCCGCGCGGGGCGCTGGAATGGGCCTTAATGGCAGATGGTGTCCCAACAGCTGAGGTATACCAGACCTTGGATACACCAGCCGGTCTGGACCGCGCGTTTGCGGTTCTTGATAACATTCGAGACCAGATAATGTGGTGGTCTGGCGGGGCGGAACCTGCCCGGTTGCTGAGCTCTGGTGAGGTGAGCATGTCGGCCGCTTGGAATGGGCGGTTGTTCAGGCCAATCACTGAAACAGGCTTGCCAATTTCTATCGTCTGGGATGGCCAGCTCTGGGAAATTGAGCTGTGGGGGATCACCAAGGGTACCCCTCGTCTGGACGCGGCCAAGCAGTTCATCCGGTTTGCCACAGACACACCCGTCTGGTTGACCACACCCGCTATATTTCTTACGGGCCTGTCAGACAGTCTGCGATGGCGCGGATTCCCGGTGAATTAATCCAACATCTGCCGACCAGCACACAGAATCAGAAAAATGCCTTGCGCTATGATTCTGCGTGGTGGGCCGACCGGTTTGACGTCATAAACAGCCGATTTACGGCATGGCTGGACGCTGTTTCCCAAACAGGTGACAGAGCCAGATTCTAGATTTCAGCTTACTGAAAGGACAGACGGATGCAGGGACCAAAGGTTGATAAGTTCATTTTCTGGGTCGCGTTGGCGGTTATACTGTGTTTTTCACTGCCATTGGTATTGTTTCCGGCTGAAGGCAAAGCGGTTTTGGGCAAGGTGTTATCCTGGTCGACCAAGACTTTGGGCTGGGCCTATCTGTGGTTTACCATCGCCGCCTTTGGTATCCTGATTTATTATGCCTTTGGCAAATATGGTCATGTCCGTTTTGGTGGGCCGGATGCGCGTCCTGAATTTTCACTGGCCAGTTGGGTGGCGATGTTGTTCTGTGCCGGTATTGGGGCCAGTGTGATGTATTGGGGCACCATTGAATGGGCCTATTATTATTCGGGGCCGCCCTTCGGGATTGAGCCGCGATAGCAAGAAGCAACCGAATGGGCGGCGATGTATGGCCTGTTCCATTGGGGTTTCACGGCTTGGGCTGTCTATTGTATTCCCACATTACCGCTGGCCTATTTGTACTGGAACCGAAAACGGCCGGTGTTGCGCCTGTCTTCAGCTTGTGAAGGCGTCATTGGCAAACGGGCGGCCAGAGGTATTACAGGAAAGGTCATCGACATCTTGTTTATGTTCGGCCTCATTGGCGGGGTTGGCACATCTATCGGTCTGGGCACACCAATGCTGTCTGCGGGGCTGGCAGAATTATTCGGATTTGAACGATCTTTCGGCCTCGATGTTGTGGTGATCGCGATCTGGGGGCTGATATTCGGGTTCTCGGTTTATTCGGGCCTGGAAAAAGGGATCAAGGTCCTGTCTGATATTAACCTCTGGCTGATCCTGATTATTTTGGGATTCACTTTCTTCTTTGGGCCGACAATTTTCATTCTGGATACCTTCACCAATTCCATTGGCTTGCTGGTGCAGAACTTTGTTGAAATGAGCTTCTATGTTGACCCGATCGGCAAGGCAGATAACTTCATTCAGGCGGCATCGGACGGAAAATCTTATGTTGATGCGGGCGGAACCTTCCCGGAATGGTGGACTATATTCTACTGGGCCTGGTGGATTGCCTATGCCCCCTTTATGGGCCTGTTTGTGGCCCGTATTTCGCGCGGGCGGACAATTCGTGAATTGATTGCTGCAGAGATTATTGGCGGATCTTTGGGCTGCTGGATTTTCTTTGCCATTCTTGGCAATACCAGCATGTTTTTCCAGCTTGATGGCACTCTTGACCTCAGTCAGATGGTGGCTGACGGCCAGGCGCCTGAAGCGATTATCGCCACCATCGTGGCTGTCGGGGACAGAATTTTGCCGCTTGGTGTGCCGCTGCTGGCGATATTTGTCATACTGGCGTTTATATTTGGCGCAACAACGATGGATTCTTCAGCCTATACATTGTCAACAGTGGCGACCGAAGAACAGGGTGAGCCGGTTGAGCCTGCGCGCTGGCACAGGTTTTTCTGTGCAATTATGCTGGCGGTTGTGTCCTTGTCCTTGATGTTTGCTGGCGGCCGGGACAGCCTGTCAGCACTGCAGTCGGCGTCGGTTGTGGTGGCACTGCCGTTGATGGTGGTTCTGATAATCATGACGCTGTCCTTCATGCGCTGGCTGAAGGAAGATCATGGTGAGGGCGACAAAAAACCTACCCGCATTTCCGTCACCGCATCTGAAGGGGCCGCTGAATGAGATCCCACAGCTTTAACAGGAGGTCGTAATGCCAAGTCGTATCATCTCTCCGTTTGGAACGGTGTCTCTGTTTTCTGGAGAACATGACAACCTGCTCGAACAAATGTTTGGTCAGGCCTCAGAGCGGGGTCAAAAGCCTGAAGATACGGTTCTGTCAGTGGATATATTTGAAGATGAGAACCGGTATGTAATCTGGGCTGATCTGCCGGGTATAGGCCGGTCTGATATCCAGCTATCCTGCTCTGATAATGTGCTGACCATTGCCGCGGAAATGGGCCAGCCTTCATCAGACAGTGATGGGCATTGGCTGCGGCGGGAGCGGCGCTCAGGTCATCTTGTGCGCTCTATTCATGTCGGGCAGATGCTGAACACAGAGGCCATCAGTGCCAGTTTGAAAGACGGTGTGCTAGAGGTTCAGATCCCCAAACACACCGCATCAGAACGGCGGACAATCACCATTAAGGGTGATTGATAAGCGACCTCATTCAGTTGGCTTTATAGGACTGATGGCAGGACTTGCAGGTTCCACTCAAATTCTGAACCGCAGTCATGATTTTGCCTGCATCTTTGGTGCCGGCGGCGGCTTCCAGTTTGAGGGCAGCTTGTCTGTTTGCCTCGGCTTTGGCACGGAAATCGTCAAAATCCAACCATATCGCCTTCAGCGCTCCTTTGCTCTCTGAGCCCTCTGGGAAAAAATCCGGCATCTGGCTTGCCCAGGTGGCAACAGAACGCCCACCGGCGGCAATTGCCTCAAAATCACCGGCCTGAATTTGGCCTTTTATCGCTTTCAGGACGGCAACATTGCCCTTGAAGTTCGCTTTGCGGTCTTCAATAACGCCGGCCTGAGCCGTGATGGTTAACATCACTCCAAGAACAACAGAAGACAGTATAAAGGGTTTCATTGTGCTCACTCCTGTAGCAAAAACAAATATCTATTCCTGATACGATAGGATATCATCGAGCAGATTGTGTTGGTGTCTGTTTTTTAACGGGTTTTTTATGCTCCCTGCCCAAATGATCGGTGTATTATGCACCCTGGCTGCGATTGCCTGCGGGCTTTTCACCGGTTTGATTGTTAAATTTTTATCTGATGATCTGTCCTTATTAACGACCTTGTTCTATCGCTTCCTGTTTTGCCTGCCGTTGCTGATGGTGACGGCGGTGTGGGTGCGCGGGCACGATTTTTATAAACTGAAGCAGAAGAAAACCATGGTGGTCCGTGTAATCTTTGGACTTTCCGGCATTTTACTATGGTTTCTGGCGTTACGGAATATCTCACTGGGACAAGCGACTGCCTTGTTTCAGTCCTCTGTGTTGTTTGTTACGCTGGCCTCGCCGTTTGTTTTGGGGGAGAAGGTCGGCCCCTACAGGATGAGCGCGGTTCTCGTCGGGCTGATTGGGATCATCTTGCTTACCGACCCGTTCTCTGGGCCGCTTTCTGGGGGGGTGTGGTATGCGGTCGTGGGGGCTGTGGTTTACGCGGGCCTATCTTTATCGCTTCGCCGGTTGGGCAAACAGGATGAACCTGTAACCATTGCGCTGCTGCATAATGTGGCAGGATTTTCGGTGTGGACAGCCTGTCTTCTGGTCTTTCCTGATCAAATGGAAACCCCGGAAACCAGCCAGTGGCCGTTGCTGATCGCGCTTGGTGTTGTCAGTTCTCTTCTGCAGCTGTCCTTCACTACCGCCTACCGGTTCAGCGATGCTGTGGTGGTGGTCACTTTGCGCTATCTTCAGGTGCCATCGGCGGGCATTCTGGGCTTTATTCTGTTCTCTGAAGTGCCCAGCTATCTGCAGGCTGGCGGGGCAGCGATCGTGATTGCATCTTGCATGTTTATTGTTTGGCGCGAATTTGTTATCTCTCGTGCACAACAGGACTGACGCTGGCAAAGCGGGGAAGGAAAGCTCATGATCGTACGCCTGATGGGGGAAATAGATATCCACAGTTTCAGAACTGACAGCCTGCTGTCCGAACGCCCCTCTATAGACGGGCTTGCGGTACCGGACGCGGTTACGGACAGTGATGTGATCAACTGGCTGGGCTGGGCGCTGGACAGCGGTGCGGCAGAGCGGCTGGACGATGATGAGGCCTTCCGCGGGCAGGTAGAGGCAGCCGGGCGGTATCTGGCGGCATTGCGGCAACCAGACCTCGGTTCTGATCAGTTTATCATGCTGCTTATTCTGCGCGAACGCTGGCCAGTAGGCAGCAAAGCAAAATTTAAAGCGGTGGCGGACCGTGTCGGGGCCAGCCATACCTATCATCTGATGGCTTGTCCGGCGCAACAGGCTGTTGATTTTGATGATGATGAAGCGATGTCTTCTGCTGAGGCCCAGTCGCTTCATGCTATGGTGCCGGTAATGAAGCGCACCCGCAAACAGTTCGCCGCCAGCTCAGGTCTGCAGCAGTTCTTAAAAAATCTGTCTTGAGGCCTGATCAGAGGGCGAGTTCGGCTCTGTTGCGGAACTGATCAAGTGCGTCTGGGTTGGCCAAGGCTTCGGTGTTTTTGACCTCGCGCCCATGCACGATATCGCGCACCGCCAGCTCTGAGATTTTGCCCGAACGTGTGCGCGGAATATCGGTCACCATACAGATGACAGCCGGGACGTGGCGTGGGCTGGCCTTGCGCCGCAACTCAGCCTTGATCTGGTTCTGCACCGCCTCATCCAGCGCACATCCTGCCGCCATCCTTACAAACAGCACAATCCTGACATCATCACCTGTTGACTGGCCAATCACCAGGGCTTCGGCGACCTCATCAAACGCTTCAACAATGCGATAAATTTCAGCTGTGCCAATGCGCACACCGCCAGGGTTCAAGGTGGCGTCTGAACGGCCATGGATGATAACGCCGCCGCGTTCGGTCAATGTGGCCCAGTCCCCATGTCGCCAGATGTTTTTGAAATAGTCAAAATAGGCTGCCTTGTATTTCGCGCCATCTTCATCATTCCAGAAGCCAACCGGCATCGATACAAACGGGGACAGACAGCATAGCTCGCCCTGCTGCCCCTCGGTTGGCTGGCCATCCTCATCTAGAATGGCGACTTCCATGCCAAGGCCCCGTACCTGTATCTCGCCAGCATGGACAGGTAAAACAGGACAGCCCAGAACAAAACAGCCCATAATATCTGTGCCACCGGAAATAGACGCCAGCTGAAGGTTGGGATGTATTGCCTCATAAACAAAAGCAAAGCCTTCAGCAGACAGCGGTGAGCCGGTCGAACATAAGGTGCGCAGGCTTGATAAATCAAAATTATCACATGGGATCAGCCCGGCTTTGCGGACCGCATCGATATATTTCGCGGAGGTGCCAAACAAGGTGAATGACTCTTTTTCGGCGATTTGCCACAGCCGTTCGGGGCCAGGGTAGAACGGGTTGCCTTCATAGACGATCACGGTTGCCCGGCAGAGCAGGGCAGACACCAGCCAGTTCCACATCATCCAGCCACAGGTGGTGAAATAAAACACATTATCGCCAGCTTTCACATTGCTGTGCAGACGAAGCTCGGAAATATGCTTCAACAGCGTCCCGCCTACCGAATGGACAATGCATTTCGGTGCGCCTGTGGTGCCGGAAGAATACAGAATATAGAGGGGATCAGTGAACCCGACCTGCACAAATTCTTCCAGCGGGTTGTGAGTCTGCGTGTCCTCAAACAAAACCGCATTTTGTATCTGGCTGATATCTGGCTCAGAGCTCAGGTAGCCGACAATCACAACCATATGGATTGAAGGGATAGCCTTGGTTAATTGCGAGATGTTGTCCAGACGGTCGATGGTTTTGCCGTTATAGTGATAGCCGTCGGCCGCTATTAGCAGTTTGGGCGTAATCTGGCCGAACCGGTCACTGACTCCGGTCAGACCAAAATCAGGAGAACAGCTGGAGAAAATGCCGCCCAAGGCTGCCGTGGCCAGCATCGCTATCAGCGCATGTTCCCCGTTGGGCAGGTAAGCTGCCACACGGTCGCCGCGGCTGACCCCTTGGCTGCGCATCCAACCAGCCAGCGCCATAACCTTTGTTTTCAGCTCAGCCCGGCTCAGCCGGGTACAGCGGCCATCTTCTCCATAGGCGACAAGGGCCGGGCTGTCATCAGCATCAGCCAGCATGTTTTCAGCATAATTAACAGCTGCATCAGGGAAAAACCGGGCCCCAGGCATCTTATCTTCATCGATCAGAAAGCGCTGCCCTTGTTCACCGGAAACGCCATGCCAATCCCATAATGAAGACCAGAACGCGCCCTTATTGTCTACAGACCATTGCCAAAGCCGGTGATAATCTCCTGCCCAATCAAACCCTGCCTGCGCCTTAAGGAAGGCGGCGTAATCGTCTAGTTCTGTTGGGCTGCCGTTCGGCGTCCATAACAGTTTGCCGGAAACAGATGCGGGTTCAGTCATGGTTTTTTCACCTGAATGCTCATGGTCGGAAAAAGTCTACGCACGCTACCCCGGAATTGTAAATAAGTCAGTCATGCTTGCAGAAAAAAATCGCAAAGCTGCTTCACTAGGCCTGCCTTATGCCTTTTACATCACCCTTTTGCATAACTGGCACAGGGCGATGAAAAAAAATATTAATTTTCCGTAAAGGGAAAGAGGAATGAGAATCTATGGATGATAATTTTTTGAACAAAATTGACCCGCAGCTTGATGGCAAGATTATATCTGCCGGGACAGGGAAATGGTTGTATTATCCGAACAGCCAGCCGTTGGTGATGCAGATAGAAACGCTGCAGGATGACCAGTTGCTGTGCCATGTCAGCCTGTCTAAGCGGGGAGAGGGGATGTTTCTGACCTCATTTCTCACCATGCTGATGATAGAGGAAATCCACGCATTTTCAGAGGATATGCGGCCTGAGAGAGGCGGCCGGCCGGGCTGCAGATGCGAGACCTGCAGTGTCTCAACACCCAAATTCGGCTGTGTGTCCGGTACCGTTTCACTGACCTATTACAGCCGGTTAAACTGGACGCAGCCATCTTGTCATAAGTTTCTGATGTTCTGTGATGAGTTCATGACATTTGTTGCGCAGAAAGCACAGGATTATCTGCCTCAGTCTGATAATGAAAATGGCGCAGCCTTTATCGCCAATCTGTCTGACACCAGACTGTCTTTTTTATTATCGGAGATGGAGGAATAGACAGCAGCCCTGCCCTGTTTTTTTAAGACACTTAACCGCCATCTATCTATAACAGCCCGTTCATGCTATCCAGAAGCCCGCGATCACAAAATAGTGTGATGAACAGATTTTGGTGGACACATCAAGGGGCAGAAACATGTCAACTCAGTATGATTATGATCTGGTTGTAATTGGCGCAGGATCAGGCGGGGTGCGCGCCGGGCGGATTGCCGCCGGTCATGGCGCGCGTGTTGCCGTCATCGAAGAAGACAGACCAGGCGGTACCTGTGTCATCAGGGGCTGCGTGCCGAAAAAACTGCTGGTCTATGGGGCAAGTGTTGCGGATGATATTGCAGATGCTGCCGGGTTTGGCTGGACTGTTGGAGAGACAGCTCATAAGTGGTCCGCGCTGATAGCCGCCAAGGATAAAGAGCTGGACAGGCTAGAGGGGATATACAGACAGCTGCTGGCCTCTGCCGGGGCGGAGCTAATCGCTGGTCGCGGCCGCATTACTGGCCCGCATGAGGTTAGCGTTGGTGAGCGCTGCCTGACTGCCAAGACCATTCTTATCGCCACGGGCGGCTGGCCGCAAATCCCGGATGTCCCTGGGCTTGCTGATCATGCGATAACCTCCGCAGAAGCTCTTGATCTGAAAACTCTGCCAGAACGGATCGTTGTTTATGGGGCGGGATATATTGCGCTTGAATTTGCCGGTATCTTTAAGGGGTTTGGCAGTGAGGTGCATCTGGTCTATCGGGGTGATTTGCCCTTGCGCGGTTTTGATGATGACATGAGACGGCATATGGTTGAGGCGCTGCAGAATAGGGGTATTCATATCCATGCCGGAACAACCCTTGCCAGTGTCGCCCCTGAAGATGGCCAGCTCGCTGTTACGCTCAGCGATGGGCAAACCGTTCTGTGTGACCAGATTATGGCCGCCACCGGGCGTCTGCCCAACACAAAGGGCTTGGGTCTGGATGTGGTCGGTGTGGAGATGAACGCCAAAGGCGCAGTTCAGGTTGACAGCCAGTCACGCACCACTGTCGACCATATCTTTGCGGTTGGCGATGTTACCGACCGGATAAACCTGACCCCTGTTGCTATCGCTGAAGGACATGCCTTTGCTGACAGCCAGTTTGGCGGCATGACGCGGCAGATAAGTCATCACAATGTGGCTTCTGCCGTATTCAGCCAGCCGCCGCTCGCCTCTGTTGGACTGACAGAACAACAGGCAGAACAGGAACATGGCGAGTTGGATGTTTATGAAAGCCGGTTCAGACCGATGAAAAACACCCTGTCTGGCCGGGATGAGAAGACCTATATGAAGCTGATCGTGGCAAGCGCGAGCCAGAAAATTGTGGGTATCCACATGATCGGGCCTGATTCAGCTGAGATTATGCAAGGTCTGGCCATCGCGGTTCAGATGGGCGCGACCAAATCCGATTTTGACGGTGTTATCGGCATCCACCCGACAGCGGCAGAAGAATTTGTGACCATGCGGACTAAACGCCAATCATAACCGCCTCGCTGACGAGTTTTCTTTGCTTTTCGTGGATAAATCGTTATTTTGTTGGCACATAGAGCCCGACAACAGATAAAAGGCAGTTTGCGCCTCAAAAGGCGGAACTGAATGTGATATGAGCTGGCAGCCTGACAGTTGGCGTAAATTTCCGATCCTCCAGGTTCCTGCCTACCCCGAGCAGGCGGTTCTGAACAAGGTGGAACAAACTTTGGCCGAAAAGCCGCCTCTTGTCTTCGCTGGTGAGGTACAGAACCTGCGCGGGCAACTGGCAGATGTGGCAAATGGCAAAGGCTTTTTGCTGCAGGGCGGTGACTGTGCAGAAAGCTTTGCTGAATTTTCGGCTGACATGATCAGAGATAATTTCCGCGTGTTTCTGCAAATGGCTGTGGTGTTGACCTTTGGGGCATCTATGCCGGTGGTGAAAATTGGGCGCATGGCCGGCCAGTTCGCCAAGCCGCGTTCCTCTGATATTGAAAAAATCGGTGATGTGGAGCTCCCGTCTTATCGCGGAGATATGATCAACGGGATCGATTTCACCCCTGATGACAGAATACCTGATCCAGAACGCCTGTTAAAAGTCTATGAGCAGTCAGCTTCAACGCTGAACCTGTTACGCGCGTTTGCCCAAGGCGGTATGGCCGATTTGCACGCGGTGCATAACTGGACGGCTGATTTTATTTCAGACCGCACCCAAGCCAAACGCTATGCCGAACTGGCCGAACGGATTGATGAATGTCTGTCCTTCATGAGCGCGTGCGGGATAACAGCACAAACCAGCCGGGCCTTGGCAGAAACTGATTTCTTCACCAGCCATGAATCGTTGCTGCTGAATTATGAAGAGCCGCTGACCCGCCAGGACACCATCACTGACGAGAAAGGGTGGTACGCCACTTCCGCCCACATGGTGTGGATTGGCGATCGGACCCGTCAGTATGACGGCGCACACATTGAATATATGCGCGGCATTTCTAACCCGATCGGGTTGAAATGCGGTCCGTCACTTGACCCGGATGACCTGCTGCGTCTTATCGACAGACTGAACCCGGAAAACGCGCCGGGCCGCTTGACGTTGATTGCGCGTATGGGCGCGGATGCGGTTCGTGAAAAGCTGCCGCCACTGCTGAAGGCCGTGGAACGTCATGGCGCGTCTGTTGTCTGGTGTTGTGATCCGATGCATGGCAATACCGTGAAAGCCTCTTCTGGCTATAAGACCAGACGGGTTGATGATATTTTCCGCGAAGTTCAGGGCTTTTTTGACGCGCATGATGAGGTCGGCACCTATCCTGGCGGCGTACATTTTGAAATGACAGGCAAAAATGTCACGGAATGTGTTGGCGGGATTATTGAGGTTACTGAAGAAAAGCTGGGCGACAGGTATCACACGCATTGTGACCCTCGTCTGAACGCCGGGCAGTCGCTTGAGCTGGCCTTCTTAATCGCTGATCTTCTGAAACGCAGACGTGATCAGGGCAGCCGCTTCCAAAAAGCCGGCTGACAGTCAAAATCGCCATGTCTAAATCAGCTCCACCT
>CBFHLG010000005.1:19850-23375 GCA_965656625.1 Puniceispirillaceae bacterium (SeqCode)
ACGCAGACGTGATCAGGGCAGCCGCTTCCAAAAAGCCGGCTGACAGTCAAAATCGCCATGTCTAAATCAGCTCCACCCTCGCCGCCGGATAACGCTCGTTTCAGGCCAACAGCGTCCGAACAGCCCGGTTTGACGGACAGCTATTTCAACCTGACACGCGCTATCGTTTCAGGCCATGAGGATAGCTATGTTACCTATGCTGTGTTTATGCGTAGGCCGGTGACCCTAGCCCCCCGTCTGGCGGTGGACTGGCTGAAGATGATGGCGGCGAAAAGACAGGCCGAAATAAAAATAGAACAGCTTCACAAAGAAGGCGCCTGGGTCGGGGCCGGTGAGCCGATGTTTTATATTTCCGGCAAGCTGGCAGACCTGGTCGATCTGGAAACGATTTTCCTGCAACGGCTGGGCAGCCCATGTGTGGCGGCGTGGAACGCTTATCAGATGTGTGTTGACCTGCCGGATGTGGCGTTTCTGGCGATGGATGCCCGCCATTGTGCCGGCACTGATATGGCTGAACTTATGGCTTACGGCGCCTCTGTGGGCTCTGCCAAGGCAAAGCTGAAGGTTGGGGCGACAGGTTTTATTGGCTGTGCAACAGACGCCACCGCTCATTTCTTTGGTCAGGACGCAGGCATGGGGACGATGCCACATGCGCTGATAGGATATGCAAATGATACGCTGGAAGCCGCAAAGCTGTTTCACCGGACCTTCCCTGAACGGCCGTTGACGGTACTGGTTGATTATTTTGGCAAGGAAGTTGACGACACCTTGCGTGTTGCCCATCATTTTTCTGATCTGGCTGAACAGGGTAAGCTGGCGATCCGTCTGGACACGCATGGTGGCCGGTTCTTGCAGGGGCTGGATACACCGAGCTCATATGCGGTTCTTGAACGCAATGTGCCCGAAGCTATTCGCGGCTATCGCTCAGAAGGCGAGTTGAAGCATCTGATGGGAACAGGGGTTTCGGCGGCGGCTGTCTGGCATATGCGTGAGCAGCTGGATCAGGCCGGCTTTGGGCGCGTGAGAATTGTTGGGTCCAGCGGCTTCAGCCCAGATAAATGCCGGGTTTTTTCACTGGCAAAAACCCCTGTGGATATGATAGGAACCGGCTCTTACCTGCCTGAAAAATGGTCTGAGACTTATGCAACGGCTGACATCATTGAATATGATGGCCAAAGGCGGGTAAAGATCGGACGCGAATTCCTGCACAGAAAACCCAGTTAGGCTTTGTAACTTCATTATGGCCGAGAAAACCACAACTGAGCTGATTATTGCTGTGATGCAGGCAAATCCGCATCTCGGGAATGTTGACGCTAATTTTGAAGCCCTGCGCCAGAAGCGGGCACGTGCCGCTGAAATGGGGGCCGATTGTATTCTGACGCCAGAGATGTTTTTATCTGGTTATCCGGCAGATGATCTGGTCCTGCGTCAGGATTTTATGGATCGAATTGACGCTGCCCTTGAGGATATTGCCGCGCTGACCGAAGATGGCGGCCCGGCGGTAATCGTTGGTGCACCGCACAGGGAAGCCGGCCGCCTGTTCAATAGCGCGTTTGTGATCGATAACGGGGCGATACAGGCCCGGCGTGATAAGGTTAATCTGCCGAACTATGGCGTGTTTGATGATAAACGTAACTTCACCCCCGGGGCCTTGCATGGGCCGGTCAACCTGAAGGGCTGGCGCCTTGGCCTTGCCATCTGTGAAGATATTTGGTTTGCCGATGTTTGTGAAACTCTGGCTGAATCCGGAGCGGAGATTATTCTGTCCCTGAACGCATCGCCCTTTGATAGCGAAAAGGCCGATCAAAGACTGATGCAGGCGGTTTCACGGATAACCGAAACAGACCTGCCTCTGGTTTATGTGAATATGGTTGGCGGCCAGGATGAGCTCGTGTTTGACGGCGGCTCTTTCGCGCTTAACCGGGGCGGTAAACTGGCCAGCCAGGCGCCGCATTTCTCAGAACATCTGTCCTGCCTCACGGTGAGGAGAGTCGCTGGCGATACCCAAATTACCGGTTCGATTGTGCATCCTGACGGGGCAGATGAAGCCCTCTGGCGAGCGTTGATGCTGGGCATGCGCGATTATTGCGATAAGAACGGCTTTCCGTCTGTTATTCTGGGCCTGTCTGGGGGCATCGATTCAGCGATTGTGGCGGCCTTGGCTGTCGATGCGCTGGGGCCAGAGCGTGTTCAGGCGGTGATGATGCCATCTGACTATACAGCCGATATATCGGTTACTGATGCAGACCAGCTGGCAGCGGCGTTGGGCATCACCTTGCAGACCATCGCCATTCGCCCGGGCATGACTGCTTTTGCAGATATGCTGGCCCCGGCCTTTGAGGGTAAAGACCCTGATATTACTGAAGAAAACATTCAATCGCGATTGCGGGGCATGCTGCTGATGGCCTTGTCCAATAAGTTTGGTCATCTTGTTCTGGCCACGGGCAACAAGTCTGAATATGCCGCCGGTTATTCAACTCTATATGGGGATATGTGTGGCGGCTTTGCCCCTATCAAGGATGTCTGGAAAACGCGTATTTTTGACCTGGCCCGGTGGCGCAATACCGCTTTGCCCAAAGGGGCGTTAGGCCCGGAAGGTGAGGTGATCCCCGCTCGCATCATCACTCGCCCGCCATCTGCTGAATTGCGGCCTGACCAGCAGGATACAGACAGCCTGCCGCCTTATGATGTGCTTGACCAGATTTTGATCGCGCTAACAGAAGAGATGGCAGATATAGAAACGATTACCGCCAGAGGATTTGATCTGGAAACCGTGCGGCAGGCCAGTCAGCTTCTGTTCAGAGCAGAATATAAACGCTTCCAGGCGGCCCCGGGGCCAAAGGTAACGGCTAGGGCTTTCGGACGGGACAGACGCTTGCCGCTGACCTCTGGTTTTCGCCCGCAATCAACGGAGAGCTCATGACACCGCCAAAAGTTCGTTTCGCGCCCAGCCCGACAGGTATGTTACATGTTGGCAATCTGCGCACCGCATTGGTAAATTACTTGTATGCCCGCCATGCTGGCGGCACGTTCATGCTGCGGATTGATGATACTGATGAGGCGCGCTCAACAGCCGAATTTGAACAGGCTATCCGTGAGGACCTGTTGTGGATGGGCATGGCGTGGGATGAAGAAGACCGTCAGACAGAACGGCTGAGCCGCTATGATGAGGCGTTGAAGAGGCTGCTCGAAAGTGGCCGCGCCTATCCGTGTTATGAAACACAGGAAGAGCTGTCTCTAAAACGAAAGTCTCAACTGATGGCTGGCAAGCCGCCTGTTTATGACAGGGCGGCATTGGCGCTCAGCGACAGCGAAAAGCAGGCGTTTGAGCAGGAGGGCCGCCGGCCGCATTACCGCTTCCGCCTGAACCATGAACAGGTGACCTGGACAGACCTTGTGCGCGGGGATGTAGCCTATCATATGTCCAGCCTGTCTGATCCTGTTTTGATGCGCGAAGATGGCCGGGTAATTTATACGCTGGCTTCTGTTGTTGATGACATCGACCATGGCATTACCGCTATCCTG
>CBFHLG010000005.1:23474-24843 GCA_965656625.1 Puniceispirillaceae bacterium (SeqCode)
CGCGGGGAAGATCATGTCACAAATTCAGCAGCGCAAATCCAGCTATTTGAGGCGTTAGGGGCAACCCCGCCGCAGATGGGCCATCTGGCGTTGCTGGCCGGGGCTGATGGTGAAGGGCTGTCAAAACGACTGGGCAGCCTGTCTGTGCGTCAACTTCGTGAAGAAGGGATTGAGGCGCCTGCTTTGGCCAGCCTGCTGGCCCGCATTGGGACGTCCGCGCCTGTTGTACCACAAGCGGTAATCGCCGATATCATCGCTGAGTTTGATATTACCAGCTTTGGCCGGGCGACACCTAAATTTTCTCCTGATGAGCTGATGCAGATCAATTCACGGGTGCTTCAGCAGCTTGAGTTTGCAGATGTTGCCGACCGTTTGGCTGAGGCGGATCTGGGGGCTGTTGATGAGCGGTTCTGGCTGGCGGTCAGAGGCAATATTGCCAAGCTTGCCGAAGCTGGCGACTGGTGGGCGGTCTGCCATCAGCCTGTTGCACCTGAGATCGAAGATGAAGAGTTGCTGGCTGTGGCCTTGGCTGAGCTCCCTGACGGCCCGTTTGGCCCGGACAGTTGGTCTGACTGGACCAGGGCGGTTGGTGCGGCAACTGCAAAGAAGGGTAAGGCCTTGTTCATGCCGCTTCGAAAGGCGCTAACCGGGCGGGCGTTTGGCCCTGATGTGGGCGTTTTGTTATGCTATATGGAGCGTGATGTTGTCGCGCGACGGCTAGCCGGGCAAACCGCCTGAACCATCTGAAGGGGGGCGCGGCCGCGGGCAGGGAAAAGATGGATATTCGTCTGTATAATACAAAGACCAGAAAGAAGCAGGCATTCAGCCCGCTTCAGCCAGACCATGTACGCGTTTATGCCTGTGGGCCGACTGTCTATGATCGTATTCATGTCGGTAATGCCCGCCCGCTTGTGGTGTTTGATGTTCTGGTGCGCCTGTTGCGGGCGGCCTTTGCAAAGGTCACCTATGTGCGCAATATCACAGACGTGGATGATAAAATAAATGCCCGCGCAGCAGAGCGGGGGATTTCCATTGCCGCGTTGTGTGAGCAAACCATCATCAGCTTTCATGAAGATTGTCAGGCCTTGGCTGTGTTGCCGCCGGACGTTGAGCCCCGTGCCACAGATCACATCACCCAGATGGTGGCAATGATCGAAACTTTAATCGAAAAAGGGTTCGCCTATCTGGCAGAAGGCCATGTCCTGTTTTCGGTTGCAAAGATGCCTGATTATGGCCGTCTATCTGGCCGCTCACTGGATGAGATGATTGCCGGGGCCCGGGTGGAGGTTGCCCCTTATAAGGCGCATCCTGCTGATTTTGTGCTGTGGAAACCGGCTGAGGCAGATATGCCTGGATGGGACAGCCCATG
>CBFHLG010000005.1:24941-112162 GCA_965656625.1 Puniceispirillaceae bacterium (SeqCode)
CTCCTTATAAGGCGCATCCTGCTGATTTTGTGCTGTGGAAACCGGCTGAGGCAGATATGCCTGGATGGGACAGCCCATGGGGGCGCGGCCGGCCGGGCTGGCATATTGAATGTTCGGCTATGTCTGCAGACTATCTGGGCACAGAATTTGATATCCATGCTGGCGGACTTGATCTGATCTTTCCTCATCACGAAAATGAAATCGCGCAGTCAGTATGCGCGCATGGCACATCACAGATGGCCGCTTTTTGGGTCCATAACGGGTATGTGACCGTTGAGGGCGAGAAAATGTCCAAATCGCTGGGCAATTTCACCACTGTTGAAGATGCGTTGGCGCGCCACAGAGGCGAGGTTGTGCGTTTCAGCCTGCTATCGTCACATTATCGTGCGCCGTTTGATTTCTCAGACGCGGCCCTTGGTCAGGCGCGTACGGTTCTCGATAAATTTTATCGCGCGGCTGAAGGGGTGGACAGAACAGACCTGCTGCAGGATTTGGCGCAACTGGACAGCGAGTTCACCGCCGCCCTTGGTGATGATCTGAATACGCCGCTTGCGATCAGCTGCTTGCACCGTCTTGCTGGTGAGGCAAATAAAGGAGATGCTGACAGCGCGCGCCAGCTTGTGTCCTGTGCCCATCTTCTGGGCCTTTTGGGTGAGGCGGACTGGTTTGAAAGTGACACAGAGGCTGATGGCGATGCAGAAGCCATTGAGGCCGCCATTGCCGCCCGTAATGAGGCGCGCGCGGCCCGTAATTTTGCTGAAGCTGATCGTATCCGTGATGAGCTGGTCAGACAGGGCATAAGATTGCTGGACGGGCCGGACGGCACACGGTGGGAGCGCGCCTAAGCTTCAGGCGCAAAAAGGGCGATGATAGTGCTGGTGCTCATTTGCACTTGTCTTCTAAATACGCTACAACCCGGGACTGTCGCTGTCGTTAAGTATAGGAAACGCTGACAGGCCAACAGAAAATAGGGATAAGCTCATGTCTGACCGGCAGACAGACGATATCATCTGGCTTTTTGATACCACCCTTCGTGATGGTGGGCAGACCAGAGGCGTTGATTTTACAGCAGCAGATAAACATTATATCGCACAGGCGCTTGATGATTTTGGTATTGACTATATCGAAGGCGGCTGGCCAGGGGCGAACCCCACAGATGATATGTTTTTCAGTACAGATCAAAAGCTGAAAACAGCCAAGCTGGTTGCCTTTGGGATGACCCGTCGTGGCGGCCGCTCTGTTGAAAATGATCCCGGCCTGAACGCGATTCTTGACGCGAAAACAGACGCAACTTGTCTGGTCGGTAAGACCTGGGATTTTCATGTCACCACCGCGCTGAACATTGAGCTGGATGAAAATCTGCGGATGATCCGCGAATCTGTTGCCGCCGCCAAAGCCCGTGGCCATGAATCCATGTTTGATTGTGAACATTATTTTGACGGGTATAAGGCCAATCCTGACTATGCGCTGTCTTGTGTAAAGGCGGCCCAGGAGGGCGGGGCGGAATGGGTGATTTTATGCGACACCAATGGCGGCAGCCTGCCGGATGAGGTGTTTGATATTGTCAGCGCCACCATCGCGGCCTGTCCGGGGGTGCGTCTGGGTATACATTGTCATAATGACAGCGGTGTTGCGGTCGCCAATTCATTAGCCGCGGTGAAGGCGGGCGCGCGCCAGGTTCAAGGCACTTTGAACGGGCTAGGGGAACGCTGCGGCAATGCCAACCTTATCACCCTGATCCCCACTCTGATGCTGAAACTGGGCTACAAGACCAATATTGCGGCGGACAAATTGCCCAAGCTGAAATCATTGTCACGGATGCTGGATGAACGGCTGAACCGCCAGCCCGATGCGCATGCCCCTTATGTGGGCGATGCGGCCTTTGCACATAAAGGCGGGCTGCATGCTTCAGCCGCCCAGAAAGACCCGCGCACTTATGAACATATCGCCCCTGAACTGATCGGCAATCAACGCAGCTATCTGATTTCTGATCAGACCGGTCGCTCTAATATCTTGGCCCGTTTCAAGGAAGTCGGGATAGAGATTGACAGCAAGGATGCCCGCATTGAAAGCCTGATCGCTGAGGTCAAGCAAAGGGAATTTATGGGCTGGGCCTTCGATAGCGCGGAAGCCAGCTTTGAGTTGCTGGCAAGACGCATGCTGGACGGTGTGCCCGATTATTTTGAAATTGGCCGGTTCCGGGTGATGGATGAACGTCGCTTTAATGCCAGAGGCGAGTTGGTTGTTGAATCAGAGGCGACTGCCTCAATCCTTGTTGACGGCCAGACCCATCATGAGGCTGCGGTGGGGAACGGGCCCGTGAATGCGGTGGATACAGCCATCCGCAAAGCCCTGAGCCAGGCCTATCCGTTGCTCTCAGATGTTGAGCTGATCGACTATAAGGTCCGCATCCTGCCTCCTGATGAGCAGTCAAGTGGGACCGGGGCGACAACACGTGTGCTTATCGAATTTGCGGATTCAGAAGGCCGAAGTTGGCGCACTGTGGGCGTCTCAACAAATATTATTGATGCTTCTGTTATTGCCCTGTCTGATGGTATGTGCTGGAAACTGCTGCATGCCGGCGTCAAGGTCTGAGGCCGGTCTGAAGAGACGATATGAGCCTTCCGCCAGACCAGATCCCCGATGCGATCACACCAGTTGTTATCCTGGCCAGACCCCAGATGGGCGAGAATATTGGCGCGGCTGCCCGGGCGATGAAGAATTGCGGGCTGTTGTCCTTGCGGCTGGTCGCGCCGCGTGATGGTTGGCCCAACCCGGCAGCTGAGCCAATGGCCACCAACGCTGCCGACATTCTGCAGTCAGCAGAGGTCTATGACAGCCTGGCTGACGCGCTGCATGATATTACCTTTATGGTTGCCACCTCAGCGCGGCCACGCGATATGGAAAAACCGGTATTTACACCGCGCCAGGCTGTCGCAGAGATGATGAACCAGCAGACCGCACAACAGCCGGCAACAGGGCGCGCGGCGCTGCTGTTTGGGGCAGAACGCTCTGGTCTGGATAATGATGAGCTGATGTTGGCGGATTGCGTGGCGCAGGCCCCGTTGAATCCCGGCGCGATGTCTTTGAACCTGGCGCAGGCGGTGTTGCTGATGGCCTGGGAATGGCGCATGGCTGCGCTTGCTGATGGTGCAGCTTTGAGCGATGTGGCAGAGGGCGTTTCTGCGCCAGCTGATCTGAAAACACGGGCCTACTTCATGTCCCGTCTGGAAGATATCCTGGAGGCGCAGGGGTTTTTTGCCAGCCCGGAAATGGCCCCTGTTGTGAAGCGTAACCTGACCTGTCTGTTCACACGCGGCGCGCCGACCGAGCAGGAACTGAAGACCTTGCATGGTATCCTCACTCTGTTTGAGCGTAACACAGTCCCAAGCGCTGACTAATCTTGACATCTGCGTGAGAAATCGTTATAACTCCGCGCATTCCTGGGAACGTTGACACAAACAAAGGTCTTTGTGCCACGGCAATTACGCCCTACCGGGACAACAAAAAGGAAATCAGCCAATGGCACCGAAAACCGAACATAAACGTCATTCCTCCAAGCACAAAATTGACAGACGCCTTGGCGTTAATCTGTGGGGGCGCTCTAAATCACCTCTGAACACCCGTTCCTATGCGCCTGGTCAGCACGGTCAGCGCCGCAAGAAGCCAACCGATTTTGGTATCCAGCTGATGGCAAAGCAGAAGCTGAAGGGCTATTACGGCAATATTGGTGAAAAGCAGTTCAAGAAATATTATCAGGAAGCCGTGCGCCGCCAGGGCGATACCGGCCAGAATCTGATCGGGATTCTGGAATCCCGTCTGGATGCGGTTCTGTACCGGGCAAAGCTGGCGCCGACCGTTTTTGCCGCACGCCAGATCATCAACCATGGTCATGTCATGCTGAACGGTAAGCGCTGTAACATCGCTTCTGTTATGCTGAAAGCTGGCGATGCGCTGCAGCTTCGTGACAAGGCGAAGCAAATCCCGGCCATTTTAGAAGGCATTGCCTCTGTTGAGCGTGATGTTCCTGAATATATTGAGGCCGATCATGACAAGATGTCAGCCACGCTGGTCCGTGCGCCTTCACTTGATGAAGTGCCGTATCCGGTACAGATGGAACCAAATCTGGTGGTCGAATATTATTCACGCTGATATCTGTCTCTGACAGTTGCGAAAATGGCGAAAAGGCACTGGCTGGTCCGGTGCCTTTTTCTTATTGCAGGTCGTTATTTTGTGCCATTTATGAACTGTGTTAGGCTGAGGACACAGACAGGAGTGGCAGATATAAATGGCGGAGCATAGGATATGACGACAGGTTGGCCTGAAGAATATTATGCGGTCATTTTTACCTCGCAACGCACCGATGCCGAAATGGCCATGTACGGCCTCACTTCAGAAAGAATGATCGATCTCGCCCAACAGCAACCTGGGTTTTTGGGGCTTGAAACTGTGCGGGAGGAAAACGGTCTGGGCATCACCGTATCTTACTGGCGCGACCGTGAGGCTATCGCGGCCTGGGGCGAACATGCCGAACACCGCACCGCCCAGATGCTTGGCCGTAAGGAATTCTATAGCTGGTTCCAGCTCCGCATCACCAAGGTGGTAGAGGACCGCAGCTTCGGTTTAGAAGATTTGTGAGCGGGGTGTTGCTGGCCGCTTAGCCTTGCAGAGGCTGCGGGTTCACATCCACACCATGGGTGTTCAGCATTTCCATCAGCTCGCCGGTTTCATACATTTCCCGGACGATGTCACAACCGCCAACAAACTCCCCCTTGACATAAAGCTGGGGAATAGTCGGCCAGTCGGAAAACGCCTTGATGCCTTCCCGTACAGAATCGTCATCCAGAACATTAACGCCTCTGAACTTCACGCCCAGATGGCTGAGCACGCCAACAACAGCGGCAGAAAAGCCGCACTGAGGAAACACAGGTGTGCCCTTCATAAACAGGACCACGTCTGAGGCCGCGATATCGCCTTGAATTCTGTCTTTGGTTGCCTGATCAAGCATGATGTCTTCCTCTTCGTTAACCGTAACTAACCCTGTGGTCAGGATTTTGGGACCCGGGTTTGCAAGGCCAGAGCATGCAGCTGGCCACCCATACGCCCCTCAAGTGAATTATAAACCATCTGATGCTGCTGAACACGGGTTTTGCCGGCGAAAGCCGCACTTTCCACCATGCAGGAATAATGGTCGCCATCACCACGCAGATCTTCAATGGTGATGGTCGCATCGGGAAAGGCCGCCCGGATCAGGTCTTCAATTTCATGTGCCTGCATCGCCATTATATGAGCCCTTTCCTATATTTTGCCGGCATTGTGCCCATTATGCCATCATCTGAGGCAGCTTGCCCTCATGACGGGTTATTATCTCTTCTATAGAGATGGTGACGTCCTGGCCGACTGTCAATGTCTTGTTTTGTGTTGTGGTTCCTATCTGGCAACTCTCAATGTTTTGATCAGCCAGCAGGGCGGCGAAAGCCTCTGCATCCTCCACCTCAACGATATAGCGGGCTTGTCCTTCACCAAAGGCCCAGGCTTGCGGTGTGTTCCCTTCTGGGTGGTTAAGGGCCGCGCCTCTCCCGCTGGACAGCATCATTTCAGCCACCGCGACCAACAGCCCGCCATCACCAATGTCATGAGCGGCCTTTATCTGGCCAGCAGAGATGTTGGTTTGCACGAACTCGCCATGGGCCTTTTCGCGATCGAGGTCAACTGGTGGCGGGGCCCCGCCTTCACGGCCAGTAATAACCTTTGCAAATACAGAATTGCCAAGCCAGCCATCTGTTTCTGCGGCTGTCTGGCCAATAACAAACAGGGCGTTGCCGGTGCCGGTAAAGCCTGTGCCGACGGCCTGTTTCCAGTCATCGATCAGACCCACCATGCCGATTACAGGGCAGGGCTGAATGGCATCACCGTCGGTTTCATTATACAAGGACACATTGCCGGAAACCACAGGCGTGTTCAGAACCTTACAGGCCTTGCCCATGCCATTTACCGCGCCAACAATCTGGGCCATGATCTCTTGTTTTTCGGGATTGCCGAAATTCAGGTTGTTGGTGACCGCCAGCGGTTTTGCCCCGGTTGCACAGATATTGCGCCAGGCTTCCGCCACGGCCTGTGTGCCGCCTTCAAACGGGTCCGCTTCGACATAGCGTGGGGTGCAGTCTGTTGTCACCGCCAGGGCTTTGTCTGTGCCATGGACCCGGACCAGTGCGGCGTCCCCGCCCGGCCCGATAATCGTATCGGCCATAACATCACAGTCATACTGCTCATAAACCCACCGCCGTGAGGCCAGATCAGCAGACCCCATCATCTCCAGCAAAGCATCCTTCAGGCTGATATCGCGCTGCAGGGCAGATGTTGCCAAGACAGGCTGTAATTCGTTTGGCCGATAGGGGCGGTCATATTCCGGAGCGTCATCCACCAGCGGGGCCAGTGGGATATCACAGGCCAGCTCACCATCTTTGAACAGCACCAGCCGTTCGGTATCTGTGACCTTGCCAATCGGCATGAAATCCAGATCCCATTTATCGAAAATCGCCCGGGCGGTTTCTGCCTGTTCAGGGTCGATCACCATCAGCATGCGTTCCTGACTCTCCGACAGCATAATCTCATACGCGGTCATGCCGGTTTCCCGAACCGGAACCAGATCAAGGTCGATTTCCATACCCAGACCGCCTTTAGAGGCCATCTCAACAGAAGATGAGGTTAGTCCGGCGGCACCCATATCCTGAATTGACAACACCGCGTCTGCGGCCATCAGCTCAAGACAGGCTTCCATCAACAGCTTGCCGGTAAACGGATCGCCAACCTGGACAGTTGGCCGTTTTGATTCTGTTTCATCTGAAAATTCAGCAGAGGCCATAGTCGCCCCGTGAATGCCATCACGGCCGGTTTTCGCGCCAACATAGATCACCGGATTGCCGGCACCTGTCGCCGCTGAATAGAAAATCCGGTCGGCATGCGCCAGGCCAACCGCCATTGCATTGACCAGAATATTGCCATTGTAGGATTTATGGAAATTAACCTCGCCGCCAACTGTCGGAATACCGATACAATTCCCATAGCCGCCAATGCCAGCGGTCACGCCAGAAACCAGATGTTTGGTCTTTTCGTGATTATCCTCACCAAACCGAAGCGCGTTCAACAGGGCCACCGGACGCGCGCCCATGGTGAACACATCACGCAGAATTCCGCCGACACCTGTCGCTGCGCCCTGATAGGGCTCAATATAAGATGGGTGATTGTGGCTTTCGATTTTAAAGACTGTGGCCAGCCCGTCACCGATATCAACCACACCTGCGTTTTCACCCGGGCCCTGGATCACCTGCTCGCCATCTGTCGGCAGTGTTTTCAGCCATTTCTTGGATGATTTATAAGAACAATGTTCTGACCACATGGCCGAAAAAATGCCCAGCTCACATAAATTGGGGGTTCTGTCCAGGCGTTTCAGGATCAACAGCCATTCATCATGCGACAGGCCCATCGCCTCTGCATCAGCAAAGCTCATCTCAGCGTGCGTATTCATCAGGCGACTCCCTGCAGGATAGAACTCAGCAAGGCGTGGCCATCGGCTGAGTTGTGGCCATTCCCCATCGCCCGTTCGGGATGCGGCATCATCCCCAGAACGCGGCCGTTCGCTGACACAATGCCCGCGATATCATCAGATGCCCCGTTGGGGTTATCTGGCCCATGCGATGGGCTGGCTGTATACCGGAATGCGATTTGCCCATTTTGTCTCAGCATATCCAGCTCATCATCTTGCGCGAAATAATTTCCCTCATTATGCGCAACAGGTATCGTCAGCGTCTGGTTTGGCGCAAGCGCGGCCAATAGTGCAGAGGTCTGGTCTGACTGCAGCTGAAGGTTAATCTCACGGCAAACAAATTTAAGGCCTGTGTTGCGAATAAGCGTGCCTGGCAACAAGCCGGTTTCCAGCAGAATCTGGAACCCGTTACACACCCCTAAAACGGCGCCGCCACGGCTGGCATGGTCAAGCATCGCTTCAACAGCAGGGGCGCGTGCCGCTAATGCGCCGCAGCGCAAATAATCGCCAAACGAAAAGCCGCCTGGCACAATGATCAGGTCTACAGGGTCAATCTGACTGTCTTTATGCCAGACAAGGGCGGGTCGGCGGCCGGTAATGGTCTCAACAGCCACCATCATGTCACGGTCACAATTCGACCCAGGAAAAACCAGAATGGCAACTCTCATGATGGGTCTGCAACCTCTATTGTATAATCCTCGATAACGGTATTTGCCAGCAGCGTCTCACACATTCTGGCGGCGCGTTGCTGGGCCCGGTTGGCGTCTTCAGCCTCAATCTCCAGTGTAATCTGTTTGCCTATGCGCACATTGCTCGCTTCATTGTAGCCCAGACCGTTCAGGGCGTTTTCCACCGCCCGGCCTTGCGGGTCCAGTACGCCCTGTTTCAGTGAGATGTTGATCTTTACTTCCATCGTTCTTTCCTTGCTCACCCGACTGGTTCACCAGCCTTGTGTTTAGCCCTCATCCAGAGAGGGGATTGTGAGGCCCAGTCTGCGGGCAATTTCGCTGTAGCCGTCAATGAGGCTGCCTAGGTCGCGTCTGAACCTGTCTTTGTCCAATTTTTCATTAGTCTGGCTGTCCCATAACCGGCAGTTATCCGGGCT
Source organism: Puniceispirillaceae bacterium (SeqCode) (assembly GCA_965656625.1). Lineage (GTDB taxonomy): Bacteria > Pseudomonadota > Alphaproteobacteria > Puniceispirillales > Puniceispirillaceae > JADHLI01. Next base: position 33,593 of record CBFHLG010000005.1, read on the forward strand.
CAGCTCATCAGCCAGAACAATCTGCACGCCGGTGTTTGTATCCAGCCGGCCAAATTCAAGCTTGAAATCCACCAGCCGGATACCAATCCCGAAAAACAGGCCGGTCAGGAAATCATTCACCCGCAGGCTCATCTCGGTGATGTCATCCAATTCACCTGGTGTGGCGAGGCCCATCATGAAGATATGTTCAGCAGCGATGACCGGATCGCCGAGGCTGTCATCTTTCAGGCAGAACTCAACCAGCGTATGCGGCAGCGGCTCTCCTTCGGTCAGGCCAAGGCGCGGGCAGATTGACCCTGCCGCCACATTGCGGATAATCACCTCAACAGGCACGATATCCACCGCTTTGACCAGCTGTTCTCTGGGGCTGACCTTCTCGATGAAATGATGCGGGATACCCATGCGGCCAATGGCCGGAAACAGGTGAGAGCTGATCAGGTTGTTCAGAATCCCTTTGCCCGAAATTACATCGCGTTTCTGGGCGTTGAAGGCGGTAGCATCATCTTTGAAATATTGGCGGATGGTGCCTGTCTCCGGGCCTGGATAAAGGATTTTTGCCTTGCCCTCATATAACGCGGTGGTGTCGTTCTTAGCCATCAGCCATCCTAACTGCTTGTAGTCTGAGAGGTGCCAAACACACGCTCAAAAATGGTATCGACATGCACAAAATGCTGATCCAGATCAAACAGCTCATCCAGCTCATCATGGGACAGATAACCGGCAATATCCGTATCTTCTTTCAGCAGGCTTAAATAGCTGAGGCCCTCTGCCCAGACCCGCATCGCGTTGCGCTGGACCATAACGTAGCTGTCTTCACGGCTGGCCCCTTTCTGGGTCAGGGCCAGAAGAACCTGTTGAGAGTGAACCAGCCCGCCAAGCTGGTCCAGATTGGCCTGCATAGCCTCTGGGTACACCAGCATGTTTTTAACCACGCCGGTCAGGCGGGCGAGCGCAAAGTCAAGCGTAACCGTCGCATCAGGGCCGATCATCCGCTCAACAGACGAATGCGAGATATCGCGCTCATGCCACAGCGCCACATTTTCAAGCGCCGGCACAACAGCTGATCTGACCAAACGCGCCAGACCTGTCAGGTTTTCTGTCAGAACCGGGTTGCGCTTATGCGGCATCGCTGATGAGCCTTTCTGGCCACTGCTGAAAAACTCTTCAACCTCACGCACTTCGGTCCGTTGCAAATGCCGGATTTCAGTTGCCAGACGTTCAACAGAGCTGGCGATTACCCCCAGCACAGAAAAATACATCGCATGGCGGTCACGCGGTATCACTTGGGTTGAAATGGGTTCAGCCACCAGGCCCATCTTTGCCGCCACATGCGCTTCAACCGCCGGGTCGATATGGGCGAATGTGCCCACCGCTCCGGATATAGCACAGGTTGCAATCTCGGCGCGCGCGGAGGCCAGCCTTTGTCTGCATCTGTCAAACTCAGCATAGAAACCCGCCAGCTTCAGACCGAAGCTTGTCGGTTCAGCATGAATGCCATGAGACCGGCCGATGGTGGGCGTGTATTTATGGGCCAGTGCCTGGTCCTGCAGGGCGGCGCACAGCTCATCAAGGTCGGTCATCAGAAGGTCACTCGCCCTTGTCAGTTGAACGGCCAGGGTGGTGTCCAGAACATCAGATGAGGTCATGCCCTGATGCACAAAGCGGGCGTCCTCGCCGACATATTCTGCCAGATTGGTGAGGAAGGCGATCACATCATGTTTGGTTTCGCGTTCAATTTCATCAATTCTGTCAATGTCGAACTGGCCCTTTTCCCAGACCTGTTCAGCAGCTGATTTTGGAATGACACCAAGCTCAGCTTGAGCATCGCAGGCATGGGCTTCAATTTCGAACCAAATTTGAAATTTTGACTGTTGTGACCAGATTTCAGTCATCTGGGGGCGCGCATAACGCGGGATCATGTCGCAGGCTTTCTGTTTGTCTAAAAGATGCCTCATCGTCTATCATTTTATCGCTGAAAAAGCTATAGTCAGAAACAAGATTTTGGTGATGCCCAATCGGTGTGCACCAGATAATGTGTAAATTGGGGAGACTGGCATGATCCTGCGCCGACTCGTTTTTGCTGCTTTGCGCACCGCCGCCAGTAATCCCGAAGTGCGTCGTCAGGCAACCAAACTGGCCGAACGTGGTCTGCAGTCCGCAAAACCGGGATTATTGACTGCCAGCCGCAAAGCCGGTCAGGCGGTCAGGGCCGCTTCAGATGAATTATCTGACGGTGTGCGTAAGTTTAAAGCTGGTCGCAACGGCACCGATGATGAGGTTATCCCGCCGGCAGATGACGCACCGTCTTCCGCGGCCAGGAAAAAGTCGCCACGCAATATCACCCCGCGCAAACGCTAAGTCTAGGACAGCCAGATAAGGCGGCCTATAACAGCCCTTGTGTTTTAAAGCTGACGCAGCTGTTCCCTGCGACAATCAGATGGTCATGCAGGGTGATGTCGACCAGCCTTAGCGCATCATGAAGCCGTTTGGTCATGTCGATATCAGCCTGGCTCGCCCGCGTTGTGTGGTTCGGGTGATTGTGAACAATGATCACGGCGGTCGCCTGGTGGGTGAGGGCTTGTTTAACCAGTTCACGCGGGAACACCGCGGTCTTGTTCACCGTTCCAGAGGAGACCACCTCATCTGTTATCACCCGGTTCTGACCATCAAGATAAATCACCATGAATTTTTCGATTTTCAGATGACCGAGACGCCGGATGCAAAAGCTTTTCACTGCTTCCCAGTTGGACAGGATATCACCGGCTCGCAACGCCTGCTCATCCAGCCGCTGATGCAGCGAGGTGACGATTTGCAGCAGATCCACAGCCGCCGGCCCGAACTGCTTTATCCGGCTCAGCTCATGACGTGGGGCATTTAAAATGGCGGTCAGGTCGGGGTAGTGGCTGAACAGGCGTTTGACTACAGGTTTGACATCCTGGCGCCGATAATTGAAGAACAGCAGGGCTTCCAGAATTTCCTGATCAGACAAAGCATCTGCGCTTTTCTGGCGCATCTTTTCAAGCAACCGGCCGCGGTGACCGGCTGTGTTAACTTCAGAGAGTGGTGCGGGCCGGTCAGGCCTTTTTTCATCTGCCATTGCACGCAAAAAACAACTGAGGGGAGTATCCAGCCCTCACTATAGCGCAGCAGGCGTTAATATTCGGTTAATTGGGTGAGATTTTTGGATAGGCCGAAAGGATAGTATCCGAATTATTCTGAGCCAGCCTTACTGAGCATAGGGCGGGGCATGCATCTGGCGCGCAGAGGTGGTGAAAATCTCCACCCCGGTTTCAGTGACGCCAATTGTATGTTCGAACTGAGCCGACAGGCTTTTATCTCTGGTCACCGCGGTCCAGCCATCATTCAGAATTTTGGTGCCAAAATGGCCAGCATTGATCATCGGCTCAATAGTGAAGAACATGCCAGGCTCCAGCACAAGACCGGTTCCAGGCTGACCATAATGCAGAACTGTGGGGGCTGTATGGAACACGGTGCCCAGACCATGGCCGGTAAAATCCCGCACAACCGAGAACCGGTTTGCTTCGGCATGGCTTTGGATGACGTGGCCAATATCACCCAAAGTTACTCCCGGCCGGACGATATCAATCGCCCGCATCAGGCATTCATAGGTAACGCGGGTCAGGTTTTGGGCCTTGATGGACGGCGTGCCAACCCAGTACATGCGGGATGAATCGCCGTACCACCCATCCAGGATAACGGTTATATCGATGTTCAGAATATCCCCTGTGGTCAGGCGTTTTGGCCCGGGGATGCCGTGACAGACAACATGATTAAGCGAAATACAGGTTGATTTGGGAAAGCCTTTATAATTCAGGGGGGCAGGGGTGGCGCCATGGGCCAGGATATAATCATGGCAAATCTGGTCCAGCTCTCCTGTGGTCACGCCGTCTTTGACATGGTCTGTGATCATGTCCAGAACTTCAGCCGCCAGCGCCCCGGCTTTGCGCATGGCTTCAAACCCAGCTTTGTCGTGAAGGATGATTTTTTCTTGTCTCATTAGGCTTTATTAACTCATCATTTCATTTGCGCGACTTAAAAAAACAGAAAATTTCGTCTGGACGATTTTTCCTCTGCGCCCTAAAAGCGAGACCGAAAATCAATTTACGTACTGTTGTGGTCTGCCGGCAACCGGTGCAACATGATCAGATGCGAGTATAACAAGAAGAAAGTACCCATAGCAAATGACAAATCCGACAGCAGCAATTCTGGTTATTGGTGATGAAATCCTGTCCGGGCGCACCAAAGATAAAAACATCGGCTGGCTGGCTGAAGAACTGACCACGCTGGGAATATCTTTATGTGAGGCCCGGGTCATCGCGGATGTCAGGGATGTTATCATCTCCCATGTTCGGGATTTGTCTGCGCGCTATGATTATGTATTCACCTCTGGTGGTATCGGGCCGACCCATGACGATATCACCACAGAATCTGTTGCCGCGGCCTTTGATGTGCCGGTCATCCGTCATGCTGAGGCTGAGGCCCGCTTGCTGCGCCATTATGAGGGCACCGATATCGACTTCAATGAAGCCCGCCAGAAAATGGCGGATATTCCGGACACCGCAACATTAATTGACAATCCGGTAAGCGCCGCCCCAGGCTATATCCTGAAGAATGTGCATGTGATGGCAGGTGTGCCGTCGATCCTGCAGGCAATGTTCGCAACCTTTTCCCACACTCTGACAGGCGGGGTTCAGCCGACCCGAATCACCATACAATGTGCGATAGGAGAGGGAACGATCGCGACCATTATGGGGGATATTGCGGACAGCTTTGATGGGGTGTCTGTTGGCTCCTATCCTTGGTTTAAACCCGGCCAGTTTGGCACCGCTGTGGTGTTGACCGGCCTTGAGGCGGCTAAGGTGGACAAAGCCGCAGTGCAGCTGGAAGAGCTGGTCAGGCAAGGCGGCTATGAAGCGCGCCGCGATATAGACAATTCTACACGCGCCTGAGGCGATGCCGTCCTATTGGGGTTTATTCCTCTCAAGATTTATCTTTTTTAAGATTTGTCCCAGGGCCCTTTAATCCGCCGCCGTACTGAGGGTACAGAGCCGCCGCGCCCTTTGCGCCGACCACCGCGGGAATAGCGGCCTGCTGCTTCTGTTTTTAATTCAGAAAAGGAAATCGGCTGGGTTGACCAGTCTGGCTTGTCGGTCTGTTTATCTCTGTCAAATAGCGGGATATCCCTGTTCTTGAAGAAGGGAATTAGAATCATGCCGGTAACAAAGCCGCCAATATGGGCAAAATAAGCAACCCCGCCGCCGCCAGACAAGGCCGCCGGGGCAGACACAAACTGGCCGGCAATCCATACCCCCAACACCAGCCAGGCGGGCAGGCTGATGATGCGGATAAAAATCAGGATCAACATAAACACCCGCACCGCCGCTTTGGGATGAAGCAGAATATATGCCCCCAGAACACCGGCGATGCCGCCACTGGCCCCGACCATGGGGGTAACAGAGAGCGGGTCTATCAAAGCCTGACTGAAGGCCGCTCCCACCCCGCACAGCGCGTAGAACAGGATGAATTTTACCGACCCCATTGCATCTTCAACATTATCGGCGAAAATCCACAGATACAGCATGTTGGAGCCAAGATGAAGCCAGCCTCCATGCAGGAACATAGAGGTGAAAATGCTCAGCCACGGGCTGACCGCGGCAACCTCATCTGGCAGTGACTGGTGCCCGAATAACAGAGCCGGGACTACGCCATAGCCGATAAACAGCTCATATTCAGCCGCCGCAGACAGGCCGGTTTGCCAGAAAAACACCAGCACGCAGGCCGCCAGGATAAGCCAGGAGATGACTGGCATCCGGCCGGTCGGGTTGTTATCAAACAGGGGCAGGAAAAACATCGGCGTCTATCCGGCGGCGGTCATCTTGCCGACCCGTCCATAGAATGTCATCTGGGCGGTTTCAGACAGGCTAATCCCGGGTTGGCTGTTGTAGGCCAGAACGGCCAGATGGCGCACGCTGTCATCGGCAACCGGGGTGACACGATGTAGCGAGTTCCGCCCCCTGAACAACAGTAAATCACCGGCAGCAAGGCTGAGGCTGTCTATTTGGTGGCGCCCGTCAACCACGGCCTCTGCCTGCTCAAAGCCCATTTCCCCGGCGTCAGCATCACGCACATCGCGCACATATTCAAACTCGCCACCAGCCCTGGCCGGCTGTACCATCAAGGTGACCGCAAAAGAGGAATTGTCAAAATGCCAGTTCAGCTCTTCTGTGTGTCGGGCGTAATGGATATTCACCGATGACAGGCTGTCTGCATAAGGATACAGCGCTTCCTCGCTCAAGATGAAACACAACGCGGCGATAAAGTCGGGGTGATGATAAATCTGCTTCAGAACAGAAACTTCAGCGATTTGATCATCAGTGATGCAGCCTTTTGATGAGATCAGGCGGCGATTGCGGATATGGCCTTCGGCAAACGCCTGATCGCCTTTATCCAGATAAATATTGTGGGTCTGCGGCTTGAAAAAGGCATCGTTCAGTCCGGCCGCCGCTTCGGCTTGCAATTCTGCCAGCGCGTCCATTTTTAAAAACCCTTGCATTTGCACGGCCCCGTTTGTGTCCAGCTCATCGCGTTTGTGCGCCAGCCAGCTTGCCTCGTTCAGGCGGTGGCGGTCTGTATCAATAAGGGCGGAAAGCTCTGTCATCCTGATGTTCCTTTTCTACCACCTGTTCAGCTTGACAAGCCCAAGCTTGTCGCCCATCACTTGTGAGGCGCGCGTTGGCAACGTGCTGACCCTCACAACAAAACTATAAGGATTTCTGCTATGCCTGCCCAGCCTGTAATTGACTATTATCTCTCTCCTGTCAGCCCCTGGACCTATCTTGCTGCTGGCCGGTTTCGCGAATTGGCCGCCCGGCATAACGCGACTGTAAATCTGTATCTGGTCGATTTGGGTAAGGTGTTTCCGGTTAGTGGCGGTCTGCCTCTGCCGAAGCGTGCGCCGCAGCGTCAGGCCTACCGGCTGCAGGAAATGGCCCGTTTTTCGCGCTATCTGAACCTGCCTCTGATTGCCCAGCCGGCCCATTTTCCACCTTCATCCGGTCTGGCCGGACTGGTGATGGCCGCGGCCCGGGCCAGCCTTGAGACAACAGACGCACTGCGCGCTTCTGAGGCGATTATGGCACGGCTTTGGGCACATGATGAGGATATCGGCGATGCCGCTGTTCTGACCGCCGCCCTTAACGGCGCCGGTTTCGACGGGGATGCGCTGGTGGCTGATGCACAGGCCAACACGCAAGGCTATGCCGAGGAGATCGCCGCGGACACTGATCGCGCAATAGAGGCGAATGTATTTGGCGCGCCGACCTTCATTGTGGATGGTGAGGTGTTCTGGGGACAGGACCGGCTGGATCTGCTGGACTGGCATCTGTCTGCCTCGTAACGCCAACGCCCAGAACGCCCGTGAACATGAACCCCGCCTGGAGACGCTTCAGGCGGGGTTTTTTTGTCTGTCCAGATGGGTCTTTCCCCGGCGTATCAGCAGGCTGATAAGTTATGCTCAGGCCCTGATAAATATACCGCACAATTAACAGTTTATTAACCTTTACCTGTTATGCTGACGGCTTAGTTGCAGACTGCCTATGTGGTTTGCGTTCACCTCTTTCTTACCGCCTCCAGGAGACATGCTGTTATGACCGTCACCACACCCCCGCATATGCCCAACAGAACGGCAACCAACACATCTGAGACCAGCACACCTGAGACCAGCACACCTGATACCGCCACCAACAGAGACAGGCGCGCCTTTATGGCCGGGGCAGCCGGGGCAGGGGCAACACTGGCCGGGCTGGCGGCGGTGTCTCCGGTTCAGGCAGCGGATATGGCGATGCCGAAGGACCTGGCCGGCAAGACGGCTTTTGTGACCGGGGCGGCTCGTGGTATTGGTCTTGCTTGTGCGGATGCGCTGGCGGCCCGCGGCGCGAATCTGGTTATACTGGATGTGGCTGATCAAATTGCTGAGGTGCCTTATCCTCTGGCCACCGCGGCTGATCTGGCCGCGGCCAAGGCGCAAATCGAAGCGCACGGTGTATCCTGTATCGCGCTGTCTGGTGATGTGCGCGATATGGACGCGCAGACAAAGGCTGTTTCTGCCGCGCTGGATACGTTTGGTGGGCTGGATTTTGTGATTCCCAATGCGGGCATTACCCAGACCGGATTTTTAGAGGAGTTGTCTGAGGCAGAGGTTGATCTGGTTCTGGACATCAATCTGAAAGGCGTGATCAAAACCATTCAGGCGGTCACCCCACATTTTCGGCAGCAAAATTCGGGCCGCATTGTAACCATGGCGTCGGTAACCGGCCGCATGGGTGCCCAACGGTTTCCGGTATATTCAGCAACGAAATGGGCGGTTATCGGCCTGACCAAGACCACAGCTGAGGCCCTGGCCCCGCATAATGTCACGGTAAACGCGCTGTGCCCGACGCTGGTGCGGACCGGCCTGTTGGAAAATGACTATGTGCTGTCAACCATGGTGCCGGGAACTGTCCTGACCTGGGAGCAGTTTGAAGGCTTTGCCCAACAGCTTCATCTGATGCCGCAGGGGTTTTATGGACCTGAACATGTTGGCGCGCTGGCGGCCTTTTTATGTTCAGACGGGGCCAGCCTGATCTCAGGAGATGTCTTTGATATCGCCGCCGGATTTAACGCCCGCTTCCCGGCCTGACGCGAAAGGGAGCACGATGACCGGTTAAACCTGGGTTAAACCTGGGTTAAACATGGCCTAAACCTGGGCCAAACCTGGCCGGTAGAAGACCTAGCTAAATCTGGCCGAAGGCAAGGAGGGGTTTGTTATGAGGCAGACTATTTTTATCACCGGGGCATCGTCTGGGATTGGCCTGGCCACCGCAAAGCTGTTTCAGGCGAAAGGCTGGAACGTGGTCGCAACCATGCGCAAGCCAGAGGTGGCGGGTGATCTGGCCGGCCTTGCCAATGTGCTTGTTACCCGTCTGGATGTAACTGATTCTGGCCGTGTTGAAACCGCGGTTGCTGCCGCGGTAAAACGGTTCGGCCAGATTGACGTGTTGCTCAACAACGCGGGTTATGGGGCTTATGGCCCGCTGGAAAATTTCAGTGATGATCGTGTCCGCCGCCAGTTTGACACCAACGTCATTGGCCTGCTTTCGATGACGCGGGCGGTGTTGGCACAGATGCGCCAGAGGCGCAGTGGCACAATCGTGAATATCAGCTCTATTGGCGGGCAGATGACCTTCCCTCTGGGCACGCTGTATTACGGTACCAAATTCGCTGTAGAAGGCTTGTCCGAAGCCCTTCATTTTGAACTGGCCCCGCTGGGCATTGGCGTGAAAATTATTGAACCGGGGATGATCGCCACCGACTTTGCCGGCCGGTCATTTGACTTCGCCAATGACCCGCCAATTGATGAATATCAGGATATTGTGGGCAAGGTGATGGGCGCTTTTGCCGGCAACCCTGTGCCGCCAACCCCGCCGGAACTGGTCGCAGAGGTGATTTTTAGCGCGGTGACTGATGGTACCAGCCGTCTGCGTTATCGCGCGGGCGCGGATGCCGAAGCCCTGTTGGACCATCGCCGGGATGTTGATGATGACACCTTCCTCGCCGGTATCAAGGCTCAGTTCGGTCTGTAAAGGGGGCTGCTGTTCCTGATAGGCCAAAACCGAAGCCGGCTACACCTCTTTTGAATTCGTGAAGAAGGAGGACCAGCTGGCCGGTAGCGATGCGCCCTTGATGCTGAATGAGGCCCGCTATTAACAGCCAGCTCTGATCAGGAACAAAAAGATGGTGGGGACACCCGGACTTGAACCGGGAAGGCCTATTAAGCCGACAGATTTTAAGTCTGTTGTGTTTACCAATTTCACCATGCCCCCATGGCGCGTGCAGCAGGACCAAATGTCCTGTTTAACGCTGTGTTCATATCTGATGCGGCGGGCCCCGTCAAATGGCAAAATGCGCCCTATCGCCTGCCACCATTATGCCCGAACAGCAGATCAAACCGCCGCAAAAACGCCCGTGCGGCCTTTTCCGGGGGTAACGGAACCAGCTCATAATCAGCAGGCGTGCCTCTGGGCCGGGAAAACAGCTTGCGCGCCTCTGCCTCAGAAAAACCGGCGATTTGTGTTGCCTCAATATAGGCGGACATACGATCGGCCCGTTTGATTGAAAGGGCGATCCCGGGGGGCAGCTCTGCTGGCAGGCCAAAACGTATATGCACCGCCTGTTGCAGACTGGCCTCAATCTGGCGGTATTGCGGCCCAAGTGCAGCCTTGAAGGGCGTGATCATATCGCCGATGACATATTCTGGTGCGTCATGCAGAAGGCCCGCCAGCCGCCATTTCTGGGCCAGTTGCGGGGCGTTGCGGGATAAAATCTCTTCAACCAGGACTGAATGCTGGGCAACAGACAACCCGTATTTACCCTTGGTCTGGCCGTTCCAGCGGGTCACCCGCGCCAGGCCATGGGCAATATCCTCAATCTCTATATCCAGCGGGCTGGGGCTGAGGATGTCCAGACGCCGCCCGGACAGCATCCTCTGCCAGGCACGATCAGGTGGCGTGGAACTGTTTGGCTTTGCGGGCATAGGATGGCGTGTTCCTGAACAGGGAAAAGGGACGGGTGTGATAATGACAAATTGCTTTTGGCGGGTAAACCCACAAAGGGTTGGCGGCAGATGCAAAACAGGGTATCACGGGAACACAAATTTAACCCGCTTCATTTATCTTGTCCGATACAAGGGTACCGAACGTGGATTTTTTTGAAACACGTGAAAAATACCGCCGCCGCGAAGTGCATATCTACATGCGCTGGCTCAGCCGTATCTTTTTTCTGGGCCTCGCCCTGTGGCTGGGTTGGCAGTGGGGATCGCTGGAACAACGGCGCCTGCAGGCGGATGCGGATCTGGCTTTATATGAGCGCGAACAGCAGATAAAAGAATTGTCTGGCAAGGTTGAAGGTCTGGAACATGACCTGCGCCAACTGCGCGCCACACGTGAAGCCAATGCGCTGACTGATGAGAGCGCCGACAGCAAATTGACCCGCCTGATCCGCGGCCAGATCGCGCGCGGCACACGCATTGAACAGATTTACCAGATGCTGCAGGGGCTGGGGAAACCGGTCAATTGCCGCGCCCTGTCCAGCCACTCTGTGGCGGTGGCAACTGAGCTTTATAGCGGGGTTGAATCAAACATCACGCTGTTTGACGGCGGCCTGGGCCTGCATATTGAAGGCCAGCCTCAGGCACAAGGCTCAAAGAATGAACCGTGGTTTGACCCGAAGCGCGAAATCTCTGCCCGCTTCATCTATCTAGGATCTCAGAAGGTGGAAAAAGGGGTGTTGCCCTTGCGCACCGTCCTGCCAGCTGAAGACTGGGTGTTGGTGGTCGATATCCGCCCGTCAGAGCTGCGTGGTTATGTGGCAGTTGATGTGCAGAACTGTGCCATCCGTTAAGGCCGACGTTACGGGCTCATCTCAAACAGATCGCGGACCTGGGCATAATCCTTATAGCCAAGCCGCCCGACCGGGTTGTAGCGGCTGACATCAACACGGCCATCTTGGATAACCGCCTCGTCAATATGGATGCCGACAATCGTGCCCATCACCATAACCGAATTATGCCCGCGGCCATTATCCGGCAAGGTGACATGGTCATAATAGACGCATTCCAGATGCGCCGGCGCACCGGCGACAAGCGGCACGGCAATCCGTTCGGCCTGTTTTTTGTTAAGGCCGGCATGTTCAAATTCATCAATTTCAGCGTCAACATCCTGGCTTGATTTCACCATCTGTTCGGCCTGGGCCATGCCGACGATATTCACTGCAAATTCCCGCGTTTCCAGAATATTCGCCAGACTGTCCTTCTGGCCACCTCGGGTGGTGGGCCGCATATCCGGGGCAGAAATAAACATCACCATTGGCGGCAGTTCTGCTATTGCATTGAAAAAACTGTAGGGCGACAAGTTGGCCACCCCGCTGGCCGACTGGCTGGAAATCCAGCCGATAGGGCGCGGTGAGACCAGCGCTTTCAAAGGCGAATAGGTCAGGCCATTTTCTTTATGTGTTCCGGGAAGAAAAAACATCTGTGCTCACTTCGGTATAGACAGGGTAAGGGCGGTCTGATCTGCAGGCTGGCAGACATCGTAAACCTAACAAAGCAGGGGAAGGCAGACAAGTCTGGCCGACCGGGCTGTAAAGCGGCGGGACAGCCCCCTTCTCACACGTTCACAACAAGGATATTAGAGCATGTCAAAGACTGTCATTTTCGGGGCTACCGGACATATGGGCCAGGCCATTGCGCGTCAACTGGTTGCAGACGGGAAGCCGGTTCATCTTGCTGCCCGTGATGACCAGGCTCTGGCCCCGTTGGCAGCAGAGCTTGGCGCGGGCGCAAGCCGCTTTGATCTGGCTGACCCGAAATCGATTGAACAAGTCATCGCAGACGCCAGCACAGATGGCCAGCTTGCCGGGTTGGTCTGGGCGGTGGGCAGTATCCTTCTGAAACCTCTGGCCAGGCTGACCGTGGCTGATTTCGTCGACACCTACCAGACCAATGTTGTGGGCGCCGCACTGGCGGTACAGGCTGCCCAAACCGCCCTGAAGGCCGGTACAGGAAGCGTGGTTCTGTTCAGTTCTGTTGCCGCCACACAAGGTTTTACAAGCCACGCGGCTATCGGCGCGGCAAAGGCCGGTGTTGAAGGCCTGGCGAAGGCTCTGGCAGCGGAATTGTCACCAGATGTCCGCGTCAATGTCATTGCCCCGTCTTTGAGCAGGTCGAAGATGGCTGAACCATTGCTGGCGAATGAGGTAATGGCAAAAGGGCTTGCCCAGATGCACCCGCTGGGCCGTCTGGGGCAGGCAGACGATTTTGCAGGGCTGGCGTGCCTGCTGCTTGACCCGGCCCGCTCAGGCTGGATGACCGGGGCGGTGCTTGCTGTGGATGGCGGCCGCGGCGCTTTGGCAGTGAACGCCAGAAGCAAATGAGCGGACATGTTCTTATCACCGGTGCCAGTTCGGGTATCGGGGCCAGCCTGTCCCAGAAAATGGCCGCTGCCGGGTGGCGGGTATCGGCCCTGGCGCGGCGGTCTGAACGGCTGGCTGAGCTTCAAAGTCGGCACCCGTCTGTTCTGCCGTTGACCGCTGATGTGGCTGATCCAGTCCAAATCGCTGCCGCTATGACCAAGGCAACAGAAGTGCATGGCCCGGTTGACCTTGCCGTGCTGAATGCTGGCATCTACACACCGGTGAGGGTTGAGGAGTTTTCTGTTGCGCTTTTCCACAGTCATATGCAGGTGAACTATTTTGGTGTTATCCACTGTCTTGACCATCTGTTGCCGGCGATGCTGGCCCGCAGGGGCGGCCATATCGCGGTGATGGGGTCGGTGGCAGGTTATCGTGGTCTGCCGCGCTCCGCTGCCTATGGTCCAACCAAAGCGGCTGTTCAGAATCTGGCCGAATCGCTGTATTTTGATCTTCATCCAAAAGGGATTAAGCTGCAGCTTATCAACCCTGGTTTTGTGGACACAGAAGCAACCGCGGTGAATGACTTCACTATGCCGGACCTTATCACCAGCGATGCGGCGGCACTGCATATCATAAACGGGCTCAAGACAGATGAATTCGAGATCAGTTTCCCCAAATCCTTTGTCCGGAAGATGAAGGTCATGCGCCTGTTACCGCTGTCCATATATCTTCGCCTGACCGCCAGGCTCACCGGACATAAGTAAATCACCTATAAGGGGGGCTTGCCGCCATGTCTTATCTGTCTCAAACACAATCCTATGCGCAAGCCTTTGCAGAGATGACGCCGGCGACCCTCACGGATATCACTGCCTTTCTGGCTGATGACGTGATCTTTACCGACCCGTTCAATGAGTTGCACGGCCACGCCGCTTTTATGGCGATTTTTGAGCATATGTTCGAGGTTATGACAGACCCGCGCTTTGAGATTTTGGACGTCAGTTGTTCGGCGCGCGCAGGCTATATCAAATGGCGTATGACAGGGGCTTTGAAGGCCCGCCCGTCCTTTACGATTGACCTTACCGGCATGTCAGAAATTGTGTTTAATGACCGCGGCCTGATAACAGCTCATTATGATCATTGGGACAGCGGGCACCAGCTGCTGGCCAAGCTGCCGGGCATTGGCTGGCTGGTCAGGCGGCTGCTGAAACTATTTGCGCTGCCATTCTGAGGAGAGCTTATCCAGCCCGTGAAAAGGTGATAAACAGCTCACCCAGAAGCACCCCGAACTTGCTGACCCGGGCCCGGTTCAAAATCGTTGTTTCTGTTTGCTTAACCATCACATCATCAAAATGAACTTTTACGCGGCGACCATATAAGGTCAGCAGAAAGTCATATTTCAGCTTAAACACGGCCCCGTCGACCTGGCCAACACCCTTGCCCACCACATCATCGGTATGGGCGGTGTATTCATTATCGTTATGTTTGACTATCGTCCACGAACGGGCCTCGGTCATGCCATCATCATAGACAAAGCTTTCATGCAAGGTGGTTTGTCCGTCTTCGGCAGTGCAACTGATATCAATCAGAAATCGTTTTTGAACCTGACCAAACCTGTCCACAAACATGCCGTGCGCAGTGAAACTGCCATCAAAGAACCGCACAGGATCAAAGGGCTTGTCGTTTAGGACAAGTTGATTAAAATTGCCGTCAGGGGCCATTGCCAGTTCACACCACTTCTGTTTGTCGTGATGCTTACGAGGGCTTCAGTAAAGCAGATTACCGCTATTTTACCTTATGAAATATGATTTCATTTGTGCGTGATGAGCATCTGTTTCACATCGATCATGCCGGCCTTAAAGCCGCCTTCACAATAAGACAAATACAACTCCCACATCCGCTTGAACCGTTCATCGAACTTTGGTGTACGGCCTAACTCTGGCCAGGCTTTGGTAAACCTGACTTTCCATTCGGCAAGGGTGCGGGCGTAATCCTTGCCGTATCCCTGATGAAATTCCAGTGACAGGCCAGCTTTCTCAAGAGGCTGATCAAGGGCCTGTATAGAAGGCAGCATACCGCCAGGGAAAATGTATTTCTGAATGAAATCAGGCTGCGTACGATATTCAAGAAAGGCTTTGTGATCTATCGTGATCACCTGAAGCGCGGCTTTACCGCCTTGTTTCAGGCAGTTGGACAGGGTGCGGAAATATACTGGCCAATACTCCTCACCAACAGCCTCAAACATCTCAATTGAAACGATTTTATCAAACCGCTGGTCCAGCTTGCGGTAATCCAGCATCTGAATATCTGTCATCTTGTCCAGACCGGCTGTCTTCAGCCGGTTGGTGGCAAAATCAAACTGTTCTTGGCTGATCGTTATGCCGGTCACATGGGCACCGCGTTCACTGGCGGCATATTCAGCAAAGCCGCCCCACCCACAGCCGATTTCCAACACCCTGTCGCCTGGCTGAATATCAGCAAGCTCAGCCAGTTTGCGGTACTTGCGGGTCTGGGCATCTTCTAGCGTGTCCTTATCTGACTGAAACACAGCAGATGAATAGGTCATAGTCCGGTCAAGCCAGGTACTGTAGAACTGGTTGCCCAGGTCATAATGATAGGAGATATTACGGCGTGAACCGGTCTGGTTGTTTCGGTTGCGCCAATGCTGGAATTTCATCCACAGATTCTGTATCGCCCCCAATTTCATCTTGTCTTCAAGATAGCTGTCATGCTGGACGGCCAGTTCGATCAAGTTGGTCAGGTTGGTGCTGTCAACCTCACCCAGCATGAAAGCTTCACAAAACCCCATCTTGCCGTCATTGACCATCCGGTTGATGGCGTTGTCATCGATTAGATGCATATCCGCGGTCGGCCCGGCCTCAGCGCCTGTAAAGGTATGCGTGCTGCCATCCGGTAAGGTCAGCGTAAGGTGGCCATACTGGATATGGGAGAATATCTTTAGCAGCGCGTGTTGTTTCAGTGCAGAACCAAATGCCATTATATGTCTACCTTTGCACATCTTTTACAGTTGGAGTTACAGCTTGTTCTGGGGGCAGGGGGCGTCTGTAAAAACGCACACCCTTGAAGAACAATTTCACCGCCTCATAGTGAATAGAGACCAGAGGGCGCAACGGGAAATGCCCGGAAAGGGTAACCGTCTTCAGCAGACGGGTCGTTGTCAGAGGGACAATTTCGCCGTTCAAGGTCGCGGTCAGCAGGGCGGTTTTACCCTGACAATAGCGCACCAAAAGCTTCAAGGCTGTCTCGCTGCGCCTGACCGCCAGTTGGTAATAGCCGTCCACATCAAAAAATGGTGATACATGCATCATCTTGTCGACTTTGTGCAGTGGCACAGTGTCGGTATCGGTCGCCATCACGCTGGCGTAGCTGTGACTGTCGCCAAAGGTGTTGTGCACCTCATAAACGCGGAAACAATCCTTATTGTTATGATCAAGACATCTGTAAACGGTGATGGGGTTGAAGGACAGCCCCAGAATGCGCGGGAAGGCCAGCATTTCTATCCGTTTAATCTGCTGCGGGTCGAGATGCTGACCGGCAAGTGTGCGGATATAGTCGGCCAGCTTGACCTGCGGCGCATCTGGCTGGCGTTGGGACTTATGATTTGGCCCGAAATCGGCCTCATGAAACGAGATTAGATTGAATTTATTCACCGAAAAGAACCAGGAGGTGCGGTCCGCCTCATCCAGACGGTCAAGGTCCAGCAACACCGAAAAGCCGGGTTTTCGTAACTCATGGGCCGGCGTGCCGTGACGGCTGTGAATAATCTCAGAATAAACCAGATAACAGGGATCTGTTTTATTATGTGTATGTGTTGTCATGATCTAGCCGGTTCATGTGTCGAGTAATAATCCTGTAGCATCGGGGCGGGGGTGATCCAGCCCAGCCTGAGCGGGTTTGTAAGGTGATGTCGGGCTTGACCATGGGATGTTCATCTTCAGGGTCTTGGCAACGGCCACCGCCGATTTCAGCCCATCTTCATGGAACCCGTTTGCGGTCCAGGCTCCACACCAGAAAATATGATTTTGACCTTGTATTTCAGCCAATTCCCTTTGCGCCAGCAGCGCGCGCTTATCGAAAATCGGATGTTGGTAGTGGAGATCGGCATGCACCAGCTCGTCACGCGGCTGTTCTGTCGGGTTCAGGGTGGTGAATAGCGGATAGGACATATCGATATGCTGCAGCCTGTTCATCCAGTAGGTTGTGCACAGATTAGCCTGATCATCAGACAGATAATTCCATGCCGCCCACGCCCGTTTGCGTTTTGGCATCAGACGCGCATCAGAATGCAGAATGACATGGTTCTTTGAAAAGCGGAAGGCGTTTAGGATATTAGCCTCTTGTTCGGTGGCATCAGCCATCAACTTCAGGCTCTCATCCGCATGTGCGGCCATGATCAGCTTGTCATACCAGATATCACCCTGCCCCTCGACATTCACAATCACACCGCCCGCCTCACGTCTGACGCTGTTGACCTTGGTGTTGGTTTCAATCCGGTCTTTGAGCCGGTCTGTGATTTTTGAAACATACTGACGTGAGCCGTCCTTTACCGTGCGCCAGACCGGGCGTGCGCCGAACTCCATCAATTTGTGGTTATCCATGAACTGGATAAAGGCGCGTACCGGATAATCAAGCATTGCCTTGGCTGAACAAGACCAGATGGCGGCCCCCATAGGCAGCAGATGATCATTCACAAACGCTTCGGGCAGTTTGCATCTGTGAATAAACTGGCCAAGCGATTCTGTTTCTGGTCCCCGTTGGCTTTCATCGACGGCCGTGCGGTAGAATTTAACCAGTCCGCTCAGCATCTCCCAGTAGCGGGGCCGAAGCAGGTTTCCAGGCTGGGCCAACAGGCCACCAAGGGAGCCTTCATATTCAAAGGTTCCGTTGTCCAGAGATACCGAAAAGGACATATCTGTTGCCAGCGTCTCAACACCCAGATGGTCAAACAGGCCGACCAGATTTGGATAATTATGGGCATTATAGACAATAAAGCCGGTATCCACAGGAACGGTCCGGTCGGCAAACACAGCGTCAACTGTATTTGAATGCCCGCCTATTCTGCTGGACAACTCATACAAGGTGACCTGATGTGAAAAATGACTAAGATAAGCAGCGCCCAGACCAGATATGCCCGATCCCAATACAGCTATGCGCATGTAAACTCCCCCCCTCATAAGGCGTGCAGGCCCGATGCTCTTTGCTTTATAGCTTTCTACGATATGAAATGGTGAGGTGATTAACGAAAAATTTAGAATTTAACGAAAAACGTATCTGACACCGGTAAATGATAAATTTTATCCGCGTGACACAGATAGGCAGACTGCGGTGTTTTCAGAACAGATTGTATAGCCTTGTCCAAAATATTCAGCCCGCCGGTAAAGGCCCCGAAGGCAGGCAGGATTAAACGCTGTCCATCATGAATAAAACAGGGCGCAGAGATTCGCCGCAGCTTTAAATTAACTCTGGCCTTGGGGTGATAATGCCCGAATATCTGCCCCTTTGCCCGACGGGTCTGTTCGGTTATCTGATGAAAGAAATGCAGGCCGTTGACAAAATGCTCTGCTGTGGTTCGGCCAGGCAGAAACACAGGCAATTCTGGATCATGATTACCCTCAATCCAGATAAAATCCCGGCCTTCGGCCAACCTGTTAAGCGCGCCGCGATAGGCAGGCGGAAGGGTTCGGGCGACATCAGCATTATGAAAACTGTCACCAAGGAAAATGCAGGTCTGCGGATCCGTTCTGTGAAGGGCCTTTTCCAGTTTTGATAAGGTTACGTCGGTATCATAACGTGGCAGCGGCGCCGCAGACGATTGCGCCCGGCCTTTTTCAAAATGAAGGTCAGAGACAACAAGGGTACGGTAGCTCGGCAGATACAACGCCCCGTCACTGTGAAGCTCACAAATCTCACCGCAAAAGGACAGGCTGAGATAAGCCTGATTTTTCCGCTCCTCAGTCCGCATCGGGATCACAGCAATTGTTTTTGCGGGACGGTGTGGAACGCTTCCCTGACAAGTTCATCCTCCAGCTCACTCAGCAGCTCATCTACTGCAGAAGCTGTAACAGATTCGCGGCCAACTTCAAGCAGCAAAGGCACAGACAGAGGCGAGACACGCTGAAGCGGCCGGTGAGTGAGATGCCCGGCATAGGTCGCCAGCAAATCAGACAGCCGTTTAATATCTGTCATGCCTCTTGCGGCATCTGCACGGGTCGCCTCCAACAGCAGATGATCAGGCTGATGCTGGCGCAGAACATCGTAGATCAGGTCTGAATTGATGGTCACCTGCTTGCCGGTTTTTTCTGTTCCCGGGCTGTTTTTATCGATCAGTCCTGAAATGATCGCCACCTGACGGAAACTGCGTTTCAGCATTGAAGATTCAGCCATCCATTCTTCCAGATCATCACCTAAAATATCTTCTGTAAACAGGCTGTCCGGCGCGGTGACCTGATGCCGTGACCAGACAGCGATAGCATAATCAGTTGCCACAAACCCGAGCGGGCCCAGCCCTTCACGTTCCATCCGGCGTGTCAGCAACATCCCGAGAGTCTGGTGCGCGTTCCGGCCCGCAAAACAATAGGCCACCAGGTAATGTTTGCCGCCTCTGGGGAAGGTTTCGACCAACAGCCTGTCTTCGGCGGGCAGGTCAGACACCCATTTCTGAATAGACAGCCATTCCTGTACCATTGGCGGCAAGAACCGGTGTGTCTGCGGATCATTCAATAATTGCCTGACCCGTTGCGCAAGGCCGGGGGACAGGGGCAGGCGGCCACCGGCATAGGCCGGTATTTTTGGCTCTGCTGTGCGGCCTGGCCGGGCAAGTGCCTGGTTGGCTTTCAGACCAACAAATTCCAACAGCCGGCCGGCAAAGATGAAGCTGTCACCAATGCTCAACCCCTGAACGAAATAGTCTTCAATCTCACCCAATACAGGTCCGCCTTTCAGCCTGACCTTGATGGTGTCGGTTTCAACAATGGTGCCGACATTCATCTTCCATCTGGTCGCCACCCGGCGCGAGGTCAGCCGCCATAGCCCGTCAACACCTTGCACAATGCGTTGAAACTGGCTGTAGTGCCCCAGCGCATAACCGCCGGTGGCGACAAAATCCAAAGCGCGGTCAAAGCTGTCCCGGCTTAAACGGCGATAATGTGCGGCTCCGCGAACCTGCTGAAACAAGTCATCTGCATCAAACGGCCCTGCCACCGCGCGCCCGACAATATGCTGGGCCAGAACATCCAGGCCCCCGTCATGTTCGGGCAGTTCATCAAGCAGGCGTTCTTCAACGTTGATTTTCGCGGCCAGAGATTCAAGTACCTCAAACCTGTTTGCTGGAACGATGAGCGCGCGGCTCGGGGCATTCAGCCTGTGTCCTGCGCGGCCGATACGCTGCATCAGACGCGATGTGCCTTTCGGCGCGCCGACCTGGATAACCAGTTCAATATCTGCCCAGTCAATGCCGAGGTCCAGAGACGAGGTGGCGACAACCGCATCCAGCTCACCTCTGGCCATGGCGGCTTCTGTCTTACGGCGCAGCCCAACCTCCAGAGAGCCATGATGCAACCCGATTTTCAAGGTCAGGTCATTATGTACCCATAATGCCTGAAACAGCAGTTCTGCCTGTGCCCGCGTGTTTACAAACACAAGGCAGGGGCGGTGTGCAGTGATAAGGTTGTAAATCTCCTTGGCGGCATACAGCCCGCCATGTCCGGACCAGGGCAGGCGTTCTGCTTCTGTCTCCAGAATGGACAGCTCTATTGCCTTGGCCAGGTCTGGTTTCAGCACACATACACAGCTCTGGTCGGCGGCCAGCCAGGGGGTGAACCGGTCTGGACTTGCAACAGTTGCTGACAGGCCAATAGACTGGCTCTGCGGGGCAAGGGCGCGCAAAGCAGCCAGAGACAAAGACAGCAAATCTCCTCGCTTGGTTCCGGCCAGCGCGTGAATCTCGTCAATAATGATCATCTTAACAGAACCAAACAGCTTGTCCGCATCAGGCCAGCTCAACATAAGCTCTAGGGATTCCGGGGTGGTCATCAGCATATTTGGTGGGCTGGTCCGTTGCCGGTTACGTTTGGCCTGCGGTGTATCGCCGGTTCGGGTTTCCAGGCTTATTGGCAGGCCCATCTCGGATATCGGCGTATCCAGATTGCGCGCGATATCAACAGCCAGTGCTTTAATCGGCGACAGATACAGCGTGTGCAGCCCCTGGTGCGCGGTCTGGGCCAGGTCTATCAGGCTGGGCAGAAACCCAGACAAGGTCTTGCCGGCCCCGGTTGGCGCGATCAGCAGAATTGATTTGCCGTTCTGGACCTGCTCTATCATCTCTAATTGATGCGGATAGGCAGACCAGCCCTTTGTCTGAAACCATTGTGAAAATTTGGCTGGCAGAGGTGATGACATTCACAAGCCCCTTGGGGGAAAAGCAGGCCAACGGGCTAAAGATACGCCGGACGGTTGATTTGGCCTTCATTCAATTTATGTATCCATGCTAGAAATGTAGGCACTTTCCCCTACAAGGCAAACGGAGTTTTGCGGACATGATCGAACTTTATTACTGGCCTACACCAAACGGCCATAAAATCTCTATCGCCCTTGAAGAAATGGGACTGGCCTATGAGGTCAAACCTGTGAATATTGGTGCGGGCGATCAGTTCAAGCCAGAATTTCTGGCCTTTTCCCCAAATAACCGGATGCCAGCGATTATTGACCATGATGGCCCGGGTGGAGAGAAAGTCACGGTCTTTGAATCGGGGGCCATTTTGTTATATCTGGCGCAGAAGACCGGAAAATTGATGCCAGCAGGTGAGCGTGAGCGCATAGCTGTTTATGAATGGCTGATGTGGCAGATGGGCGGCTTTGGACCAATGCTCGGCCAGGCGCATCATTTCAATTACTACGCACCGGAAAAAATCGATTATGCGATGAACCGCTATTCATCTGAAGCCAACCGGCTTTACGGTGTGCTGGACCGGCGGTTGGCGAAGACCAAATATGTTGCTGGGGACAGCTATTCTATCGCCGATATCGCTATTCTGCCCTGGTCGAGGACCTATAAGCGGCAGAATGTGGTCATTGAAGATTATCCGCATGTTGCGGCTTGGCGCGAAGAGTTGGGCAGCCGTGAAGCTGTGGTTGCCGGCATGAAGGTCGGGGCTGAATGGCGTGAAGATCTGAAAAACCTCAGCGCGGATGAATTTTCCAAGCTGTTTGGCACAAAATAAATCCGGCTCTGACAACGGGGGGCTGTGGCTGAAACTATGCTGAACTGGGTCAAAACAGAGACCAGCGGTCTGTCCGTTCTCCCCGCTCAGGCGATGATTGACCCGGTGTCCCCGCAACCGCTTGCGCTGATTACCCATGGCCATGCAGACCATGCCCGGGCCGGCCATGATCATGTTATCGCCACCCCGCAGACCCTTGATATAATGGCTGTCCGCTACGGTCAGGCGTTTGCCAAAGAGGTCACCCCTCTTGAATATGGCGAGACGCTGCAGCTTGGAGATGCCACGATATCAATGGCCCCGGCCGGGCATGTTCTGGGCAGTGCGCAAATTATTGTGGAACATAATGGCCAGCGTCTTATCGCGGCTGGGGATTATAAGCGCGCTGCCGACCCGACCTGCCGGCCATTTGAAGTTGTGCCGTGTGATGTGTTTATCACCGAAGCCACCTTTGCCCTGCCGGTCTTCCGTCATCCGCCGCCAGAAGCGGAAATCGAAAAACTGCTGCAGGCGAAATATCTGTTTCCCGAACGCACCGTTCTGGTCGGGGCTTATGCGCTGGGGAAGGCCCAGCGGATCATCGCGATGTTGCGGCAAGCTGGCTATAACCAGCCGATTTATATTCACGGTGCGCTGCAGAAATTATGTGATCTGTATGAACGCCACGGCGTTGATCTGGGGCCCTTGTTGCCGGCCTCTGCGGGGCAAGCCGGAAGGGCGCAGCCTGAACTGGTTGGCCAGATTGTGATCGCCCCGCCCTCTGCGTTTGCCTCGAAATGGGCTCAACGCCTGACCGACCCGTTGTTTGCTTTCGCCTCAGGCTGGATGCAGGTCCGCCAGAGGGCCAAGCAAAGGGGGGTGGAGTTGCCGGTTATCCTGTCTGATCATGCTGACTGGCCAGATTTGCTGGCAACCCTGTCAGAAATTAAGCCCAAAGAAGTCTGGATCACGCATGGGCGTGAAGACGCGCTACTTCATGCCTGTGCACAGCTTGGCATCACCGCCCGGGCGTTGTCTCTTATCGGCTATGAAGAGGCCTCAGAATGAAGAGCTTTGCTAATCTGCTTGATGCGCTGTTGTTCTCGCCGCGGCGGACTGTAAAGCTGGCTCATCTCACCAACTGGATCAAGACAACCAGCGATCCAGACCGGGGCTGGGGGCTGGCCGCCCTGACATCCGATCTGTCTTTCCGGTCTGTCAAAGCAGGGGTGGTGCGTGAACTGGCCGGCCAGGTCACCGACCCTGATTTATTTGCGCTGTCATATGATTTTGTTGGCGATCTGGCAGAGACAGTGGCCTTGCTATGGCCTGACCGCACATCAGCGCGGCCCCCGGAACAACCGTCTTTATCGCAGATTGTGTCTACCCTGACAGCCATAAAGCGGGACCAGGCCGCCCCGCAACTGGCGGTCTGGATGGATGATATGCAGGTGTCTGAGCGCTGGGCGTTATTGAAACTGGCGACAGGCGGCATGCGGGTCGGGGTGTCAGCCCGGCTGGTGCGCGTTGCTCTGGCGCAGGCCTTCACCCGTGATGTTGGCGAAATTGAAGAGATCTGGCCCCTGCTTGACCCGCCCTATACCACGTTGTTTGACTGGCTGGAGGGGCGGGCAGACAAGCCTGATGCGGCGGGCAGGGCGGTGTTTCATCCGGTGATGCTGGCCACCCCAATAGATGAGAAGACACTGGCGTCTCTCCAGCTTGCACAATGGCAGGTTGAATGGAAGTGGGATGGGGCTCGAATTCAGCTTGTTTCCGCCGAAGAGGGGGTGAGGCTTTTCTCACGCTCTGGTGATGATATTTCTGCTGCTTTTCCCGAGTTGACCCGGCCGATGGGCTGGCGCGGCGTTCTGGATGGGGAAATTCTGGCTGGCCGGCCTGATGAAATTGACAGCTTCAACGCGCTTCAGCAACGTCTGAACCGGAAGACAGCCAGCCCGAAACTGCAGGCGTCTTCCCCTGTGTTTTTACGGTTTTATGATCTTCTGGCGGTTGGGGATGAAGATTTGCGCAGCAATACCCTTGCCAACAGGCGTTCACGTCTTGATGCAGAACAACACAACATTGACCATGCTCTGTTTGATCTGTCAGTGCCTTTGCAGATCGCAAGTGAGGCCGAACTGGCAGGCCTTCGTGAGCAATGCAGGCAGGGCGGGCTGATCGAAGGCGTGATGATTAAGGCGAAGGACAGCCTGTATCGAGCGGGCCGTGAAAAGGGGCAGTGGTTTAAATGGAAGCGCGATCCGCTTTATGCCGATCTGGTCATCATGTATGCCCAGCGCGGTCATGGTAAACGTTCGTCCTATTATTCTGACTTCACCCTTGGCGCCTGGCTGGGGCTGGCGGATGACCCTGTTTTAGTTCCTGTATGCAAAGCCTATTCGGGGTTTACAGATGCTGAATTGTCCCGGCTGGATAAGTTTGTGCGTGAACATACTACCAATAAATTCGGCCCTGTGCGAGAGGTTGAACAGTTGCTCGTTGTGGAAGTTGCGTTTGATTCCCTGCATTTGTCCAGTCGCCACAAATCAGGTATCGCGACCCGGTTTCCCCGCTTTCATGCCATTCGCTGGGACAAGCCGGCAGATGAGGCAGACCATATAGACCAGCTCAAACAACTAATCGATTTATAAGGATTTGTGCTCTCAGGGCTTA
This sequence comes from Puniceispirillaceae bacterium (SeqCode), assembly GCA_965656625.1. Classification (GTDB taxonomy): domain Bacteria; phylum Pseudomonadota; class Alphaproteobacteria; order Puniceispirillales; family Puniceispirillaceae; genus JADHLI01. The sequence goes on from CBFHLG010000005.1 coordinate 58,450, forward strand.
TAGTCACCGCGGCAGCGTTTTGAGCAGAATTTGACCTTATCCCAGTCCCGTTCCCACTTTTTGCGCCAGGAAAACGGACGCTTGCAGGTCAGGCAGATTTTTTCAGCCAGCTCGGTTTTCTTGACCATCCGGCCTTTTTTCTGTTTATCAGGCATTAAAAAAGCGCGGATTAGGAAGGTTCGGTCTCACCCTCATATCTGAGGGTACAGTTTCCCGTCAGCGTTTGAACCAGCAGCGATTCTGTGCATTTGGTCCAGCTTGGGTCCGCATTATCGCTGAAATCATATCGCCAGATGGTCGCCAGGATGAGGCCTGTCAGCAACAGATAGATGAGCCAGCGCATATCCATAAAGTGACCTCCGTTCAGTCCGCAGATGGTGTATCCCAGTCCCTTATATGGTCCGCCATGTCCTCATCTTCAACACTGCCTTCGGGAAACACGCGGCCCGCCACACTGTGGCCAGCCTGCGCTACCGTAGTGCTCTGCCCGGATACCAGCGGGTGCCAGTCCGGCAAATCCTGGCCTTCATGAACCAGCCTGTAGGCGCAGGTCTTTGGCATCCAGGCCAGCTGTTCAATAGAATCCGGGGTGAGCAGAATACAGTCCGGGACATGCTGTTTGCGATTGCTATAATCACGGCATCTGGCGGTCTGGCACTCCAGCATCTTACAGGCTACATCTGTGTAATAAACGGCCTCTGTGTCTACATCCTCGAGCTTTAAAACACAGCATTTCCCGCAACCATCACATAACGATTCCCATTCCTGCGTGGTTAGCTGGGAGAGCGGTTTTGTTTTCCAAAAGGGGCGGTCTGACATAACAGGTCTGTGTACTGAATTTCTTTTTCGGCGATATAGGACCGCGTCAGCGGCACAGCATCCTGACGATGGGTCAGTTGAATCTGGAATACCATGCCGCAGCCATGGGTGAAATAGTTTTCACACGCCAGCAGATAAAACCGCCATAGCCGGATGAACCGCTCATCATAAATATCGGCAAGCTTTGACTTGTTGGCTTCAAATGTGTCTCGCCACGCCGCCAGTGTCTTGGCGTAGTGAAGCCGCATAATTTCAATATCGGTAATTTTCAGGTTGGTTTTTTCAATCGCTTTTGTAACCTGCTCCAGATTCGGCAGATAACCGCCAGGGAAGATGTATTTGTCAATCCAGGGGCTGGTCGGCTGGGCCTTGCCAAACCGGCCGATGGCGTGAATCACGGCCACGCCGTTCGGGCTGAGGTAACGGTCAACACAGGAAAAAAACTGGTTAAACTGTTGTCTGCCAACATGTTCCAGCATGCCAACAGAGACAATCCTGTCAAATTGCCTGTCCCCTAAGGTTCTGTAGTCTTGCAGTAAAACCGCCAGCCGGTCACTGCCAGCCCGGTCCTTAATTGCCTGTCTGAAATAGCGATATTGATTTTCAGACAGGGTAATGCCGGTGACATGAGTGTCAGGCGACAACACATTCAACGCTGTGGCCAGCCCGCCCCATCCGCAACCGATATCCAGAATCCGGTGACCACCTGTGAGGTTCAGCTTGGCCGCCAGCCGGGCGATTTTCCGATTCTGGGCCATGTTCAGATCATCTGAATCTGTCGCGAAATAGGCACAGGAATATTGCCGTCGCCTGTCCAGAAACAGATCAAACAACTGATCTGTTAAATCATAATGATGGGCAACATTGCGTTTAGACTTTGCGACCGGATTAATGGTGCGGCACCAGGCTGTCAGCTTGTAAAAGAACCAGATCACTTTGCCTGATGGTGAACGCCGCCAATGCCGGCCATTAATGAACAGAAAATCCATAAACTGGGCAAGGGTTCCTGACGTGATCTGCAGATGGCCATCAACATACAACTCACCACAAATGGGATCAGGGCGAAACAGTAGCCGCAGCAACTGGGTGCTGTTTGTCAGGCGGATACTGATGGTCAACTGACCAGCGTCTCTATCCTTGCCGTTCAGCAGATATTTTTGCCCATTATCTATTTGTATGGTCAGCCGTCCGCTCTGAATAAAGCGGGACAGCCAGAAAATCAAAACATGCTGCATCATCCACATCCAAGTTCACTAGGCTCGGTTACCAGCTCAGAAACACGTTTTCATGGATACAAGGATAACACGGTTCATAATTTGTGCTAAGAGTTGCAAGCACAAAGTCTAGCGCCCCATAAATCAGAGGAAAATGACCCGTGTTTCAGCCGCCTTTGCCTCAATTGCCACCTGAAGATGCAGTTTTGACAGATGGGGTTCTGCGTTCAGCGCGTATGGGCGATATCTATTTTTCAACTGATGGCGGGTTGGATGAAACGCGGCATATCTTTATCAACGGTACGGGTCTTGCGGACAGGCTGGCAACTGGGAAACCAGTTGTTATTGCCGAAACAGGCTTTGGGACAGGGTTGAACTTTCTGGCCGTCTGTGCAGAGGTTTTGCGCACAAAAAGCCAGTCTAAAATTGACTTTATATCTGTTGAGGGGTGCCCGCCTGGCAGGGATGTGGTTGCAGACGCGTTAAGCGGCTTTGCCGAACTCACCGGGTTTCGCGAGCAGTTGCTGCGGCAATGGCCCCGGCGCTGGCTGGGGGTGCATCATCTGACTTTTCTGGACGGGCAGATTGACCTTCATCTTCATTATGGCCAGGCAGAAGAGGTTCTGCCCACGCTTGATTTTTCAGCCGATATCTGGTTTCTGGATGGGTTTTCCCCTGCCAAGAATCCGGATTTATGGTCAGCCGAAATCTGCCAGCAGGTTGCCCGGTTATCTGCACATCAGGCTCGTCTGGCGACCTTTACGGTGGCGGCGGCGGTGCGCGGCGCGTTAACAGAAGCCGGTTTTTCAGTACAAAAGGCACCCGGGTTCGGGCGTAAGCGCGATATGTTGACCGCCCGCTACGAGAAAGGATTTGTTCGCCCTATCTCCCCGCAGCCGCAAAGTGTTCTGGTGATCGGCGGCGGGATTGCGGGCTGTGCAGTTGCCGGTGCAGTGCAGGCCCTTGGGCGTGAGGTGACAATCTTGGATGCTGGCGATAAGCCGGGGGCAGGGGCTTCGGGTAATCCAGCCGGCATCGTGGTCCCGTTTCTGAGCGTGGGTGACATGCTGTCTTCGCGGCTGTCGATCTCCTGTATGGCGGACACGCGCGCCTTTTTGGACCTGCATGACCTTATCGTCAGTGACGGCGTCGTGAGCCTTGACCATGATGAGCGCAAATCCTCACGCCAGAAAAAACTGGCTAAACAAGGCTTTCCGGCTGATTTGGCGATCTATAAAGATGCAGCAGACCTGTCTGCGCTCAGCGGTCTGCCGGTACCGGCATCAGGACTGTTTTTTGAAACAGGGGCAGTTGTTCGCCCGCAACAGCTTGCCCGCCATCTGGCTGCTTCTGTGCCGCAGATATATGGTGCACGGCTCAGTTCTGTTACAGGGGAAGCAGGGGCCTGGACAGCGCGATGTGAAGACGGCCGCGCCTTTACAGCCGAACATCTTGTGTTTTGTGCCGGGGCGGACCTGCCGTCCCTGCTCGGTCTTGTGGGCCAGGATTTGGGTCCGTCTCAGGTCACCTCCGGCCAACTCAGCTATCTGCCGCCGACAACTGATCTTGCGCCGGCACAAATGGCTCTTAATTATTCGGGCTACCTAACCCCGGTGATAGATGGCTGCCAATATCTGGGGGCGGGGTTTGATCCATCCGGCAGTATCGCGGTCACACCAGCTGGTCATCTGCATAATCTTGAGCTGATGCCAGCTGAATTGCGCGGTTTGGCTGGCCATTCTTCTGGCTGGCAAGGCCGGACTTCACGCCGTCTGGCCTATCCCGACAGGGTGCCTCTGGCCGGTCCGCTTGTCCCGGGGATATCAGTGGTCAGCGCGCTTGGCGCCCGCGGGCTGACCCTGGCAAGGCTAATTGGCAAATCAATTGCCCGCCAAATTGTGGGCCGGCCGCCCCTGCTGTCTTATCAGGTGATGACGGCGCTTAACCCGCAACGGTTTTTTGAAAAGTCTCTCTGAGCGCTTTGTCAGCTGAGCTGCTGGTTTAATTCGGCAGCACTATGCAGCTCGCCCTGGCTATCGCAAGCCGGGCTCAGCAAATGCAGGAATGCCGGCGTGATATCCTCAGCTGTGCGCAGGCTGCTCGGGTCTTCACCGGGATAAGCAGCCGCCCGCATCGCGGTTCGGGTTGCGCCCGGATCAAGCAGGTTGATGCGCATATTTGTCTTTTCGCTTTCAGCTGCCCAGGCTCGGCCCATCGCTTCCAGACCTGCCTTGGATACAGCATAAGCTCCCCAATAGGCCCGTGCCCCTTGTGCGGCACCGCTTGACACCAGAACCGCGCGGCCGGCCGGGGCGGCGCGCAACAGCCCGTCAAAGGCGGCAATCTGGTACCAGACAGAAGTGACATTCACCATGAGGGTCTTTTCGAAGATTTCGGGATCAATATGGGGCATCGGGGCCATCTGGCCTAACTGGCCAGCGTTGGCAACAAACCCGTCAAGGCGGCCCCAGCGCGCCCCAATTGCCTGTCCCAGCCGCGCCATCGCTGCTGTATCGGTTTGATCAAGTTCAACAATGGTGGCAGACCCACCGGCCGCGCTTATCTCATCATCCAGCTCTTCAAGTGCGCCCATGGTCCGTCCGGTGATAATCACCTCTGCCCCAGCCTGCGCGCAGCCTAGCGCAACAGCCCGGCCGATACCGCGGCTGGCACCGGTAACCAGAATAACCTTGTCAGATAAATCAGGACGCACAACAGACATCACTCAGCTCACACGTGTTATGAAGTGGGGGAAAATGACTCCTTCACAGGATAATCCCCTGTAAAGCAGGCATCACAGAATTGCGGGCTGTCAGCGTTCCGGCCCGCCTCGCCCATGGCCCTATACAGCCCGTCTATGGAAATGAAGGCCAGGCTGTCTGCGCCGATTTCAGCGCACATTTCATCAACGTTCATCTGTGCCGCCATCAACTTGTCCCGATCTGGTGTATCGACCCCGTAAAAACACGGGTCAGTGGTCGGCGGGCTGGCAATCCGCATATGAACCTTGCGCGCCCCAGCCGCGCGCATCATCATCACAATCTTGCGTGAGGTGGTGCCGCGCACAATCGAATCATCCACCAGAATTACATCCTTGCCAGCGATGATTTCCTGATTGGCGTTATGCTTCATCATTACGCCAGAGGTTCGGCCCGCTTCGGTTGGCTGAATAAAGGTGCGGCCGACATAATGATTGCGGATGATCCCCAGCTCAAACGGAATGCCTGAGGCCTGTGCATAGCCGAGCGCGGCAGGCACACCGGAATCAGGAACCGGGATCACAAGGTCAGCCTCGACCCCGGTTTCCTCAGCCAGTTCTGCGCCAATCGCTTTGCGCGCCTGATAAACAGACCGCCCTTCAAGGGACGAATCAGGGCGGGCAAAATAGATATATTCAAAAATACAGAACCGGGACGGTTTTTCAGCCGCTATCATCTGGCTGCTGACCCCGGATTTATCAATAACCACCAGCTCACCAGGGGCCACATCACGGATATATTCAGCCCCGATGATATCCAGCGCACAGGTCTCAGAGGCCAGTATGTAGGTGTTATCCACCTGTCCCAGAATCAGAGGTCTGATCCCCATCGGGTCACGCACCCCGATAAGCTTGTCATCAATAATGCTGACCAGCGCATAGGCCCCGGTGACCTGCATCAGCGCTTCTTTGAGGCGTTCGATGGGGTCGGCGTGATGAGATCTTGCAGTCAGATGAATAATGATCTCTGTATCCGTGGTTGACTGGAACAGGCTGCCTGTCTCCACAAGGCTGGCGCGCAGGCGGGCGGCATTGGTCAGGTTGCCATTATGGGCAATCGCAAACTGGCCGAACGCCAGTTCAGTCAAGAACGGCTGGATATTGCGCACTTCGCTGAGGCCGGTTGTTGAATAGCGGTTATGGCCTATCGCGACATGCCCTTTCAGCGCCTCAAGGCTGGGCGAGCCTGCACTGAAGTTTTCACCAACATGACCAACCCCGCGGTGGCTGTTGAATTGCTGGCCGTCAAAGCTGACCATGCCTGTGGCTTCCTGGCCTCTGTGCTGCAGCGCGTGCAGGCCAAGGGCGGTCAGCACATGCGCTTCAGAAGAACCATACACCCCAAATACAGCGCATTCTTCATTGAAGCCATCTTGAGGAGAGAGAAGATCAAAAGGGGTCATGGACAGGTCAACTTTGGTGAAGCAGTGACGAGGGAAATTCAAGTGCGCCTTACGCGTGCCGACAATACCATAACGCGCTCACCTCGTCCATGCACTCAGGCTATCTTTGGGGTCTGTTTACCGCTCATCATCACGCAGCTGCAGACTGTCACCCAGCTGGTCAACTGTGCCTTCAACTGCATCTGCGGTATCATCTGTCAGGTTTTGGTCCAGCTCCATTACAGACAGACGTGACTGCCAGTCGGCTGGCAGGAATGGCGCGAAGCCAGAGGTAATCATGCGAATATAGGGGCTGGACTGGCTGTCCTTCATAAACGGGTAGAGGTTATCTTCTGATTGCACAAACAGAACCGAGGCCACATAAAACAGGGTCACCAGCAACGCCCCGCGGATCAGCCCGAATATTACCCCAAGCCAGGTATCCAGCGCGCCAAGACCGGCCCGCTTCAGACCAGGAGAGATAAGTGAGGCAAAAATAAACCAGGCCACCGCTGTGCCGGCAAAGGGCAGGGCCCAGGATAAAACCTCTGTCAGCCCCTCAACAGCAATAAAGCCAGACAGCCACTCTTCCACAGTTGAGGCGGTGAGGCGTGAGATAAAGATGGCGACAAACCACCCTGCCAACCCCAAAAATTCACGCGTCATGCCGCGCAGGGTGGAAAAGATAGCTGAGATGATCAGAACCACAACAACCGCATAATCAAACAGAGTGAGGGCTGATAAAGTTATCTCAGGCATGTCTGGCTCCGTTGCGGTGGCGCATGGTTTATGTTCAGGCCATTCCACCTAAATTGTCAATAAATTCAGACAGATTGGCAGGCAGGCTGACCGAAATGCCTTGCGGCGGTTTCATCTTCTGGCGCAGGCGAGGCAGCATCGCCTGCTCAAAACCCAGCTTGGCCGCTTCTTTCAGGCGTGTTTCGGCCTGTGCGACCTGGCGCAATTCGGCTGACAGCGCGACCTCGCCAAAAAATACTGTACGCGGCGGAAGCGGTTTTGCGCTGACAGATGAGATAAGAGCGGCGGCAACAGCCAGATCGGCTGCCGGTTCCTGGATACGCAAACCGCCGGCAACATTCAGAAAAATATCGCGTCCGGACAAAGGTACGCCGCACCGCGCCTCCAGAACCGCGGTCAGCATCGCCAGCCGGCCGCTGTCCCAGCCGACAACATTACGCCGCGGTGTAGCCAGTGTAGAAGGGGCCACCAGGGCTTCGATTTCAACCAGCAGGGGTCTGGTGCCTTCCAAGCCGGCAAACACGGCTGTGCCAGCAACCCTATCCTGGCGGTCTCCCAAAAACAGCTCTGACGGGTTCGGTACCTGTTGCAGGCCCATTTCTGACATCTCGAATACGCCGATTTCATCGGTTGCACCAAATCTGTTTTTCACCCCGCGCAGTATCCGAAAATGATGTGATCTGTCGCCTTCGAAATAGAGCACGCAATCGACCATATGTTCCAGCACGCGCGGCCCGGCAATGGCCCCATCCTTGGTTACATGGCCAACAAACACCACCGCTGCCCGGCTGGCTTTGGCGGCCCTTATCAGCTCATGCGCAGACGCCCTGACCTGACTGACGGTTCCCGGAGCACTGTCCAGACCGGGAACAAACATGGTCTGAATGGAATCGATAACCAACAGGTCAAGATCAGGCGTGTTGCGCACAGTCTCTGCGATATCAGCGGCGTTTGTTGCGGCGGCCAGCCCGGCTTCGGCCTGTTGCAGACCAAGGCGGACAGCGCGCATCCGCACTTGCTCAACCGATTCCTCACCTGTGATGTAGGCTGTCTTCCGCCCAGCCTGTCCCAGCTTGCAGACCAATTGCAGCAGCAACGTGGATTTACCAATACCCGGGTCGCCGCCGATAAGAACAGCAGAGCCTGGCACAAGCCCGCCCCCGGTTACCCGGTCAAATTCGTTTATATTGGTCAGATGCCGTTGATAGGACACATCTGTACCGCCAGCTGAAAGCGGTTTCAGGTCAACGGTTTTCGCTGATTTACGTTTGGTCTGGCCGGGAACCTGTTCAACCCGTTCTTCAACAAGCGTATTCCATTCCCCGCAGGCATCGCATTTGCCGGCCCACTTGGGGCTCACCGCGCCACAAGATTGACAGTGATAATGAGAGGCGGAACGGGCCATAATGCGCCTCTCAGCCCCCTGTCTTTGCGGCCAGAATGGCCTCATCTGTCAACGGGCCCTGTGCATGGCCGTGAACAAACTGGTCAACTTCTGCAATGCCGGTCTCAAACATCTGCTTTGATGGACCCGACCAGATAACCCGGCCTTTATGGATCATGGCAACCCGGTCAGCAATGCGCCGTACTGAAGCCATGTCATGGCTGATGGTCAGCGCGGTCGCCCCCAGACGGCGAACCGAATCCAGAATCAGATTGTCAATCACCCCGCCGGTAATGGGGTCAAGGCCTGATGTCGGCTCATCAAACAGCAGGATTTCGGGTTTGTCCGCAATCGCTCTGGCAAGGGCAACCCGTTTTTGCATACCGCCGGACAGTTCTGCTGGATACTGGTCAATCACGCGTGCCTCAAGGCCAAGCTGAACAACAATCTCAGCAGCGATGTCACGGGCCTGTTGGCGCGATAAATGCTGGCTCTGTTTCAGCCGAAAGGTGATGTTCTGCCAGATAGGCAGGCTGTCAAACAGCGCCCCGAACTGGAAGGTCATGCCAAACCGGCGCAATACCTCCTCACGCTGTTTGCGCGACTGGCCTACTGTTTCCACACCATCAATTTTAATCGATCCGGAATCTGGCGTGATCAAGCCAAGAAGGCATTTCAGGGTCACGGACTTACCGCAGCCAGATGTGCCGATTATACATAAAGACTGCCTAGGCGGGATAGACAGGCTGACATCGCTCAGCACGGTTTTACTGCCAAAGCTTTTGGCCAGATGGGTAATTTCGATTTTGGGCTGTTTGTCTGTCATGGTGGCCTATCCGAAAAACAGCGCGGTTACGAGGTAGTTTGCGATCAGAATCAAAATAGAGGCCGACACAACCGCATTCGTGGTTGCCACACCAACACCTTCCGCCCCGCGCCCGCTGTGATAGCCATGATAACAACCCATCAGGGCGATTAAGAACCCGAACACAGCCGCTTTGATAAGGCCAAGAGTGACGTCTGAGATTTCCAGAAACTGCAAAGTCCGGGTCAGATATAACCCCGGATTAAAGCCCAGCTGATACACGCCGACCAGATACCCGCCCAACACGCCGATAATATCGCCGAGCAGCACCAGAACAGGCAGGCATAATGTGCCGGCCAATAATCTGGGCGCGACCAGATATTGCATCGGGCGCGTGGATAGGGTGTCCAGCGCGTCAATCTGATCTGTCACCCGCATAGTCCCAATTTCCGCAGCCATGGACGCGCCGATACGCCCGGCCACCATCAGGCCCGCCAACACCGGGCCCAGCTCACGCGTGACCGACAGAACCACCACAGTGGCAACTGTGTCTTCGGCAGAAAATCGGGCAAAACCTGTATAGCTCTGCAACGCCAGAACCATGCCGGAAAACAAGGTTGTCAGGCCAACCACAGGCAGCGAGAAAAACCCGATATCCAGAATTTGCTTACCCAGCTGGCGGCCATAAAAGGGCGGCACAACAGACCAGCGCACAGCCGCGATGGTAAACAGGCTGAGCTTGCCGACCGCGCCTAAGAATGACAGGCTGGCCTGACCAATATTTCGGATAAGCCGCAGCATGATGATCAGGCCTTTATCACTGGTGGTGTCTGGTGGCTCATGTCAGCAGAGCCGGTCTGGGCCACATCATAGTGCCGCTTTACCCGTCCGCCAAGACCTGTCATCACCTCATAAGCGATTGTGTCTCTCGCCAGGGCCATTTCGTCCAGCCTGAAGCCGTCCCAAATCAGTTCAGCATGGCGTGCTTCTTTAAGCACACTGTCAGGCACAGCACTGACATCGGCCACGATCAGGTCCATGGACACCCGGCCAGCCAACGGCGCGGCATGGCCACCGATACCCACCACCGCCACACAGCCTTGTTCAGGTCGGTATAGGCTGCGGGCATAACCATCGGCATAACCGGCCCCAAGGGTGGCCAGTTTGGTCTTCTTTGTCGCGGTGAAGGCGGCTCCGTAGCCAACGCTCTCACCTTTGTCGATGGTCCGGATTTGCAAGATATCAGCCTGCCAGGTAAACACCGGTTGCAGCTTTTCATTTACGGTGGACGGATCAGCCATTGCCCCATACAGGCTGACGCCCGGGCGCGTAAGATCAAAGTGAAACGCCTGGCCCAGCAGGATCCCTGCACTGTTGGACAGGCTTTTTGGGGTGTCCTTAAACGCGGCGGACAGCCTTGTAAACTGCTCCAGCTGATGTGTATTCAAATCATGTACCGGCTCATCAGCACAGGCAAGGTGGCTCATCACAAGGCAAATAGGCAGCCTCTGATCTGCTGTTGCGGCTATCACCGCGTCAAGGCCAGCCCCATCCACCCCGAGCCTGCTCATCGCTGTGTCAATATGCACCGCTGACGACAGTGGCGTGTCTGCGCCTTGGTTGAAGCCAGTCACCCAGCCTACCTGCTCAAGCGTGTTCACAACGGGCGTTAGCTGGAGAGCTTGATATTCGGCCAGCTCATCTTTTTGTGGGCCTTCCAGCACGAAAATCTGACACTTGTTTGCCTTCATTGCGTGCCTGAGGGTGATGGCCTCTGCAAGCTGGGCAACAAAAAACTGGCGGCATCCGGCGGCATATAACGCTGTGCTGACCGGGACCATGCCCAGACCATAAGCGTCAGCCTTTACCGCCGCGCCTGTGCGTGTCGCCGGTGAACTGGCCTGGTCCAGATAGTGGTAATTTGCCGCCAGAGCCTGCAGATTGATGTTCAGCCGTGAAGCCCCCATCTTTGTCCTTCCCGGTGTTTGCCCGTCAATAAAAGGGTGCAGAGCGCACAGGCATCAGAATAGGCCGGGGCGCAGACGTCGTCACCGAAAAAAACGCATCAGAAGCTGTCAGGCAACTGATCAGCATCAGCAAGGTCTGCAAATTTGGTCAGGCGGCCATCAAAGCCGACATTGGCAACACCAACAGGCCCGTGACGCTGCTTGGCGATAATGACTTCTGCTTTGCCGGTGGCCCGTTCCAGACGTTCCTGCCAGAGCTGGTAACGCAGATTATATTTCTCCTGCGTTTCATTTTCTTTTTGTTCGGGCTCACCCTTATTCAGGTAATATTCCTCACGGTAGACGAACATCACCACATCGGCGTCCTGTTCAATTGAACCTGATTCGCGCAAATCAGCAAGGTTAGGGTGCTTGTCTTCACGTTGTTCGACCGCCCGTGACAACTGGGAGAGGGCCAGAACCGGCACATCAAGTTCTTTGGCCAAACTCTTCAAAGACCGGCTGATATTAGAGATTTCCTGAACCCGGTTTTCAGGCCGTGAGCCGATTTGGGCCTGCAGCAACTGCAGATAATCAACAACAATGAGGCCAAGCCCCTTGGTCCGCTTCAGGCGTCTGGCACGGCTTGCCATCTGGCTGACAGACAGAGCCGGTGTATCATCAATATAAAACGGTGCCTTTGCGATTTGCTCACTGGCCTCAACCAGAGACAGAAATTCGCGATCATTCATTCTGCCGCGCCGGATATTTTCAGAATCAAGCCCGGATCGTTCAGCCAGAATCCGGATTCCTAACTGTTCGGCGGACATCTCCAGAGAGAAAAACGCGACCGGAACGGCTGTTTCATCTGTGCGGGTGGTGGTGGCCGCATGAAAGGCGATGTTGGTCGCCAGCGCGGTTTTCCCCATCGCCGGGCGGCCGGCCAGAATCAGCAGGTCAGATTTATGAAGTCCGCCCAGAAGATTGTTCAGCCCGGTAAGGCCGGTACTGACACCCGACAGGTGGCCTTCGGTTTTGGTGGCGGTTTCGGCAATGCTGATGGTTTCCGTCAGCACGACGTCAAAGGATTTCAGGCCTTGTTCTGCTGTATCATCTTCAGCCAGATTAAACAGATGTTGTTCGGCAGCTTCAATCTGGGTCTGGGCTGGAATTTCAATGTCGGGATTCTGCGCATCATGAATCACGCTGTCTGAAATCCTGACCAGCTCCCGCCGCAGATAGGCCTGATGAATGATATCGGCGTAATCTTTGGCTTCGGAAATTGAAATCACGCCGTCAACCAGATCGCCAAGATAGCTGGCCGGCCCGTCACCGCCAAAGCCCGCATGGTCATGGAAAAAGGTCTTCAAGGTAACCGGGTTTGCCAGTTGGGCCCGGCCAATCAGCCGGGTAGCGGCTTCAAAAATTTGCACATGAAGCGGATCGTAAAAATGTTCGGGGCGGAGCTGGACATTCAGCCTGTCCAGAATGTCATTATCCAGCAGCAACGCACCTAAAAAATTCTGCTCAGCTTGAAGATTGCTGGGCAGTTCGCGCGGTTTTTCCCCGCCGGCGGACAGCGAAATCAGGTTTGACGGATTTTGTTCTGGGGCAACATCGGACATAAAATCACCCTACGTGCTTCGTGTCCGCGTGTTAAGATGTTAACAATGGGGATTATGTGGATAAGTGGCGTTTATCCCTGTAACAGGCATAAAAAAACCAGCCCTGCAAGAGGACTGGTTTTTTAACAGAATAAAGCGTGATCAGGCCTTAATTTGCCTCATCATCAGCGCTGGTTTCAGCGGCGCTGTCGGCCTCATCAGAGCCAGCCTCAGCACTATCTTCAGCTGCTTCATCTGCTTCAGCTTCTTCAGCTTCAGCCATAACAGCGACGTCATCGTCATCGTCATCATCTCTGGCGACAACAGCCTGACCTGTCTTGGCTTGTGTGTCGGCTTCTTCCAGTGAACGGGCAACGTTCACGGTGACAATGGCCTCAACCTCAGCATGCAGCGACACCCGAATAGGGAACAGGCCAAGTGTCTTGATGGATTTATCCATGTTGACCTGACGCTTATCCAGTTCATGACCGGCGGCAACAACCGCATCAGCAATGTCGCGTGAGCTGACAGAACCGAACAGCTGACCCATTTCAGAGGCCGCGCGAACCAGCGCAACAGTCAGACCATCCATGGCCTTTGCTTTGCTTGTTGCTGCAGATTTGGCATCTGCATTACGGGCTTCACGGTCAGCCCGTTCGGCTTCAAACTTTTCCAGATTAGCTTTGTTTGCGCGCAGGGCTTTGCCTGTCGGCAGAAGATAGTTGCGGGCATAACCTGGCTTAACGGTTACCACGTCACCCAGCTGACCCAGCTTTTCGACGCGTTCGAGCAAGATAATTTGCATAGCGAAATAGTCCTTTCTGCGGTCTAGCTGATTACGTATGGCATCAGCGCCAGATAACGAGCCCGCTTAATGGCGGTTGAGAGCTCACGCTGCTTCTTTGCTGAAACAGCAGAGATGCGTGAAGGTACAATTTTGCCGCGCTCTGATGTGAAGCGTGTCAGAAGTTTGGTGTCCTTATAGTCAATCTTCGGTGCGTTTGGCCCAGAAAACGGACAGGACTTCCGGCGACGGCCTTGTGGTCTGCGAACAGCACTTCTTGTGATTTGCAACTGTGTCATGGCTTATTCTCCAGCGTTTTCTTCTGATGCCTGCTTTTCGGCAGACCCTTTGTCGTCATTGGCCGCATCGTTGCGGGCATCAGGGCCGCGTCCTGATGGGGCCCGATCGCCGCGCCCGCCACGTTCTGGCTTGGCTGCCTGCATCATAATGGACGGCCCATCTTCCACTTCTTCAATGGCGATGTTCATGAACCGCAGAACATCTTCGTTCAGGCCCATAATCCGTTCATATTCGGCCAGCGTGTCTGGATCTGTTTCCAGGTTCAGCATAACATAATGGCCTTTCCGGTTTTTCTTGACCCGGTAAGCCAGGGTGCGCAGACCCCAATATTCATGTTTCAGGATTTTGCCGCCGCCATTTTCAATAATGGCAGAAAAATCTTTGGTGAGGTTTTCAACTTGCGTGGTCGAAACATCTTGGCGTGCAATAAACACGCTTTCATACAGCCGCATTCGTTTCTCCTTCTGGCTAATCGTGCAAAAAGGGGGGTATTCCCCTCGGCACAAACCAGCTTCAAACGGCATGAAGCTGGCAAGGAACATAATAAAAGCGATAAAAAAGACATAACTCGTCTGTTGTAATCGCCGATGTTGCGCCGGTTATGAGCTATAAAGCTGAAAAAATCAAGTCTTGATTCTCACCTGTCGCCTAGCCTATCACAAGGGGACGGCTCGCGCTGAGAGCAAAGATGATAACAGGGGTGGACCAAACGATGAAGGTGACGGCATTTCTCTTCCCAGGACAAGGCTCACAGGCGGTGGGCATGGCGACGGCTCTGGCTGCTGAAAGCCAGACAGCCCGGGATATTCTGTCTGAAATTGATGATGCGCTTAACTTCAACCTGTCTGCGCTGATGGCCACTGGCCCGGCTGAAGACTTGCAATTGACCCAGAACGCACAGCCCGCCTTGTTTGCCAGTTCGTTATGCACCTTGCGCGTGCTTCAAGAACAGTCCGGCCAGCCGGTAGACGGGCTATGTTCTTATGTTGCGGGGCATTCTCTTGGTGAATATTCAGCCCTGTGCGCGGCGGGTAGCATTGGCATTGCCGAGACAGCCCGTCTGTTGCGGTTGCGCGGCCAGTCTATGCAGCAGGCTGTACCTGTTGGCGAGGGGGCCATGGCGGCGTTAATTGGTGCTGACCTTGCTTTGGCTGAGGAAATCGCCACTGAAGCGGCCGCAACTGGTCTGGTGCAAATCGCCAATGATAACGCCGATGGCCAGATTGTCTTAAGCGGGGCCAGCACGGGTATAGACCGGGCCATGGAGATTGCTAAGGACAAGGGCCTGCGCCGGGTCGTAAAGCTGCCGGTCAGTGCCCCGTTTCATTGCCAGATGATGGCGCCTGCCGCGGATGTGATGGCCCAAGCCTTGGCCGACATCAATTTTAAAGATGCGGTTGTGCCGGTGGTGCAAAATGTCACGGTTAAGCCGGAAACCTCTGCCCCGGCCTTGCGCGAAAATCTGGTGGCTCAGGTCACCGGCAGGGTGCGCTGGCGGGAAACCATGACTTGCTTTGTAGAGGCAGGCGTCACCGATTTTGTGGAATTGGGTACAGGCAAGGTGTTGTCTGGCCTGGCCAAGCGCGCCGCACCGGATGCACAAATTCATACCCTTGATACGCGTGATGATATTCAGGCCTATCTGGGCTGAGGGGGAAGGAGAAAATAACCCATGTTTGATTTAACAGGTAAAACGGCCCTGATTACCGGGGCTAGCGGTGGTATCGGCTCACAGATTGCGACAGCCCTTCACCAGCAGGGTGCACAGGTCGTTCTTCACGGCACGCGGGCTGAAAAACTGGCCAGTCTTCAAGACACGCTTGGCGAGCGGGCCCATTGTCTGCCAGCCGATCTGTCTGACCGGGATGCGGTATCGAAGATGATAGACACCGCCACCGAACTAGCCGGATCTGTTGATATTCTGGTTAATAATGCGGGCATTACCCGCGACAATTTGTTCATGCGCATGAAAGATGAAGAGTGGGACGATGTTCTGGCGGTGAATATGACATCATCTATGCTGCTGTGCCGCAGCGTCATCCGCGGCATGATGAAGGCCAGATGGGGGCGGATAATCTCTATCTCTTCTATTGTCGGGGTGACCGGCAACCCGGGGCAGACCAACTATGCCGCTTCAAAAGCCGGTATGATCGGCTTCAGCAAATCCCTCGCCGCTGAGGTGGCCAGCCGCGGTATTACGGTAAATGTGGTGGCCCCTGGCTTTATTGAAACGCCGATGACTGATGTATTAAGTGATGATCAGAAATCGTCTCTGCTGGCAAATGTGCCGTCAGGCCGGTTGGGGCAGAGCAGTGAGATTGCCGCCGCTGTTGTCTATTTGGCCAGTGCAGAAGCCGGCTATGTAACCGGCGCGACGTTGCATGTTAATGGCGGGATGGCTATGCTGTAGAACGCTGTGCAGAACAGCCAAAACCCGGGGCAGGGGCAGCGTGGCTTTTTTTAAGCTAGAATTCCGTTTCGAACTGTGATATTCCCCCTGCAACTAGATATGGAACCGGCGTTTTGCTGGCCACACACTACCTTGAAGGTGATATGAAATGAGTGATATTGCAGATCGCGTAAAATCAATTGTTGTTGAACATCTTGGTGTCGAAGGCGACAAAGTGGTTGAAGGTGCATCTTTCATTGATGACCTGGGCGCAGACAGCCTGGATACAGTTGAGCTGGTTATGGCGTTTGAAGAAGAATTCGGATGCGAGATTCCTGACGATGCGGCAGAAAAAATTCTGACAGTCAAAGACGCTGTCGATTTCCTGCAGGAAAATGCTGCCTAAGTCTGTCAGACTTATCATGCTAAGGTCCAGCACAGGTGAGCGGTTCACATTTTGAACTGCCCGGCCCGCGCTGGACTTTTTTTTTAACTTGAATTTGATGGGGTAGTTGTCGCACCCTTGCTGACAGAAGCAGATAAATGAGCCTGTTTCTTGTCCGTTCAGATAAAAAAAGAGGACCATATGCGCCGCGTTGTTATCACAGGAATGGGTATTGTGTCTCCGTTGGGGGCAGGCCTTGAACATAACTGGACAAAACTGATTGCCGCTGAAAGTGGCATTGGCCGGATTGAAGGGTTTGAAACTGACGATCTGGCGTGCCAGATTGCCGGACAAGTGCCGCAGGATGGCTCAGAAGGATCATTGAATCTTGATGAGTTTATTGAACCGAAAGAACAGCGTAAGCTGGATCGGTTTATCCAATTAGGGATTGTGGCAGCGGTTGAAGCGGTTCATCATTCCGGCTGGCTCCCCACCAAATTGGAAGATCAGGACAGGTCAGGGGTAATGATCGGCTCAGGTATCGGCGGGTTGCAAACCATTGTGGAAACCTCCCAATTGCTTGATGCCCGTGGCCCACGCCGGGTTAGCCCGTTCTTCATCCCGTCTGCTTTGATCAATCTCATTTCTGGACAGATTTCTATTCGTTTCGGCTATAGAGGACCAAACCACGCCGTGGTGACTGCTTGTTCTACAGGGGCACATGCGATAGGTGATGCGGCCCGTCTGATCGCTTTTGATGATGCTGATGTAATGCTTGCTGGCGGGGCAGAAGCGGCTGTCTGCCGCCTTGGCATTGCCGGCTTTGCTGCCGCACGGGCTCTCTCCACATCTTATAATGACAACCCTGAGGTTGCCTCACGCCCCTATGATACCGGCAGAGATGGCTTTGTTATGGGTGAGGGCGCAGGCGTTGTTGTGCTGGAAGAGCTTGAACATGCCAAAGCCAGAGGCGCGCGCATTTATGGTGAGGTGAAAGGTTATGGCTTGTCTGGTGATGCTTACCACATCACCGCGCCGGCAGAAGATGGCAATGGCGGGTTCCGGGCAATGGAAGCGGCGCTGAAGCGGGCGGACCTGGCGGTAACAGAAATTGATTATATCAACGCCCATGGCACCTCTACCCCGCTTGGTGATGTGATCGAAGCGAATGCGGTGCGCCGCCTGCTGGGCGATACATCAGATGCGTCTATGTCCTCAACTAAGAGCTCAACTGGCCACCTGTTGGGGGCGGCTGGGGCGATTGAGGCGATTTTCTCCACCATGGCGGTGGATCAGGATATTGTGCCGCCGACTTTGAATCTGCGGGACCCGGAACCAAAGCTGGATGGTTTTGACCTGGTCCCATTGGAAGCGAAAAAGCGGCCAGTCCGGAACGCGATGTCAAACAGCTTTGGCTTTGGCGGGACCAACGCCTCTCTCATCATCGGCAAAGTTGACGCGTGAGCGAGACAGAACAAGACCCAGAACAGGCCCCAAAGCCTCAGCCACGGCGCCTGATAGCTCTGTTAAAGCGTTTTGCTGTGGTTGCGGTACTGGCAGTGTCCTGTTCTGCTCTGGCGGGGTATCTGTATAGTGATGTGATGCGCGCCCAGAAAGGCCCGCACACCGAACCAGTTATATTTGATTTATCGCCGGGGACCGGGCTTTTCAAACTGCGTTATGACCTGCAGCGTGCCGGCGTCATCAGCCATCCCTGGCAGTTTCAGCTTGCGTTGATGTTCAGGTCAGACAAATTTGTGCCCAAGGCAGGTGAGTATGAACTGCCGGCCCGGGCCTCACTTGACCAGATTATCCAGATTCTGCATGCAGGGCGGGTGCTCCAGCGTAAGCTGACCATTATTGAGGGCTGGCGCGGTTATGATGTTATGATCGCGCTGAATGATGCTGAGGCGATGAGTTCGGTCATTCTTGACCCGCCTGAAGAGGGCAGCGTGTTTCCCGACACCTACTTCTATACCAAAGGCACAGATCGGCGCGCTCTGCTTGAACAAATGCAGGCGAAAATGGAAATGACACTGGCAGAAATCTGGGCTGAGCGGGCCCCGGGCCTGCCCCTGAAACGCCCGTCAGATTTGTTGAAACTGGCCTCCATAATTGAAAAGGAAACCGGCCAGTCAGGCGAAAAACCGGTGGTGTCTTCTGTCTTTATCAACCGGCTTGAAAAAGATATGCGGCTCCAGTCAGATCCAACTGTGGCCTATGGTCTGGCACGCGGCAAACCCTTGCCAAAGTCTCTTACCAAATCTGATCTGGCCCAGCGTCATAGCTGGAACACCTATCGCAACAAGGGCTTGCCCAAGACGCCGATAGCCAATCCAGGTTATCAGTCCTTATATGCGGCGGCGCATCCTGAGGAGACCGACTATCTCTATTTTGTGGCTGATGGCAAAGGCGGGCATAATTTTGCAAAAACACTGGACGCTCATAACCGGAATGTTAGACAGTACAGACAGATTATCCGCAAAAATAGCGCCTCATCAGAGTAGGGTTGTGTCATGATAACAAGACAAGGGTTGATGCTTGTTCTGTCCTCGCCGTCAGGGGCGGGCAAGACCTCTATTGCGCGGGCCCTGCTTAAGCGTGACCCCGAAATCACCATGTCTGTTTCGGCCACCACACGGCCACGCCGCCCGGGCGAAACCGAAGGCAAGGATTATTATTTCACAGATGAGCAGCGCTTTAAAACAGACATCAATAAAGGCCTGTTTTTAGAATATGCGCGTGTGTTCGATAATTATTACGGCACCCCGTTGCGCCCGGTTCAGGACACATTGGCGGCGGGCAGAGATGTGCTGTTTGATATCGACTGGCAGGGCACTCAACAGATAAAGGCTAAGGCACGAGAAGACCTTGTGTCTGTTTTTGTGCTGCCGCCATCAACAGCAGAGCTTGAACGACGTTTGTTATCCCGGGCTCAGGATTCAGCTGAAGTGGTCGCTGGCCGTATGGCCCGGGCCGCCGATGAAATGAGCCATTACCCTGAATATGATTACATCATTGTCAATCATGATCTGGAGGCCTCAATAGAGGCTGTTCACACCATTCTCAAAGCAGAACGGTTGCGCATCAGCCGCCAGGCCGGCCTGACAGATTTCATGAAACAGCTTCGCGAGGATAGCGGCCAGACCAGCTAGCTCTTGGAAAGCAGGCCGTTTTTGCGCATGTTGCTCATTGGTTACGGCAAACCGACTTGGTCAGCAAGTAAATCGATAATGCGCTGATGAGCGATGTGCCTGTCTGTTCCCGTAGGGTCTGTGCAAACAGGATCATCTTTCTCATCTTTTAAAATGTCTTCCCCAGAGGGTGTGCAAAGCGGCATGGCTGTAAAATGGGTTGCCGGAACAAGCCGGAGCACTTGTGCATCTGGAATGTAGCTGGCAAAACCACTTGAATCAAAATCGGTATCCATAAGGCGGTCGGTTCCGTTCCCAAGCCCAATAAGGATTACCGATTTCACTAACTCAGAAAGGTCTGAAGCTTCCAGGCCCCATACAAAACTAGGGTCAATCGCCGCGACATGGTTTATACGATAGTCTTTGAAGCTGTTTTCCCAGATTGTCGGGTTGATGTCTCTGAAATTAATCTCTTCAGACAGAAGCAGAGGACAAAAGTTCAGGTCTGTTTCTGTCTTACAGGTGGCTAAAAGTCCTGCATGATTGGCCCGTGCGCCGCCCATGGAAAGCGCGGTCCAGCCGCCAAAGGAAAATCCAGCTGCCATGATGCGGCTGTGATCAAGGTGGCCAGAAACATCAGGGTCAGCGAAAACCACATTTAGGGTGTGACTTAAATCCTGAGCGCGCGTCCAGTGTTTTATACCTTCAGATAACTCAAATGATTTCCATGATGAATTTATGTGGCTGACACTAATCACTACTGCGCCGCGCGCTGCCAACCCATGTGCCAGCCATGCCACGGACCTTATGCTGCCTCCCAGCCCATGACTTAACAAAATGACAGGATGTTTTCCTGCGGCTATGGGCACGTCACTCACAACTAACACGCCTTCAAAGACCGGGTTTGTGAAAGCGATTTCTGCGGGTTCTGCTTGGTGTGTTGGGTGCCAGATTGCGATTTCTGCTGAGGTGTTATGATGAGGCATATCAGTGCTGAACAAGCGTAGCCCGACAGGGTCAGCCTGCGTCTGTACTGTCAGCATCGCACTGATTATTATGTATAATAGGCCGATAATGGCCAGTTTTCCTCTGTTTATGTGTAAATTCATTTTTCTCTCCTTTGAAACAGGGTCAGGCAAAACAATGTTTATGCAAAATTTAGAGAGAATTTTTCAGAAGATGCGTCCTAAATCAGGAAACAGAACTTGTGGGCTTTTATGAATTTCACTTATGATAACCGATGGTCTCTTTACCATTACCCATATTTGCCGGGGCTGTGTTGGCATTTCTGTTCTGCCGCAAATGGGCACAGGATGGCCGGGTGGATGCTCTTGCCCTGCTCATTGGTCTTTGTGCGTCTCAGGCGGTCATTATAGGCTTGGCGCAACATTATAATCTGGCGGTTTTCCAACAGATACAACCGATTACAGCAGGTTTAATTCCGGTTGCAGCCTGGCTGGTATTTTGTTACACGGCCCTGCGCCCTCTGAAGCGGTCTGATATTCTGCATTGTGCCGGGCCTGTTTGCGTATTATGGAGTCTGCTGCTTTTTCCTGCTCTTCTGGACGCACTGATCCCGTTATTGTTTTTGGCTTATGGTGTGGCAATTATCTTCGTTTGTCGGCGCGGTGCAGATAGTCTGCCACAGGCACGTATTGAGGGCGGAAATCTGCCAAGTTTGATATGGCAGCTCATTTCGGTCTCACTGATTGTCTCATCTGTAATTGAACTGATAATAGCTGTTGCTTTTGAAACCGGTTATATCTGGCTTCCTCCAATTTTAATCAGTATGGTCTTTGCTGTTAATCTTTCTTTAATCGGCCTGTTGAGCGTTCGCCATGAGTTGACCGGCAAAGGGCCGGAGCCAGACAGTAATAAGTCTATAAACAAAGCGACTGTCTGTAAGGTCATGAGCAGGCTTGATACTTTAATGAAGAATGAGCGGCCTTATCTTGACCCTGACCTGACACTTATCAAGCTGGCCCGAAAAACCGGGATACCGGCAAAAACACTGTCAGCAGTTATTAATCAGTCTACCGGACAAAGTGTATCCCGCCTTGTTAATGAGGCCAGAATTAGAGCAGTTCAGGACGCTCTGATTGCCGGTCAGACCGTGACAGTTGCCATGTTATCTTCAGGGTTTTATACAAAATCAAACTTTCACAGAGAATTTCTGCGTATCACGGGGATGAGTCCAACGCAGTGGCTGCAGTCTCAACCACCTGTATCAACATCACCGCCATCACCAGAGTAACTGTCTGGCTGTTCAGTCGCTCAGATATAAGAGCGCTCAGAAAGATAACGTGCCAAGCGGCAAAAGGCCTCTATAGACAGCTCTTGCGGGCGGGCGGACGGCTCAATGCCTGCCTCGTTCAGTAACGCTTCGCCGCCATATTTTTTAAAAGACGCGCGCAGCATTTTGCGTCTCTGACCAAAGGCGATGGCGGTCACCGCCTCCAGATCAGCCTTGCTGCCGTCATATAAAGGCTGGGCGCGCGGCACAAGATGGACCACTGAAGAGGTTACCTTGGGCGGCGGCACAAATGCTTGTGGCGGGACATCAAATTTCAGCTCAGCCTCACACAGCCACTGTGTGATGATAGACAGCCGCCCATAGGCCTTATCCCCAGGCTGGGCCACCAGACGTTCGGCAACCTCACGCTGAAACATCAATGTGAATGAGGCAAAAGCGTCAGCATGCTCAAGCCACTTCAGCAACAGCGCGGTGGCGATGTTATAGGGCAGATTGGCAACAACCTTTCGCGGCGCTTCACCCATCTCCCAGACAGGCTGGCGCAGCGCATCAGCCTCTATCAACGCCAGCTTTCCTTCTGCTGCCTTTACCAGATGGTCAAGAAAGCCGATTACGCGGCGGTCCTTTTCGATTGCGATAACCTGTCTGGCCCCTTCAAGGAACAACGCCCGGGTCAACCCGCCGGGGCCAGGACCAATTTCAAACACGGTGCCGTTGAAGGGGGCGGCTGTTCTGGCGATCCGTTGAGTAAGATTTAGATCAAAGATAAAATTTTGGCCAAGCGATTTGCGGGCCTCCAGCTCAGTCCGGTCAACCAGTTGCCGCAAAGACGGCAGGGCCAGAATGCTGTCGGTGATATCTGTGCTGTCTGAACGGTCAGCCATTTTGGGCACATTCAGCCATGCTGTGGGCCATGTTTATAGCGCTGATCAGGCTGTCCGGAGAGCTGTCATACGTTGCGGCCCGGTCAAAGGCTGTGCCATGATCAGGTGAGGTGCGGATAAACCCCAGGCCAAGCGTGACATTGACCGTGTTATGAAAATCTACCGTTTTGACAGGGATAAGCGCCTGATCATGATACATGCACAACACCGCATCATAATCAGCGCGCCGGCTGTCATGAAACAGGCTGTCCGCGGAATAGGGCCCGGACAGTACCGCTGTTTGTGTGGGGGTGTCATTGATGAGGCGGGACAGCGTATCAGCCTCAAAACGGCCGATATGGCCGTCTTCGCCGGCGTGCGGGTTCAGCCCGGCAATAGCTATCCGTGGTGAGGGGCAGCCAAAATACCGATGGAGCCCGTCTTCCAGCCCCTGTATTGTGCGCCCGAACAGCTCAGCCGAAATTGCCGCTTCAACTTCAGACAGCGGAATATGTATAGTTAACGGTACAGTTCGCAGGTCGGCATTTGCCAGCATCATCACCGGAAAGCGGTCTGCGCCATCCAGCGCGGCCAGAAATTCAGTATGGCCGGGAAACTCAAATCCATGCTGATACAGAACTGATTTGGCTATGGGGTTAGTCACCAGGGCGGAAAAGCGGCCTTGCTTGACCTGTTCAACCGCCTGTTCAATCGCGCTGATAATAACCGGCGCGTTCGCCGCCGCGGGGGTTCCCGGTTCAGGCAGGACAGGCCAGTCAATCTCACTCACATAGCAATAGCTCTCAGCCGGGCGTGTGTCCCCGTCAAATCGCTTGAAGGTTATGTTCAGTCCGCTTGCGCGTGCCACTGCAGACAGATGGTCGATATTGCCCATCAGAACGATGTCTCTATGCCCTTCAGACCAGGCCCGCAAGGCGATTTCAGGACCAATGCCAGACGGATCTCCAGGAGTGATCAGGACCGGTTTTGCCGCGCTCATATGGTCTCGTCTTTATAAGTGATGCTGGCTTGTCTTTGCAGCCTCAGCAAAAAGCGGCCGCTGATGGTCGAGAGCAGTTTTTCAAGCTCGGCCTGCTCAAGAACCGCCAGATCAGGCAGCTCAAAACCGGGCATGGTTCTGTTGCACAGCATAAATATCACCATACCCTCACTGAAGGGCAGGGGAGGTGTTTTCTCGCCGATCTCCAAGTCGAGAATGACTTTCTGTAGTTGAGGAGAAAGGCTGCCTACATTTATGTCGTTGATCTCAGACGGCATATCCGGTGTTAAACTGTTCCCCAGTTCAGCCAGGGTAGGGCAGCTGTCTATGCTTTTTGTCTGTTGCACCAGCGCTTCTGCTGCCTGTTGTCTTTGTTCTGCTGAGGCGGTGGCCGGTGTCGGGGCGACAACGCGAACCAGCGATACGGTGGCCGCCAGCGGGTCCATCTGGCCCAACTCTCTCATACCCCTTTTCCGGAGGATAAAAATCTGGCCGCCAAAAATGAGGGGGCCCACCACCGCACCTTTTTCTGCGGCCATCAGAGGCGATTTTAAGGGCTCAGGCAGGCGCGAGGCAAGAACCCAGTCAACAAGCCCGCCTTTACCGGCTGTTGCGGCTTCAGAATATTGCTGGGCGATGCCAGCAAAATCGGCCCCTTTGTTCAGAGCGTCAACAATCTGGTTGGCAAGGGAGGTTGTTTCATCTAGCGAGCGGTTTGGGTTTGGGAGCAGAATGATTTCGCTGAACCTGACTTGTGGCTCTCTTTTCAACTGCTTGAGCTTGTCCAGTTCCTGTTCTGCAGATTTGCTGACATTTCTGAACTGGCGTTTGAATTTCTGGCGCAGGCTGTTGCCCCACAGAATATCCGCCTTGATTTTATTCAGGACCGTGCGTTGCGGAATGTTGAGCTGTTTTAGAACCGCAGAACCTGGGCTGCCGTCACGCCCGAAATTCTGGTCCAGTATCCGGCGGGCGGCCCCGTCAAGCTGCGGGACAATGCTTGGCACTATGGTTGTGCCAAACTGAATTTTTAACTTATCGCCGACAAGTCCTTGCAGGGCGTCCCGGCGTAAGTCCTCTTCTGCCAGCTCAAGCTGAGAGATCGCGCGTAGAAACAGCATCCGGTCAGCAAGTTCAAGATTGGTTATCGGCTCACCATTCACAATCGCGACAACTTTGATTTCATCTTTTGCCTGTGCCGGCAGCGTGCCGATATACATCGCTGCAATAAGGCCAAGACAGGCGCCCAAGCAAAGCGTCTTGGCTATCTTGTTCATCAGCAGATACAAAAGATTATCTCTGCGGTGTGTCACTGACATCATGATGGTCCTTTATTCGTCAACGCGCGCCAGAAGAAAGCCGCTGAAAAGACAGATTAGCAACGCCGGTGCCCAACCAGCCAGCATATAGGGCAGTTTGGCCGTGTTGCCTAGTAGATAGACAAGATCTGACAGGAAATAAACCGCAAAACCACTGCCCAGACCAAGCACGATGAGCCGTGTCTTTGTCTGCCGCGAAAAATGAAGCAGGGTAAAGCTGGCGGCCAGCAGCGCGAGCCCGATAAGCTTCAGCGGTGTGGACAGCAATTGGTGAAAAAACACCAGATGCTGGCTAACGGGAATCCCGGCCCGTTTTTGCACGGCGATAAAGCTGGGCAGTTTATAGATGCTGACCGTCTTCGGCGGCAATGTGCTCTCCGCCAGGTCAGATGCCTGCAGGGCGGTTGGTAGCATAACATCACCAAGGAAAAGGCGCTGGCCGTCATTCTGGATGCGCGTTGCATTGGATATAATCCAGCTTTTGTTCGTCAACTTCATTTCATCAGCCTGAAGCCGCCAGGACAGTTGGCCATCTTGTTCAAGCTGATAAATCAGTGGTTCGGTGATCACAGCCTTTTCAACCTGCAGCGTTTTACCGTTAATGATGAAATTATTGCCAGCCTCTACATCACGCATCCAGATGCCGTTTGTTGAAATGGATAATTCTGACTGGTCTTTGCGGCCGAAAATATTTTCCATTAGATAGTCATATTGCTTGGCTGAGGCGGCGGCGATGGGGTTGATAATGGTGATATGAAACAGGCCAAAGATGAACACGGTTACAATAACCGGCAATAACGCCTGCCAGATATTCTGTCCGGTTGTACGCGCGACCAGAAATTCATGCGTTCTGCCCCACATGTAAAAACAAATCATAGAACCGAACAGCACCGCGAAGGGCAGAATTTCATCCATCAATGTCGGCACATTAATAATGCCTAAAAAGACGATATAAAGAGAAGACAGGTCCGGCGCCTTTTGCCCGGCCCGCCGCAAAAGTTCAATAATTTCAATAAAAGTGATGAAACTGATCAGAACGGCGAAGGTCAGCAGAACAATTTTTGCATATTTGCGAGACATGTAGCTGAACAGGGTCAGCGGAATAGAGGAGAAAAAGGTCATTGTGCCTTCCTCCCTCTGGATAGGCTAAGGGCCAGGCGCTGGCTGAGTTGTCCACCTGTGGCAAGAAACGCGGTCGGGTTCCACAGCATGTATAAGCCCGCTATCATTGGTATCAGAACGGTCAGATACATTGTCGGCCATAAAAGAGGCGTGCTGGCGGTCATTGACCGGGTCAGGATCAGGCCAGCTTGAATCACAATACCCAGCAGCGCCACAATCAAAATGCGCCGGTTAACCGTTTCTCTCAAGATGCGGCCATGAAGCATCACCGCGGTCGCCAGGATAGCCAGACACAGACCAAGGAAAGGTGAGGCCAGTCGGTAATGGCCCATCGCTTTGCGTTCTGCTGCATAAACCGGGGCTATTGTCTCTGGCGGATTCAACAGGTTGAAAATAGTTTCCTCGTTTGAATCAATAATATCCCGCTTGGCGTCATCACTGGTCTGCGTGCCGATATCAAGGGCATGAGTCTCAAAGGACAGAGACGCTGTAGATGTGCCGTCAACAGAAAGCTCGGTGCGCTGGCCATTGCGCAGAACAAATAACGGCCGTCCGTCTGAGAGAGAGAACCGGCCGGTTTCTGATGTCAGGGTCACCAGACGTTCAGGGTTACGGGCATCCTGAATAAACACCTGGCCAACCTCGTTCTGGCTGACCCGCTCGCCAACATATAACGTCAGGTCATCAGCGATATCCATAAACACATTATCCTGCACCAGCAGCTTCGGGATAGAGGCTCTGACAAGGGTCTGTAGCTCTTTGAATTTTGAAAATCCATAAGGCAGAACCACAACCGAATTGACCATCAACAACGCGGTCAGCATGGCCCCAAACAAGATGGGCATTCTGCTGAATTGCCACGGGCTTAGCCCGATAGCCTGCATCACGATTAACTCGCGGTCAGACAAAAACCTGTGAATGGTCCAAATGACGCCAATAAATCCTGCCATTGGCAGCGCAATCATCAACCATAGTGGCAACGGGAACATCGACAGCATCAGAAAATCTGTGAAGGCTGCCCCTTTATTCACCACCAGTTCCAGCATCCGCAACGCATGGTTTAACCACACCACCCCTAACAAGCTGGCCAGAACCAGCAGGGTCGTAAAGGAAAACTGGCGAAACAGATAGCCGTGGAAGTTCATCGGTTTTTCATCCTGTGTGCACACCACACCTTTGCTGCCAGTATTCAACGACAGAGAATTTGGAATCGTGAACTTTTAGCATATTCAAACCTCTTTTCCTAGTCAGCTTTATGCGCAGATAAGCGGCAGCCCGAATTTCATTATCTGGATAAACCACTGGATAAATCAGCCCGTCTCTCCTACATAGTAACAATCAGGTTTTTGGCTGAGATTTTAAACGCAGACAGGTGAAGAGATGCCAAATCGTCTAACTATTCATTTTTCAAAGGAACCACTTGGCTCACATGTCAGGCTGGTGCTTATGCATTCAGATACAGGCTTTGTGAACCAGCTTGATGAGGCGCAGACACAAGCCCTGACAAAGGTATGCACCTCTGCAGAGTTCACCGGTAAATCCGGCCAGTTCTTGCAAATGCATTCAGATGATGGCCCGGTCCTTATTGCTGGCATTGGCAAAGGTCTTGATGTTGGCATGTCCGCAGAGACCTGGGGCGGGCGCCTTTATGGGCAGATGAAATCAGCCCCGTTTAACCAGATGCAGATAGATGCGGACCTGCTGCCGGCTGATATCATGCTGTCTGTGCTGAACGGCGCGCTGTCTGCCAGCTATTATTTTGACCAGTATTTCACCGCCAAAAAGGATGAGCAGAAGCTGGCTGAACTGCTGGTTATCTCAGAGAATGAGGCCAAGCTGGAAGGTGAATGGGCACAGCATAAAGCGCTGGTAGACGGCGTGTTTACCGCGCGCGACCTGTTGTATGAGCCAGCCAATATTCTCTATCCTGAAGAATTCGCCAGACGTTGCACAGAGCTGGAAGCGGTTGGACTGGACGTTCAGGTCATTCCCGAGGCAGAGCTTGAGGCGATGGGGATGGGGGCTTTGCTTGGTGTCGGTCAGGGTTCACGCCGCGACTCGGCCGTTGTTGTCATGAACTGGCAGGGCGGCGGTGATGAAGCCCCGGTCGCGCTGGTGGGCAAAGGCGTTTGTTTTGATACTGGCGGCATTTCGTTAAAGCCGGCCAAAGGCATGGAAGACATGAAATGGGATATGGGCGGCGCGGCGGCTGTCACCGGGGCCATGCATGCGCTTGCTGGCCGAAAGGTTAAGCGCAATGTAGTCGGCATTATCGGCCTTGTTGAAAATATGCCGGACGGCAATGCCCAGCGTCCAGGTGATGTGGTGACCTCTATGTCAGGCCAGACAGTTGAGGTGATCAATACAGATGCTGAAGGCCGTCTTGTGCTGGCTGATGTGCTGACTTATGTGCAGGATACCTACAAGCCGCAGGCGATTGTTGATCTGGCCACCCTGACTGGGGCCATCCTGGTTGCTTTGGGCAAGGAATATGCCGGTCTGTTCTCAAACGATGACAGTCTGGCACAGGCGGTCACGGATGCGGGCGGCAAGGTTGATGAGACCTGCTGGCGTATGCCGATGGGCCAAGCTTATGATGATATGCTGAAATCGCATATCGCGGATATGAAAAATATTGGCGGGCCGTATGGCGGGTCAATCACCGCCGCGTGTTTCCTGCAGCGGTTTATCAAAGATGACACCCCCTGGGTTCATCTGGATATTGCGGGCAAAGCCTGGTCTGACAAAGCCAAACCCACCGTGCCGAAAGGTGGAACCGGTTTTGGGGTGCGGCTGCTCAACCAGCTGATCGATGACTGGTCGGACATGAAGTAGATGGTAGAGGGGCAAGCAGACGGCCATCCTTCTGATCCGCCCGTATCACCTGCTGTGCAGGTCGATTTCTATCATCTGCGTGATGCTGATCTGGCCACGCCGTTGGCGATGCTTGCCCATAAAACCGCGGCGTCCGGACACCGGCTTCTTGTGCTGGGTGTAAAAGACAGCTTCTCAGCGCTAAGTGATAAATTATGGTCGTTTCGCCCAGACAGCTTTCTGGCCCATGCCAGTGACAGCGATGACGGCCATGAGCATGCCAGCGTCTGGCTTAGCAGTGATGTTGCGGCAAACCAGATAGACGCCCGCTATCTTGCCCTCACAGCCGGGCTGGAGCCGCCTGATATCCAGCAGTTTGACCGGGTGTTTAATTTGTTTGACGGTACCAGTGAGACCGCGGTAGCGGCCGCCCGCGATAGTTGGCGTCGCTGGTCAGCGTTACAGCAGGTCACCTGCCGCTATTTTTCTCAGGATGAGCAGGGCCGCTGGAGCCAGAAAAAATAGGCCTTCTCCTCTGCGTCTGCGCCTGTCACAACGGCCTGCGGAAAATAGCCCTTGTCTTCCGGCCTGAGTTTGTTATAAGGCGGCACAGGTCAGTTATCTTATTTAAAAGGACATCATCATGGCGGTTTCACGCACATTTTCAATCATCAAACCAGATGCCACACGTCGTAACCTGACAGGGGCCATCAACGCTAAAATTGAAGAAGCCGGTCTGCGGATTATTGCCCAGAGACGCATTCAGATGACACGCGAACAGGCTCAGGCTTTTTACGCGGTTCATGCTGAGCGTCCGTTCTACAATGATTTGGTTGACTTCATGACCTCAGGGCCTGTTGTTGTTCAGGTTCTTGAAGGCGAAAACGCAGTACCATCCTACCGCGAGATCATGGGCGCAACAAACCCTGCTGATGCTGCAGACGGCACAATCAGAAAATTGTTCGCAGAATCTATTGAAGCCAATTCTGTACATGGCTCAGACAGCGATGAGAACGCCGCTATCGAGATTGGCCATTTCTTTAACGACAGCGATATCGTTGGCTAAGACTGAGGCAAAACCAAGACACTTAAAAAAACAAAAGCGAGGCAACAACGGCCTCGCTTTTTTTATCGTGATAGCGGTGTAAAGCTGTCGATTAGATCAGGAAATACGCCATCAGCGCCAATGTGATCACAATTGCCACAACGGTGTATTTGCTGAAATTCATGAAGCCTTCATAAAAAGCCAGATTCGCTTTCGCGTGCTTATCAAACTTATCTGTGTTCATTCGCTTGTGCCCCCGACTAGCTGTAATGTGCTCATGGTGCCAGTTATGCCTTTGCCAGCCGCTGAAATCAAGACTGACGCGCGGTGTTTTTTCAAAAAGAGGGGTGTCAGTCAAGTTGAGGGAAGCAGACTGTTCCACCGGAAATGGGCCTCAGGCGGGCGGTATCAGCCCATCTGACCGCCAGCCCGTCAATCTGAACCTCACCTGTAGAAAGGGCGGTAATGACCGCCGGATAAAGCTGATGTTCAAGGCCCAAAACCCGCGCAGACAGGCTGGTTTCGGTGTCCTGGCTGTCAATGTCCAGCGAAACTTGGGCCAACAACGGGCCGTCATCCAGTGCCGCGGTGACCAGATGCACAGAAACGCCATGTTCTGTGCGTTTGTCTGCCAGAGCGCGTGCATGTGTGTTCAGCCCCTTATAGTCTGGCAGAAGAGAAGGGTGGATGTTGATCACCCGGCCGTCAAACCGGTCAATAAAAGAGGCAGAAAGCACAGACATATAGCCGGCCAGAATAATCCAGTCTGGGTCATGCTGGGCAATCTGGTTAGCCAGCGCGGCTTCATGATCTTGTTTTGATGAATAGTTGCTGCGGTCAACAAGGGTTGTTTGATAACCAGAATTGCGGGCCAACGCCAGCCCGGCGGCAGGCCGATCAGCGGCAACCAGACAGATATCAAAGCCTTGCTTATTGTCGGCCAGCGCGACCATATTGCTGCCCCGGCCAGAGATCAGGATGGCGATCTTCATCATATTACCCTGTAATACCCCTTAAATTTATTCGGGCAGGTCCTCAGGCCCAGACGCTTTCCGCATGGTCCAGCAGCACCGCGGCATCTGTGCGTCTGATGATCTTACCGGCAACCCAGCAATCCTCACCAGTCTGCATAATCTTATCCTTGACCTTATCTGCTGTGGCGGGAGAAACGCTTATCAACATGCCGATACCGCAATTAAAGGTCCGTGCCAGTTCATACACATCAAGCTGTGCTGACTGTTTCAGCCATTTGAACACCGGCGGTAAAGGGCGGGCCCGCAGATCAAGCTGAAGGGCGAGGTCATTTGCGAACACCCGCGGTGGATTTTCTATCAGGCCGCCGCCGGTGATATGGCTTACAGAAGTGACGCCGCCAACGCACAGGGCGGCTTTGACAGCATCTGTGTAAATTCGTGTTGGGGCCAGCAGGGCTTCACCCAGAGGCATGTTGGGCGAAAACGGGGCCGCATCGAACAGGTTAAGCTCATGTGTTGAGATGAGTTTGCGGACCAGAGAGAACCCATTCGCATGCACACCTGATGACGGCAACGCCAGAACCACATCACCGTCTGCGGCGGTGCCCGCAGACAGCAATGTGCCGCGTTCGGCTGCGCCTACGCAAAATCCGGCCAGATCATATCCGCCAGCCGGATACACCCCGGGCATTTCTGCTGTTTCGCCGCCGATCAGCGCACAACCAGCTTCAATACAGCCATCTGCAACACCCTCAATAATACTGGCGGCCACCTCTGGCTCCAGCTTGCCGGTTGCAAAATAATCAAGGAAAAACAGGGGCATTGCCCCTTGTGCCAGAATGTCATTGGCACACATCGCCACCAGGTCAACGCCCAGACCCTTGTGCTGGCCAACAGCCTGCGCCAGCTCCAGCTTGGTGCCTACACCATCTGTTGCGGCGACCAGTATCGGGTCTGTGAAACCGGCAGCTTTTAAATCAAACAGGCCGCCAAACCCGCCCAATTCGGGGTTGGCCCCTGGTCTGTCTGTCTTTTTTGCTGCAGGCTTGATTGCATCAACAAGTGCATCACCAGCATCAATATTCACCCCCGCGTCCCGATAGGTC
This sequence comes from Puniceispirillaceae bacterium (SeqCode), assembly GCA_965656625.1. GTDB lineage: Bacteria > Pseudomonadota > Alphaproteobacteria > Puniceispirillales > Puniceispirillaceae > JADHLI01. The sequence goes on from CBFHLG010000005.1 coordinate 90,610, forward strand.
AGCGGCGTCATCTGGCTTTTCTTTTCGGCCATGTTCTTTTATTTTCCTTTGCCTTTAATTTCCTTGCTTGAGCCGGTAGTCTGATCAGCAGTTTCACGCTAAAGTAAGGCGACGTGTCACAGGAGGTTTCCCAACCATGCGCAGTCATACCATAGTTATAGCTATCTGTTTAGCTTTATCGGTGTCGTTTGCGCGGGCAGAAACCTGTTCTAGTCCGGCTTTCGCGGTCAATGGTCTGCATCTTGATACCCAAGCTGTGGATGGCACGCTGGCGCGGAAAGCCGCGCTAGAGACGGCGACCACAGATGCGTTTCAGATTGTCACCAAGCGTTTATTGCTCCCAAGCCAGCCAGCGGCCGCCCAGCTTGACCAGTTGGCTTTTGAGGATTTCATCGACTTTGTTCATATTTCTTCTGAAACCGCGCTGGCCCAGCGTTATATCGCGGATATAGATATCTGTTTTGACCCCGTCAGGATGCGCGATCAGTTCATTAAACTGGGGTTGTCTTGGTCTGAGCTATTCAGCTCTCCTGTGTTGCTGCTGCCGGTATGGCAGGACCCGTCCGGTGTAAGGGTGTGGGCGCGCAATGTAAGCTGGCTTGATGTCTGGCGGGATATTGATGACCGGGATGACCAGCTTCTCCGGCTTAAAACCCTGTCACCTGAGCTGGCTCTGGAACGCCGCCTGCCGCCTGAACAGATTAAAGATCACCAGGCTGACAGTCTGGCTCTGGCGGCTGAAGCGGCAGGGGCCCAGCAGGTGGCCGTGCTTTATGCCGGTCTGGATTATACTCGCTCTCCGCCCACGCTGGTTATGAAAGCAGACCTGTTTGATGCGGACGGGGCGTTTTTATCCGAAATCAACGCGGTTGAAATGGACATGAATGGCCGCACCAACCTGCCGGAAGAATTTGAACTGTTTCGCCAGACCTTCATCACCGCCCTCTCGGATACCTGGCAGCGTGCAAATCTATATAAGCTTGAGGACCGGGCAGATATTCATGTTGAATTGCCGGTCAGCAGTTTGGATATGTGGTACCGGCTGCGTACATTACTGGCCGATTTGCCAATTGTTCAGTCCATAACGGTGCTGCGGCTGACCTCTACATCCGGTGTGCTCAAGCTGAAACTTTCTGGGTCGGTAGAAGCATTGGAGATGGCGGTTCGGTCAACCGGATACAGGCTGGAATCGGACGGGAAAGTTTACCGGCTGAATGTCAATCCAGGCTGAATCGAACTGGATTGAGAGACCATCATGCAGCAGATACCGCTGACCTTACCGCTTCCGCCGTCTTATGATGAAACCAGCTTTGTTGTGGGTCCGGCGAACCAGCAGGCCTGCGATTGGCTGGCGAGGTGGCCAGACTGGCCCTTGCCGTTCAGGGCAGTTAACATTTTCGGGCCCTCAGGCAGCGGCAAAACCCATCTATCCTGTTTATGGCACGGCCGGCATGAGGCCGTTCTATTGCGCGAGTTGTCCCGGTTTGACGGTGACCAGTTTGCGGGCAGCCGCCATATGCTGCTGGATGATTTTGACCAACCTGACCGATATGATGATACCGCTTTGTTTCACCTGTTCAACCATATCACATCGGTCTCTGGCACGCTTCTGATTCTCAGCCAGCATCCAGTTGCCCATTACCAAAGCGAATTGTCTGACTTGCGTTCACGATTGCGATCTGTTGCGACGCAGGAAATCCATTTGCCTGATGATGCCTTGCTACGGGATGTGCTGGCGAAACATTTTGCTGATCGGCAATGCGCGGTAACAGCCCAAATCCTTGATTATATCGTTAACCGGATGGAACGCAGCTTTGCGGCTGCCCAGCAAACAGCGGCGGATATTGATCAGCTTGCGCTGGCCCGCAAAACACCTGTCAGCTTGTCAATCGCACGCCAGGTGCTCGACAGATATGAACCAAAGCTTATATAAAACATTGAGGAAATTAAACAAAAGGGAAGAAAGCTGATGCTCGATTTTGGATTAACCGGTAAGAACGCGATTGTATGTGCCTCATCAAAGGGGTTGGGGCTGGGCTGTGCACGGGCATTGGCAAAAACAGGCGTCAATCTGGTCATGTGCGCGCGTGGTGGTGACCTGCTGGAGAAGGAGGCTGAAGCCATCCGCGGGGATACAGGCGTGACCGTAAAGACTGTTGCCTGTGATATCACCAGTGAAGAGGGGCGTGCCGCGGTTCTGGACGCTGCCGGCCATGTTGATATTCTGGTTAACAATGCTGGTGGCCCGCCGCCTGGTGATTTCCGGGACTGGAGCCGTGAGGATTGGATTAAGGCCCTTGATGCGAATATGTTGACCGCCATAGAACTGATTAAGGCGGTGATTGACCCGATGATCGACCAGCGCTTTGGCCGGATCGTCAACATTACATCTGGATCAGTAAAATCACCTATCCCTCAGTTAGGTCTGTCGAACGGGGCGCGTTCTGGTCTGACCGGCTTTGTTGGCGGTCTCGCCCGCCAGGTTGCCCGGCATAATGTGACCGTTAACGGTCTGCTGCCTGGCCAGTTCAACACTGACAGAATTGAAGGGTTAATTGACAACACCTCACGTCAGCAGAACAAATCTCGCGAAGATGTCAGAGCAGAGCTTGAGGCACGTAACCCGTGCGGGCGTCTGGGCTATATCGAAGAATTTGGGTTTGCGTGTGCGTATATCTGTTCAGCTCATTCTGGCTATCTGGTGGGCCAGAACATTCTGATTGATGGCGGCAATTTCAACTCAAACGGCTAATCACAAATATCCTGGCTAGGGCGTGATGGTAAGAACCCGTGTCTTACCATCCGTCACTGACAGCGCAAGACGCCCTTGCTTGAGCTCTAGCGCCATCTGGCCAAAAATCTCATACCGCCAGCCAGACAGGGCCGGAATGGCGGCCTTGTCATCCAACGCCAGTTTTTCAAGGTCATCTGCGCTTGCAATCAGCCGGGGCGCGACCTCATATTCTTCAGTCACATGCTTTAACAGAACGCGCAGAAGCTCAATCAGGGCTTGTGGTGGCTTGTCTCTTTTTTCGGGCCGGTCCAGGCGCGGGTATTCCTCTTTCGGCGTTTCAGCGGCGCTGCTCAGCACGCCAAGCACAGGTTTGACCAGCTTGCCTGTTTCACCGCCTGGAAAGCCTCTTATCTTGCGGAAATCGGCTGCTGACTTTGGGTTGCTGCCGGCCAGGTCAATTAAGGTGTCATCACGGATAAGTCGGCCGCGCGGCACATCACGTCGTTGGGCTTCAATCTCGCGCCATTCTGCAAGCTTGGCCAGCCGGTTTACCATATCAGGCCGCCCGCCTCTGAATTTCAGACGTTGCCAGATGGTCGCCGGGTCGGGCAGATAAACCGATTTATCGGTTAAGGAGGACAGCTCACTTTCCACCCAGTGGGTGCGCCCGGTCTGGGTCAGGTGATCCACCATGCGCGGATAGATTTCAGCCAGATAAATCACATCATCAGCGGCATATTTCAGCTGCCGTTCTGTCAGCGGCCGTTCTGCCCAGTTCGTGAAACGTGAGGATTTATCAATCGATTTTCCAGTGTAATGCTGGACCAGCTTATCATAACCTACCTGGTCCCCCAGGCCGCAGACCATTGCCGCTATCTGGGTGTCATAGACAGGGTGAGGCACAGTCCCGGTCAGATGCACAAAAATCTCCAAATCTTGGCGTCCGGCATGGAAAACTTTCACCACGTCAGGGTTTTGCATCAGCTGGAATAAGGCAGAGAGGTCAAGGCCCGGTGCAAGCGGGTCGATACAGACAGTCGTGCCGGCTGCACATAACTGGACCAGACATAATTTTGGATAATAGGTGGTCTCTCGCATAAATTCTGTATCAACAGCAACGAAATCAGCATCTGTCATCCCGGCTAGGGCGGATGTGAGGTCTTCGGTTGTTGTGATCAGCACAGGTGCGGGGTCCATAACGCTCAGTCTTAAGCAATGTTTGCGCTTCAGTAAAGCAGAACCGGACGCCGCTGCAGAGCGGTCTTTTTGCGATACGGGGGCAGGCGGGCAAACTAGACTGCCTCATTTGGCACAGTCGCTTGTCCTTCTTGACGAATGATATATCTGATTAGATGATAAGGGCGTCGCAACGAGGCCAAAAAAATGAGGGAGCGAACAAGATGTTGAGGATGTCATCTGAAAACCAGCTTAAGCGGTTTTTCAGCCTTGCTTGTGGCGGTGTTGTGATGTTTGGTGTGGGCCTGCCAGCCTCAGTGGGGGCGGTGGACCTGGCCGCGCACGAAGCTACCTACGAGATGAGCTTGCTGACCGCGCGGCAGGATTCGCAGATGGCCGCGGTAAAGGGCAAAACCAATTTTATCATCCGCAGGGATTGTGACGGCTGGACATCTTCTGAAAATTACGTGCTGGAATTTGACTACCAGTCTGGGGAATCGGACATTCTTGCATCTCATTTCTCGTCATGGGAGGAAAATGCTGGCCAGCTTTATTCCTTTGAGGTTCATGAAGGCTCAACCTATGAAGAAGAAAAGCAGTTCAACGGGTATGCTAACCTGCCACCTGTCGCGGACCGGCCGGAAGCGTTTTTCTCTATGCAACCAGATACAGCCATGCCGCTGCCAGAGACGGTCTATTTTCCGGTCGCCCACACCCGCGAATTACTGGATAAGGCCGAGCAGGGCGGCAAGCTGTTTTCAGCGCATATCTTTTTCGGGGCGGAACCCGACCGGGCTTTGAAACGGACCAGTTCTGTTATTGGTTCTCGCCAGTCCGTTAAAAATGAAGACACGTTGGGCAAACTGGCCAGCCAGTCCTATTACCCTATTCAGATAGCCTATTTTGATCCGAACAGCACAGAAGCGGTTCCCGAATATGAGATCACTTTCCACATGCTGCCAAACGGCGTGGTGTCTTATTATGAGGTGGATTACGGAACCTTTGCGATAGACGCCAAGCTGGTGGACGCAAAACCACTGCCGCAGCCGGATTGTTGATAAACTTCAGCTATATCTGTACAGGCCTGCTGCCCCGCTGATATACGCATCGGCCAGGCTTTGTCCATTTTCGCAGACAGGCTGCAGAATATCACTGGCTTGGCTGGTGCGGATATAGCCGGGCCATTTTCGGGGCACAGCGGTGAACAGCCTGTCGGTTTCTGCCAACACCCCGCCAGCTACAATCACATCCGGGTCCAGCAGGCCGATCACCATCGCCAGACCACGCGCAATCCTGTCTTCGATGACCTGCATAGCCGATTCCGCAACAATATCCCCTTTTGAAGCCCGTTCGATAATTTCGGCGGCAGACAGGCTGGAGCCGGTCAGCATTTCATAATCATGGGCAAGGCCAGGCAGGCTGACAAAATGTTCAAGACAGCCGGTGCGGCCACATAAGCACACCCGGCCATCCAGTTCAAAATCCACCGGCCAGGGCAGGGACAGATGGCCCCAGTCACCGGCTAGCCCGTGTGGGCCGCTCAACAGCCGGTTATCCACGATGATGCCGCCGCAAACAAAGCTGTCCAAAGACAGCGCAAAGATTGTGGTTTTATCTGACAGACGGTCCTGCTGGCGGGCCGCACTGGCCAGACACTGACCTTCTGAGGCGACAAGCACAGGCCGGTTTAAGGCTGCCTGCAAGTCACGCTTCAGGGGTTTGCCGTCAATCAGCGGATGATGCAGGCTGACCACTTTGCCGTCTGCGCTATGTTCATGGCCCTGAACACAGACCCCAATTGGCGTCTCTACCCTGTTCTCAGAACAAGCGGCACCAACCGCAGAAGCGAGCTGGGAGAGCAGTTCGGTATAGCTATCGGGGACAGGAAAAGCCGCCTTATAAACAAAATCGCCATCATCTGAGATGATAGCGATACTGTGTTCAGACGGTGTAAGACGTATGCCGCAGGTCATGGGCAGCCGCTTTTCATCATCTCTACTTGATTTTGGCTTCCCGGAACAACACGTGCTTGCGTGCCTTCGGGTCATATTTTTTCAGCTCAAGTTTTTCAGGCTTGGTGCGTGGGTTTTTCTTAGTCACATAGTAAAACCCGGTGTCTGCAGTGCTGACGAGCTTGATCTGTAATGTCGCTGGCTTAGCCATAATCCGCTCCACATCGAACGTAAAAATTAAAGAGACTGGTATATGCGCCAAATCCGCAGGAAAGTCAAGTCACCTTTAGCACAAGCGGTACCCCCTTAAGGAGGGTTATCGTCTTCGCCTTTTCGGGGCCGTGCGCCCCCCTTTTGAACGGGATTTGTATTTCTTCTGCAGAGTTCGCGTTTTATTGAGCTCCTGTTCACCGCCTTCACACCAGCTCAACGTGATATCACCACTCGCTGGAGAGATACCCTCCAGCCGGCAGGTCAATTTGTCGCCCAGCCTGAACAGCCAGCCATGATGCCGGCCCAGCAGCATCATACCGCCCGCAACTGTTTCATAATAATCATCAGGCAGCGTGCGGCGCGGCACAAACCCCTCACTGGCCCCGTCAGCCAGTTTTACAAATAAACCCGATTTCGTCAGCCCGGTGATGGTCACCTGAAGCTCTTTTATATCCTTCTGGCTGAGGATTTTCGCGGCTAGCCGGGCAGTGGTGCGCCGTTCGGCCTTTGCCGCGGTCTGTTCTGTCTGGCTGATGGCTGCACAGATTTCCTTCAGGCGATCCCGGCTCTCAGCCTTGCTGTTCGGGCCGGTCGTGCCCATAGCCCGGACCAGTGCGCGATGAACCAACAAGTCGGCATAACGCCGGATAGGGGAAGTGAAATGCGCGTATCTGGTTAGCCCCAGCCCGTAATGGCCGATATTGTCCGGTGCGTAGACAGCACGGGCCTGGCATCGCAGAACCGCCTCATTGACAGCTGTTTCCGCTTCTGTGCCCTTTACTTTGGCCAGCAAGTCATTAAACCGGTGCGGGGTGATCACCTGGCCCTTGGCAAAGGGCAGGGATAAAGCTTCTGTCAGCTCTCTCAAACTGTCTATTTTTTCGGGATCAGGCTGGTCATGGATACGGTAGACACAATCCTGTCGCGCCTGCTCCAGCGTTTCTGCGGCACAGATATTGGCCAAAATCATGAACTCTTCAATAAGCTGATGAGCGTCTTTCTGGTAATGCTGGGTGACACTGATCGGCTGTCCTGCCTCATCGAACTGAATCCGCGCCTCGCTCAGGTCCAGATTCAATGTCCCACGCTTCATGCGGGCGGCATGAAGGGTCCGAAACGCGCCGATAAGATGGTGTATTGTTCCCGGTTGAACCCCGCAATCAGCTTCATCAGTATCACCGTCAATAACCTGTTGAACGGCGGTGTAAGTCAGCCGCGCTGATGACCGGATAAGGGCCTGAAAGAATTGATGTGACACCTTCCGGCCCTGGCTGTCTATGATGATTTCCACGGCCAGACAGGCCCGGTCTTCATCTGGCCGCAAAGAACATAAGCCGTTCGATAGGGCCTCAGGCAGCATCGGGATAACCGTGCCCGGCAGATAGACCGAATTGCCGCGCTGCTGGGCTTCTTTATCCAGACAATCGCCACTTTTGACATAAGTACTGACATCAGCGATAGCAACGATAAGACGCCAGCTTTCACCCGCTGCCGGTTCGGCAAACACAGCATCATCGAAATCTTTGGCGTCCTCACCATCAATCGTGACCAGAGGTAACGGGCGTAAATCTGTCCGCCGGGCCAATTCCGGCAAGCTGGCTGTATCTGCCGCCTTTATCATTTCTTCGGTAAAGACATGCCGCAGACCAAATTCGGCAATTGCAAGGGCGGTGAAGGCGCCCGGGTCATCAGCCGGGCCAAGATTGCGGATGGGTTGGGCCACCAGACGGTAGCCGCCCTCTTTTATCAGCTCTGCCTCCAGCAGGTCATGTTCTGCAAATGAAAGCGGGGCGGACCCCTTGATCGGCACGTCTCTCTTGCCGCCCTTTTCGGCAGGTTCCAGAACCCAGCGCGGCCGTGCCGCATTGCCGGTATTCACCGCCCGGCCAAAGATATGGCTTTGTCCTTTTGGCAGGATGCGCATCACATCGGCCTGTGGCGGGCCGTCCGGACCTGGTTTCAGCCTGGCCAGAACGCGGTCACCTGGCTGTATCGCCCGGCCCCGTTTGGCAGAGGGCAGAATAACAATATCTGGGCTGTCTTCATCTGCGGCCTCTGCCGGCTTCGCCAGGCCATAACCGTCACTGTCAACTGAGGTTATCTGCAACAGGCTGACCGCGGGGGGGTGGCCTTTATCTTGTGTTGTGGTTAGTGGCTGTCCGGCGGCCAGGGCATGAAGCCGGGCCCGTAATTCAGCACGTTGTTGCGGGGCAAGGCCGAAGGCTCTGGCAATTTCCCGCAGCTTTGGCGGGGTCGGACTGGCCTCAATGAAGGCTTTAAGAGCGTCATCATCAGGCAAAGGCGGGGGGCGGCGTGTCACGGTCTGATCAGCCTGTCTTCGCTTTTGCTTTTGTCTTCGTCTTTGTTTTGGCCTTGGTTTTGGTTTTGGTTTTGGCTTTCGCCTTTGTCTTCTTGGCTTTGGTTTTCTTGGCGGGTTGAGCCGCTTTCGCGGCCAGTATTTCCAGCGCTTCCGCCAGTGTTACGGATTCCATTTCCAGCGTTTTCGGCATGGGCGCGCGCAATTTGTTATGCTCGAAATACGGACCAAACCGGCCGCGCTTCAAATGTACCTCACCCCCATCGGGATGCTCGCCCAACACCCGTCCGGCGGTCTTTGCCGCCTCAGCCAGCAAATCAACAGCCCGGTTGATGCCCACACTCAGCACATCATCCCCATCCTTCAGGCTGGTAAATTTGCCCTGATATTTCAGATAAGGCCCGTAGCGGCCGAGCCCGGCCTGAATCATCTCAGAGGTTTGCGGGTGAAGCCCGATATCACGCGGCAAAGACAACAGCCCCAGCGCATATTCAAGGTCAACCTCCATCACAGGCTTGCCCTTGGGCAGAGACGAGCGTTTCGGTTTTTTCACATCCTCACCGCCAAGCTGAACATAAGACCCGTACGGCCCTTTCTTCAGATAGACAGGCAGACCGCTGGCGTCATCTGTGCCGAGCAGCTTGTCATCATCTAACTCTTGGGCGCCATCATCGCTTTCACCAGCGGCCACAATCTGGCGGGTGAACCGGCACTCAGGATAGTTGTTGCAGCCGATAAACGGGCCGAACTTGCCCAGCTTCAATTCCAGATGGCCGGTACCACATTTACCGCAGATGCGCTGTATCTGGCCGTTTTCATCTGGGGTGAAGAACAGTTTTTCCAGCTCACTGTCCAGTGTCTTCATGACATCTGGCACAGACAGATCCATCGCCTGACCAACCGCAGCTGCAAAATCGACCCAGAATTGCTTGAGCAGGCTGCGCCAGTCCAGCTTCCCGTCAGAGACCTCATCCAGACGTGATTCTAACGCGGCGGTGAAGTCATATTCGACATATCGGGTGAAGAAATTCTCTAAGAAGGTGGATACGATCCGCCCCCGGTGTTCAGGGATAAACCGCTTGCCATCTTTCAGCACATAGCCGCGTTTTTCGATAACCTGCATGATGCTGGCATAGGTTGATGGCCGGCCGATACCCAGCTCTTCCATCCGCTTGACCAGGCTGGCATCCGTGTAGCGCGGCGGCGGCTGGGTGAAATGCTGTTCGGGGTGAACCTGCGCAACACTTAAATCCTGCCCCTGGCTGAGCGGCGGCAGGATCCGGCTTTGCGGGTCAGCTGACTTATCGTCTTGGTCGTCACGGTCTTCACGGTAGATTTTCATGAAACCGTCAAACACAATCACTGATCCGTTTGCCCGCATCGTCAGATGATCTGTGGTCGCGCTGAGGTCAGCAGCGGTCTGGTCAAGCTGGGCATCTGCCATCTGGCTGGCGATGGCCCGCTTCCAAATCAGCTCATACAGGCGGAACTGGTCAAAATCCAGCCGTCTGCGTACCTCATCTGGATGCCGCCAGATAGAGGTTGGCCGGATCGCCTCATGGGCTTCTTGGGCGTTGGCGGCTTTTGATTTATACATGCGCGGCTTTTCAGGGACAAAATCGGCACCGATGGTCTGGCCGATAGCGTCTCTTATCTGGCCAATGGCCTCAAAGCTCATCTGAACGCCGTCTGTCCGCATGTAGGTGATAAGGCCGGTGGTCTCACTGCCAAGGTTAATGCCTTCATACAGTTTCTGCGCGATTTGCATTGTCCGGCTGGCCGAAAAGCCCAGCTTGCGAGAGGCTTCCTGTTGCAGTGTTGAGGTGGTGAATGGCGGGGCAGGGCGGCGCTTGACGCGTTTGGTCTCAATTGAAGAAACTTGCCAGCTTGCCGCTTCAATACGATGTTGTGCGGCAACGGCCTCTGCCTCAGTGCCGAGGCTCAGTTTATCCAGCTTTTGCCCGTCAAGATGGGTCAGCCGGGCTACAATCTGGGCGCCGTCTGTTGTTGTGAAATCAGTGTCAACTGACCAGAATTCATCTGTGCGGAACGCTTCTATTTCGGCTTCACGCTCACAAATCAGCCGTAAGGCCACAGACTGCACCCGTCCGGCAGAACGAGACCCGGGCAGCTTGCGCCACAGCACAGGCGACAGGCTGAAGCCAATAAGATGGTCAAGGGCGCGCCGGGCAAGATAGGCCTCAATCAGGTCGATATCCAGCTCGCGCGGTGAATCAATTGCTTTCAGGATGGCGGTTTTGGTGATCTCGTTAAACACCACCCGTTCATAGGGAATATCGCGTGTTTTGCTGTTTTGTTTCAGCAATTCGCACACATGCCAGCTAATTGCCTCGCCTTCCCGGTCCGGGTCAGTGGCCAAGATAAGACGGTCTGCCCCGTTCAGGGCTTTGCTGATGTCGCGGATACGCTGACCGCCGGAATCTGAGATTTGCCAGCTCATCTCAAAATCCTGATCTGGTTTGACCGAACCATCTTTGGAGGGCAGGTCACGGACATGCCCATAGGATGCTAGTACAGTGTACCCGTCACCCAGATAACGATTTATGGTTTTGGCCTTGGCCGGTGATTCGACCACCACGACTTTCATCTAACGCAACCCTTCGTCTTGTTCAGTGATGGTCTTTAAGGCGGATAATGTAAGGTTTACAAGAACATTAGCTGTCCTGATACAAACGAGACACCCGGTTTCCAGCATGTCTCTGCACGTCTCCGGCCAGTTCAAGTTCCAGCAGTATCGCTTGACCATCTATCGCAGAGACATGGCACCAGCGACACAATTCGTCAACACCAATCGGGTCATGAGCCAGATTTTCGAGCAGAATTTGCCTCGTTTTTGCCCACTCTTCGGGTGATAAATCTGATCCCTCTGGTATCCGGCCTGCGCCGAAATCAGGCAGATCAGGCTGTCTGATATCGGGCCGTTGCGCCAGCACAGATAAAATATCCTCAGCTGATTGAACCAGATGCGCGCCGTCCTGGATCAGCCGGTTGGTGCCCTGAGATCGGGGGTCAAGAGGTGAGCCGGGAATGGCCATAACCTCAATGCCGCGCTCCCCTGCTTCACGCGCAGTAATAAGCGAGCCTGACTGAAACGCCGCCTCAAGCACACAAACCCCAAGGCTGAGAGAAGCGATAATGCGGTTGCGGGCAGGAAACAGCCGCGGCGTGGGTTTTGTGCCAACAGGCATCTCACTCATCAGAAGGCCCTGTTCGGCGATACGCGAAAACAGCTCGGCATTTTCAGGCGGATAAATTTCATCCACACCACAGGCCAGAACCGCGATTGTGCCAGTGGCCAGGCTGCCCTTATGGGCGGCGGTGTCAATCCCTCTGGCCAGACCAGAGACAATACAATAGCCCGCCGCACCAACCTCTGTGGCAATGCTTTGCGCCAGACGGGTCGCGTTAATAGACGCATTGCGCGCCCCGACCAGTGCGCATCCCTTTGCCGCCAGAACCGATTTATGCCCCTTCACAGTCAGCACAAACGGGGCGTCATCAAACCGCATTAGGGCTTTTGGATACTCATCATCCCCATAACAGATAAACTCGGCCCCTAATCTTTCGACCTGCTCCATTTCCTGTTCGACTTTTTGTTTGGACGCCAGCTTTAACTGGCGGCCGCCACGGGCGGATAAATCCGGCACCGCATCAAGGGCTGCAGCCGCACTGCCATAGCGGCGCATCAGCAACTGGCACGTAATCGGTCCGATGTTCGGGGTCCGGATTAACCGGAGTTTTTGGATGAGGGTTTGCTGGTCCATTGACCAGAGCATAGACCGCTAGGTCTTAATTTTTTGTTAATGGGGCGTGTTTTTTTTAAAAGAAATCCTGCTTTCGGTTCCTTTGATGATCCTTTGGATATTCTCTTTATGGCGGAACCAGCTTAGCACGCCAATGCCCCAGACGGTAATTTCCACAGCCTGTGCGAACTGATAAGGGCCGAAGGAGATAAAGGCGCCCGCCGCCACAAAGCTGAGCAAGGCGGACAAAGACGATATCCGGCTGACAGCGGCACAGAACAGCCAGGTCAGGGCCATCACCAGCCCCGCACCAGGTGATATGGCGGCGATTACAGCCATACCGGTGGCCACCCCTTTGCCGCCTTTAAACCGCAGCCACACCGGAAAACAATGGCCAATAACAGCACCAAAACCGGCATAGGCCGCGCTTTCAGGGGACAGCCAGATAGTGCAGATAAAATAGGCTATCGCCCCTTTCAGCGCATCCAGAACAAGGGTCAGCAGCGCCAGCCCCTTGCGGCCTGTCCGCAGCACGTTGGTTGCGCCGATATTACCGGAACCGATGGTGCGGATGTCCTCGCCTGTCGCCAGATAGACCAGCACGAGGCCAAACGGTACCGCACCCAGGGCATATCCAAGTGCAAAGGCGGCGGGGATGAGAACAGACAAAGCCTCGCTCATCTGTTATCGTGCATCAGCAAGACAAGCCTTGCCATTTACCCACAGCCCGGTTACCCGGCCTTCACAAGGTTGGCCGTCAAACGGGGTAATGCGGGACAGCGACTTAAATGTCTGCCCCTTAATGACATAAGAGGCGTTCGGGTCAATTCTTACCAGATCCGCTGGTGCACCTGCCTGCAGGCTGCCACAAGAAAGACCCAGCAGCCGGGCCGGGCCGGTACTGAGCAGGGTAAAGGCTTGGGTCCAGCTCAGATGCCCGCCATGGACCAGCTTTGCCGTCATCGCCAGCAACGTTTCCAGACCAGAAGCCCCAGAACTGGCCAGGGTAAAGGGCTGGTTTTTCATATCAGGATTAACTGGCACATGATCAGAGGCAATCGCATCAATGGTGCCATCGGCCAGACCATTGATAATCGCCAGCCGGTCATCCTCGCGGCGCAGCGGCGGGTTCACCTTGGCCCGCGTATCATAGCCGGACACAGCCACCTCATTCAGCATGAAATAGGGTGGGGCGGTATCCGCACTGACCTTAATGCCGCGCTGTTTTGCCCGCCTGATGATCTCTACCGATGCAGCCGTTGAGATATGGCTGGCGTGATAATGCGCCCCGGTCAGCTCGGCCAATTGGATATCGCGTTCCAGAATAATCGTTTCTGCGATAGAAGGCTTGCCCAGCAGGCCGAGACGGGTTGATGTCTCGCCCTCGTTCATGTCGCCATGCTCGCCAAGGCTGGTGTCTTCGCAATGATGTATAACCGGCTTGTCCAGCATACGGGCATAGGTCAGTATCCGGCGCATAGACAGCGCGTTCTGAACTGACATTGTGCCGCTTGCAAATCCGACCGCGCCGGCCTTTGCCATCAGCCCGAGTTCAGCCATCTGTTCCTGTTCGAGCTCTTTTGTCATCGCCCCATAGCAATGCAGTTTCACGCCGCCAATCCGGCGCGCGCGGAGCTGTAGGCTGTCAATCATGGCCGCATTGTCCATCACCGGCGTGGTAGAGGGCAGCAGCACAACAGAGGTAATGCCGCCTGCCGCGGCCGCCTGCAACAGGCTGTCCAGTGTTTCCAGATGTTCTGCCCCCGGATAGCCGGACTGCACCCGCATATCAACAAAGCCTGGTCCGATGATCTGGCCGCCACAGTCGGTCACCTCGTCCGCTGAAATATCCGTGCTTGGGGCTCCCGTCCCACTGGCCGCAATCTTTTTCTTTTCTATCAGCAGCCAGCCTGTCTCATCACGTTGTTGTGACGGGCAAATCAGACGGGCATTTGTCAAAAGCTGCCGCATCATCTCTCCCCCGGTTTTTTGGATGACAGCGCGACCGCTTCCAAACAAGCCATTCTGGCGGCCACGCCCATTTCAACCTGGGTGGTGATCAGGCTGCGGTCATGGTCATCTGCAATTACAGAATCAATTTCAACACCTCTGTTCATCGGGCCTGGGTGCATAATCAGCGCATCAGGCGCGGTTCGTGCCAGTTTGTCTGCGTTCAACCCGAACAGATTAAAATATTCATGCTGGCTGGGGATTTCCCGACCCTGCATCCGTTCTGTCTGCAACCGCAACATCATCACAATATCGGCCCCGGCAATGCCCGCTTCCAAATCAGTGAAGACAGGCACACCAAAGCTGTCAATGTCCGCTGGCATCAAAGTAGACGGGCTGACAAAGCGTACATCGGCCCCCAGTGCGCCCAGCAGGTACAGGTTTGAGCGGGCCACACGGCTGTTCGCGATATCACCGCAAATGGCGATTTTCAGCCCGGATATCCGGCCAAACCGGCGCAGAATTGTCAGCGCGTCCAGCAAGGCTTGTGTCGGGTGTTCGTGGCGGCCGTCACCGGCATTAATCACGCCCCCATCAACATGGTGACTGAGCAGGGTCGGCGCCCCGGCGTTTTGATGCCGTATAACAAGAATATCCGGCTTCATCGCGTTCAGGGTTGTAGCGGTATCTATCAGTGTCTCCCCTTTTTTCACTGATGAGCCGGAAACAGAGATATTCAGCACAGACGCGCCCAACCGTTTTGCTGCAACCTCAAAAGAGACACGCGTGCGGGTCGAATTCTCAAAGAACAGATTGACGACCGAACGGCCCTTCAGCAGGGTTTCGAGGCCTGGGTCTTCGCTCTCGCCGGTGACAATGTCTGCAAAATAATGGGAACGATGAAGCAGGGACTGCATTTCAAGGGCGCTTAGCCCTTCTATCCCTAACAAATGGCGGTGGGTTAATGCGGCCGCCGTCTTTTGTTTTACATCATCTGTCATACGACTTGTTCTATAATCGGTTTTATTCTGCCCGTCCAGATGTCTTTAGCCGGGGATTTGGCTCTGCTGGCTTTCCAGCGCGGATTGCAGAATCCAGACCGCGGCAAGGCTGTCTCGTCTGACCGCCCGTTTGGCCCGGGTCATATCGGCAGCGATCATGTCTTTTTCAACCGCCTGTGTGGACAGCCGTTCATCCTGAAAGCTGATCGGAATTTCATGCAGGCGCAGGAAGGCATGGGCGAAATCACGCACAGAATCACAACGCGGGCCAGCTGTGCCATCCATATTAAGCGGCCAGCCCAATACCAGCCCGCCAATGTTCTGGTCCTCTATCAGGCTGATGAGATGTGCGGCATCCGGGGTAAATTTTTTGCGCCACAATACCGGTTGCGGCGACGCCACTCTGGTGCGCGGGTCAGCGATGGCCAAACCGATGGTTTTTTTGCCGATATCGAGCCCCAGCAGTTTTTGTCCGGGTGAAATCGCATTTATAAGGTCGTAAAGGTTGCAGACAGGCATGGTCACTGCTAATGAACGGGTTGAAATCGCGTTGTTGAGATTTTGTCGAAGGTCCTATCTATCATGTCTACAGACAAAACCAGTGTAAATAAAGACACTGTGAAAAAAATCGGGCGTCTGGCCCGTCTGCATGTCCCTGAGGATAAGCAGGAAAAAATCGCTGGTGAGCTGAACGCCATCCTAAACTGGATTGAAGAGCTGAATGAGGTGGACACCACCGGTGTTGAGCCCTTGGCCAGTGTAACCGGTCATGCGCTGCCGCAACGCCGCGATGTTGTCTCAGATGGCAATAAGGTTGACGATATTCTGGCCAATGCTCCAGATCAGGCAAGTGGCTTTTTTGTTGTGCCGAAGGTGGTGGAATAATGGATGATCTTCTGAAACTAAGCGCAACTGAGGCCACCGCGGCCCTGGGCGCGGGGGATATATCTTCTGTTGAACTGACCACAGCCTATCTGCAGGCGGCAGAGGCCACTTCATCTCTCAATAACTATGTTGCGATGAGCGCTGATAAAGCGATTGATATGGCCGGACAGAGCGATAAAAACCGCGCAGACGGCAAAGCCGGTCTTATTGAAGGTCTGCCAGTGGGGGTAAAGGATTTGTTCTGCACCGCGGGTGTGGAGACCACTGCCTGTTCAGCTATCCTGAAAGGCTTTGTGCCGACTTATGAAAGCACCGTTACCACAAAGCTGTGGGCTGAAGGTGGGGTGATGCTGGGCAAGCTGAATTGTGATGAATTTGCGATGGGCTCGGCTAATGAAACGTCTGTGTTTGGTCCGGCGGTCAACCCGTGGAGCGCCGCGGGCGGCGCCGATTTGGCTGCAGGTGGCTCATCTGGCGGGTCTGCTTCTGCTGTGGCGGCAGGTTCAGCCCTGATGGCCACGGGTACAGATACAGGCGGCTCTATCCGCCAACCAGCTGCGTTTTGTGGTGTGGTGGGCATGAAGCCAACCTATGGCCGTTGTTCGCGCTGGGGCGTTGTGGCGTTTGCCTCTTCTCTGGACCAGGCCGGGCCGTTTACCCGCACGGTTGAAGATTCAGCCCTGATGTTCAGGGCTATGGCTGGCCATGATCCGAAGGATTCAACCTCAGCTGATCTGTCGCTGCCTGATTTGACAGCGGCGTTGGCGCGGGGGGTGGATGAAGGCGTGAAAGGCCTGAAAATCGGTATTCCAGCTGAATATGTGATGGATGGCATGGACCCGGCGATTACCGCGCTGTGGGAAACTGGCCAGGCCTGGCTGAAGGATGCCGGGGCTGAACTGGTCCCGATTTCCTTGCCGCATACCAAATATGCGCTGCCAGCCTACTATATTATCGCGCCGGCTGAGGCATCCTCAAATCTGGCCCGATATGACGGTGTACGTTATGGGGCCCGCGCCGAGGCAGACGGCTCACTTGATGAGATGTATGAAGCCACCCGCGCCGCTGGGTTTGGTGATGAAGTGCAAAGACGGATTATGATCGGCACCTATGCGCTGTCAGCCGGCTATTATGACGCGTATTATCTGAAAGCACAGCAGGTCAGGCAACTGATCAGAAATGATTTTGATGATGCGTTCCAGACAGTTGATGCCATTTTGACGCCAGCCACGCCGACCGCGGCATTCCCACTAGGGGAAAAACAGGAAGATCCGGTAACCATGTATCTGAACGATGTGTTTACGGTGCCAGCCAATCTGGCAGGTTTGCCGGGTATCTCGGTTCCTGCCGGTCTGTCTGCAGACGGCCTGCCTCTGGGACTTCAGGTCCTGGCCGGCGCGTTTCGTGAAGACACGCTATATCAGGTCGCCAGATGCCTGGAACAGCAGGCCGGATTTAACGGCCAGCCGCCGCGTCACGCATCAGCCACACTGTAGGAGAGAGATGAAATGAGCAATCTTGTACAGGGTCAGACAGGGGACTGGGAAGTTGTCATTGGCATGGAGGTTCACGCTCAGGTCACCTCTGCCTCAAAGCTGTTTTCCGGGTCGTCTACATCCTTCGGGGCCAACCCCAATCAGAATGTCTCGTTGGTGGATGCCGCGATGCCGGGCATGCTGCCGGTGATTAATTCTGAATGTGTGCGCCAGGCGATAAAGACAGGTCTGGGGCTGAACGCAGAAATTAATCTGTTCAGCGTATTTGACCGCAAGAACTATTTCTATGCTGATCTGCCGCAAGGCTATCAGATCAGCCAGTTCAAACAGCCGATTGTGGGGGAAGGGGCGATCACCATTGAGCTGGCTGACGGCTCTAGCCACACCATCGGTATTGAACGTCTGCATCTGGAACAGGACGCCGGTAAATCCCTGCATGATCAGCACCCTTCCAAGAGCTATATTGACCTGAACCGGTCTGGTGTGGCGTTGATGGAGATTGTGTCACGACCTGACCTGCGCTCAGCTGAACAGGCCGGGGCCTACGTCAAGAAACTGCGGTCTATCCTGCGCTATCTGGGTACTTGTGATGGCAATATGGAAGAAGGCTCATTGCGGGCTGATGTGAATGTGTCTGTGCGCCGGCCGGGCGAAGAGCTGGGTACACGCACTGAGACAAAGAACCTGAATTCGGTTCGCTTTATCATGCAGGCAATCGATTTTGAGGTTGAACGGCAAATCGAAGTTCTGGAATCCGGAGGCCAGATTGATCAGGAAACCCGCCTGTTTGACACGTCCACCGGTGAAACCCGCCAGATGCGCAGCAAAGAAGATGCCCATGATTACCGCTATTTTCCTGATCCAGACTTGTTGCCGCTGACCTTCAGCCAGGATTATGTTGACCAGATCAAAGCTGAATTGCCTGAACTGCCTGACCACATAAAGGCGCGGATGATAGCCGATTATGGCCTGTCGTCTTATGATGCCGGGGTTCTGACTGAAGAGCGTGAGACAGCTGAATTTTATGAAGCCGCCAGTGCTGGTCAGGATAAAAAGCTGGTCGCTAACTGGATGAGTGTTGAGCTGTTTGGGGCCTTGAATAAAGCTGGTAAATCGCTAGCCGAAAGCCCGGTCAGCCCGTCTTCTTTGGGCGCGCTTGTCGGGCTGATTTCAGAAGGCACAATCTCTGGCCGGATCGCTAAGGATGTGTTTGCCGAGATGTTTGAAACCGGCCGTCAGGCCGCCGATATCATCGAAGAAAAAGGCCTGAAGCAGGTGTCTGATACAGGCGCTATTGAAGGGCTGATTGACCAGGTTCTGGCCGAAAATCAAGATAAGGTTGATGAATATCGCGGCGGCAAGGACAAGCTGTTCGGGTTCTTTGTTGGTCAGACCATGAAGCTGTCCGGTGGCCAGGCAAATCCGGGCATGGTGAACCAGATCCTGAAAGCCAAGCTGGACGGCTGAGCAAGCGGGCAGGCAGGCGAGGCTGGCTACTGGCTGGCCCGTAACGCGGCTGCCTTGTTGTCGCTGGTTTGCTCGTCCCAATAGGGGATGGCACCGTAAATTTCGGTCAGAAACTCAAGGAACACCTCGATTTTGGGCGCACGGTGGTTCTGGGCGCGCCACAACGCATGTATCGGGGTGCGTTCATCCACCATCGCATCAAGCACGGGAATCAGCGCGCCAGACGCGATATGGCGGCCAGCGATATAGGTTGGCAACATCGACAGTCCACCATTATTCAGCACGCACCGCAGAATGGCATCGCCGCTGTCCAGACACAGATTGCCATGCGCGCGGAAGGTTTCCATCTCTGCCTCATCAAGCCGGAAATGCCAGTCATTATTCTGATGCCCTGTTTCCAGTGTGATCAGCTTGTGTTTATTTAAATCGTTCACCTGCTCTGGAATGCCCATACGCTCAAGATAATCTGGCGAGGCGACAAGCTTGCGTTTATTGGGTGCCAGTATCTGCATCACCACACTGTCCTGCTGGCGGGTTTCAGACACTTTTATCTGCACATCCACCTGGCTCTGCAGCTTGTCTGAATCATTGTCAGCCGTCATCAGATCAAGATGAATATCAGGGTAGCGGTCAAAGAACAGGGCCAGATGCGGGGCAATATGGCGATGGGCAAAGCCGGGCGGGGCATTGACATGCAGCCCGCCTTTCAACTGGCCGGTTTCGGTGCTGATCACAGCCTCGATATCATCCACGTCTTTTAGAATGCCGCGACATTTCGCCAGATACAGCTCGCCCATTTCTGTCAGATCAACCGTGCGCGTGGTCCGGCTCAACAGCTTTGTGCCCAGATGTTTCTCAAGCGACAGCAGATGTTTGGACACCACAGACGGGGCAACACCCATTTCCTCAGCCGCCGCTTTGAATGAGCGGTTTTTGGCAATCAGCGTGAACAGGCGCATCGCTGTAAGCTGGTCCATCTTTGCCGTCCTTATATTGCCCGCCACTAAAAAAAACTTGTCAGTGCAATGATAGTCACACAACCGCAAAAAACCAAATCTTTAGCGCATTTCAAAATTGACAGACCGGCGATGTCAGATTAAGCAGGAGGTACAAACGCCGTGGGGAGCAATCCCAACTTAAGCCTCGAAAATTTGCGGAGGGGTGGCCGAGTGGCTGAAGGCGGCGGTTTGCTAAATCGTTGAAGGAGGAAACTCCTTCCGGGGGTTCGAATCCCTTCCCCTCCGCCATTTCTTTTCACCCAATAGAACTGCCTTTAATAAGGCGTCACGCGGCTGTCAGGTTCTGTCTGGTGGGTCGGATGCTCTTAAGGCCCCGTATCCTCAGGCCTGTTTGCCAGAGGAAGGGGGGGGGATCAATTAAAAGCCAGATAAATACTTTGCCTGAAATCGCGGTCCTGAAGAGGGTTGTAAAAGGTTATATCTTGCGCGCGTGCCGTCGTGAAAACAGATTTCAAGCGGTGCAAAAACCTGTCCTCCGGGGGCGTGTTTGACCACAGAGCAAAAACCCCTCCCGAACACAGATGGCGTTTTAAGTTCCGTAAGCCGTGAAGCTCATAAAACTCTTTATGGGCCGGCGTGAGAAAAAAATCCGGGCTATGGTCTATATCGAGCAGGATGGCATCAAATTTTTTGCCGCTCGTGCTGGGGTCAAATCCCCACTCACCCTCTGCCATGACGAAAAAATCGCCTTCAACAAACCTGACTTTGGCGTTTTGACACAGTTCTCTGCCATGGGGGATCAGCCCGTCCTGATGCCAGTTGATAACGGGCAGAAGCTTTTCAATGATAAGCAGCTCATCAACCCGTTCATCACAGAGCGCGGCATTTGCCGTAAACCCCATGCCCAGCCCGCCAACGACAACAGATAAAGGTTTGTTTTGTTCATTTGCGCTAAGGCCTTCAGTCGCGAGTGCAATTTCTGAAGTGGTGAACAAGTCCGACATTAGATGTTCATCGCCAAGCATGATTTCCATAATGTCAACATCCAGCCTCAAATCGCGGCGCCTGCGCAGTGAAACTGGCCCTAGCGGCGTTTCCTGATAATCAAGTTCTTCAAATAGCTTGCTCACTTCGGCATTCCTTACATAAATTGTGAAACTTGATATCGCCCCTGCCGCCCCAGTAATCGGTCGCGGCCTGGAAACCGCTAGAAAGGCATCGGATGGGCTTTGTGCGCCGCATCAATTTCGGCCATTACCTCATCTGTAAGAACCAGGTCGGCGCCAGCCAGTATATGTTCGAGTTGTAATTGCGTGGTCGCCCCGAAAATCACTGAGCCCATGAAGGGGCGCATCATCGCCCAGGCGAGGGCCATATGGACCGGATCCAAACCATGGTTTTGGGCAATGCCGAGATAGGCCTCAATTGCTGGCCAGACACGCGCGGTGGTGCGCCCACCCAGATCAGGCGTAGCGGCCATGCGTGATCCATCCGGCAAGGCAGATCCGCCGCTGTATTTTCCGGTGAGCAACCCGGCTGCCAGCGGCGAGAAGGCCAGTAAATCAACCTTCTCATGATGACAAAGCTCTGCCAAATCCAAATCAAATAAGCGGCACAACAGGCTGTATTCATTCTGGAT